>NZ_JANBZY010000010.1:0-192474 GCF_024261425.1 Sphingobacterium sp. LZ11T8 | reverse complement strand
TCCGTATTTTGTCGTAGCATAAGATTAGGATTTATGTTGTTATTTTGGTTATATAAAAATATAAACAAATAATCTTATGCTATCTCTTTGTATTAGCACGTCCTAGATACAAACATAAGGCCTACAAAATCGGCTACCTTTCCAGCGACAAGATGGACACGATCTTGGCCCATCCGATAGGTGAGCGGAGCCGATCCCCTCATCCCGAACATCTTGGTTCATTCCCAGATCGTGGTCCATCCTCGAATCCCGAACATCTTGGTTCAATCTAACCATACCATTAAAAGACACATATTATTTAACACTAAATGTTTTGGAAGAATTGGATGACTTGATTCAAGTTTGTGTCTTTCAATATGACTTTTTTATTCTCATCCATTAAATAAATGGTAGGTGTAGCTTTGATCATGTACAATCCTTTGGTAACGACTGTTTGATTTTCATCTAAGCCATTGATCCAGTTGCTAGGTATATTTTTTTGATAGTTTTCCCAAATCTCCTTATTACCATCAGGGTAAAGCGCTAAAATCTTAAGGGCACCTTTTTCAAGGACAGCATTAAAGCCAGGGTTAGATTTTATCTGACCTATAGCCTCTTCACAAGTACTACAACCAGGCTCATAAAAGATAAGCATGGTAAATGGCGCTTTGATTTCATTTAGGGAAGAAATAGAGCCATCTGCTGTAAGGAAACTGAAATCAGTGGCTGTGCTGCCCGGCTTATTTTTCCTTAACAGGGGCAATAATGTTTCATATTTAATCTTTTCATCTGGAGATAGCTTACCTGACCCGATCAAATAGTCTAAAAAAGTTTCATAATACTGATCATTTCGCATTGGGGAATTAGGATTGCCAAGATAGTTGTCAAATTGGTACTTAAAGAATTCAAAAACTGAGTTTTCGATCTTCGCTTCATTGAACAGATTTTCTATTCCATCTTTCAGGGTATCCGGTTGCACCAATGGAAAATGTCCTATATAATCAGCGACAGCTTGTTCCCCATAATTAGGGTCAAAAAGCTTGCTGGTATCCCTAAAATTGAAGTTGTCCCAAAAATGGTTGAATACATAAGTGATCTTTGCCTCCTCCCCTTGGATATTATCAGGAGCTTTTGGCGGGGTATAGGCAGCAATTTCAGTAGGTTCACCTAGGGCTTCGGCATCATTGTTTTTCGAGTTTGTATTTTGGTTACAAGATGACAATAAAAGAAATCCGGCAAGGAATCCTAAGGTCAATATATTATTTATTTTCATATTCAATTTATTATAAGGCATTAACTAGAAATACTGTGCCAAGGTAAGTTTTTTTGATAAAATAAGAAGGATTGTTGGGGATTGGAAGGCATAAAAAAAGAGAAGCCTTGAAATCGGGCGAGATCAAGGCTAATTATTAATAGTTAGTGAATCTAAGCTTACCTATTCAGGGTATACTTCACACCTACCGAGGTAGATACGGCCCCTTCAAAATTCCTTCCTCCCACTTCACCATCGAATTCGTCACCATACAGGTTACCCCTGATATCCAATGTGAAATCTAACTTATCAGTTAATCGGAAAGTTTGCAGCGCTCCAAGGTTAGGACTGAATTTCAGTGATCCTGGATCAGACAATACGGCTCCGAAACCGATACCCACGTAAGGAATTAGATTGTACAAACGATTTGGGTCATAGCCCAATGCATCATTAGTCCAATTGAACATAAAATCTGCATGAACATTAATGAAGTTAAATTTTTGGTACTCCAATGATTGACCAGAATGAAAAACTTCACCAGTTGTGTACATTTTAGTTTGGGTCAGACCTTTGTAATGTAAACCGTTCAGCCCAAGTCTAATTGCAAATTTTTCGTTAATCCATTTCCCTCCATACACCTCAAACTGAGGCGTGATTCTTTTTCCGACAGAAAGTTGTTTGTCATGGTCACCAAAATATATTTGACCGCCCACACTTGCACCAACAAACCAATGATTCAATTCGGAACTTTCTTGGAAAGCTTTCTTCGCTATGAATTGTGTTTTCCAAGGGGTGTCATTAACTGGTTCCTTCGCGAAACCTACAACTGCAAACAATGTTGCAAAAACAATACTACTTAACTTTTTCATTAATGTTGTTTTATGATTAAAAAGAAGATTTTTTATTACTATCAGTTTATATACTAGCAAACAAAAATCGCTTCTTCTTTTTACGGACGCTTCTGAATGTAATGCATTTAAACTATACAACCAGCTTAAATACTTTTCTATAATTTTTGAAAATTAATAGTTAGTGTGATTCTATTTTTTTCAATTTCTCTCTGAACAACATTACGAATATACATGCTATTTTAACAGGAGCAAATTTATCAGAATCTCAAAATTATACTATTAATTAATTTTAAAACATCAAGATTTTATATATTTTCATCAAATATTTAAAATACATTCAAAGAAGACGTTCTGAAAGAAACAATTTTGTCTTTTTATGACATGAATTTACTCATAACATTTTTATTTAACAATAAATTGAGTTTGACTTTAAATGATTTTGTAAATGTTTATCTACAGTCAATTTTAACTTGGAAACTGGGGAGAATCAGGAATATTAAATGGAGAACAGCAAAGGGCTGTCCATGCCGACAGCCCTAAATTATGAATTAGGATAGAATGAAATTATTTTCGGATACATCGAGTATTTAAGTTCCCTCCCCAAGAGGATGCCGCCCAGTGTTCCCAGACATAGTCACCTCCCAAAATCCCATTTTGTCTTCCGTCACTAACACGATAGGTAAAAACTCCCGTGAAGGCACCACCTAAGAAGCCTGTTTCACTGGTCCAAAAATATCCATTAGTACCGTCCTCATTTACACCAAATATTCCGGCAATAACATGGAAATAGCCAATTTTATTAACCCTCATTTTGTTGCTAGGATAAGGAGCCGCTGTTCCAGTAGCTACGTATTCAACATAATCATCAGTCAATTGACGAATAGAACCAGTTTGCGAAATCAGCTTGTCAGTCTCAGCCCTGTTAGGCATTTTCCATTTTCCTAAAGGATAAACTCGAGTACAAGGGTCCTGGGCACCAATGGTACCACCCGGAAATGGAGCTTTAAAATTCCAATATTCCTCTGAAACCCTGCCATATATAGGCTCGATCTGATGTCTGAAACGATAGGCTCTATCTGCCTCACTAAAGTACAGGTTAGCTCTTGACCAACGAATACCATTTACAGTTACGGCCGATTCAATCAAGTCCATCGCACTGGTCAATCGATGTCCCCATGTCATGTCTGGCAAGTCCATTGAAAATTGGAATGGAGTCGAGAATGTACGTGTCCCTACGCCATTAAAGACCTTATCTAATTTTATCGTAAAGGTTTGTACATTGACAGTCATTGCAGGGATTGGAGTTTGTGCAGCAGTATAATAAGAAGCAACTTTAATCGTATCCTTTGTTTTTACACTAAAATTGGTAAAAACAAGATTACCAACATCAACTGCCGTCATACTTTCATACTGTCCGGTAAGAACATTTAAAGTACCTTTTTGGATATAATCTGTTCCTGCAAAATTCGCCGTAATGCTTTCCAAGCCAGCAAACATCCCTCTAGCACTCAGTTCAGCGCCGATTTTTGAGGTTCTGTGCGCAAACCTAACTAGCAATGGCTTATCAACATTTCCAGCACCTGTAACCGTTACGGTTCCGCTTGCATAAAGCAACGGTTTATCCACTGCCGATTCAATTACTGGAGCAGCTGGATTGGACACATCTGGAATGTTATCAGTCGTATTATACGAATATGCATACCAAGTATACTCTTCACCTTTCACGACTTCCACATGTGAAGCTACACCCGACTGAGCATGTAAGGAAGTAACAAATTTACCGTCTTTATAAAGCAGTAATCTGTATTTAATTCCTGGGTCCATAGCAAGGGCTTTTGTCGCTGACTTTCCTGCTGTTCCTTTTGCAACCTGATTGTTAGAAACGGTTCGGTCTCCAGCGACCTGATCTTCTTGCAGTCTTACAATAGCATCAAATTCTTTGTAGGTCACATCTTTTTCTTCCAATACACCTGTAGGCAATTGGGATGAACTCCTTGAATTGGAAGCTTTACTAGCTTTTGTATCGATTTCGTTTTCAATCCCCTCTACCTGAATGCTTAGGGATGCTGCAGCTCCAGAATCGGCACCGTCTCCTGCACCTGCATTCTTATCACAACTTGTCATTAATCCTAAGGAGATAACTCCTAAAACACAGAATCTAATAAGACTTGTATTTGACATTTTTTGATATAATTTCATTTTATTTTTTTGCCCTTAATTCTATAAATCAATTTCATGGGTTTCCTTAGAATCCATCCAGTTATCAATTTCTGGAGTGTAATTCCCGTTGGTTCCGTTGCCCGGTGTAAAAGTTGCGGATGATGCAAGGATTCCTTGCTCGAGTTCAATTTTTAAAAGCACAATTTTTGGTGATACATAAGCACCCAATACTTTCTTTTTCATAGTTATTTTTTTGTTTCCAACCATTCTCATGGTTGCTTTTGAAGGATCTTTGATTTATTGATAAAATAGATATACTGTTCCCCAAGATTTTTTAACAGCATCTTCTAAACCCTTCTGTCATCATTTGACTTCTCCCAAGCCAGTTAATTAATTATTGATTCATTCTTTAAATAATAATAAATTATCATTATTTATTGGCACAAAAATATGGCAACATTATAGGGTATTCAATCATTAGATTTAATTAATTCGGTTATGTAGTAATAACCTTACAACCAAATTGTTACAATAAACCGAAAATAAATAATAGGTTTAATTTTAGTAATATTAGCGTCTTGAGTAAGGTTTAAAATGATTTCAACAACAAAAAGTTTTAGTAATTATACACCCCATTAACCTCAAATAAAATATATTAAGCTGGCAAAAGGTTTATGAATTAAATTTCGGAAGGGAAAATAGTTGCAGTGCTAATTTTTAATTGCACGACAAGAATTACATTTGTTTAAACGATATTTTCATGAAAAAAGACACCATTTCTGTAACTAAAAAGGCCATAACAAACAATTTGGCCCTATTTTGGGTAAGTATTTAGGAAGGTTCTAACAATTTTGAGAACGGAATTAAGTAAATTAGGTCAATAAACCAACGAAAGGAGGAAGTCATGAAGATCATCACTAGGATTTGGCATGGGATTACCAAAAAGGAGGATGCGGACGCATATTTAAATTACCTTTTTGATACAGGGATCAAGGACTATAGAAGCATAAAGGGGAATCTTTCCACCAAAGTCTTGAGGAGGATTGACCATGATATTTGCCATTTTATGACCATTACCGAATGGGATTCGGTCAATAGCATCCAGGAATTTGCTGGAGAAACCTTCGAAAAAGCAAGGTATTACAAGGAAGACAAGAAATACCTGCTAGAATTCGAAGAGTATGTTACGCATTTTGAAACTTACTTGATTGATTAAGGGTTTATCATTGGAAGCCTGAAATAAAAGGTACTTCCGACTCCCAATTCACTTTCGACACCAATTTTACCGCCTTGATTTTCAATAAAGTCTTTGGAAATCGACAATCCCAGTCCAGTTCCTGTACGTACGCTGCCTGGTATTTGGAAATATCGGTCGAATACCTTTGAACGATAGGCCGCATCAATACCTTTACCATGGTCTTTGACGGAAAACAATAAATGCTTATTTTCCTTTTTGAGGGATACTACAATCTTACTGTTCACCGGTGAATACCTGATTGCATTGGTGATAAAGTTGGTTAGCACCCAAGCCGTTTTTTCCTCATCCACATATATCTTGGATATATCCTCTTCTATTTCAGTGCTGATTTCAATATGCTTCTGTTCGGCTTGCATCCTGGTCGCATTTAATGCATACTGAATAATTGGCAATGGGTCCGAAATTTGGGAATACAGCTTAATGTTCCCTGTTTCAACCTGCGATACATTCAATAATTCGCTTGTTATCCGTAATAGCCTAAGGCTATCCTCTTCAATTCCTTCTAATAGCTTTTTCTGTTCATCGGTCAATGAACCTGTTCTTGGATGTTTAAGCAACTCAGAGCTCAACTGTATGGATGCAATTGGAGTCCGTAACTCATGCGAAACCGTTGCGATGAAATTGGTCTTTGCCACATCCATCTCCTTAAAGGCAGTGATATTCTTCAGTACGATCAACTCCCCTATCTTCTGGCTTTTCAATTCCCCTGTAGGCGTAATTTCCATAGGAATGACCTCCTTTTCAAAATAACTTTCCTTATTATCGGCAAAGATCTTTAGCGTTGACTCTCTATTATTTACATCGATCAGATTACGGACCAAATCATTGTGATTTACCAATTCATCAATATTGCTATGTAATAGGTCTGTGCGCTTTAGTCCTGAAACCTGTAGGCATTCATCATTGATGAAGATGATCTTTCGGTCCTCATCCAGACCAATTACAGGATCATGCATGCTATTGACAAGGGTTTCTACCCTTTTCTTCTCTTCGAGGATCTGATCTAATTTACTGTTCGAGTACTCTTGAAGTCGTTCAGCCATACTATTGAATGAGCTCGCCAGTTCAACGAATTCGGAATCTCCTTCGAAATATAAGCGTTGTTTATAGTTTTGACGGGCGATCTCAGAGATGCTTTCCGTCAGTTTTTTGATAGGATTGGCAATATTGCTTGGAAGATTGATAAATAATACAAAACCAATCAGGAAGCAGAGTGCGCCAATAACGGAAATCAGGACGAAAGCATTGCTTGCCATTTCCTTGGCATGATCACTTTTCATGACAATGGCATCCATATTCACGGTCATCAGTTTCACCAAATCAGCACGGAATTCCTGACCTACAATGGGATCGTCTGGGTTTTCCTTTAAGCGGGCCAACTGCGTGGAAAGCCTCTCGGTGATGTCCTTTTCACCCTGTTCAGTTACATTTTGTTTCTGCCTAGCAAAATTGCTTTCCAATTGAGCTATGGCTTCTTTATTCAAATGCATTTCATCTGAAGCCTTTAGCATATTGCGGGCATACTCCACAGAATTGTAGTTTGCTGAAAGCACGTTCTCCGTATCTTTCTTCAAGGAGCTGACAAATAAGGTGCTTACCGCAGCAAGGATCAGGATCATTAGAAATAACAATCCGATACCTAAATAGAGTTTAGCTTTAATTTTCATGATAGAATAATGATGTCAACTTGAATCTTTTCCAATTTCTTTAATAGTCTTCTAAATATCCCCATGGACCAAAGGATCCTGAGGAATGGCCAATATGGCCAACCAACACAGAGAGTCGTGATCTCCATACGAAGAACTTGATCGACGATGCTCTCCGGTACATCCTTCCCTTGGACCTGGATAACCTGTCCACCCAATTCGGTCGCCAATTTAAAATTATTAATGAGATAACGTTGCTTATCGAGCGCTATTTTATCGGTACTCTCTTTTGGGGTCTGTATATAAAGGACAAACCAATCGGCTTGATAGTAACTCGCAAGCCTTGCTGTTCTCCGAATCAGGTTCTTGGCTTTTTTTTCATCTGTTCCAATGCATACCATAAACCTTTCTGCCTTGCGCTTTGAATCTGGTTTTTTTTCGCGTTCATGTTTTTTGATCGCATGGGCAGCAACTTCTTTTAAAGCCAGCTCCCTCAACAAAAGCAATTGCTCGGATTGAAAGAAATTCTTTAGCGCAGTCTCAATCTTTTCCTTTGTATAGATCTTACCTTCCCTTAATCGACCGATTAGGTCCTCAACTGAGATATCAACAAAGACTATTTCATCTGCTGACTGAATTACCCGATCTGGAATGCGCTCATAGACTGGAACAGATAACAAATCACCAACATCTGCCTGTAGACCTTCCAGATGTTGGATATTGACGGCTGATATTACATTTATGCCAGCATCCAGCAGTTCCATTACATCCTGCCAACGTTTTTCGTTTTTGCTTCCCGGAACATTCGTATGGGCAAGTTCATCCACCACCACAACCTCAGGATGTTTCTGCAAAACCAGATCGACGTCTAGATCTTCTAACTCATTGCCTTTATAGTATATTTTCTTTCTTGGAAGCAACGGCAAACCGGCCAATTGTGCAACAGTCTCCTCTCTATTATGGGTTTCAATATAACCTATCTGCACATCAATACCATTCCTTAATAGGTTATGCGATTCCTGCAGCATCCTGTAGGTTTTCCCAACACCAGCACACATCCCTAAATAGATCTTAAATTTTCCTCTTCTGGACTGTTTGATCAGTTCCAGAAAGTGTTCGGCCGATTTACGTTGTTCTTCCATTTTAAATAACTGATTAGAATCGCCAACCTAAGGCAGTGCTGATTGTAGTACTATTGCTTTTTAATTCAGATTGGTTGTTCACAAACACTTTTTCAGAGGAATTCAAATTCCTGACTTCGGTTCTCCAGATCAATCCTTTATACAAGTCTACATCAAATCCTGCAGAATAGCCAAGAATGTTTGTCCCTACCTCTCCATACCTTCCGAACACTACCCCATCCTTATCATTAAAATACTCCAATCGTGCATTCATTTTAACTTTAGGACCAATGGCATAATTTGCTTGGATTCCTGCATTCCACCAATGGTAATTTTTTGAAAGGAGCGGTTGCTTCTGCATCCCGTAATCCCAGTTTGCTAAGATATTCATCTTTTCGTTTACCGCAACTTGAACATATAAATCATGAAAAAACCTTAAGCTGTCTGAGCCTTCATCACCTATATACGAGCTACTGTTCAAAACAACAGATTCAACTGGCTTATACTGGATCTGATGCCCGAAGGACATATTTTTACTTGTATTTGGCAACTGTATTCTTTGCCAGCCATTTAATGCAACGGCAGCTAAATATAGTTTGGAATCCTTCGTGGTATAGGAAAGTCTTGCTCCTGTTTCAAAATAAGGAGAATTCTCCGCTGCTAGGCTCCTGCTCAAGCTAATATTATCCAGACCTATCGCACTTTCCCCTCCTATATGAGAAGGCAAAACACCTGCATCGATCCAGAGTTCATGGTTCTCTAAAAGTTTAAAACCTACATTGGCCTCATACACATTTTTCCAAACCCCCTCTTCTCCAGCATAATTAGCATTCACATAACTCCCAACAGCAATAGCCAAGTTACTTCTAACCCTTTCCCCATTATACGCTGCTTTGAGCATCGCCAGATTAACAGAAAACTCATTGCTACGGTTATGGCTATAAATAAATGACGGCCTTTTGTGGTCCTCAGGTTTATTGATATCATAGGTATAATACGATTCGATATAACCGGAGATTGTCAGGTTCGATTTCAATGAATCGGAGATTTCCTGTGCCTCAACAAGACTAATACTTAAAAAGCCAGCAGCAGAGCAAAGAAATTTATTGAGCATCTTGAACTCCTTTCTTATTGGCCATTTCGTCTAATGCTAAGTTTAGCGCCAATACATTCACTTTCTCGGGACCAAACATACCCCATAATGGCTTCTCAGTCTTTTCCTGGATCAGTTCCATTAATGCAGGTTCTTCCAAACCTCTTAACTTAGCAATCCGAGGAACCTGAATTTCCAAAGCATTAACAGAAAGATGGGGGTCAAGACCGCTTCCGCTTGCTGTAACGATTTCGGTTGGAATCTGTTTTTTGTTCATATCCGGGTTATGTGCCAAAAAATGTTCGATCCTGCCCTCCACTTCCTGTATATATTCTGGGTTAGAACCTGCTTTGTTACTGCCACCAGATCCTGCAGCATTATAATCTACAGCTGATGGTCTAGACCAGAAGTATTGATCTTCTGTAAACTGCTGTCCGATATTTTTATAATATGATTTTCCATTTCCTTCTACAAGAAAGCCTTTTCCTTGATTAGGACTCAATTGAGCGATTGCCCACACAACAAATGGATATAGTATAGCAAGTAAAATAAAAGTTAAGATACTCATCTTAATTGCCGGTAAAATATGTGTTTTCATTTCTGTTTAAATAAATACTGTTAATAATAGATCGATCAATTTGATACCAATGAATGGCACAATCAATCCTCCAAAACCGTAGATCAAAATATTTCTACGCAATAAAGCGGATGCACCGATAGGTTTATAGGCCACACCTTTCAAGGCCAAAGGAATCAACATAGGAATCAGGATAGCATTGAAAATAATAGCTGAAAGGATTGCTGATTCAGGGCTGCTCAACTTCATGATATTTAGTGGAGCCAATGCAGGGATCATGGCAACAAACAGAGCTGGAATGATGGCAAAGTACTTAGCAACATCATTAGCTATACTGAAAGTGGTCAATGTTCCTCTGGTCATCAATAGCTGTTTACCGATTTCTACGACCTCAATTAGTTTGGTTGGGTCATTGTCCAGATCCACCATATTACCAGCTTCCTTGGCCGCTTGAGTACCGCTGTTCATCGCAACACCCACATCGGCTTGCGCTAATGCTGGCGCATCATTGGTTCCATCCCCCATCATGGCCACCAACTTACCTTCACCTTGCTCCCTACGGATGTAGTTCATCTTATCTTCAGGCTTCGCTTCAGCAATAAAATCATCTACCCCAGCCTTTTTAGCGATATATTCTGCGGTCAAAGGGTTATCACCAGTCACCATAACCGTTTTGATTCCCATCTTCCTCAAACGCTCAAAACGTTCTGAAATACCTGGTTTGATGATATCCTGTAATTCAACGACCCCCAAGGCTTTTTCATTTTCAGAGACAACCAATGGCGTCCCACCATTCCCGGAAATGCTTTCCACCGTTTTTATGACATCCTCCGGAAAATTATTGCCTGCAGATTCAACCAGTTTTTTAATGGCATCAGTGGCACCTTTTCGGATCCGCTGATTGGCGATATCCAGCCCTGAACACCTTGTCTCTGCAGTGAATTTGATAAATTTGGATTCCTGCAATCTAAAGGGCGCCAAATCTAGACCTGCTAATTCGACTATAGACTTCCCCTCAGGAGTCTCATCGCTCATGGAACTCAATGTCGCTGCACGGATTAATTCCGCCGAATCAACACCTATTGCAGGATGAAACTTCGTAGCCTTTCTATTACCAATGGTAATGGTTCCGGTCTTATCCAATAGCAATACATCCACGTCGCCAGCTGTTTCAACGGCTCTACCAGACTTCGTCAATACGTTCGCCCTTAGGGCACGGTCCATCCCAGCAATACCGATTGCAGATAGCAAGCCGCCAATCGTAGTTGGAATAAGGCAGACAAATAGCGATATGAAGGCTGCAATGCTAATAGGCACATTAGAATAATCTGCAAAGGGTTTCAGGGTCACACAGACCAGGATAAAAACCAGGGTAAAACCAGCAAGTAAAATGGTTAAGGCAATCTCATTTGGTGTCTTCTGTCTTTTGGCACCTTCAACTAAGGCAATCATCTTATCCAGAAAAGACTCCCCCGCAGTAGCGGTAACCAATACAACGATTTCATCAGATAACACTTTTGTCCCACCTGTCACGGAACTACGGTCACCCCCAGCCTCTCTAATGACAGGTGCTGATTCCCCTGTAATAGCACTCTCATCAATGGTCGCAAGGCCTTCAATGATCTCCCCATCGCTGGCGATAATATCGCCCGCCGTACAGACAAACACATCTCCTTTTTGCAATTGCGAAGATGGAATGATCCTGCCATCTTTCAATTTAGCTGGCGTTTCCTCCCTCGTTTTCCTCAAACTATCAGCTTGAGCTTTTCCCCTAGCCTCTGCCAAGGACTCAGCGAAATTCGCAAACAATAAAGTGATCAATAAGATAAGGAAGACAATAAAGTTATATCCGAAGGAACCTTGCGACTGATCTCCCAATAATATGGCAATACATACCACTAACATCACCACAGTACACACCTCAACAGTAAACATGACTGGGTTACGAAGCATTTCTTTAGGATTGAGCTTAATAAATGCCTGTTTAAAAGCAACTTTTAATAACTCGGTATCAAAGAATGGATTATTTGATTTCATTTTGAATCTCAATTAATTATTTAATAGAAAAATACTCTGCAATTGGCCCTAGGGTCAAAGCAGGGAAAAACGCCAATGCAGCAACAATCACGATCACGGCAAATACCATAAATCCAAAACTTGCTGTATCGGTTTTAAGGGTTCCGGCACCTTCTGGGATATATCTTTTTTCAGATAATATTCCTGCTATGGCAATTGGACCAACGATTGGAATGAACCTACCAAACAAGAGCACTATACCGGTACTGATATTCCACCATAAAGTATTATCACCTAATCCCTCAAAACCACTACCGTTGTTCGCTGAAGCGGATGTGAATTCATAGAGCATTTCAGAAAAACCATGGAATCCAGGATCATTGGTCGTACTTGCTCCAATACTAGGATAGGCAGCAGCAATTGCGGTCCCAATCAAAATCAGGAATGGATGGATCAAGGCTACAATCATGGCAATTTTCATCTCCCTTGCCTCTACCTTTTTACCCAAGAACTCTGGCGTACGTCCTACCATCAATCCAGAAATAAATACCCCTAGGATAATGAATACAAAGAAATTGAGGATCCCTACGCCATTTCCGCCATAAAAGGCATTGATCATCATGGCCAACATTTCATTCATTCCCGAAAGCGGCATACTGCTGTCATGCATGGAGTTTATCGAACCGGTAGAAATTACCGTAGTTACAATCGACCAGAAACCTGATGCCGCCGCACCAAACCGGATTTCCTTTCCTTCCATGGCCCCCAAATCCTGCGTCACACCCAATCGTTCGATGGCAGGACTTCCCTGTGCTTCCATCAAGACGTTTGGAATAGCCAGGCATAAGAAACCTATGGTCATCACTCCAAATATCATCCATGAAAGCTTTTTCCGATTTATGAAGAAGCCAAGTGCAAATACCATGGCCACTGGAATCACAAATTGCCCTATCATTTCGACAATGTTTGAAATATAGCTAGGGTTCTCAAGGGGATGATTTGAATTCGCACCGAAAAAACCTCCCCCATTCGTACCCACATGTTTTATGGCAACAAATGCAGCCACTGGTCCTCTTGACACTTCCACGGTATCACCCTGAAGGTTTACCATGCTCTCCTTGCCTTCATAGGTCATTGGTGTTCCTTGGAAAACAAGGATCAAGGCTACCACAAATGAAATCGGCAATAGGATTCGAGTACATGATTTCAAGAAAATATCGTAGAAATTACCAAGCAGCTTACTGCCCTTATCCTTAAAGGCCTTGAACAGTACAATTGCAGCCGAAATCCCAATACCTGCACTCACGAACTGAAGGAACATCAATCCAGTTTGGGATAAATAGCTTAAACCCGTTTCCCCTGAATAATGCTGAAGATTACAGTTTACCAAAAAGGAAATGACGGTATTAAATGCTAAGTCTGACGACATATTCGGATTACCATCAGGATTTAAAGGGAGATAAGCTTGAAACATCAAGACCAACATCCCTACAACAAACCAGACTAAGTTGATGGTCAATAGAGCGACTAAATGTTCCTTCCAGGTCATTTCCTTCTTAAAGTCAACACCTGAAAGTCGCATAATCCCTTTTTCGACCGGACCAAAAACTTTATCCAAGAAACTAGGTTTATCGGAAAAAACATTGGCGATATATTTACCAAGGGGTATAGCAAGGATGATAGTTGCTATAAACATTAAGACAACGCCCCATATTTCTGTGTTAATTAGATTCATTTTTTCTTTTCCTTAAAATTTTTCAGGATTCAACAATACATACATGGTGTACAAAAAAACCATGATGGCGACGATTAATAATGCGATCATATCTCTAATTTTCTATAATAGTTTTTACATAAACTGACCTCATTTCCTTTGGGAAAAAGGTAAGATGTTTCCTTAAGCTTGCCGGAGATTCCATGGAAGCCATTCGTTCCAGAAACTCATTCTCAATGGCATTCTTCACATGCAAAGATCCCCCGCCATACAAAATCCCTATGACATGCAATGCTTCACGGGTCATTTGCTGTTCATCTGAAGAGCCTTCAAAATTTGCCAAACAATATTCAGCAACACGTTGAAGAACCTCATATTCTGACTCCAGCTTCCCTCCCTTCACACAGTGAGGTAGCCAAGCTTTTACGGTTGAAATAATTTTACTTTCCATGTCCTTAGATTTTGTCGAAAAAATCAACTGATTTGAAGAATAGAGCAAAGCAGACAATGCCCAAAATCAATAATGCTACGGTTAATATCATGTTACTTGATGTGTTGAATGATGTAAACTTCCTTAAGACCTTGAGGGAGCTCTGAGATAATCTTGCTCCATTGCTTGGAACTGCACAAATGGTCCATTCTCGTTAAGCAGTGCATAAACAGATACTCCACATGTTGCCTGATCTGCTGATCACCTTTCTGATATAGGATACCTACGCAGGCTAATATCCGCTGCACATATCGGAAATTTTTCCTTTGACATAATTCGCGCATATAACTCACGATCACCTGCATAACCGCAGCCACATTACCTTCAGATTTTAGACTCTTCAGCCGTGGTGATAATTTCCGGATATGCCTTCCTACATAATTTGCCATCTCTTGGGATGTAATCTTTTCCATAATAAAAAAAATCATATTTGACCCTAGATGCCAATCTCTATTCCAGCGAATGAAACAAACCCCTAACTAACTACTTATCAACAGGATAAATTAAAACAGGAAAATATAGGCAATAAAAAACCCTATCATTTTGATAGGGTTGTTATCATTTTGAGAACCAGGATGAATGGGATTCGAGGATAAACCAAGATCATGGAATGAACCAGGATGCATAAGATTTGAGGATAAACCAAGATTATACTACAAAAACATATGAATAGAATTTCAGTCATCCCTTTCTAGAGATGATACACCTGTCTAAATACTAAATACTAACTACTAAATACTAGATCTTGTACTCCTCAATTTTTCTATACAAGGTAGCTACTCCGATTTCCAACAAACGTGCAGCTTCGGTCTTGTTTCCTTTCGTAAAGGCCAAAACCTTTTGGATATGCTTACGTTCCATTTCGGCGAGTGCCATAGCTGATAAGCTATTGGAAGTACCTTCTTGCATACAAAACTCATAGGGCAAAGCGTTCGCATCCAGCGTATCACCTTCAATGAGAATCAAACTTCTTTCGATACTGTTTTTAAGCTCCCGGACATTACCTTTCCAGGTATGCTTTTGCAGTAAATCAATATAGGAATCATCTATTTTTGGAACAGGCATATTCAATTTTGCAGCTTGGAGAGCCACAAAATGTTTCACTAACAACGGAATATCAGATGTACGATTCTTTAGAGAAGGTAGGGTTATCGTGAATACCGAAAGCCTATAATAGAGATCAGATCGAAACATTCCTTCCTCAGCTTCCTGTTCCAAGTTTCTATTGGTTGCGGCAATAACGCGAACATTGACTTTCGTTGGTCTACTTTCCCCTACTTTCAGGAATTCTCCCGTTTCCAGTACCCGCAATAGTTTTGCTTGCAGTTCAATGGGCATTTCACCTATTTCATCCAAGAATAAGGTTCCTTGATTGGCTTCCTCAAACAATCCTTTTTTATCTTTCAGTGCACCGGTAAATGCTCCGGCCACATGGCCAAACAATTCCGATTCTAAAAGGTCCTTGCTCACTGCAGAACAATTTAAGGCAACAAAGGATTTCGAATTCCGCTTGCTATCATAGTGGATTGCTTGTGCAAACACTTCCTTCCCCGTGCCCGTTTCACCTAACAATAAAACTGTGGCATCAGTCTGGGCAACCTTCTTGCCAAGGGATATCGCATTTTGCAATTCTTTAGATTTCCCTACGACCTGATCAAAGGAATATTTCTTACCAACTTTCTCCTCCAGTTGCATCAAGCGTTTCGCCATTTCTACCTTTTGAAAAGCCTTATTGATCAATGGAATGACTTTATTGTTATCATCTCCTTTGGTCATATAATCAAAAGCACCGTTTTTAATGGCTTGTACACCATCGGCAATTTGCCCAAATGCTGTCATCAATAAAACTTCGGCCAAGGGTTGTAGCTTCTTGATTTCCAGAACTGCTTCTACCCCATTCCCATCTGGAAGCTTCACATCACACAAAACCACATCGATTTCTTTGGTTTTTAGGATCTGATAACCAGCCTTGAGATTGGCCGCCTGAAAAACTTCCAGATCATCCCACTCCAATTGGATAATCCTAGCGAGTAATTGGCGTAGTTTATCCTCATCATCAATAAGCAAAATCTTCTTTAGCATGGTCTAAATTAGTATTTACTAATTAGTATTTACAACATATGGAGCTAAATTGTCAAAATAATAGAAAAATCCCAAGGCGGGGAGCCTCAGGATTTTATCAAACCAATTATTAACCTAAATTATGAAATTTCTTTTTTTTACTTTTTTACTTTGTTGATGATATAACGCAACTCAAAAGCAAATCGCGTCAACCCTTGCCAATCTTAACATAATTTAACAACTCAGCCCTGTTGCTTATTCAGGCATATAAAAAAACTATCCTTCTAACTACAAATGCATTAAACTATACAGATGGTAATATTCCTGCTATGCGGTTTGTAAGGTGGAATTGATTGCTATTTTTGCAGCATGACATTCAAACATCTACTGAGCATATCCTTCCTGCTTTTAATGATTTCCCAATCTTCCTTCAGTCAGGAATTGCTAAAGGGCAAAGTGGTAAAAATCTCAGATGGGGATACGATGACAGTTTTGGACAGTCTAAACCAGCAGCACAGGATTAGGCTCCATGGAATTGATAGCCCAGAGAAAGGTCAGGATTATTATCAGGTGGCTAAAGATTATGCAGGTCAGCTCTGCTTCCAAAAACAGGTAGAAGTAGCCATCCTGGATTACGACCATTACAAACGTGCCATTGGCAAAATATATGTTGATGGTCTGGAGGTAAATTTAAGCCTATTAAAGGTTGGTCTTGCTTGGCATTTCACACAATTTGACCAATCAGAAGAATATGCACTTGCTGAAGCTAAAGCAAAGCTTAATAAAATGAATATTTGGTCCCTTAAGACAGTTACTGCCCCTTGGGAATTCCGAAAAATCAAGAGACAGCAACAGAGATTGAAAGCCAAATAGAATTCTAATTGGCTTTATTTCTAATCAGCTTAAATAATTCATTGACAAAGAGTGGCACCAAACCAAATCCTAAAACTTTTAGCCAATCATTAAGCCCAATAATTTGCAATTTAAAGGACTCCCTCAACACTGGAACAAACAGCACCAATAACTGCAAGGCAAATCCTAGGATAATTGCAAACACTAAATACTTATTTGAGAATATTCCAACCTTAAAGATGGATTTGCTCTCGCTCCTAAATGACAAGGAATAAAACAATTGACAGGCAATAATGGTCAAGAAAGCCATAGTCCGTGCATAGGAATGTATATCTTCAGGAATTTGATCCTTAAATGGGTTGTAGCCATGTTCAAAATAACCGATCAAAAACGCTGCTGCCGTCAATAGGCCGATCAAAATTCCCGCTACGATAACCCTTTGCGTACCGCCATGTGAAAAAAAGTTTTCATTTAATTCCCTGGGCTTCTCCTTCATCACATTCGGATCACCCGGATCCATCCCTAAGGCAACTGCTGGCAAGGTATCGGTGATTAGATTGATCCATAACAATTGTGTCGCCAATAACGGAACAGGCAAGCCCGCCACGATGGTCACCAACATGGTAATCACCTCGCCCAAATTACTTGCCAATAAAAACACGACCGATTTCTTGATATTATTATAGATATTTCTGCCTTGCTCTATCGCCCCAATGATTGTCGAGAAGTTATCATCCGCAAGGATCATATCCGATGCGTTCTTGGCAACATCTGTCCCTGTAATCCCCATGGCAACCCCGATATCGGCAGCATTCAAGGAAGGCGCATCATTTACCCCATCTCCGGTCATGGAAACAATGTTTCCTTTCGATTTGAATGCTTTGACGATATTGACCTTATGTTCAGGAGAAACCCTAGCAAATACCCGGTAATCAGCAATATGTGATTCCAGTTCTTCGTAGGAAATAGAGTTGATCTCTTTCCCTGTTGTAACCTGATCAAAATTTTCGGCAATCCCTAATTCCTTCGCAATGGCAAATGCTGTATTGCCATGGTCACCGGTAATCATAATGGTTGTCACCCCAGCTTCTTTCGCCTTTTCTATGGAGTCCTTCACTTCCTTCCTTGGAGGGTCAATCATTCCGACCAGCCCAATAAAGACCAGGTCCTTTTCAAACTCCTCCTTCTCTATTTTGGAATCACTCTCCTTAAAAGCTACTGCTAATGTCCGCAATGCTTTAGTAGACATCGCCTCCACGGCATCAGTGATCTGCTTTTTATGTTCTTCCGTTATGGGATGTAATTCTTCATTTTGAATAATATATTGACAGTGAGGAAGAAGGCTATCCACAGCACCTTTGGTATACAAAATATATTTAGAATCATGGTTATGCAGGGTCGACATCATTTTCCGATCCGAATCAAAGGCTAACTCATCCACCCGTGGTTGATTGCTCTGAAGTTCCTTCCTGTCCATTTCCCATTGATCAGCCAAAGCCAGTAAAGCAACTTCCGTTGGATCACCAGTCTGTTTATCTTCTTCAAGCGTTGCATCGGATGCTAGTACCATGGCTTCAGCCAATAGGTTTTCTTCAAAAGTATTCTCACCTTCATCATCCACGGAGATCAAATCATCACTAAAGGTAAAAGCTTCCTGAACCGTCATCTTATTTTGGGTCAATGTCCCAGTCTTATCAGAACAGACGATGGTTACCGACCCTAGGGTCTCTACTGCCGGAAGTTTCTTGATAATGGCATTTTGCTTGGCCATTTTAGTAACCCCGATGGACAGCACGATCGCAACAATGGCAGCTAGACCCTCCGGAATGGAAGCAACCGCTAAGGAAACCGAAGTCAGGAACATCTCCGTCAAGTCTCTGCCCTGGAAATAAGATATTATAAATATGACCACACAGATACCAATGGCCACTTTACCCAGAGTTTTGCCTAAATGGTCCAGACGGATCTCCAATGGTGTCTCCTCCGTTTCCCCAGTATCCAGAAAACCAGCAATTTTTCCAACCTCGGTCTGATTGGAAGTTCCGATTACCAAACCAACTCCTCGCCCATAGGTCACCAAAGTTGACATATAAGCCAAGTTGATCCGATCTCCTAATGGGATGTATTCTTCATCAAATTTTGCCCCTGCATCTTTTTCAGCAGCAACAGATTCTCCCGTAAGGGCAGATTCATCAATCTGAAGATTCGCGGATTCAATCAAGCGTAAATCAGCAGGTATATATCGGCCTGCCTCCAGCATCACAATATCACCAGGAACCAATAGCTCAGAATCAATCTCCAAAACCTTTCCTTCTCTTCTCACAATAGCTTTTGGATGGGAAAGGTTTCTCAAAGCATCAATGGCATTGTTTGCCCGCACTTCCTGAAAGAGTCCCAGAAAGGCATTGATCAATATGACGATCAAAATGATGATACCATCGGTATATTCACCCATAAAAAAGGTAATCCCTACAGCGGCAAAAAGAACATAGATCAGCGCATCATTCAGCTGTTCAAAGAATATGCGAAAAATGGATTTCCGTTTCTGTTCCTGAAGTTTGTTCTTGCCATATTCCTGCAACCTCTTTTCTACTTCCGGACCACTCAGACCCTCCGATGGATTTACGCCCATGTTCTGAAGAGACTCTTCCACACTTAATGAATAACTATTGTTGCTTATCGATTTTTGTTCTTCTGCCATATTATAGTAAATACCCTAAACCCAAAAATAGTTCTAAATCATCTTTCTTTCGATGATTTCAATCACTTTCACTCAGCATTTTAGTTAATATGGGACACTAAACTGCCCTTCCAGGGGTAAAACTTGATTCAGGCCTTTCTTTTGGCTATATTTGGGATACACTCATCCTACCGATAGTATTATGAAAAACGCACTTTTAATTCCAACCGACTTTTCTGAAAACGCATGGGTAGCCATTAAATATGCCGCAAACCTAGCCATCAAATTTAACTGGGATATTCATGTACTCCATGTATATCAAAAGTTTGATAGACTGCTTGCCACATCAGAATTCAATGAAGCCGTAGCGAAACACAATGAAGATGCTTCCATAGGTGAAATGCTGAAACTGGAAAACAGGATAAAAACTGATTTTCCTAATCTTGGATTGACTACCGCATGTATCGACGGAAATTTGACGGAAACAATTTTAAAGGTAGCTACGGAAAACAATGCACCCTTCATCATTATGGGTACAAAAGGTGCTAGCGGATTAAAGGGATTGGTGTTTGGCAGCAATACCTTCGAAATTATCCAGGAATCCCCAATTGGAGTAATTGCCGTTCCTGAATCATATCAGGACTTTAAACTGGAAAATATCGGGATGCTGACCAATTTCCAGGCTACAGAATTTGACCTCATCGATAGTTTTATCCATAGAACAAGTCCTGCAATTGACTTGACACTTTTGCATGTGCTCGAGTCCAATAAAAGCAATGACCAGAACACTATACTATATTGGGAAGAAAAGATGCTTAAACATACAGGCGTGAATTCAGTCACGTTCAAAAGTAAACAGATGATCAATAGGATTGATGTCAAACAACCAATCCCCTATTGCATCGAGCAAATGATCCTGGAAGAAGGAGTAGATTTACTCCTTCTTACTTATACCAGGAAAAGCTTCTTTGCTAATTTATTTTCTAAAAGTTTGACAAAATCAATTGCCAATGAACTGACTGTACCGAGCTTCTTTATGCGAGAATATTTTCTCCACCCATTAAGGGATCAGTAATACTTGCTTTGCCATTTTCTATATGACCTGCATATTTAATGAATAGGTCTGGATCTTGATCCGATGTAACCTCAAAATCATACCAGCCATTGGATTGATCCAATTTCCAATTCTCTTTTTTGCTTTTACGAGCAGCAAGGATCTTTGGCGAATGTCCATAGGAAGGATCCTGTACTTTCAGGTCCACGGTACTGTTTTTCAATTCCAATTGGAAACCCATATTCGCATGGCCGCTTACAGATTTTAGGGTTGGAAATGCTGACTTCACCTTCCCTTTGAATGCTCTATAGAATCCATTCGGCCCATGTACGGAGAAACAGAAGGTATCATTTTTTATATCGGAAAGATCTATGCTGTAAACCAACTCTTCTTTAGCTTTAACAGCAAAATTCCAGGTTCTCCCGATTTCGTTCTTCGCACCATAGGCGGTATGCGAAATCAATTGAAAGGGTACTCCTACCGTTTTACTATGGCTTAGGTTTCCATAGAGGCCAAAATGGAAGTATAATTTCCCTCCCTCCACAGATAGGTTCACATCCATATCATAAGGAATGGCACAGGCTGGTTTTGTTCCTTTCTCTTGCAATCCTAAACCGGTATTAAAGGAAAGGTTATTCTTAATTTTGGAAAGACTATCAGGGTTAACGGCCTTGAAGTTACCAGGAATGGACTTATCCTTTGCTGAAAAAATCCGTTCTACATATTGATCCCTGTTGACAAAATCAATGGTCGGACACTGATTTTCTGGAATCGGTCTGAAGGAAGATGTTAGGTTTCCACAGATCAGTCTTCTCCAATCGGTCAGGTTTGTCTCCTTGACTTCTTTCTTATATTTTTTCTGGATAAAATGCTCTAAAAACTGCAAGGTCGAGGTATGGTCGCATACTTCCGAATTTACCCACCCGCCTTTTGACCATGGTGAGGCAATGACCAAAGGCACACGATATCCTAATCCTATTGGACTATCATGAACCCCGGTTTCCCTTCCTGTTCTCTTATTCTCTTGCTCTACGGTTACATATTCGTCTGCTGTATTCATCCCTTTTGGAACTGCACCAGTTTCCTTTTTACTGCTCAATGGTGAAATAAAAGGCGCAATATGATCAAAGTAACCATCATTCTCATCATAGGTCAGGATAAAGATGGTTTTCTTCCATACTTCGGGATTGGCAGTCAGGATATCCAAACTTTCAGAAACATACCAAGCACCGTACCATGGTGATCCTGGATGATCCGAAAAGCGACATGGCGCTACCAACCAAGATACTGCAGGCAGGTTTCCTGATTTCACATCCTCGCGGAACTGATGAAAAACATCACCCTTAGGCACTTCTATCTCGACCCCATCTTGCCCCTTGATCTTGGAAAGCTTATGGTAATTCGGGTCATTTGTATTGGTCGCAAAGGCACGAAGATGGATTTCTTGCTCTTGCTTGCTTAATTTCTTGAAATTCTCTGCTGAATATTTTTCTACATCCTTTTTATAACCTTCCAATTCATTCACCACCTTTTGATAGGCTTCTTGGTTCGCAAATTTAGCTACGGTCAGTAAATGCTCGATTTCCTTAACTTTTTTCTGCGCAAAGCTATAATATGCTGGATGGAATTTTACCTGATATTGTTTATGGAATTCTAGGTTATTATCGGTAAAGTTGGCCAACCAATCCTCTTCTTCACCTTCGAATCCAACGGGCAGACTCAATTCATTCTGATATACCTTCCATGAAATTCCAGCTTCCTGCAATCGCTCTGCATAAGTTTTCCAACTCACATCTTTGTAATTGATCTGCGAATTATCGACATGGGCCGTAGATTCTGGATTATGGGGTTCTTCTCGCACTGTACCCGACCAAAAATAGGAACGATTGGCACTGGTACCCGTCAGGGAGGAACAGAAATGTTGATCACACACCGTAAAGGCATCCGCGAAAGCATAATAAAATGGAATGTCCTTTCTTTCAAAATAGCCCATGGTCAGTGGGATATGTTTGTACTCAGGATCTCCGGCTTGTTTAGCTTCCAACCAGGTATCCATCTTCCCCTCATTGCGGGCGGCGACCATGTCGCGCCAGCCATGTGGTAGGCTTCCCATCCAGGTAATCTTGGTGTTTTCAATATCTAAATGAAAGGGAGCATAGATCTCCGCTTTATTATTCTGTTGGTACCAAACCGGCAAACCACTGGGTTGACGCATGGCCCGAGGATCATTGAATCCACGGACACCTTTCAAGGTACCATAACAATGGTCAAATGATCGGTTCTCTTGCATTAAAAAAACAATGTGTTCCGCATCCAAGTAGCTACTTCCTGGTTTGGCATCAATGGCTAAGGCTCTTTGTATTGATTCAGGTATTAGGTTTATGGCAGCTGTGGAACCTGCAAGCATCGAAGCTTTCTTTAGAAATTCTCTTCTATTATCCATTAAAAATTAGTTTAGACAGCAAAGCTATCATTTTAATCAGTTTAAACTTTAATATAGGCATTCTAACCCTAAGATTTAACCAAAACTTATCATAACCTTAATATTATTACACAAAAAAGCCCAACCTTCCGGTTGGGCCAATCTATAAACTTACCTAATCCTATTCGTAACCAGGATTCTGCAATAATTTAGTGTTCCTGTTGATTTCATCTCGGTGGAATGAACTAAAGTACATCTTATCATTCCAGCTTCTGTTTTCAATACCTGGATTCAATGTATTTACCGTATAGATATACGTGTAATTTGCTGGATCATGTTTGTACAGACTTACGGTTTTTCCCGGTTTCAATTGCCCGAAAACATCCATGATCGTTACTTTACGACCTAAGGTGGTCGAAGCGATCATCCAACGGCGTGCATCAAAGAAACGGTGCTCTTCATATGCAAGCTCAATACGTCGCTCGTTACGGTAGCGCTCTTTCAAGGCTGCCCCCGCTTCGGTAATCGCTGGCATACCTGCACGGAAACGGATCTTGTTTAACCAAGTTTTCGCTTCTGCATCCTCGCCCAGTTCGATACATGCTTCCACATAGTTCAATACGGCTTCGGTGTAGCGCAATAATGGCCAAGGAATCTGCTGACGTGTATTTTGATCTACGATTGCCGGGTTTGGATCCACAAATTTCCTGTAGTAATAACCGGTGTACGAACCATTCCAATCCTCAATCGGACTGTTTCTGGTATCCAATCCGAATACCACTGTTTTCGTTCCTGAACCGTTTCCGATTTCATAACGGCCTGTCTGGATCTGATTGAATGGATCTCTATTCCGAACGTCTTCCGTTCTTGGTTTCCAACCTGCACCATCAGCACTGATGGTCACGTAGAACCTAGGGTCACGATCCGTATAAGGTGCTGCTTTATGGGCTGGATTGTTCCAGTCAAACTTCACACCTGACCTAAACTCATAATCATCAACCAATAATTGAATTGGTGAGTTTCCGGACCAGTTATGGTATCCGTTAGGACCGTTATCACGACCTACCCAGCCACCACGCTCATCTTTCAAGTCAACAAAGAAACGACCTAAGATCAGGTCTTTCTTACCATCCGCATTCGCCACTTTACTTCCACCACCCATCGCTATATCCAGGTAATTTGCCTTGCCCTCTTCGGCTGTTGCTGGAGCAGTCAAGCTCATTTGATAACCGTACTCAGCACGGTCAACAACTTTCTTCGCTGCATCCTTAGCTTTTTGCCATCTTGCTTTTCTGTCACCTGACAAATAACCCAAGAATTCTGGCTTTCCATATCCACTGATAACAGCAGATTTACCTTTGGCTGTTGGGATATCATGCAGGTCTGATGCTGCATAGGTCAATACCCTAGCTTTTAATGCAAGCGCAGCAACCTCATTGGCACGACCGTTAACTTTCGCTACGCCTGTCAATAATGTTGTCGCCGAATCACAATCGCTCACGATCAGGTTCACACATTCCTCATAGGTATTTCTTTCTTTCATGTAGTCTGCTTCCCCTAATTGGTAAACCTTCGTCACCAATGGAACAGCACCATAAAAACGCAATAACTGCTGATAGAAATAGGCTCTTAAAAAATAAGCTTCACCTAAAAGCTGATCCGCTTTTGCTTTATCGATTTCAGGGGCCCTTAATTTTTGGATGGCAACATTCGTCGCACGGATGCGGCTGTACATGTTCCCATAGCTGTAGGTACCCATGATATAACCTTGGTCGGCAGCATTGGATCTGCTCTCGGTTACGGTATTGATTCCACGTCCTGGATGGGTAAACAATGCCTCATCCGTCATCGAAGCCATCTGCTGCTCTTCGAATCCTCCAACCCCAAATCCATTGTAGATCTCATAGATAAAGGCTTGTGCTAATGCGGCATCCGTCCACACTAGTTCCTCAGGCGCTTCGTTTAATGGTCGTGTGCTGACGAAATCATCATTACAGGAAGCCATTAACCCCACAAAGGCCAAGGATATATATTGTAATTTGAATTTAAATTTCATGTCTGTCTATTTTTAAAAAGAAACCATTACGCCTGAATTGATCAATCTAGCTTGTGGGTAATAATGCCCAATAGCATTGGTCGATTCCGGATCATAAACTTTCATTCCACTCCAAGTCAACAAGTTCTGTCCACTTACAAATACCCTCAGGCTGCTTACTCCGAATTTCTTCGTCCAGTCGGTAGGTGCATTATACCCCAATTCAACGTTTTTCAAACGTAGGTAATCGGTGTTACGCATCCAATAGGTATTGTTGTAGGAGAAGTATTGATCACTACGGTCTGTAATACGTGGATGTTCACTGCTTGGGTTATCAATAGACCAGCGGTTTTCATAGAAATCAATCAGGTAGTTACCAATGGCTCCGGATTCATCCGTACCGATACGCGTTTCTGCCCCCATGGCTCCTTGGAACAAGACTGATAGATCAAAGTTCTTATAGGTAAACCCTAGGTTCAAACCGCCCTGGAAGGTTGGCACATTGTTCTTGTCACGACGTACACGGTCATCCGGTGTGATCTTTCCATCTCCATCATAATCCTGATATTTCATATCCCCAGGACGTAGGTTCCCGGTGATATCACTGTAATCGATTTTGTTCGCATCAATCTCTGCTTGATCTTTGAAAACACCATCATAGATATAGTACATGCCCGCGTTGATCGCTCTTCCTGTACTCTTTTGCCATTCTGGTGCTCCTGGTGCTTCATCCCAGAAAATGATCTTGTTCTTCGCATAACCTCCGTTCACCGATGCACTGAATCCTAGTTCACCGAACGTCTCACGGTAGCCGATATTCAAGTCAAAACCGGAGTTATCTACCTTACCGATGTTCTCTACCGGTAATGACATCCCTGTACTTTGTGGAATAGATGCATTTCTTCTCCAAAGGATACTTTCACGACTGTTTTTGAAGAGATCAAATTCCGCATTGAATTTACCGCCCAAGAATTGGAGATCAAAGCCTAAGTTGTAGTTATTGGCAACCTCCCATGTGATGAACATATTCGGAACACGACTTTCTCTTAGGGATTTTACGATCTCATTATTGATAATGTAAGAGTTGAAACCATAGGTGTTGAAGTATTGGTATTCTTGTAATGCTCCTTCAAAATAGATATTATCGTTACCCATCTGTCCATAGGATGCACGGATTTTAAAATAATTTACAAAAGGAACATTCTCTTTCCAGAAATTCTCTTCAGAAACCATCCAACCTAACATCGCTCCTGGGAAGAATCCATAACGGGTATCTGTAGGGAACATGTAAGAACCGTCCACACGCCACAATAACTCAGCGATGTATTTGTTCTTATAATTGTAGTTGAACCTACCGAAATAGTTCAAACGAGCTCTTTCCCATGCACTACCATTGTTATCCTTTTCAGTATCACCACCAGCGAATAGATAGTCGATATTATTGGAGATAAAGTATCTTCTAAAGGCCGAGAAATTGTCGTTTCGGATAGTTTCGCGGTTTACCCCAGCCAAGATATTAAAGATATGGTCACCAATGGTTTTATCATAAGATGCCACAGCACCCAATAATACGTTCATTTGATCTTCACTACTTTGGTTTAATCTAGGCTCTGCAGGACCTCTTTTACCAGCTACCAATTTTGGTGTGGTTCCATCGGCTTCGTAGTCACCCTGCCAGGTATATAGGAACCATGGAATCTCCCATCTTTTGGTACCTCTTACATATTTATCCACGGCTGCTGTACCGGTCACTTTCAATCCTTCCACACCAGGGATCTTGATCTCGATCTGTCCGTTGGTTTGGAAATAATAGCGCTTATCGCGGTCGTAACCTGTTGCATCCGTAGAAATTACCACTGGGTTTTCCCCGTATTCGATATCAGGTCCCGGCATTCCATTTGGCCAGTAAGCTGGCATGGTCGGGTTACCACGCATCAACATACGGAAAATGGTTCCTGCACCTTTTGTTGGAAAGTTCCTGTTTTCCTGTCTGCCCAATATACCAAACTGTGTTTTGATGTATTTGTTGATATTGGCATCTAAGTTCACACGGATATCATATTGTTTATACCCCGTTGCTGAATTCTTGTAATATCCATCCTGGTTCAGGTACCCCATCGACATTAAGTAACGAAGGTCTTCGGTACCACCTTCCAATTGCACATTGTGCTTGGCTTGTGGTGACCAGTTCTTTAATGCTTCTCCGTACCAATCGGTATTCGGGTGACCCCAAGGATCAGATCCATCAGCGAATAGTTTTTTGTCCTCTGGATCAAATGGAGCCGTTATCGTGTTGCCATTCGGTCGCTTATAGGAACCTGCTGAATTAAAGGCATCCAATGCAGCGCCCCACTCGGCCACCGGAAGTTTGTAGATTTCCAGTTCATTTCTCATTTCAGCATATTCGCTTGCATCAGCCAATTTTGGGACTACGGTAGGTTGCGAAAAACCTTGGTTGAAGGTATAGGAAAGCAATGGCTTGCCTGTCTTACCGCGTTTTGTCGTTACCAAGATTACCCCGTTTGCTGCACGGGCACCATAAATGGCTGCCGATGCATCCTTCAGCACCGAGATGTTCTCGATATCAGCAGGGTTCAAACGATCGATACCTCCAGCACGTGCAGGGATACCATCGATTACGATCAGTGGACCTGAATCTCCCAAGGTGTTCGTACCACGGATACGGATGTTGGAACCATCATAACCCGGTTCACCACTTCCATTCGTTGCTACCACACCCGGAACACGTCCGGCCATCGCATTGGATAGGTTGATTGCAGGAGATTTTTTCAGCTCTTCCCCCTTAACAGCTGATACCGCTCCTGTTACGGTTTCTTTCTTTTGTGTACCATAACCAACGACTACCACCTCATCGATATTATCCGATGTCGGGGTTAGATCTACGTTGATGCTGGATTGATTGGAGACCGAGACTTCTTTTTTCTCTAGTCCCACTGAAGTAAATACCAAGGTTGCTGACCCAGGCACACCTTCCAAAGAATAATTTCCATTTTCATCGGTTGTTGTGGCTTGGTTAGTTCCTTTAACACTTACAGTTACTCCGGCCAAGGGTTGGCCTGTCGAGATATCTTTCACTGTTCCTCTTACAGTTACTTGATTTTGCCAATGCGTTGCAAAATGAGTTGCATGCACTGCGGAATGGGAAAATGCGGACACAGAGGCAATACTGCAAAGCATTGTGATTCCTCCAACCCGAAGCATTTTTAACCCACCCTTTCCATTGAAAAGATGGCGGCGTTTAACCATAGAATTAAGGCGTTTAAGTTATTATAGATTTATGTTTAGTTATCCTAAGATAGACAAAAGGATAAGATGTGCAAACCATTCGCTAAATAAAACGCTAATTATATCCGGTAAATTTTCTTTTTAAAGAAATTAAATGTTCAACAAAAATTTATCAACCTATTGCTTTTCAATAAATTAAAAAACATCGGAGTATCTATACTAATTTCACAACATATTGTAACAAAAACTAAAGATCATCTAATTAACAGGCTAAATTTTCAAAAATTTATAACAACAGCTCAATTTATTTCTATACGAAATATTTATAAGTAAACAAAAAATTAATATATATTTATAACTAAAATGTTGACCTTCAATAATATTAACATTATCTTGAAAGAAATATTTTCAAGAATTAATTATTAACATGAAAACCATCCTAACATTATTAATCTTTTTCAGTAGTTTTCTTTGGACTGCCGTATACTCCATAAAAACCCAAATTATGACCAGCGAATGGACCTTGTTTTTTGCTTTATTTATCACTTCCCTTTTCCATCTATGGATCTATAAGAAAAAATATAAAAGAGTACCTCGATATTAACAGATCCCTCCTATATTAACCTGTAGAAACTAACTCAAAAACGCTCTTGTTTTTGATCAGAATACCCAGTGATTTATACAGGTTTTATTCGACACTCATTCGAGACATATTCGAGAAACAGCCGAAATTTACCTTGAAAAAATATGGTGATTAATCATGATTTTTTCAGCATTCTTTCGGACTTGACTTTCCATCAAGTTAAGAAGGCTTCGAATGGAATGTGGATATAGATTGATGCATATTGCGAATTTTGAAAACAAGACCAAAACAAGGTCAATACTTGACTACATACTCCCCTCCCCAGACAATATCATTTGATTATTTTTTTTCATACTGAGGTTCATCCGAAGTATCTCGGAGCTATGCAAACCTAATATAAAAGAATTTGGATTGGCGTACAGTGCGTCAAACTTAGATAGTTTGGGTTGGCGAACAGTTCTGCACCTTTGCTGCAACATGACGGGACCTGAGGGAGGAGAACCGTACAGGTTCTTCACTAATCGTTCAGGATCAAAATGCGCTAAAGGGGGATTCAGAGTGAAACGAAGAATCTATTTTTTATTTTTTTTGGGAATTTGGGGTCATTCCGAAATCGTAAGATGAGGAAACCATTTTTTTTGATTTAATTCCATTTAGAAAGATCTATTGAAAAATATTACACCCGCGCTGTGGGTTGGCCATTTCAAACATTCACTTTCTACAAAGATTCCACCCCATCGAAATAAAGCCCCAATTCCTTGGGGCCTAGAACAATAAATAATTTTAATAAATAGAATCCTTTATTTCAAGGCCTCTTTCAAAAACATGAGCGTATGATTCCATGCGCGTTTAGCCATCGTTGGATTATAATCAGGAGATTCTGGATTTGTAAAAGTATGTTTGGAATTGGCATAGGTAATGATCTGCCAATCTGCTTTCCCATCATTTAATTCCTTGACCAAGCCCTCATAATGTTCCGGTTTTACGCCAGCATCATCTGCAGGGTGCTCGACTAATACTTTGGCTTTGATTTCTCCATTTGGTCGGTCGGCAGCTTTTGCTAGTCCACCATGGATGCAGACCACTGCTTCTACTGGTAAACCTCCCCTAGCTGTTTCTAATGCTCCGGTACCACCAAAACAATAACCTATAACAGCGACCTTGGTTGCCCCAGCTTTCTTTAGTTCGTCTATGCCTGCTTGGATCCTTTTTTGATAAGCTTGGTAATCATTCTTATACTGCGAGGACAATTTTGAAGATGCGGCATTATCCGCTGGTGTATTGCCGACTCCATAGATATCAGCAATAAAAGCGATATAACCCTCTTTTTCAAGTGCTATAGCGGCATCTTTTGCCTCCTGATCGATTCCCTTCCATGCCGGGAGAATGAGAACTCCTGGAAGTTTTTGGCCCGCATTACTGCTGACCATCCCTTTTAAGGCCTGATTACCTTCTTTATAGTCCACTTCTTTAAGCTCTTGGCCAAATACCGCATTGCTCAACAGCAGACTTAATAAAATTATAAAAGATTGATTTTTCATAATTTATAGTTTTGATTTACGATTCTAAATTTCCATGCTCTTTGATGAATGGGATAATGCTCATGACATCCATCGTAGCAAACCCAGCATCCTTGGCTCCCTGATAGGTCTTTAGGATATCCTGGGTCAATGGGTAATCAGCACCGGCATCTACCGCCAATTTTACATCTTTCAGCATAAGGTCAACCGAAAAGGCTGCGGGGAATTCATTCTTGATGATGGAAGCGGTCTTAACTTTAGAGGCTCCACTACCGCTGGCACTTTCATTGATAATGCTCATCATATCTTCTCTGGATATTCCCAGTTTTTCTGCAAACAGAACAGTTTCAGCCATTCCTTGATATAATATGGACAGGTAATAATTGATACAGAGTTTTGCCGAAACACCCTTTCCATTTTTACCCATATATTTCACCTCCTTGCCCATCAATTCCAGATAAGGCATAACGCGCTGTTTGTCCCCTTCCTCGGCACCGACCATAAAAATCAAGGTTCCCTCTTTGGCTGGCTGGGTACTACCAGCAACTGGCGCATCGATGAAACTGGCACCTTTCGATTTCGTGATTTCAGAGATGGTCTTGGAAGCATCTTGGGAAATGGTACTCATATCCACAAACAACTTCCCTTTGATGTCCATGGTCAATATCGTCTCGTAGACGGCATGTACGGCATCATCATTGGTCAGCATAGTAAAAATGATATCGCAGTTCTTTACGAGGCTTCCGATATCATTGCAAGGAGTGCTTTTTTCAGCAAAATCTTGCATTTTCTCTGCAGTCCTGTTGTATACATAGAGGTCCAATCCAGCTTTTTCTAGATTCTTTGCCATTGGCTTCCCCATATTTCCCAAACCGATGAAGCCGATTTTATCTTTTATATCCATGCTGCAATTTAAGCATTTGGTACTGGAGCTTGTTCAGAAATAATCTTTTCATGTTTCAGCTCATCCCAGAATCCACTTGGTATTTTCACTTCAAAGGAAGCTGCATTTTGCTTGGCCTGTTCTGCTGAACTAGCTCCAGGAATAACAGAAGACACAACCTCCGGTGCTGCTGAAAATTGCAGAGCTGCTGTCCTGAGATCAACCTGATGGTTATCGGCAACCTGTTGAAGCTGTTTTAGCTTTTCGGCTGCAAATTCAGGGATCTTGGATCCATAGAGGTACCGAGGCTTGCCGGCTAGGAAACCCGCGCATAGTGGAGCGCCTACCACAATGGATAAACCTTTTTCGGCAATTTTAGGAAAGACCTGGGTCAGGTCGTCCTCATAATGGATCAGGGAATATTGGCAGGCAGAGAGGAAAATATCCGGATCTGCTACCTCTATCGTCTTTAAGATAGGTTCAATCGTATTGACCCCTAATCCCCAAGCCTTGATGATTCCCTCCTCACGCATTTTGGTCAGTTCCTTAAATGCTCCATTCTTTGCCGTTTCAAAATATGAGAGCCAATCTTTCCCCATATCGCCATTGTCTGGAGACAGATCATGGACAAATACTATGTCCATCGACCCAATGCCTAATCGCTGTAAACTATCTTCAACCGATTTCCTTGCCCCTTCAGCCGAATAATCATATTTATAGGAGGCATTCATTTGCCCCTTCCACATCAAACCTTCTTGTTTGTAATTATCGTGTGGCACCAATATCCTTCCAATCTTGCTGGATATGCTGTATTCCTCCTTGTTTTTTTCTTTCAGATACAGGCCCATCCTTCTTTCACTGATGCCTAGGCCATACCATGGCGAAGTGTCAAAATACCTGACTCCAGCATTCCAAGCCGCATCCATGGCTTCATGACAAGCCAGGTCTGTGTTATGGTTAAATCCATTTCCTAACGCTACTCCTCCAAAACCACTAAGAGTTTTGGGACGAAACCTTCCTGATTGATTGTTTTTTTCCATTAAATTTTCTTTGCTTATCGGTCTATTTCCGGCATAGGATTTCCAGCCTAAGGAAAGGCTGCCACCTAAAACTAAACCTTGGTTGATAAAATCTCTTCTATTCATTCATTGATTATTTAAAGATTTATGAAAACCCTCTATTAACTGAACAGATAAAATTTGTATTTGTTGTATTAAAACAAAAAAAGCCTATCATTAAGATAGACTTATTTCTTGTATTTATCGTGTAAACCTTTTCCTTCGAGGATCAAAGGTTTTATTTTTTCCACCCGACTGAGTTTGGTTTTCTCTTGTTTGGCTTCGTCAATGTATTCGATATATTCTTTTTTCTTTCCGGGAGTAAGCTTTTCAAATGCTTCATTGAATATCCTGTCTTTCGCAAGCTCTTCTTTCAACAGGCCATCCACTTGTTTTGGGGCAGAACGGTCTGGTTTGATTTCCTTTCCATCCTTGATGGTCTGAACGGATTCTTCGATATAAGCTAGGATTTTCTTTTCATCCATATCCTTGATATCGGTAAACCTCCATTGCCTTAAAGATTTGGTTTTTCCTTCCGAAGCTGTAACCAAAACTTTTTCTTTATCCTCAATGAAAACTCCATTGTAGAACCACAAAGAAAAGAAATCCTTGAATCCACCCCATCCAATGACGTTCTTACCTTCGAAAGTATAGACATCGGACCCCCATTTAATTTCTCGCTTGAGTGGCGTTTTATTCTTTAAGACGATTTGGTTCATCAGTTCCTGACAATCGTTCCAGCGTTCATTTTTGGTTTCCCAACTAGGATATTCCTTTTCTTTTAATCGCTCGGCATTGAATTGCACGATATCTGTAATTAATTTTTCAGGCAGCGCTTGGTCCAATGGAATTTGAATGGCTCCTTTTGAGGTTTTATATGGCTTAAGGGCATCTGCAAAATGTTCGATAACTTCTGTTCCGGGATACAGTCCAAGGTGATTTTTGAACATGGCAAAATGGATCAAGTTTCCATTATACCTAAAAGTTGGCATCCTGTAATTGATAGTTTCCTTGGCTTCTTTTGGAGCCGCTTTTTTGATGATTGCGCGAACATCTTTCAATGTTTTTTGGGCTTCCCCATCAAAGCCTGCAATGTATTCATCGATATTGGTAAATGTTGACATAGGTAATCAGCTTAAGGTTTCATAAAATCAAAAGCCCCTTTTCTCAGGTTAATCCCATATTCAAGGCTAGCTTTCAGGGATGAAAGAAAATTAGCCCAACCTTCAGTTTGTCCAATGGCTTGCTTTATACCTTCTTCATTGACCGGCATATAGCTTTCCTTGATTCGGACTACCGTAAAATTATCATGGAAAGGTTCCAAAAAGATCTCTACCATCATCCCTTCTTCGCCTCCACTCCAATCAAATGATATGTAATCGTATGCCCGGATAAATTTTCCGGTTACCGGAAAGATATCTTCAAACTCAGGAAACTTCCATTCTACCGTCACTCCTTCCTCTAATCTTCCACTCGATCTTTCAATAAAATAATTGCTCATTTTTTCAGGATCTACTATAGCCTCAAAAACCTCTTCGATAGGTTTCAAGATCTGTATCGATGCTCTCGCACTTAGATTTTCGTTCATGTTGTTTTATTTGATAGTGTAAACCTAATTGAGTGTTATGCTAGGCTGAAAATGGATTATTAAAGTAGCTCTAGTTTTGTTAACGCCCTCAATTATGAATCTAATTTAATGTTTAATTTATCTTGAAAAAGATATTATTTATAAATCCATCCTAATGGACAGAATAAAACAGAAAAGATGATTACATTGTTTTATCATTAACGACGGACTAATTTATACAAAAAACCAGTTTACATAACATATGATGGATAAGATTGTACAGCATCAAAACATCAGTTTATTTACTCAATCCTTTGGAAATAAAAGAAATCCTGCCGTGGTACTGATTGCAGGCGCAACAGTTTCCATGTTGTTTTGGGACAGCGAGTTTTGCCAAAAGCTGGCGGACAAGGGGGTGTTTGTGATTCGATATGATTTTAGGGATACCGGTCAATCCACTTCTGTGCCTGAAGGTGAAGCAAGCTATGACATTGTAGATTTTGCTGAGGATTTGGTCGCTATTATAGATGCCTATGAAATTCCGGCAGCGCATTTAGTCGGTATATCTTTGGGCGGAATGATTGCGCAGATTGTAGCAATCAAGCATCCTGAACGGGTAAAATCTTTATGCCTATTCAGTACGATGCCATGGGGAGATTCGGACATTCCCGTCCCGGAAATGGACCCTAGGATTTTAGATTTCCATGCAAAAGCAGCTGAAATTGACTGGGAAAATGAAGACAAGGTCATCCATTATTTGCTGGAAGGATCCCATTTGATGAGTGGCAAAAAACCTTTGAACGTTTTGCGAGCAGAGAATTATTTACGGGAATCCTATCGCAGGGCAAATAATTTCAGGAGCCAGTTCAATCATGCCAGTATTGCCGGTGGTATGGAATACCATAATCAGTTGGATAAAATCAATGTTCCGGTCTTGGTAATCCATGGTACAGAGGATATTATCTGTCATTTTCAAAACGCCATATCTCTGATGCAAAAAATAAAAGGCCAAAATTTGGTTGTGCTTGAGGGTACTGGCCATGAATTGCATGAGGAGGATTGGAACCTGATCATCAATTCGATCAATAACCTAGTGAAGATTGGGGAGCAATAAATAATTTCTTGCCATAGGGCAAGTTGATGTAAATATTAATCCTTTAAATTCGACTATCACAAGAAAAAACTATAATGGAAAAGAAAAGAATTCACATTGAGACCTTAATCAATGCTCCTATTCAAACAGTTTGGGATGCTTACAATAATCCAGAAGATATTAAACAATGGAACCATGCATCGGAGGATTGGCATTGCCCCTCTTCTGAAAATGACTTACGCGTTGGTGGTAAGTTCAAAAACAAAATGGCAGCCAAGGATGGCAGTTTTGAATTTGATTTTGAAGGCACCTATACGGAAGTTACCGCCATGAACAGCATATCTTATGTATTGGGGGACAACCGAGAAACGGACATCAAGTTTAAAGACGAGAATGGAAAGACAGCGGTCAGCATTGACTTTGACATGGAAGCTTCAAATCCTGAGGATATGCAAAGGGATGGCTGGCAAGCGATCTTGGATAATTTCAAGAAACACGTGGAAAGCAAATAAAAAACGAAGAACATGACAGAAAAGAAATATAATGCAGGTCAGATCGTATGGGCAGATCTGACGACCAATCAAGCTGATTCCTTGAAGGAATTCTATAAAGATGTCATAGGTTGGCAGGAATATCCAGTGGCCATGAAAGATGGCGAGGAATCTTACAACGATTACGCGATGCTCTATGACGAGAAGAATCCAGCTGGAGGCATTTGCAACCAACGGGGAATCAATGCGAGCATCCCACCACAGTGGATCATGTATGTCTGCGTGGATGATGTGGCAGCTACACTGGAAAAGGCTATTGCCCGTGGCGGAAAGCTTGTGCATGAAAACAAGAAAGCCGATGGCACCTATAATTATGTAATCATTCAGGATCCAGCTGGTGCAGTTTTTGGGTTCGGTAAATTCCAATAAAATGAAAACAATATATTTTAGCGAGCAAATCAATGCTGATGCAAAAACTGTTCATTCCAAAATGCTAACCCGGGATAGTTATCGGGAATGGACAAAACCCTTCAGCCCTACATCAGATGTAAAAGGCAATTGGGAAGAAAATTCGAAAGTAAAGTTTCTATCCTTGGATCAAAATGGCAATGAGGCTGGAATGGTCTCGGTAATAGACAAGAATATCCCTGGAGAGATCGTGATCATCCGACATCTGGGCATGTTTGACCAGAACGGCGAAAAATATGAAGGTCCAGGAATTGACAATTGGCGAAATGCGCTGGAGATCTATAGGTTTAAGGAAGAAGGCGGGAAGACAAATGTCCTCTGCTCTTTGGAAATTTCTGATGAAGATGATCTACACATGTTTGATGAAATGTGGCCTGATGCATTAAAGAAATTAAAGGAAATCTGTGAACAATAGTTATGGCTAAAGTAAAAACGCAATTTACTGCAGATGATGTCTATGCATATATCGATGAAATAGACAATGAACAAAAGAAAAAAGACTCCTTGGCACTGATTGAGCTGATGGAAGAAGCTACTGGAGAACCAGCAATAATGTTCGGACCAAGTATTATCGGTTTTGGTCAATATCATTACGTATATCCTACGGGGCATCAGGGCGACGCCCCTTTATTGGGTTTTTCTCCTAGGAAAGCTGCCATATCCCTATATGTATTTACCGGATGTGAGGAACATAAGCATCTCTTGGAAGGTTTCGGAAAATTCAAGATGGGTAAAGCCTGTATCTATATCAAAAAACTGGAGGATATAAACATCGGTGTTCTCAAGAACATGATGAAAGAATCGATTGCATTTATTTCAGATAAATACGAAAGGATCCATCCAGAAAAATAAACTTAATGTTTGCAGTTGACAAACTGTTGTCACTCCAAGGCCCTAATTTTATTCTGTAATCCAAAAAATGTATCATGAAAGTACATAGCACGAATTATTACAACACGTTGATCACTGTGGCTGAGGACTGTAAAACTTTAAAAGGTGAAATACCACCTCTAAAGATCGACAAATTGACTGTTGCCAATTTGCAATATGATAGACTGATGAAAGAACCTGCAAAGGTTAATTCAGATGATCTGATCTTTGACATCCATGCGCAAAGGAAAGATTTACTTGAGGAGGAATTGGGAGAAGAACGAGAAAAATTCTATTCCAAAGGGCAAGCCTGTTTAAGGACCTCACCTCTTGCAAAAACCTATGGATGGGGCATTTATTACGATTCAGAAGGTAAAATACGGTTGATAGACAGTTCTAGCGATGAATATCAAACCATGTTATGGGATGAGTCGATCAAGAAGCTCCCAGCCATGCGTTCTTCTAAAAAATAGCTGACCATTCCATTTTTTGAACTGAAGTTTCATTACTTGTCCTATGGCAAGTGGATTCCTTGAGTCGCTCCGTACCTTAGATTTACTATTTGAAGAAAAACAAAACATATAAGCCATGGAAAAGAAATTTCAACATCAGATCAAGGAGAATGAAGTCATCATCACACGAACATTTGAAGCTTCTCAAGAACAAGTATGGAATGCATTTACCGATGCTAAAATATTAGATGAATGGTGGGCTCCCAAACCTTGGAAATGCAATACCAAAGAACAGGATTTTTCTGTTGGAGGACGCTGGTTATACAACATGACCGGTCCAAACGGAGAGATCCATTGGTCCTACCTAGACTATAAAGAAATTGACCCTCAGAATTATTATACGGGAGAAGATGGTTTCTGTGATGAAAATGGAAACCCAAACAAGGATTTTCCAAGTTCAACCTGGAGGAATGACTTTTCTTCCAGTGATGGAGTCTGCACAGTGACCTCCTCTTGCAAGTACGACTCGGCAGAGACCCTTAAATCCTATTTGGATATGGGCTTTCTCGAAGGCTATGAAATGGGATTGAACAACTTGGAGGCCCTACTCAAAAAGTAATCATAGACAAAAAATTAGACACATTAATTAAATATAAACCAGAAAAATTAAAACATTATGGCAAAGGTTCATGCTTATTTAAACTTTAACGGTGATTGTAAACAAGCTTTTGATTTTTATCAGAAGGTTTTCAAAACAGAGGTCCAAGGGACATATTTATTCGGTGATATGCCAGCAGATCCAAATTTTCCACCGCTACCTGAAGATGCCAAAGGAAAGGTCATGCATACCTCCCTGCAAATCAATCCTGATACCATGTTGATGGGTTCGGATGTAGTGGAAGGTTTCGGACATAAACTGACCAATGGAAACTCTATTTATATCATGTTGGATGTACAGACTCCTGAAGAAGCCAAGGAACTTTTCAATTCGCTTTCTGCAGGAGCAAGAAATATTGAAATGCCATTGGAAGAAACTTTCTTTGCTGAACTGTATTCTTCTTTCCAAGATCAATTTGGCATCAATTGGATGATCCATTTTGAAGGAAACAAGAAAATGGGTTAAAAGATCTCTGATCACTAACAATTAATCAATCAGTACCACATTTTCTGAAATGTGGTACTGATTGCTAAGGAATTCATTTTATTGCAAGGTATCGTATGGGAAAATTCAAACTCAATGCTAGCAACAATATCGCATTAAAGATTCCAGAAGATTCATTCGAAAAGACATTACATTTCTATCGGGATATACTCTTGATGGATACCGAGGAAATTAAAGTAAATGACCCTTCCGTCAGCAGGTCAGCAAAGGTATCCTTTGGTCCTATCTACCTTTGGTTAGATGCAGTTCCTAATAGAAAAGAACCGAAAGTACTATTTGAACTCAGCACAGACCAGCTTCAGAAAGCTATTGCTTATTTTAAAGCTAATGATATTGAGCTGGTCAATCCTGATGAAGAAGGATTAGAAAATGTGGATTGGATCAGGGATCCTGCAGGAAACATCCTTCACTTATCCACTGAAAACAAAGATTAGTAGCTCGGCTTCTAATAAAAATCACACATTATGAGAAAATTAATCGTACAAGAATATGTTTCGGTGGACGGTTTTGCGGCCGACCGTGATAAAACCACCAGCTTCTTTGACGGAACGCGCATGCATATCGGAAAAGAGGTAGATACGTATATGGTGGAATTCATCAAAACCATTGATAGCATCCTGTTAGGTAGAAAGACTTATGAAATGTTTCTGGACTTTTGGCCTAATGTTGATCCTTCCCAGGAACCGGTGGGACCTGGTCTGAACGCCACAGAAAAATATATTTTCTCCAATACATTGGAATCTGTTTCTTGGGGCGATTGGGATTCAGCCATCTTGGTGAATGAAAACTTTGCAGATTTCATTCATGAATTGAAAGCAAAACCAGGAAAGAATATAGTAGTCTGGGGAAGCCTCAGTTTAACGAAATCCTTGTTTGAGACCAAGTTAGTAGACGAACTACATCTCATGGTCTGTCCGGTAGCCATCGGAAAAGGTTACCATTTTTTATCCGAACAGGAAGAGCTTGTGAAGTTAAAATTAGTGTCGAACAATTCCTTTCCATCATCTGTTGTAAACTCGATATATCAAGTTTTGTATTAAGTGCAGAATCCAATAAAATAGCATAGCCATGTCCTTTATCGAAGAAATTATACTCCTCACTCAATTAAACGATATTATAAACTATAAAATAATGGCAAACAAGATAATACCTTCACTTTGGTTTGATAACCAAGCTAAAGAAGCATTTGATTTTTATACGGATGTATTTCCAAACAGCTCAATCATTAAAGACAATGGCGTCGTGGTTGAAGTCAATATCATGGGTTTGAACTTTATTGGGATCAATGGCGGTACTATTTTCAAACCTACCCCTGCAATTTCCTTTATGCCGGTCTTTGAAAGTAAAGAAGAGATTGACCAGGTATGGAACAAATTGTTGGATGGCGGTCAAATATTGATGCCATTACAGCAATATCCTTTTTCTGAATACTATGGATGGATTGCTGATAAATATGGTTACAATTGGCAGCTGTATTATGGACAACTGGAAAATGTCAACCACCAAGCAATTGTCCCTACCTTGATGTTCTGTGCTGAGCAACAGGGAAAATGTAAAGCGGCATTGAAGTTCTACGAAGAATTATTCCCAGATTTTGAGTTACAAGGCGTTTTGGAATATCCAGAAGGTCCTATAAAAGGACAGGTCCAACATACGCAATTTAAGGCAAATGGAGTGACCTTGGCTGCCATGGACTCTGGAGTTCCACAACCATTCAGCTTCAATGAAGCTACATCAATGACCATTGTATGTAAAGATCAAACGGAAATCGACTATTACTGGAATAAAATTACCGAAAGCGGCCAAGAAAGCATGTGTGGCTGGTGCAAAGATCAGTTTGGGGTAAGTTGGCAAGTGGTTCCAAAGGACATCAGTAAATTGCTTCAGAATAAAAATGCTGCTGATGCACTCATGAAAATGAAAAAAATTGAGATATCTTCGTTAGTAAATGCTTAACGAGAACACTAATTATGCAATATATCATCTTCTTAAGGGCAGTAAATGTTTCAGGCAAGAACCTGATCAAGATGGCAGAATTAAAAGAAAAGCTCGCTAAAGCTGGCTTTCGGGATGTGCAGACCTATATTCAAAGTGGCAACATCGTCCTGCAGTCGGATGAAGATTCCGAAAAGGTTGCAACACAAATTAATTCGTTGATCCTTCAAGAGTTTGGGTTAGATATCTCGGTCTTTGTTCTCACAGAAGAAGAATTAATGTCCTCACTGGAGGCTTGCCCCTTCCCTTCTGATTTAGCTCCGAATCATGTATTCATTACCTATTTGGACAACCAGCCTGAAAATGCTGCTTTAGAAGGTTTTAAAGCTATTGATCTTGGACAAGAGGAATATTTGCATAAAGGAAAACTATTCTACTTTTATTTGCCTTCGGGGATGGCAAAAAGCAAGTTGAACAATAATTTCATTGAGAAGAAACTGAAAGTGAATGCAACTGGCAGGAACTTGAATACCATTAACAAAATGCTAACGTTGATAACTAAATAATATCAAACAAAACAATTAACCACAGATGAAATTTTTAAAGTATTTTTTATTGACTGTACTAGGTATAGTTGCATTAATTCTGATCATAGCGGCTTTTGTCCCTAAGGATTTCCATGCTGGTAGTGAAATCAGCATCAACAAACCGAAATCAGAGGTCTTTGAGTATGTGAAACTGATGAGGAATCAAGGAAATTACGACAATTGGTCCCGACAGGATCCAAATATTGAGCGTCATTATGAAGGCACCGATGGTACTCCAGGCTTTGTTTACACTTGGAAAAGCAAGAAAGTTGGTGATGGGAAACAAGTGCTGACCAAAGTGGATTCTGCTGCTGGAAGAATTGAAATGGACTTATTCTTTAACGGAACAGGAGACGCCAATAAATCTTTTATGCAAGTCGATGCGATCAATCCGGAAAGCTCAAAAGTTGTTTGGGAAATTGATGGCAAAATGCCATATCCTTTCAACCTCATGGGCTTGTTCTTTGATATGAACAAGGATTTTGATGCAGGATTACGCCATTTAAAGGAGATTCTAGAAAAATAGGTAAGATGAAGGTAATTGCGCCCCAGGACTGTGACAATGCACCCAAGCGAAGAATCATCAGGGACCTCAATATTGCCTTTGCAAAAGGTGATGTTAAGGCACTCTCGGAACAGTTCCATAAAGATATCGAATGGGAAATGATTGGGGATAAAACCATATCAGGCTATGATGCTGTAGTCGAATATCTAGAAAAAATAAAAAGTTCCAAGGCTAATTCCTTGGAACTTAAACAGATCATCAGCCATGGAAAACATGCGGCAGCAAGCGGAATTCTTTGCTTTAATACCGAGAAAATAGCCTTTCATGACTTCTAAGAGTTTTCATCTGCTGGCTCTGATAAGATCAAGAGAATCAGCAGTATGGCAACTTCCATTTAAATAGACTTCAGTTTTTATTCAAGAATATTAACTATTTTTATTGTACTAATTATTAACGGTATGAAAAGATATTTTTTCTTTGCCTTAATGTTGGGGGCCATGGCTTGTAGCAATAATACCCAACAATCAAAACAAGATCCCTTAGATACGCTTGCCAATCTTGAATTCGATAAGAACCCCATCGGTAAAGAAGCTGGCTGTAAATGGCTAAAAGATAGTATTGAAAGCTATTTTGTAAAAGATAGTGGCTTCGATAAAATGAAATTGTTGACCACCGAGGATTATTACAACTTTAAGGTCGATGCCATGAATACCGGATTGGATATAGACAGCAGTATCACCAAATTTGAACTCAACCAAAAATGGGGCAATAAATTTGAAATAGATACAGCTAGTCTAGGACAAGGGTTTTTGATCTCTGGACAAGACTGGGGAGAAATCAAGGTTTCAAGCTGCGATCTCTTGGATGAAAACGCTTCAGAATTGAACTTAAAGCTGATTATTTCAGATTGCAAATTGCAAACGGACTATCACCGTGACATTAAACTTGTGCTAGAAAACAATCAGATCAAGATTGCTAATGTAAAGGAGTATGATTAATGCTCGTTAGCATAGGTATCACTTAACCATTTGAATACTGGCTTTTTCTCCTGTTGCATCAGTTTAATATCCAAGATATTTAATAGCTCTTCTATAAAAGGATTGATTTTCTTATCATCTCTATTGGTAAACAGACTGATATTGATGTCTCTCAAAGGAATGCTCATCACCAAATTGTTGAAACCTGTGCTTTCTCCGGTATGGAAAAACACCTTATTCCCAAATTGATCGGCGGCTACAAACTTGCCCATACTATAGGAACAGTCCTTATTTATAGCGATGATGTTTTTATCAAAAAAATCGTTAAAGCTTGATCCCTCTTCCATAGATTTAATGAAAGCTTGGTTCCAAAGTTTATATTCACTCGCGGAAGTATAAACCCCACCATCTCCCTTCGTAGCACTGGTAAGGCTTTGATCTGCAAAAACAAACTCATTATCCTTCAAATGATATCCATAGGCTCTATCCTTAATTTCGTCTTCAGGATTATAGACTAAGGAATTGTGCATATTCAATGGCTTAAAGAAATGATCCCAAACAAATTCGCTAAAGCCTTGTCCCGATACTTTCTCCACAATCAATGCCATAAGGCAATAGGCCGTGTTGCTATAACGAAACTTAGTTCCAGGACTGAAATATACTCGATCTAAAGGCTCAATTAATTTCAGCACATCCGAATCAAGTAATTGTTCCTTCAGACCTTTAGGAATGATCTCTTCATAGTCAACAATTCCAGAACTATGGTTCAAGAGTTGAGGTACTGTCGCATTCCTGATTTCTCCTTTAAGGTTTGGGAAGTAATCGCTCAACTTTGCAGTATTAACATCTATTTTGTTCTCCTTAATCAATTGATAAATAGCAGCAGCCGTAACCTGTTTGCTGACCGATGCCATTCTGAAGTTTGTTTGGACATCAATCTTCCTTCCAGTTTTTAAATCAGCAATGCCCTGCCCTTTTGCATAAATGGATTTATTGTTATTATCATAAACTTCCAGTACGATCCCTGGATCATTATCCTTGGGATAATACTCCTTCATAAGGTCATCTATCTTTGACTTCACATCCTCTTGTGCGAAAGTAAACTGCAAATTGAATAATAAAATAATGGCAATGATGGTCTGCTTCATAATTTAGGTATTAATTTCAGCCAATATAATTATTATTAATTGCAAAGACCTGAAACAATAATTATTTAACTAGATAAAAAATAGGCGTTAATTTTCATTAACACCTATCCCTAACTTATACTTTACTTGACCTAATTTACTGTGCTTATTCCAGTTTTCTGGAACTTTCTATAGCGATCTACCTCATCTGCTAACTTTGAAATTGCAAAGCCAACGATGGAAGCGTCATCCAACCATCCCAACACAGGGATAATATCTGGAATAGCATCTATTGGGGAAATAACATAGACGATAGTCCCCACAATAATGGACATATTCCATTTGTTCATCTTGTATCGACCGGAGAAAGTATCCTTTATCATTGATATCAATAGTTTGAACTCATTGGTTTTGCCTTCTAAATGCTGAGCTTTTCCTTCAGCGATCTCTATATCTTCGTTTGTTAATTTTCTATTCTTAAAAGTATTAAACAGTAACAATGCCCTGTTAAAATAGTTTTTTTTCATTCTGTTTTTCATCAGTTTTTAATAAGACCTCACAAATGTAAAACGGTTTAATGAGCAATTCATTATTTTCTTTCTAATTTTTAAGGACGCTTAGCTACACAGTTAAAGTATTGAAAACAAATAATTAACATTAACACAATATCCTGGAAACAATAACGTTATCATTATACAAAAGAGGTTATTTTAAAATCATTGAGACATTAGTTTCAAGAAGAAAAAGTTAAGATAACTTTTTAAGTGAAAAGGTTGACAATCGAAAAATGTCAACCTTTTCTATTTTATGAAAGATTTTTTTAATATTTTTTTTCTAAAAAATGCTTGTTTATTGCCCAATAGAGGGCATTATTAAAAAAATATTAAAAAAAAGTTAATAGATACACAATATTGCAGATACTAGGGCGTTTATAATTATACAAAAAAGGTTATTTTATTTTCAATTATGACGTGAGTTATAAAAAGAAAAAAAGAAGATAACTTTTTAAAGAAAGAGGCCGACTGTAAAAAGTTGGCCTCTTTTAATTTTTCTAGGAAGGAACTTTCCTACTGTTTTCCCTTTCCCAGATTCAATGCTTTTTCAATGCCTGGATAAAATCATTGATCCAATTGGCTCCCGCAGATTCACAATTTACTGCTTCATCTGTTTCAATAAAAGATTTCCCAATGAGTTTCTCCGCTTCTTTTGCAAAGGCTAAAGCCTTACAATGTCTATAGCCCTCATTTACAAATTGAAGATAATCTGGGTTTTGACCAAGCTTATCAATATTATCCCCAGCTGGAGTATAGAAACCATCAAAACAAACCGAAGAATCCGTCAGGTAAGAATGCTGCACTTCTTCCATATCGCCTTCCAAATACCTAAGATTTCCAACATGCGAGGAAACCAATACAGCCATTGCTCCTTCTTTCATCAATGCTTTGCGCATTTTATCCACCGACTTCTTACTAACACCATCATCTACCAAAAAAGCAATCTTTCTACTTGCTATGGTTCCTTCATCGCCCTTGACTTTCATGCTCAGGAATGCAGACTTTTCTACTTCTGGTTTATTAGGCTGGATCGGATAGTTTGGATGGTTTTGCTTCGCAAACTTTACCGTCAATGGATCTAAGGATTTTGAAGGCTTCAATCCAAGGTTTTTACCAATTGCATTTGCAAGGGCGGGCTCAACTTGATAAAGGATAGCCAATTCCCTTTTACGGATATCTTCTTTATTGACTTTTGACAATTCAAAACTGAAGGCATTTATCAGGTGAGTCTGTTCTTCTGTACTCAAGGAATGAAAGAACAACCTGGCTTGTGTAAAATGATCTGCGAAGGAATTGGACCTTGCCCTTACTTTCTTTCCATCTACTTGCTGCTTACCGGTCTGATAGCCCACCTCTCCTTTCATCATCGCTTGAAATGGACAACCATTTCCTTGACTATTTGGAAAATAACTCGAATTGCCTTTTAGGATATCCATCCTCGCAAACCCATCTTTTTGGTTATTGTGCTTTCCATTGATGGGCCTATTGATTGGCAGTTCATGGAAATTTGGACCTCCAAGCCTATAGTTCTGCGTATCCATATAGGAAAAGATTCTTCCTTGTAATAGTGGGTCATCTGAGAAATCAATCCCTGGCACCACTCTTCCTGGGTCAAATGCAGCTTGTTCTGTTTCTGCAAAGAAGTTTTCAGGATTACGGTTCAGGGTCATGGTTCCAATGATCTTTACTGGCACCAATTCTTCAGGTATTATTTTCGTTGGATCTAAGATGTCGAATGAAAATTTCATTTCATCTTCCTCTGGAATCAATTGAACACCTAGATCCCATTGTGGGAACTGTCCATTTTCAATGGCTTCCCAAAGGTCCCTGCGGTGAAAGTCAGCATCAAAACCTGAAATCTTCTGGGCTTCATTCCACGCTACAGAATGCACTCCTAGTTTAGGTTTCCAATGAAATTTCACGAAAGTAGCTTTACCGGCAGAATTGATAAATTTAAAGGTATGTACGCCAAATCCCTCGATCATCCGAAGGCTTCTTGGAATTGCTCGATCAGACATCACCCATAAAGACATATGTGCGGACTCGGGCATCAAAGAGATAAAATCCCAAAAGGTATCATGTGCAGAAGCCGCTTGAGGAATCTCATTGTTGGGTTCAGGCTTTACGGCGTGGATGACATCTGGAAAGTTCATAGCATCTTGGATAAAGAAAACAGGAATACTGTTCCCAACCAAATCATAGTTCCCTTCTTGGGTATAGAACTTTACGGAAAAACCTCTCACATCCCTTGCTAGATCTGTTGAACCCTTAAATCCAGCAACCGTCGAAAACCTCACGAACAAAGGAGTCACCGTTCCTTTTTTGAGAAAGTCTGCCGAAGTATATTCGCTCATATCCGCGGTCGCTTCAAAATATCCATGAGCACCTGAACCACGGGCATGAACCACCCTTTCCGGTATCCGTTCCCTATCAAAGTGCATGAGCTTATCAAAAAAGATATGATCTTGCTGTAAAGACGGTCCTCTATCTCCAACCTTTAGCGTATTGTTATTGTCATAAACAGGCACGCCGTCATTAGTGGTCATTACCTTGTTCATATTGTCAACAAGATGGCTGTCAATATGAGGTGCATCAGTATTCTTTCTTTTTTTCATGGTATTATAATTTTAATTAGACATTTATCTTCCAAAAGCGAAGTATGATGACAGTTTATGTTTTTTTCCTTTTAACCAATCCGAGACCATTTCCATCCCTGTTACCGAGAAGGTAATCCCATTCCCTCCAAAGCCTAAGACAAAATATGACCGTTTAAAATCCGGATGAGTGCCGATATATGGCAGACCATCTTTGGTCTCACCGAATGTCCCTGCCCAGGTAAAATCAGTTACAAAAGACTTATCCTCAAAGACCTTATTTAAGTCCTTTTCCAATTTCAATGATTTTTCACCCAATAGCTCATCCCTCTTCTGAGGGTTTCTGAACTCCTCATCCTCACCGCCTATTAAAAATCGGCCATCATCTGTGGTCCGCATATATAAATAGGGATCTGAGGTATTCCAGATCAGGTAATCATTGTACTTTTCGTAAAGCTTTTGATTTACCTCCGAAACGATGGCATAGGTACTCAGGAGATCGACAAACTTCTCCTTGATCAGATTGGCACTTTCATAGCCAATACAATAGATAATATGTTTGGCTTTTATCTTAGCCTTGGTATCCAAGTGAACAAGGTTGAAATCCTTTTTCTCTTCCACTCTCACAAGCTCGTTCTTATCAAAAATCTTTAATCCTCTTTTTTGATCGTACTGCAATAAATCATGCGCCAGACGGAAGGCATCGACACTTCCGCCATGCTTGGAAAGAATCCCTCCATGTGAATCTTTGATTTCCAACTTTTTCTCTATCTCATCCTTTTCCAACCAGCTCACATCAAATCCAGCTTGCTTTCTGGCTTCAAATTCCTTTTTCAACCAAGAAATATCTTTCTTTCTACAGGCATAGTACAGGGATAATTTCTTTTTGAAACCTGCTTCAGATTTTATCTTCGAGGCGATTTTCCCTAACTTATCAATGGATTCACAACAAGCCTTATAACTTTCTACTGCACCTTCCTTTCCAACCATATCTATCAATTGATACAAGGGGGTATCAATCTCATATTGCAACATGGATGTAGTAGCCGAGGAGCTCCCGTTCACGACTTCTCTTTTATCGATCACGACCGTTTCATAACCCTGCTCCACGCATTGGTGTGCAATCAGACTACCCGTAATTCCAGCCCCAACGACCAGAACATCGCATGCTAAATCATTTCTCAAGGAAGGATAAGATGAAATAATTCCATTCTTGACCAACCAAAAAGGTTCATTAGACTTTAAATCCATATAAAAATCTTAAACTGTGATACAATATCAACTTGGAATATTACTTTAACCAATAAAAGGAGGCTAATGTTTTACTTTTTTAGTTTTCGTGTTGTGATTTATCAAATTCTTTAAATAAAAAATCGCCCTTATGAGGCGATTCCAGATCTTATTTAATCTCTGCATGCGCAGAACCCAGCTTTTCATGAAGGAGGTCCTCATCCAAGCCCTTTTCATATTTGGCGACCACTATGGTAGCAGTAGCATTTCCAATAATATTGGTCAATGCCCTAGCCTCACTCATAAAACGATCAATCCCTAAGATCAAACCCACTGCCTCAACAGGGATATGCCCTACAACGGGCAAAGTTGCCGCAAGGGTTACAAAACCACTTCCGGTTACACCAGCGGCGCCTTTAGAAGTTAATAAGAGAACCAAGAGCAGGGTAATTTCCTGTTCTAGATTGAGGTGCATATTAAGGGCCTGTGAAATAAACACAGCTGCCATGGTCAGATAGATACAGGTACCATCCAGGTTGAATGAATAACCAGTAGGAATAACTAAACCAACGATCGGTTTGGAACAGCCTGCATCTTCCAATTTTTGCATCAGGCCAGGTAATGCCGATTCAGAAGAAGAAGTACCCAAAACAATCAATAACTCTTCTTTAATGTACTTTAGTAACTTGAAGATATTGACATTCACATAAAAATAGAGCACGGCACCAATCACACCTACAATAAAAACGATACAGGTGCCATAAAAACTGAGCATCAATAACCCTAAGGAGGATAATGCTTCGATCCCATACTTTCCAATGGTAAAGCCCATCGCCCCCATTGCACCAATCGGTGCCAAATACATGATCATCTTAATGACTGCAAACAAACCTTTTAAGAAGGATTGCAGGACATCGATCACTGGGGCTGAAGCCTTTTCACCAATTTTCGTAAGCCCAATTCCAAACAAAACAGCAAACAATAACACTTGTAGAAGATTATCTGATGCGACGGCTGCAATAACATTATTGGGAATAATGCTCAGGATAAAATCCATCACGCTATTATGTTCCTTGGACTCCTGTATATAATGAGAAACGGCTGAAGGATCTAAAGTCTTGGGATCAACGTTCATCCCCGTGCCTGGCTGGATCAGGTTCACAAATACCAATCCGATGATCAGGGCAATGGTGGTCATGATCTCAAAATAGATCAAGGAACTCAAACCAATCTTTCCGACTTTCTTGATATCCTGCATTCCGGCGATACCGATTACGATGGAACTAAAGATCAACGGGGCGATGATCATCTTGATCAACTTAATGAATCCGTCACCGAGAGGCTTTAGTTTAACAGCAAAATCAGGATAGAACACTCCGCATAAAATACCGATAAGGATGCCTAATATGACTTGTACATATAAACTGGAGAAAATTTTCTTCATATAAATCTTTAGATCCGTGAACGAATAGAATAGGTTTCAAAACTAAATGTAAAAAAAAATGAATTCCCATTGCTATTCTTCGCAGCAAGAATTCATTAATTAAGAAGTAGAAAAATGATATTCAAAGGGTTATGACAAAACCCTGTGTCACAATTTTTCGATAAATTTTGTTAGTGAATCACCCAAGATCCTTTCCCAACCCGACTCAAAACGTTCTTGGGAAAATTGTTCTCCGGCATCTCTGAAATGTTCCAAACCTTCATGGGTCAAATGCAAAGTGGTTGCTCCCCTCCTTGGAATAAACCTCCAAGTAATAACTGAATTCCCTTTTTTTTGCTTTGGATGGCGCCAAGTAAACTTAAATAGTTCCTCCGGTTTTACCTCCAAAACTTGGCATTGGTGAAAATCCTTTTCCTGCCTTTCAACCTTTGAAAACTCAAATTGGGCACCAACCTCCGTACTGAAATTAGGGATATCAAAGAACCAGTCCTTTAACTTTTGCTTATCGGTCATAGCCTGCCATAATGCAGCTGTAGAAATTGGGTATGTACGTTCAATATGGATAATGTCGTGGCTCATCAATGACCTCCTTTGTAGTGTACTTAAATATATGAATTTTCAACGCTACTTTATTATAAAACGGTAAACTGTAAGTAAAATAAATGTAAGCTTATTATTAAAACAACTAACTGATTTATAAGTTTTTGTATTCCAAAATTTATTCTAAAAATTAATTTGATTACCTGAATAAGCACTTATCTTCAAGCAACAATTTGATTAGGTGTTATTTAGGTTAATTTTAATCCATTTCAATTCTATTTTACATCTTCCGATTTCATAAAAAGCTCCGTATCTTTGTTATTACATGAATGTAAACAAACTGTTAGAACGTGCCTTGAACTTTGACTTCTTGACAAAAGAAGAAGGCATTTTCTTATATAAAGAAGCGGCAACTGCAGACCTTGCTTTTGTAGCCAACGAACTGCGTAAGATTCAAGTTCCCCATGGTAAGGTAACTTGGCAGATTGACAGGAACGTGAATACGACCAACGTATGTATCGCTAACTGCAAATTCTGTAATTTCTTCAGACGCCCAGGCCATGAAGAAAGTTACATTACGGACATTGAAACCTATAAGCAGAAAATCGAAGAAACGTTCCGCTATGGTGGTGATCAATTACTGTTGCAAGGTGGACATCACCCTGATCTAGGATTGAGTTTCTACACCAACCTATTCAAACAATTAAAAGAACTTTACCCAGCCCTGAAGCTGCACTCCTTAGGTCCTCCCGAAATTGCCCACGTTGCAAAATTGGAAGGCATGAGCCATCTTGAAGTCCTGACGGCCATGAAAGAGGCCGGTCTTGACTCCTTGCCAGGTGCTGGTGCAGAAATATTGAATGACCGAGTACGCAGATTAATCTCTAAAGGTAAATGTGGCGGACAGGAATGGTTGGATGTCATGCGTGCTGCCCATAAAATCAACTTGCCAACTTCAGCAACCATGATGTTCGGTCATATTGAGACCATCGAAGAACGCTTTGAGCATTTGGTATGGATCCGTGAGGTACAAAGCGAAAAACCTGCCGATGCCTATGGATTCATCGCATTTATCCCTTGGCCATTCCAGGATGACGGAACCTTATTGAAACGCCTTCGTGGCATCACCAATGATGTAACGGCAGATGAATACATCAGGATGATCGCCCTAAGCAGAATTATGCTCCCTAACGTCAAGAATATCCAAGCTTCTTGGTTAACCGTCGGAAAGCAGACTGCACAAATCTGTCTTCATTCTGGTGCTAACGATTTTGGATCCATCATGATTGAAGAGAATGTAGTTTCCGCTGCTGGTGCTCCCCACAGGTTCACTTCAAAATCCATTCAGGATGCAATCATTGAAGCTGGATTTGAACCTCAACTTAGAACACAGACCTATAGGTTCAGGGAATTACCAGAACAGATGGAAGAACAGGTTATTAATTATTAAGCATCGTTTTGAAAGATATTATATTAAATATTGAAGCTATCATCTTTGCATCTTCCGAAGGAATAAGCCAGAAAGACCTGCGTGAAATTTTACAGGAAGCCTTGGCCATTGAGATCAGTAAAGTGGAATTAGCAGAGTTTATTGGAAAACTTAAGGCTAAGTATGAATCCGAAGATTATCCCTTGGCATTGGTTTCCATCAATGATCAATTGCAGTTCTTGACAAAACCGGCCTACCACGATGCTATCAATCAGCTTCAAATCCATAAAGAAAGAAAAAAACTGAGCCAATCAGCACTAGAAACCTTGGCAATCATCGCCTATAGGCAGCCGATTACCAAATTGGAAGTAGAACAGATCCGCGGTGTGAACTGTGATTATTCCATTCAAAGGCTTTTGGATAAAGGCTTGATACAGATTGCAGGAAAGGCGAACAGCATTGGAAAGCCCCTGCTATATGCGACCAGCGGCGAGTTCATGAACCACTTTGGGCTATCCAGCACCAAGGATCTCCCTCAGCTTAAAGATATTGTAGCTGAAGAGAACAGTATCGGTGAAATCGTCGATTAAATCATTATAAGGTAGGATAAAATTTGTTTTAATTATTTTTAAAAAAAATTTATCAATTGAATTTTCTTCTATAATTTTACATAACAAAAGAAAAATATCATAATAAACAACATGGCTACAATGCAAGCAATTGAAACAGATGTAAAGGTTGATGAAAGAGTGCTCAACTTCAACGGTCCTGATGACGATGATGATGACTTTGATGACGATGATGAATTCGGATTAGACGATATCGATTCGATCGGCGGCTACGATGATTTTGATGACGATGATGAAGATTTTTAATCTTCACTAGCCAAAAAGCAATTAATTTACCAGAATACATCTAGTAAAGGAACATGTGCGCGCCCTAAGGTATGGGGTAAGATAAAACGAATTTTTATGGGCTTGAATTGATTTCAAGCCTTTTTTAATCTCTCCAACCTATTAACCTAAAAAAAGCTCCAAGACTAATCTTGGAGCTTTTTTTTCACTAGGTATTGATCAGTCTATTGATCGTCCTTACTGATGGAGTAAGGAAGGTCAGCTTTATTGATCCCTCTTTTCTTATTAGGCTCTGCACCCATGTCAAACTGCAGATTAGCACCTTTCAACAATTCACTATGATTGATATAGTTCTTTGTATAGTTCTTGCCATTCCATTTCATGTTCTGGATATAACGGTTCTGGTCAGAGTTGTTCTTAGACTCGATATTCACGGTCTTGCCATTGCTTAAATGCAAAGTGACCTTATCAAATACTGGCGATCCTAGCACGTATTCATCGGTAGCAGGAGTTACTGGATAGAAGCCTATGGCTGAAAACACATACCAAGCTGAAGTCTGGCCGTTATCCTCGTCACCACAGTATCCATCAGGATTTGGCGAATACATTCTGTTCATCGTTTCCCTGATCCAATACTGAGCCTTCCAAGGAGCTCCCACATGATTGTATAAGTAGATCATATGTTGGATAGGCTGATTACCATGCGCATATTGACCCATATTGGCAATCTGCATTTCACGGATCTCATGGATTGGGAAGCCATAATAGCTATCATCAAAAATTGGAGGTAAGGTAAATACAGAATCCAATTTGATTTCCATTGCTTTATGTCCACCTAACAATTTCGAAAACCCTTCAACGTCCTGGAATACGGACCAGCTGTAATGCCAACTGTTACCTTCTGTAAAAGCATCTCCCCATTTGAATGGATTGAATGGTGTAGACCATGATCCATCCTTATTCTTACCGCGCATCAAGCCTGTTGATGGGTCAAATAACTTCTGATAGTTATAAGCTCTCTTTTTGTAGAAATCTTTATCGGAATCTTTGTTCAATGATTTTGCTAATTGATAGATAGCAAAGTCATCATAAGAGTATTCTAGAGAACGGGCAGCATTTTCGTTAATTTTCACATCATATGGCACATAACCCAATTCATTATAGTATTCGGCCCCTGCTCTACCTACTGCTGTTATCGGCCCTGCATTGTTGGCACCTTTTAATACCGCCTCATACAAGGTCTCAATATCTTTAGATCTAACCCCTTTGATGTACGCATCAGCTACTACAGAAGCAGAATTGTTACCGACCATGATATTTCTATAACCAGGACTCGCCCATTCAGGCAACCAACCACCTTCACGGTAGGCGTTTGCCAAGCCTTCCTGCATCTTTTCATTGATCTCTGGGTACATCAAGTTCAGGAATGGAAATAAGGCCCTGAACGTATCCCAAAATCCGGTATCAGTAAACATATAGCCTGGTAGCACTTTCCCATTATATGGAGAATAGTGAACCACCTCGCCCTGTGCATTGATCTCATAGAACATCCTTGGGAACAATAACGATCGGTACAGGGAAGAATAGAACGTACGCATCTGGTCAATGTTTCCTCCTTCTATTTCAATCTTTCCTAATTCCTTATTCCAGATATCCTCTCCTTTTTTAACCTGTTCGTCAAATGTTACACCATCTAACTCCTTCAAGTTTTGAACCGCTTGTTCAGGACTAATAAAAGAAGAGGCAGCTTTCATCAACACTTGTTCACCTGCATTCGCATTCTGGAACCCTACAATAGCGCCCACGTGGTCTGCTTTTACCATAAACCGGCCATCAGTCAAAACTGAATCAGCGAAAGTTGAAACATTCGCAAATGGCTTATCAAAGGTCATCACGAAATAATTCTTGAAGTTCTCAGGAACTCCACCGCTGTTCTTCGTACTATAACCAACGATTTTGTTCTCCTTAGGAATAACTTCTACGTAAGAACCCTTATCAAAAGCATCGATCAATACAAAAGCTGAATCTGTTTTTGGAAAAGTAAACCTAAAATATGAAGCACGTTCTGTCGGAGTTAGCTCCACCTTGGTATCATAGTCAGCAAGGTATACTGAATAGTAATGTGGTCTTGCAACCTCGGCCTTATGCGAAAAGTAACTCGCACGTTTGTCCTGATCGAAAGTCTTATTATCGACCATCGCCATAATGGAAAATTGACCATAATCGTTCATCCAAGGTGATGGCTGATGGGTCTGTTTTATTCCACGCAATTTCTCTGCGGTATAGGTGTACATCCATCCATCGCCCATCTTTCCGGTTTGGGGACTCCAAAAGTTCATCCCCCATGGCAGGGCTATCGCTGGATAAGTATTACCGCTGGATAAAAAATAAGTAGATTGTGTACCCACCAAGGTGCTCACCAAATCGATCGGTTTCTCAACCTTCCCAACTTTTTGAGCAAATCCTGATAAGACAGTCGTACCTATCAATAAAGCTGTAGTAATAAATTTTAAGTTCATTTTGTGAAAAATAGGTTTTATCAATTTCTAAATATAGGAAAATAATTGACAAAGCCAATCGCTAAAAGTATTTAGCTATCCATTCTAAGCACTATTTTCCCATACTGTTCTGGACTCTCAAAATAGCGATGTGCCTCAATTACCTCCTCAAAGGGAAAGATTTTAGTTAGCAGTGGTCTGATCACCCCTTTTTCTAAAAGAGGTAAAATATTTGTTTCAATTTCTTTTGTCAACTCTCCTTTGAACGAAAGGTCTCGCCCTCTCAATGTCGAACCCGTCACCGTGATCCGTTTTTGCATCAGCTTCAGAAGATTCAATTCCACTTTTCCGCCTTCCATGGCATTGATCTGTACCAACCTTCCATCTTCATGCAGCAATGCGATGTGCTTGTTGAAATATACCCCACCTATACTGTCCAATATTACATCCAGACCTTCCGGCTTGAGGACATCAACAAAATCTTCAGTCTTATAATTAATGGCTTTATCAGCACCAAGGTCCAAAGCTACCTTTCTTTTTTCTTCTGACCCTACGGTACAATAGACTATGGCACCAAATTGCTTACAAATCTGAATTGCCGTGGTCCCAATGCCTCCTGTTCCTCCATGGATCAGTACCCGCTCACCCCTCTTTAATCGCCCCCTTTGAAAGACATTATGCCAAACAGTATAAACCGTCTCCGGAATACAAGCTGCCTCCTCAAAACTCAAGTTTTTGGGCTTTGGCAAACATGCTCTTTCTGATACGCAAGCTTGGGTCGCATAACCTACACCTGGCAACAGAGCCATCACTTCATCCCCAACCTTAAATCTGTGCACCTCTGGTCCAATGGAGCTAACGATACCGGAAACTTCCAAACCTGGAATTTCCTGGATGACATGCGCTGGAGCTGGATAATGCCCCTTTCTTTGAAAGACATCTGGACGGTTAATTCCAGCAGCCTTGACCTCAATCACTAGCTCATCCCCAGTCGGTGTTAAATCTTCCCTTTCTTCAATTTGAAAAACCTCAGGCCCTCCAAATGTTGTCATTACTGCTGCTCTCATTTATTTATTCGGATAAGTTTGCAAACGTAGGTTAAAGGTCAACATAAAGTATCGCCCCAACCTATTGTTCCTAGATTCAAATACATCGTTACCAACATATGAAGTCATTACCCCCACATTCTTGTTCTGGTCCATGATATCATTACATTGTAACCTAATTAATGCTGCTTTGTTTTTCAAAAAGCTATATTCTAGGTAGGTATTGATAATAGTTGGATTTACATCACTCAATTCGCTCACATAACCATTATAAAACTTTTGCGACATCTCAGCACCTAAAACAAAATTCTCCGAAAGATAACCTCTACCTGCCAAACTCAACAAAAAGGAATGGGCAGCAATCTTATTTTTATAGGGAAGCTCGTAAACAGCACGGTTCAGGAAATAATTGGTATTGAAAACCGATTCAAAATATTCATTCGGCAAGTACCTAAACTGCACATTTTGGTTAAATAACACCTGTTGCGTCGTACTCTTCCTATCGTTGATATAGGACAGGTTATTATAATAATCTACATTTCCTGAAAGTCCTAAGTTCAGCTCATCCGAAAAAATAGGCGAATTAAACTCATAATACCACTTGATATCGTAATAGCCATCGGTATTCTCGAAAGTAGTTTCCTGAATGGTTTCATTGGATAATGATTTCTTTGCTGTTACGATCTTATTCGCAATAAAGGTATAGGCAAAATCGGTCTGGAAATACTTTCCACGGGTCGGCACGAACTTCCTTAATGTGGTAGAAAACTGATTGGAAAATTCAGCTTTCAATGAAGGGTTACCGATAATAATGTTCCTTGAATTCGAGTTGTCCCTTACTGGCGAGATATGTAAAAAAGTCGGTTGTACGTTTCTTCCCAAATAGGCCAATTTGATTTCCAGGTCATTGCTGAATTTATAACGGATGGTGGTAGAGGGTACCAGGTTCACGTTATTATATTTATAGATCGTGGTATCACCTCGCACCCTTCCGGATAGATTGACAGGTTGTACCGAAAAACCCATATTGACCCTAAATTTCTTGTTAGGTTCATATTGATAGTTCAATCCTGTTTTAAAGCTCCTAAACTGATAGGCATAGTCCATGGCCAAGGAATCAACAAATTCCCCACCTAGGTAATACGGATCCCGCACGGTACGAACAGCTTCAATATTATTGATGTCCATTTCATGGAATATCTCCAATAAACTATGTTCATAGAAAGGCTCCACATATGATAACGAACTCTTTACTCCTGCAACATCATTTCTTGCATCCACCAGTTGCCGCTGTCGATAACTCGTCATCGTAGGAATGGTTCCAGTAGAATCAAAACTTTCATAGTATTCCGATACCACATCATCCTTGGTCAATGATTGATAATTTAATTTCAGATCACCAACGAGCTTTCTTCCCGGCTTGTGAAAGTATTTGGAATAGAGAACTGAAATATCAGCCGAAGGCTTACTATTGATGGTCGTATCCTGTCTCTCACCTATATCATGCAATCTTCGGTTGGTCAAATCCGTCGTTCTATGGTTATAGAAATACTCCCGATTATAGGCAACTTTTGGATTGATCTTTAATACATCGTTATTTTTGAACTTGGCATTCATCTCCAAATTCAAGGTATGCAAGTTATCATAGGAACGGCTTTGGTACTTCTCGAAACGGTGGATCTTATAGCCTGCATATGAAGAGGTCAACAAAGAATTTCCTTCCGTTAGGTTAAACTTACTTTGATAGGAATATCCTCCATTCAAGGTAATATTATCGCCTAGGTTATCGGTAAAAGAAATCCCTAGCGACCCTAATTTGTTCAAACCATCATTAGGGTCTGAAAAGTCTCCCACCTCAGAAAGGTCCGTATTTCTACCTCCAGCTCCATCTGGCGAACCAAAAAGGAATAGACTGGTATTCGTATTGTTCAAGGAACCAATAATGGACATTTCCTGACCATCATTGAATTTATTGATACCTAAACTACCGATAAATCGGTCCCGTGTACCCGCACCAATCGTTCCCTGCCCAAAGGTAATCCGCTTCTTATCTTCCTCTAGGATAATATTGATGATCTTTTCCGGATCTGATGTCTTAATACCTTTTGCCATAGAGAGATCGCCATAGTCATTGATGACTTCAACCTGTTTTACAAACTCCGAAGGGAGGTTTCGCGTAGCAGTCAGCAGGTCACCACCAAAGAATTTCTTGCCATCCACTCGTACTCCCCGAATCAATTGACCATTATAATATGTTGTACCATCACGCAGGACCTGAAAACCTGGCAATTGCTTGATGGCCTCTTCAAGAAGTGAATGTTCAGGAAAAGAAAATGCGGACATATTGAATTGGATCGTATCCCCGCGATCCACGACAGGGATGACTTTTACTACCCTAACCTCGGGAATTAATGTGGACTGTGGGTATAGTACAACTCGCGGTACGAAAATCTTATTGATGAATACGGTAGTAGGAATACTCTTGTTTACGATCTGGTATCCCAACATACTATAGGAAATATTGAGGTTTTTCCCTTTGACATTCCTGAATTGGTAGAAGCCATTTGCATCCGTGGTCGTGCTCATGGTATCGATATTGCTAATCAACCTTACCGATGCATCTTTCATCCCCAGCCCCGTACTGTCAACTACCACACCTTCTACATTTTTCAAGGCTTCTTGAGCATGGAGCTCATGAAATCCTAAAAATGTTAGAAGCAAAATAAGTATACCTAAACAGTAATTTCTCACAAAGCTATAGACTAAATTGGCAATCTAAAAATTCACTAAATAACTATAAACTGAAATTTACTATTAAAACGTATAAACTGAAAATAATTGTATAAAAAAAAGGGGCTAAAATGTGATGTTAGCCCCTTTTTTTTACTTTTTAAAGAATTTTATTCTCCATCGAAAGTTACTTTCACTAAATGACGGTCAATTTCCCAACGTCCAGTACCTTCTTCGCCGATTACGTCGAATAGTTCTAGGATGCGTCTGGCAATGTATTCTTCCTCTACTTGCTCTTCTAGGAACCATTGAATGAAGTTGAATGTTACAAAATCTTTTGCTTTGAAACATTTGTCAGCGATCTTGTTAAATTGTTCCGTTACAAACATCTCTTGCTCCAATGTTTGCTCGAATACACCTCTGAAAGATTCAAAATCAACTGGTACATTCGTGATTTCAGGTGAAATAGAACGTCCACCGCGGTCGCTGATGTATTTGAAGATCTTTAGCATGTGAGTACGCTCTTCATCTGATTGTTTAGCAAAGAAATCTGCTGCATTGTCCAAGCCTTGATCATCACACCATGCTGACATTGCCAAATACAATGCTGATGAGTGTGCTTCTACTTTAACTTGTTCATTCAATATGTTTTCAATCTCTTCTGAGATAGATGTTTTTAATTTCAATAAATCTTTCATAATATATTTTCCTTTTTATGTAATAACAAGAAACCTTATGTCGATTTCCTTAACACAAAGATAAAGCTAAACGAAAGAAATTGTAGGAAAAATATGTAATACAAATTCAGTCTAAATTAGCCATAATATTAGCTAAGCTATTTAGAATCAGTATAATTATAAAGAATATTAAATGGCAATCAAGGCTTTGGCCTGTAGGCAGGCTTTGATTTCGCTATTCAGCTCGATCATAAATTTCGCACCAGAAAGTACAGCCTTTAATTTAATGATGTCTTGCACAGATAAAACAAAGATACTATCGGTCCTGAAGGGCATAATGATCTCAAAATCAAATGCTCTAGCCGAATTGCTCAGCATCATTTCCAGATCAATGGCATCTACCCTCTTCTTAAAAGCAAAAAAGTCCCTAACCCTAAAAGCAGTTGTAGACCCTTGAAAATCTAACCAATAACAGTTCCTACGGCTACATTGGTATACAGCCCCATCCTCAGTTTGGAAAATCTCTTCAAAATTTGCTAATGGACAAATCATGTGCTCTCTTTTAATTTGGAACAAATCTAAATATTGTTAAGAATTATTCCAAATTAAAATAGACATATTGTTTAGTTTAGACTAACAGATATAAGACATAAGGCAACAGAATTTTCAAAGTTGGCTAACTATCTTGTTCTTATATCCAGAATATGAGCTCTGCCAAAGGGCATCCTGGCTCAAAACCAGATCTTGGTCCATCCTCCTATCCCATTCCCTGAGCTACGCGAAGGGCATCTTGGTTCAAGACCCCGATCTTGGCCCATCCTCCCTTCCCGCACCCTGAGCTATGCGAAGGGCATCCTGGTTCAACATAGCGTACAGTTCCTGCACCTTCGGTGCAGAATGACAGCCTCCTTAAAAAAAAAGTCTACAGATTCTTCACTGATCGTTCAGAATAGCAGTGTGCTAACAAATCTTCCTGCGGAACCTTAAATCTTGGTCCATCCTCCCATCCCATTCCCTAAGCTACGCGAAGGGCATCCTGGTTCAACATAGCGTACAGTTCCTGAACCTTCGGTGCAGAATGACAGCGTCCTTTAAAAAAAGAGTCTACAGATTCTTCACTGATCGTTCAGAATAGCAGTGTGCTAACAAAACTTCCTGCGGAACCTTAAATCTTTACCCATCCTCCCATCCCATTCCCTAAGCTATGCGAAGGGCATCCTGGTTCAAAACCAGATCTTGGTCCATCCTCCTATCCCATTCCCTGAGCTATGCGAAGGGCATCCTGGTTCAACATAGCGTACAGTTCCTGCACCTTCGGTGCAGAATGACAGCCTCCTTAAAAAAAAAGTCTACAGATTCTTCACTGATCGTTCAGAATAGCAGTGTGCTAGCAAAACTTCCTGCGGAACCTTAAATCTTGGTCCATCCTCCCATCCCATTCCCTAAGCTACGCGAAGGGCATCCTGGTTCAAGACCCCGATCTTGGTCCATCCTCCCATCCCTACCCTGAGCTATGCGAAGGGCATCCTGGTTCAACATAGCGTACAGTTCCTGCACCTTCGGTGCAGAATGACAGCCTCGTTAAAAAAAAGAGTCTACAGATTCTTCACTGATCGTTCAGAATAGCAGTGTGCTAACAAAACTTCCTGCGGAACCTTAGATCTTTACCCATCCACCCATCCCATTCCCTAAGCTACGCGAAGGGCATCCTGGTTCAAGACCCCGATCTTGGTCCATCCTCCCATCCCTTTCCCTGAGCTATGCGAAGGGCATCCTGGTTCAACATAGCGTACAGTTCCTGCACCTTCGGTGCAGAATGACAGCCTCCTTAAAAAAAGTCTACAGATTCTTCACTGATCGTTCAGAATAGCAGTGTGCTAACAAAACTTCCTGCGGAACCTTAAATCTTGGTCCATCCTCCCATCCCATTCCCTGAGCTACGCGAAGGGCATCCTGGTTCAACATAGCGTACAGTTCCTGCACCTTCGGTGCAGAATGACAGCGTCCTTAAAAAAAAAGTCTACAGATTCTTCACTGATCGTTCAGAATAGCAGTGTGCTAACAAAACTTCCTGCGGAACCTTAAATCTTTACCCATCCACCCATCTATCCCAGATATACCCCCAGAACGGTCTGATGTCTGATGTCTATTGTCTAATGTCTAAAAACACGAAAAGGCTCCCTCATCAGGAGCCTTTTCGTGTTTTTAAATATTGTAGTTAAAATTCTTCTTCTTGATTTAATACTTCTTTGTGATTACTCAGATTAGTTCTTGTTTTGGTTTTGTGTTTGTTGATTTGTCGTCTAATAGATTCAATTGCAATATCCGTTGCTTCCTCGAAACTTTTAGCTTGTGCTTTGGCAAACAATTGATTGCCGGGAACATTAAATTTAAGTTCTACTATTTTGTTGGCTTCATCTTCTACGTTTTCCAGTCGCAAATAACATACACCTTCGATGATGTTATCCAAGAACTGATTTAGTTTTTCCGCTTTCTTCTTAATGAACTCGATTAGCTTACTGTCAGCATTAAATTTAATAGATTGCACTGTAATGTTCATTTTTCCTCCTTTTTTAAGCTTTTGGATGAGCTTGTTTATAAATTGATTTTAAACGTTCTGCCGAATTATGGGTATACACTTGTGTTGCCGATAACCCAGCATGACCTAATAATTCCTTGATTGCATTTAAATCTGCGCCGTTGTCCAACAGGGCGGTTGCAAAGCTGTGCCGCAATACGTGCGGACTCCTTTTCTTTTGGGAAGTGATCGTACTTAAGTATTTCTTGACAATTCGATATATCAGTTTAGGATAAGCTTCCTTCCCTTCTTTGCTAACGATCAATTCTGTTGATTTGTTTTGAAAATCTTTTGCTTTTTTCAAATCCAAATACTTCCTCAATTCGTTGGCCAATGTTTGGTGTATGGGAACAAAACGCTCCTTGCTCCTTTTTCCGAATATAAGTATTTTTTTATTATAAAAATCAATATCCTGCTCCTTTATTTTTAACAATTCCGCCAAACGAATACCGGTTCCGAACAAGAGTTCCAAAACGATGAAATCACGGATTTGCTCAAAATCCTCAGACGATGAATTCATATGGTCCAATAACTTGATCATCTTTTCTTTCTCGACGACTACGGGCAGTTTCTTGGCTGTTTTCAAGGATTTGATCAAGGCAATCGGATTCTGCTTGACCAGACCTTCGCGCATTAAAAATTTATAGAATGATTTCAATGAAGATATCGCCCGATTCACCGAAGTGGCCTCCTTGCCCTGCTCCTTTAAATTGGAAAAATAATACCTCAAAAATCGATAGTCAATTTCCTCAAAGGGCATGGACTCGACTTCCAAAAATTGGAACAGCCCATCTATCTCACGCTCATAAGCAATGATCGTATGTTCAGAATACCGCTTCTCAAATTTTAAATAATTTATAAATCGATCCTTATACATTCTTATTTGCTTCTTATTGTAATATTAAGGATTATATAGCATAAAACATGTGATAAAGGACAATTTTACATTTGACTTACTTCACAATTTCTTAACCCCTCTTATAAGGTATTCCTATTAATATATACGAGTTTAAACTTAGCTTAGTATGCTGATACCGGAATTGTTTTCAACAGATTCAGATTTTCCATGATAAGGAGAATAAAATGGCCAAAAGACCTTTTTACCCTCCAACATTCCGAGAGAAATCTACTTACTTCGCATCGGGTATTATTCGAGGCATATTCGAGAAATCCTTTACCCAATTCGGCGTTCTCGAATATGCCTCGAATGAGGTCAGGATTAAAGCCGATAACAGGACAAAAAAAGAGAGCTTTCCGCAATGGAAAGCTCCCTTATTATACTTGTAATTCGATTAAGAATTAAATTTTATCTGTAGCATTTACAGCGTTCAATTCAGCAAAAGCTTGTTCCAAACGCTCAACGAAAGCTTCTTCACCTTTACGCAACCAAACACGAGGGTCGTAATATTTCTTGTTTGGAGAATCAGCACCTTCTGGGTTACCGATCTGCGCCTGTAGGTAATCGTGGTTTTTAGCTTCGTATTTTCTTACACCGTCCCAGAAAGCCCATTGCATATCTGTATCGATGTTCATTTTGATAGCACCATAGGAAATTGCTTCTTCGATTTCTTCAGGAGAAGAACCAGAACCACCATGGAATACAAAATTAACTGGTTTTTCAGCCGTTAAGTTGAATTTCTCACGGATGTATTCTTGAGAGTTATGTAAGATAACAGGTTGTAACTTCACGTTTCCTGGCTTATAAACACCATGTACATTACCAAATGCAGCAGCTACCGTGAATTTATCAGAAACTTTAGAAAGCTCTTCAAAAGCATAAGCAACCTCTTCTGGTTGAGTATATAGTTTTGAGCTATCAACGTCAGAGTTATCCACTCCGTCCTCTTCACCACCAGTAACGCCTAATTCAATTTCGATAGTCATACCAAGTGGTTTCATGCGCTCTAGATATTTTTTAGAGATTTCGATGTTCTCTTCCAAAGGCTCCTCAGAAAGGTCCAACATATGAGATGAAAACAATGGCTTGCCATGTTGAGCAAAGAATTTCTCACCAGCGTCCAACAATCCATCAATCCAAGGCAATAATTTTTTGGCAGCATGGTCAGTGTGCAAAATAACGGCAACACCATAGTGCTCTGCTAATAAATGTACGTGTTGAGCAGCTGAAACAGCTCCTAGAATACATGCTTGTAAATTATCATTATTCAGGGATTTCCCAGCGTAGAACTGTGCTCCACCGTTTGACAATTGAATGATCACAGGTGAATTAACTTTCTTAGCCGTTTCCATAACAGCATTGATAGAATCTGTACCGATAATGTTTACTGCAGGTAATGCAAATTTATGCTCTTTTGCTTTTTCAAAAAGCTCTTGAACTTGATCTCCAGTTAAAACTCCTTTGAAATCTTTTAGGCTCATAGTATATTTTCTAAATTTTATTAATACCAATAAAGATAAAGTTTTTTTGTGAGTTCAAAGAATATAGTGTAAAAAATACACTATGAACTTTTTAGGTATCCTCCATACCCTCCTTCCGTAGCTATTAAAGATTTTATTAATATCTTTAGCTGAATATAACTTTCTAATATTATAATAGCTATGCTTCAGGTCTACGGAATTAAAAATTGTAATACAGTAAAAAAGGCAATAGATTGGTTAAATGAGAACCATAAAGAGTATGTTTTTCACGACTATAAGAAAGAACCGGCAACCTTAAACAAACTTGAAGAATGGGAAAAAGAAGTTTCTTGGGAACAATTAGTGAATAAAAAAGGAACAACCTGGAGAAAGCTGAGCCCTGAAGAACAGGCTGCCGTTAAGGATGCAAAGAGTGCAAATGCAGTCCTTCTTGGTAACAATAGTATGATAAAAAGACCCTTGATCGAAAGTCCAAAGGGTATTTTATTAGGTTTTGATGAAGACGAATACAAATCTAAATTATAAACACGCATGAATAAATCTATTATTAAGATATCCTTAGGCCTCCTATTGGCCCAAGCTGGTATTTTACAAAGCAGTTTTGCACAAAAAGTCGAGAGTAAATACGATTACAAAGAGGCTTTTAAACCTGGTTTTTATACACAGAATGGAAATGTTTATCGTTCTGCTTCGGGGAAACCAGGCCAACTTTATTGGCAGAATGCGGCAAGTTATGATATCAAAGTAAGCTTGGACGATAAGACCCATGAGGTAAAAGGAACTGTAAAAATCCATTATACAAATAATAGCCCCGACCAATTGGATTTCATCTGGTTGCAATTGGAACAAAACCTGTTCAATCAAAAATCCATCGGTCAAGCCGTGGTCCCATTGACAAACAGTCGCTATGGTGACGCAGGATCCGATTTCAATGGTGGATATACGATTTCCAATGTTTCAGGCGGTGGTAAGGCTGATGTAAAGTACAGCATCGACGATACCCGCATGCGAATCGACCTTCCTACTCCATTGGCAGCTAACGGCGGAAAAACAGAAATCAGCATGGATTTCTCCTATATCGTCCCTCAGTATGGCGCTGACCGTACCGGTATCCTTCCTACGGAAAACGGAGATATTTATGCTATTGCACAATGGTACCCTAAAGTATCTGTTTATGATGACGTAACTGGCTGGAATACTTTACCATACTCTGGTCCAGGTGAGTTTTACCTTGAATATGGAGATTTCAATGTGGAGGTAACTGCTCCTGCAAACCACATCGTTGTACTTGGTGGTGAATTATTGAACCCACAAGAGGTATGGACCAAAGAACAGCTGGAAAGATACAACAAAGCAAAATCAAGTGATAAAACCGTCATTATCCGTTCTCAAGATGAAGTGACGAATAAAAATTCTAGGCCAAACAAAAGCACATTGACCTGGAAATATAGATTGGAAAATGCAAGAGATGTAGCTTGGGCTTCCTCTAAGGCATTTATCATCGATGGAGCACAGATTAACCTGCAAGATGGCAAAAAAGCACTGGCGCTATCTGCTTATCCAAAAGAGAGCAATGGTGGAAATGCATGGGAAAGATCTACAGAATATACCAAAGCTTCCATAGAATATTATTCAAAGAAATGGCATAATTACCCATATCCAGTTGCCGTGAATGTAGCATCCAATGTTGGGGGTATGGAATATCCTGCAATTGTGTTCTGTGGTAGTAAAGCTAAAGCAGGAAGCCTTTGGGGAGTAACTGACCATGAATTTGGCCATATTTGGTTCCCAATGATCGTAGGTTCGAATGAACGCCTATATGCCTGGATGGATGAAGGTTTCAACACTTTTATCAATGACCTTTCCACAGAGGCCTTCAACAACGGCGAATATTTCCGCAGGATGGGCGATAGAAATGCCATGGCGAAAGCGTTAATGCATCCAAACCTAGAGCCAATTTTCACCAGTCCACAGGGCATGAAAGAAAGAAACATTGGCTTATTGGCTTATTATAAACCGGGATTTGCGCTTAGGATCTTGAGAGATGAGGTTTTAGGTCCTGAAAGATTTGACGCTGCCTTCAGAAAATACATCGACTATTGGGCTTACAAACACCCGACACCAAATGATTTCTTCCGTACCATTGAAAATGAAACCGGAGAAAATTTAAATTGGTTCTGGAGAGGTTGGTTCTTGAACAATTGGTCTTTAGATCAAGCGATTAGCGATGTAAGCTACGTAGATTTAGATCCAGCTAAAGGTTCCGTGATCACGATCGAAAACCTTCAAAAAATGGCGATGCCCGTTGTGGTTGAAGCAACAACAGCAAGTGGTAAAAAAGTGAGAAAGAAATTACCAGTTGAAGTTTGGGAAAGAAATACCTCTTGGAAGTTTGTTTTAGATACTACCGAGAAGCTTACTAGCGTTAAAATAGATCCAGACAATGTTTATCCGGATATCAATCCAGAGAACAATAACTGGACATCAAAATAATATATGAAGATTCACAAAAATTTATTGCTATTGGTTATGTTACTTTTGGGCAACATAACCATTTCATTTGCACAAGAGATCAAAGGAATAGTATATGATCTGGAAACCAGCAAGAAATTGCCTGATGTACTGATCAAGAACCTGCGAACAAACGATCAAGTAAAGACCGACCTACAGGGGAATTTCACAATCCCTGGAAAGATGAGTGATTATTTAAGTCTAACCGCCCAAGGTTATGACCGAGATACTGCATTTATCTATCAGGAAGGAATTACCCGTATCTATTTAGTAAACGACAAAAGCACCATTACGATTGATGAAGTTGTTGTTTCTAAGATTACGGACAGCCGATTGACCAGAGAAATCGAAAGGGCCAAGAACAACAGTAAAGCTGTTGAAACCAGCACAACCCGTGGAGGTTTGAGGATATCCCCTTCCCGATTATTTGGCAAGGAAGCCAAACAGGCAAGGGCATCGATAGATATCTTGGAAATAGAGCGAGAACAACGAAATGTAGACCGCGTGTTTACAAACGATGTCATCCTTTCACTGATTCCAATGGAGCGACAAGACCTTCTGTTGTTCAAAGATGGCTATAGGCCTTCCTATGAGTTTATCAAGCAAGCTTCACCAGAAGATCTAAAAGCTTATATCTTGGATTCCTATGCTAAATTCAAAAAAAATAAGGTTGAGCCAATAAAGCAATAAGTTTTTTGGAATAAACATTTTATACAATAATTTGTATTAATAACAGGTTAGTCAAACTTTGAGAGAGGTTTGCTAACCTGTTTTTTATTGAATAAAATAGGACATATATGAAAGTAGCATTGATCGGAGCAACAGGGTTTGTTGGCTCCCATATATTGGAAGAATTGGTACACAGAAACATGGAAGTGACAGCGATCGCTCGGGATGTAGAAAACCTCAAAAATAAACCTCATGTCCTAGCGGTACAAATGGACGTGATGCATGACACTAGCCTTGGCAGTGCATTAAATGGCAATGATGTAGTAATCTCGGCGTTTAATGCAGGCTGGACCAATCCTGAGATCTATGATGATTACCTAGAAGGATCCAGACATATTCTAAAAGAATTAAAGGAGACCGGAATAAAACGTTTCATTGTCATTGGAGGTGCAGGAAGTCTCTTGGATGAAAATGACAATAGGCTTGTGGATGACCCTAATTTTCCAAAGGAGATTAAATCTGGCGCCCTGGCAGCAGCGGATTTTTATGAGGTTATCCAACGGGAAGAAGAATTGGATTGGACCTTTATCAGTCCAGCCATTGAGATGAATCCAAGTAAAAAGGGAAAAAGGACTGGAAAATATAGGACTGGAACAGACCATCCTGTTTTTGATCATGATGGTCATTCCAATATCTCCGTGGAAGATTTGGCCGTAGCTGTGGTAGATGAAGTTGAAAACAATAAATTCATCAAAAAGAGATTTACAGCCGGCTATTGAGAGTGTACCTCTAGCCCACTAGCTTACTGATCTTTAAATAACCTACTTCAAGTATATCTTCAGATGTATCGGTCGTCCCCTGTATGCTGATATGATATTGGGCTTTGAATTTGGGGTTTAACAAGTCAGACACTTCATAGATATCATCTACATCGATCCCATATTTATCATCGATGTGGGATGATTCATGATGTTTCCAAAAAACGGTATCCTTGGCAACCCTGGTCGCTTCAGCTAAATCATCTGCCACCACCAATTGCTTATAATGATATTCCTCCATGTCATTGGGTTTGTATCCTCCTAAATTGACAAAAAATAACTTCTTGAAATTACCGTCCGTTTGCGGTCCCTTCTCTACGATTTGGATTTTATAACCAGTAACCTTGCTTACCTTTCTCCAGGAATCGATATGCATCCTCCCTTCTAGAGCTGGCCAAAACTCATTCATTTCCGGCACTAAGTCCTTCAATTCATCAGCAATTCCAAAGAAAACATCATGCTGTTCGGTAAACCTTCCTTCTGGCTTTCCGCCAATTACCACCATAAATAATTCCATAGTATTTTATTATTCCTTAAATTCGAGGTTCAACTAATTTAATTCTAATCCATGAAAAAACTATTCAGTCTGTGCATTATTTTTTTATCAATTATCTGTCAAGCCCATGCTCAGAAGATCGACAAAAAGCTGACCGAGAAAATCAATCAAGCTATTGCGGGTTTTGAGGGGGACTTGGGGATTTATGTTAAACACCTGAAGCAAAACAAGATAGTTAACATCAATGCTGACAGCACCTTCCCTACAGCAAGTGTAGTAAAGGTTCCGATACTGGTAGGTGTTTTTCAAAAAATTCAAGACGGGGATTTAAGCTTAGACCAGAAGTTTATATACCGAGATTCCCGGGCTTATGGAGGTTCTGGACTCATGCAATTTTTCAAGGACAGTACCGAAACTGACCTAACCACCTTGATTGGATTAATGTTAAGCTATAGCGATAATGTAACTTCCATTTGGTGTCAGGAATTGGCAGGTGGAGGTCAAAGCATCAATCCTATTTTGGACCAGTTAGGCCTTAAAAACACAAAGGTCAATTCGAGGACTCCCGGACGTGAAGAAATTTGGAAGAAGTATGGTTGGGGACAAACTACGCCAAGGGAAATGGCAACATTATATGAAATGATCCGAAAGGGTAAAGTGATCTCTCCTGCACATTCAGATAAGATGTATCGGTTCTTAAAGAACCAATTCTATAATGAAAGGGCACTATCACAGTTTCCTGCTGAAGTCAGCTGGATAGGAAAGACAGGATCTTTGGATGAAGTGCGTTCTGAGGTCGTCTTGGTGAATGCGCCACATGGTGATTTTGTTTTCTCCTTTTTCAGCAATAACAACAAAGATAGAAGTTGGACAAAAAACAATGAGGCCGAGGTCCTGACGAGAAAAATTGCAAATATCATCTGGAACCATTATGAAAAGGACTTCACTCCTTTTCCAGCTAATTAGAAGGTATTACAATCTGTAGATTATCAAATAATTGTAATAACGGAGGTTATTTAAGACAAAATACTCTTTAATAAAAAATACTGCTTATCTTTGAACTTTAGGTATTGATTATGTTTTCAAAAGCTTGTGAACACGGAATTAAGGCAATCATCTATATTGCCACGCAATCATTAGAAGGAAACCGCGTAAAGATTACGGCGGTAGCTGAGCATACTGGTACGCCAGAAGCCTTTACGGCAAAGGTTTTAGGGCTATTGACCAAGCATCAGATCTTACATTCGATTAAAGGACCATTCGGAGGATTTGAGATGGACCATAATCAGATACATAATATCAGTCTATCGCAAATTGTGAAAGCGGTAGACGGAGATCAGATCTTCATGGGCTGTGGATTAGGTTTGAAAGAATGTAATGCTTTAAAACCTTGTCCTATGCACAATAGTTTTGTGAAGATCAGGACCGATTTAAAGAATATGTTGGAAAAAACTACGGTCTATGAATTGGCTGTAGGCATTATTTCCGGTGAAAGTATCTTAATGAGGTAATGCAGTTTTGGAGGCCAATAGGCCTAAGAAGTTAAAGGAATTTAAGCATGGAAAGCATTAAACATGATATTCGGAATATAGAGGATATCAAAGTCTTGGTCAATACATTTTACGACCAAATAAGGGAGAATGAGTTGTTGGGACCGATCTTTAATGGAATCATTCAAGATCGATGGCCGGAACACCTAGAAAAAATGTACCGTTTCTGGCAAACCGTTCTTTTGGAAGAGCACACCTATTATGGAAGTCCATTTCCACCTCATGCAAAGATGCCAGTAGAAAAGAAACATTTCGACCAATGGGTTGGCATGTTTTCTAAGACTGTGGACAGTTTATATGAAGGTGAGAAGGCAGAAAGGGCAAAATGGCAAGGTGCTAGAATGGCTGAAATGTTTCAATATAAAATTGAATACTATCAGCAGAACAATTTAAAGCCACTAATTTAAATCAAAACCATATAACAACTATTTAGATAGGAATTTCCATCTTGTAGCAATGCAAGACGAGAAGTTGTTACGCCTAAAAAAGGCAAAAAAAAAGAGCTATAATTTAAAATTATAGCTCTTTTTACTTTAGTCTAATATTTTATTTCTTCGGAAGCCATTCACTGAAGAATGCCATTACTTTGTTTTCATCATAGCCTTTTCCTGACTCTAGACTACCACTTTCTCGTGTGAAAAGGACTTTGCCATTGCTGTCCATAACGATAAAAAATGGAAAGCCATATTCCTCTCCTTTACCAGCTGCGTATTTATTAAATACCACTTCATTTTTATTTTCAGGAGAATAATTCAGGTGGTAATACACAAAGTTATCCTGGAGCAGATTGGCTATTTTGCTGTTTTGGTGAATAAAATTATTGAACCGCAGACACCAAATACACCAGTTACCGCCAGCTTGAATGATAATATTCTTGTTTTCTTTTTTAGCCAATGCAACTAAACTATCAATATCTTTTTGAGCATCCGCCTCAGGATGATAAGGTTTTGCTAAGGAATCCAATTCTGGATTTACTTTTTTGGTTTGGGCAAAACTCTGTGTTTGGAATGCTGTAAGTAGCATCACTAGGCTAAATCCTAATATTAAAGTCAATTTCTTCATGTAAATATATTTTCCAATGTAAAAACGACACGAATTTAATTATTCGTATGTAATTTTAGCATCATTTTACTTATTCATTATCTGTGTACCATTATCTTCTAATCCTTCACTCCTATTTCCGTTGGCTGGTTTTATTTGCGCTCCTATTTCAAATCGCCTGGATATTTATCAACCATAGAAATAACAAGATCTTTAGTTTGAAGGATTATCAGATCTTACTTAGATTGACCACGATCTATAATATACAATTTCTGATTGGCTGGATTTTATACTTGAACAGCCCCATCGTTACGGCCTTTTGGAATGATATTTCAGTAGGAGTAAAAACTCGTCAACTTAGATTCTTCGGTTTGGAGCATATGTCAATGATGACTTTGGCGGTATTCATGATCAATATCGTGAACAACCTAGTAAAGAAAAAGATTGGCAGCAATGGTTTTACTTATTTATGGAAAAGATACATATGGATCAGTCTAATCATTTTAAGTTCCATTCCTTGGTCATTTTCTCCTTTTACCAACCGTCCTAACTTTAGATTTTAAGATCCTGAGGCTTTGGTGAAATAGTTGATAAACTGAAATACCGAAGTTAAGATGACTACCCCTAAGACAATGTATTTGAAGACCCTTTCTGATGTATGTTTCAAGATTACTTTACCCAAATAACTTCCCAAAATACTCACAAGGATCAGAAAAGGAATCAGCTTGATATATTCTGAAGGAAAATAGCCTTGGGATACATATACGACAGCCCTACTGAAATCGACACCAAGATCTATCAAGGCAGAAGTGGCAATAAAGATGTCTTTGGGCAGATTGAAGGCCGCGAGAGTGATTCCCCTGATGGCTCCGCCAGTCCCAACAAGACCCGCAAAAAATCCGGATATCACCCCACCTAAATATAAGTTCTGATTGGTCTGTTTCAAGGGTTTATCAAATCGGAAAAGAAGGAATACGGCAAGGCTGGCAATTAACAGGTTCATTCCCAATTCCATTTCCTTGACAGGAACATATTTGGTCAACATAGCTCCGATTATCACAAATAATACAGCGGGAATGCCTAGTTTCAGTGCTATATCTTTATTGATACCTTTCCGGAATAAAGTGATCTTGGAAAGGTTACTGAATACATGGAAAACAGCAGTAATCCCCAATACGGCTTTAAAATCAAAGAACAAGGAAGCGGTCGGAACGAATAAAATGGACGAGCCAAACCCAGACACTGTGCCAATAATCTCTGTGATCAGTGCTAAAACCAAGAAAATAAAATACCTCTCCATCTGAAGAATATTCGGTTAACAGTTAATAATGTTTTTCATGCAATAAATTGCTGGTCGGTATTCAAATATACTATTTAGCAGGTAGAATTTAGGTTATTGAGCTGAATTGGAGTGTTGAAAATCGGTAAGGAATTAATTTTTCGGTTAAAAAGCAAATGGGTGGGAATCTCATCGAAACCCAACCCATTTTTTTGGTGTTCTTTGCTTTTAATCGGAAAGCTAAGAACGATGGAAATGTATCATAATGATACTGTGAAGCTTGTTTAATAGGTGGTTTTATCTCCAGCCACCGCCTAAGGACCTATAAAGGTCAACATAGGATTCCAGGTGTTCTTGACGCAATTCAACCAAAGCCAAATCTGAATCAAGTGCATTACCTTGTGCAGTGATCACCTCCAAGTAGGTAGCATAACCACCTTTGAACAACAATCCTGCATTTTTTACTGCTTTTTCAGAGTTCTCGACTCTTAATCTTGCAAATTCTAATTGTTCTCTTAATTTCTCTACGGTCACTACGGCATCTGAAACCTCAGAAACAGCTTCTAATACCGTTTTTTGGAAATCTATTTCAGCCTTGTCTCTTTCAATTTTTGCAACTTCCCACTCGGTCTTTAATTTTCTGTTCTTAAAGATTGGAGCAGTCAAACTACCTCCAATTCCACCTAATAGGGAACCTGGAATGGAAAACCAGTTCTTTGGCAAACTAGAGTTGACTCCAAATACCCCTTCAAGAGATAAGCTTGGATAACGCATGGCTTGTTGGATATTTGCATTGGCATTAGCGGCAATCAAACCTAACTCCGCGCCCCTCACATCAGGTCTATTCCGGATGATCTCAAGCGGAGAGCCTAAAGAAATATCTTTGTTTTCAGCAAATAAGTGCTCAAAACTGGTCCCTCTAGATACAGAATCTGGCATCTCACCAATCAAAATCCTCAATGCATTTTCCTGAAGGACGATTTCTTTCTCCAATTCAGGCACCAAGGAGGCAGCGATCAATCGCTGGGACTCGGTTTGTTGGATAGCTAATGCTGTAATTTCACCTGCATCATATTGCAATTTGATCATCTGAAGGGTGCTATCGTTCAGTTGCACATTTCGCTTAGCAACTTCGATTTTGGCGTCTAACATCAATAAGTTAAAATAGCCTTTGGCAACACTAGCGATCAAATTGGTCTGGATGGCATTCTTCGCCTCCTGTGTATTCAGGTATTCTGCAACCAATTGGTCTTTGGCATTGCTGATCTTGCCCCAGATATCAATCTCCCAACTGAAGCCTATTTCTGTACCAAATTGGGAAGTATAAGTAAACATGTTCTCAGGAGCTTTTTTACCATTGAACTCATACCATCTGGTTGATGGACCAGAACCAAAGTGCTTGGATCTGTACTGTTTATTGACCCCGGCAATGGTTGCATCCACTTCTGGGAGATAATTAAACCTGTTCTGGCGCATCCATTTGTTAGCAATCTCAATATTTTTCAATGCTGTTTGCATATCATAGTTATTGGTCAATGCAGAATCAATCAAATCTTTTAGGGTAGGATCATGGAAAAATTCTTTCCAAGAGATCTCGCTGATACTCGAAGTATCACCAAAATATGCCAGGGTATCGCCCCTAAATTTTTCAGGCATGTTTAAATCGGGTTGCTGGTATTTCTGCCCTACCTTACAGCCCTGCACCATAAAGAATGCAGCACAAAGACAACCGATTAAAACTCTAAATATTATTTTCTTATTCATTGATGATCTATTCTTCTTCTTCCGTTTTAATTTTATTACGAACCTTTTCGTCCAGGGATTTGAAAACAACAAATAGCACTGGGATAATGAAAATACCAAAGGTTACTCCGAACAACATACCGCCGGCGGCACTGAAACTGATGGAATGGTTACCGATAGCTGATGGACCAACAGTCCACATCAATGGGATCAAACCTGCTACGAATGCCAAACTGGTCATTAGGATAGGTCTTAACCTTAACCTTGCACCATTGATAGCGGCATCCACTATACTCATTCCCTTGTCTCTTTCCTGCACGGCAAACTCGACGATAAGGATGGCATTTTTCGCCAGCAAACCAATCAACATGATCAAACCGACTTGCACATAGATATTATTTTGAAGTCCTGCCAGACCAATCGTTGCATAAACTCCGATCAGACCTACTGGAATGGATAGCAATACCGCCCAAGGGAGGATATAGCTTTCATATTGCGCAGCCAATAAAAAGTACACAAACAGGATACTCAATGCAAAGATGAGGATGGTCTGTGAGCCGGACTGACTTTCTTCTAAACTCATACCGGTCCATTCATAACCGATATTTCCCGGCAACTTATCTTGAGAGAATTTCTCAATGGCCTCCATGGCATCACCTGTACTGTAGCCCTTAGCTGGCTCAGCATTGACAACGATCGCATTGTACAAGTTATAACGCGTAATGGTTTCAGGTCCAACGATCTTTTTCAATGTGACTATGGTATTGATAGGCACCATTTTTCCTTCAGTATTCCTTACGAAAATAGAACTAAAGGATTCCGGATCGGTACGGAAATCAAAATCTGACTGTACATACACACGGTACTGTCTACCAAATCGGCTAAAATCTGAGGCCTGTACCCTTGCGAAGTATAAACGGATGGTCGACATCAAACTATTGATACTAACACCCAATGATTTAGCCTTAACTACATCAATATTGACTTCATATTGCGGGAAGGTTGATTTAAAACTGGTATAGGCATTTCCTATCTCCGGTAATTCATTCAGTTGATTGATAAAGGTATCAGCCAAGACGTTGAAATCTCGGATATCACCTCCTAACCTATCCTGTAGAACCAGCTCGATACCGGCGAAGTCACCAAAACCTTGAACGGTTGGTCTTGGGAATACCGTAAATTTAGCTTCATGAAGTTGGGAAAGATCATTCCTGACCGTATCCATAAAGTCTTGGATATTCTTGATATACTTACGATCAGCATGCGGAACTAAAGTAATATAGCCAGCAGCAAATGCGGGACTGGAACTCGCATCCAGGGCATTATAACCTGATACGGAAGTCATTCCTTCGATATCTTTATGCCTCCTCAAGATACTATCAGCTTTCTTGAGAACTTCTGTCGTTCTGGCCAAGGAAGCACCAGCAGGCATGGCAATATTAAAGGTCACGAATCCATCATCCTCAGTCGGGATAAACGACTTTGGTGATTTCATCATCAAGAATGCTCCGATAGCCGTAATTACAGCTAAACCAGCCCATGCTACCTTTTGATTTTTGATCAACTTCTTAACGCCAATGATATATTTATCAGTGAACCTATCGAATGAGGTATTAAAGGCCGTAAAGAACCTGTCTTTATAAGTATTGAATTTATTTTTCTTCTTACCGATTTCCTTTTCATCTTGAGGTGCCTTAAGAAGCAATGCACATAATGCAGGGCTTAAGGTCAAAGCGTTCAAGGCGGAAATCAAAATGGCCGTAGCCAAGGTATAGGCAAACTGTCGATAGAATATACCGGCCGGTCCCTCCATAAACCCTACAGGTAAGAATACTGCCGCCATAACCATCGTAATGGAAAGGATGGCTCCAGTAATCTCCGACATGGTCGATAAAGTCGCCTGTCGCGGTTTTTGTCCCGTGGCATGCATCTTATGGTGGATGGCCTCGACGACGACAATGGCATCATCGACCACAATACCAATGGCGAGGACGAGTGCAAACATCGTCAGTACATTCAGCGAGAAGCCAAAGAGCTGCAAGAAAAAGAAGGTACCGATGAGGGATACAGGAATCGCAATGGCAGGTATCAAGGTAGATCTGAAATCTTGCAAGAAGATAAATACGATGATAAATACCAAGATAAACGCCTCGAAAAGGGTATGTTTTACCTGATCGATGGATTGGTCAATCTGGTCACGCACGGAATAGGTGATGTCATAGTCAATTCCTTTCGGGAAGTATTTCCTTTGTTCCTCTAATACCTTGCGCACCTCAACATCAATATCATGGGCATTGGAACCACTGGTCTGAGTTAAGTTAAGCGTCAAACCTGGTTTCCCGTCAACCTTGTTATCAGAGTTTAAGTTGGTAGCACCAAACTCGACCCGGGCAACATCTTTCAGGTATAGAACGGAACCATCATTATTGGTTTTGATGACAATATTCTGGAATTCTTCCGGTTGACTAAATCGTCCTTTGTGTTTAATAACGGTTTCAAAGGCCTCATCTGATGTTTCACCAAATTTACCAGGTGCAATCTCAAAGTTTTGATCCTTGATGGCATCCGATATATCTTTCGGCACCAGATTGTACAGGGCTAATTTCTCGGGATTTAACCAAACACGCATGGCGTAATCCCTTGCTCCTAACCTGGAAACCTGGGCCACCCCATCAACACGAAGCAATGGGCGCATTAAGTTAATCTGGGCAAATGCCTGTAGGAATGTTTCATCATAGACCGAATCTTTCTGGTTAGAGAAGATATTGATGGTCATGATAACCCCACTTTGCCGTGGCATCGTGGTGATACCAGCTTCGTTTACTTCCGCTGGAATGGAAGATATAGCTTTTGAGATCCTCGTTTGAACGTTTACTGAAGCCACATCAGGGTTGGTACCGGTTTTAAAATATACGGTTACCTAACCAGATCCTGAGTTGGAGGCAGTTGACCTGATATAAGTCATGTTTTCTACCCCGTTGATCGCTTCTTCAATTGGCAATAGAACGGAGCTGGCTACAGTTTCAGCAGTTGCACCGGGATAACTCAAGGAAACAACCACACTTGGCGGAGCGATTTCAGGGAAACGCGTTACTGGAAGTAACTTCATCCCAACCAATCCCAAAATAACCAAGATAATAGATACAACAGTAGCTAAAACGGGACGACTTACGAATGTTTTAAGCATATAGCAATATTAGGGTTTAGCTATCCTAAGCCCTTCCTGCATGCGCAATGGAAAGGTCAGAATAAGCAAAATTAATTTGACAATTATTTTTGTTGAGGTATAGGCATGATCACAGAGCCATCAGTCAGCTCTTCGAATCCACTTAAAATTACGCGGTCACCTTCTTGCAGGCCTTCAGATACGATATACTTATCCTTGGTAGAACCGTTCAATTTGATGTTACGACGTTGTGCCTGGTTGTTTTTGTCAACTACAAACACAAAGGTTTTGTCCTGCAATTCATTGGTCGCAATCTGCGGAATCTGCAATACATCTTTCTTGACTTCGGCAATTTTTAATGTTCCCGTACTCCCTGAACGCAAGATATTGTTAGGATTAGGGAAAGTCGCTCTCAATGAGATGGAACCTGTGGTTCTATCAACTTGTCCATTAACCGCATCTACAACACCTTTGGAGGAGTATTCTTCGCCATCGGCCATCATCAGGGTAACCTCTGGGAAAGTCAGGCGTTTCAATTTATCGTATTTACGACCTTCGACACTATCAGCTTTAGCCTGTGCCTTTGAGAAGTACAAGAAGTCTGATTCGTTCATTGCGAAATAGATATAAACCTCTTGGATATCCGATAGATTAGTCAAAGGTTCTTTGTCACCTTTGGTAATCAAGTTCCCGATACGCTTAGGAATACGACCTATATAACCACTCACTGGCGCGGTGATCGTTGTAAAATTTCTACTTAACTGTGCCGAGCGAACTTCTGCAGCAGCTTGATCCAGTCCTGCTTTTGCGACTTGATAGTCAGATTCCGCTGATGCTAACCTAACATCTGCAATGACATCGTTCTCTACCAATGGTTTCAAACGGTCAACTTCTAACTTCGCATTCTTTAATTTGGCTTGCGCCACTTTCTCTGCAGCATACATATTATTTAAATCCTCTTGATAGAAAGATGGATCTATTTTGAATAGCTTCTGCCCTTTTTGAACATAAGCACCTTCATCTACATAGATTTCCTGCAGCAAACCCTCTACTTGAGGACGTACTTCAACATTTACCTTACCTTCTATGGTACCTAGGTAATCTTTTACCGTTACAGCGTCTGATTTATCGACGGTATAAACTGGTAATGCCATGGGTTTTGCGGTATCTTCTTTTTCTTTGGATTTACTTTCAGAACAACTGGACATGATGCCTACTGTTCCTATTAATAATAATGTTGCTTTTAAAATTGATAACTTTGTTTTCTTCACAGTAATTTTCCGATTTTGTACTTTGTATTCGTAATATTTTTATTACACTTCCATCTTATTAACGTATCATTTAACAATTATTGTACCGTTTAACATTTGTTAACAGATTATACTTTAGTTAATATTTTGTTAATTCTAAGACATTTAAGCTATAAATCGTTGGTTTTCAAAGGCTAAAACCATGCATTTGAAAAAAATAAAAAAGGGATTTCTTTATTTTTTTCAATTAAACCAATTGGAAAATCAGCAGTCAAAGGCAATCCTTTGTATGATTTCAACGAAATTTAGAGGGAATATTATTGCTACAGATGGTAAACAAAGCAACATATTTTGGTCAAATCGATAGGATTACTCCAAATATTGGCCTTGTCTAATTAAAAGCCCGCGATATTTATTGAAAACAGAAGACTTTGATATAAAACCTAGGTATTGTTCATCCTTATTGACCACTGGAAGGATCCAAACATCCTCTTTATTCATCTTCGTCATCACATGCTCCATATTCTCCGTTTCAATAATGATATCATTAGGCTTTTGAGCTAAAGTGGCAAAAGTTTTATCTCTTCCCTCTTCTTCACCTAATAGAATGGAAAATAATCGCTCACTATATAGGATCCCTAGAAGTTTTCCTTTTTCGTCAACGATTGGGAATATATTCCGTTTGGAATGTAAAATATCCGATTGACGGTCCAATGGGGTCTGATCCGGTCTCAAAACAACAAAATTGGTTTCAAGCACATACCTCAGTTTCATCATACTGAGAACAGTACGGTCTTTATCTTTGTAAGAAAGAAGATCTCCGGATTCTGCCAATACTTTGGTATAGACAGAGTGCTTCATCACCCCTCGATTGATTAAGTAAGAAATCGAAGCAACCAACATCAAGGGTACCATCAAAGTATATCCGCCGGTGATTTCGGCAATAAGAAAAATTCCTGTCAACGGCGCATGCATAATTCCTGCAAGTGCGGCGGCCATACCAGCCATCACGAAATTAGGAACATTGAGTTGCACAAAGCCAGTTTGGTTCATGCCATAGGCGAAGGCAAAGCCTATCAATCCACCCATGACCAAACTAGGTCCAAAGATACCTCCGTTTCCTCCCCCATTGATTGTAAATAGTGATGCAAAGGATTTACCAAATAGAACCAAAACTGTATAACAAACAACTACCCAGGCCATGTCTCGATAATCTGAAAACAGGGAATTCTTGACAATCGAGTTAAAGTGCCCATCAAGGATCTGCTGTATGGTCAGATAGCCCTCTCCATATAAGGCGGGGAATACGAAGATCATGACTCCCAAGGAAATCCCACTGACCCATACCTTATTATATGGATTCTTGATTTTCGAAAACCAATTCTTTACTACTTGGCTGATCTTGGAGAAATAGATGGTATAGAGGCCGACCAAAACGGCTAATAGAATGTAAAAGAATATCGAGCTCACCTCCCAATCTGTTGCAGCAGTATGGAACAAAGGTTCGCTGTATAAGATCCTTGAGATAACCGCAGCTAAGGCAGAGGAAATCAACAATGGAATAAAGACGGGGATTGAGAACTCGGGCAATAGGATTTCAATGGCAAATACCATCCCAGCAACGGGACTATTAAATGCTCCGGATATCCCTGCTGCAGCTCCACATGCCAAAAGCATCGTAACTTCCTTATAGCTCAATCCGAAGAACCGTCCAATATTGGAACCAATGGCGGAACCGGAATAGGCAATCGGTGCCTCCAAACCTGAAGACCCTCCAAAGCCAACCGTAATGGCACTGGTAACAATTTGGGAATAAATATTATGTAGATCGATTCGACTGGACCGTCGGGAAATGGCGTAAATGATTGGTGTGATTCCGTGCTCAAGCTTTTTTCCCTTTATGAACTTGCGGACATATAGCACACTCAGGAAAATACCGATCAGCGGAAATATCAAATAAAGGGAATATTTGAAATGCCATTCAAGATCATCCTGTAGTTTGGCCGCGATAAAATGAGTTAATCCTTTCAAGAGAGCAGCTGCCAACCCACCTACAATACCCACCACAAAGGCTAGAACGATTAGAAAATTTCTGTTCGAAATCTTCTGCATTCTCCACCTATTTAAAGCCTCTAGTTTCTTTAGAAATTTTTGTCTCATTCGTTGGTCATTTCCCCTTTTAGATAGCTAAAGATTAATGTTTGCTATTTATAAAGGCTAAGGTTCCTATTATTAAATTAGCGTGAATAAAATTCCCTATTTTCTGCAAATATAGGAACCATTTATCGAATAGTTAAATAATACCCCAGGTATTACAGCAATAAATCTGTTTTGCCAATTAACATTTAGTATTTTTGGGATGAAACAAAATCTATAGTTATGTTAAACTTTATCAAAGCAGGGATAATTGCTGCTTTCTTAACCACCGGAACGGTCATCATTCCGAATGCCATTCCTGATGAAGGGATGTTCCCTTTGAGCGAACTGGGCAAAGCCGGTCTGAAAAAAGCAGGATTAAAAATTAGCGAAAAGGAGATCTATAATCCCGGACAGATAGGCCTAGTCGATGCCTTGGTACAGGTTAGTGGTTGTTCTGGCTCATTTGTCTCTCCGAATGGATTGATCATCACCAACCATCACTGTGCTTTCAGTGCCGTTCAATTAGCCTCCACACCCGAACACAATTATTTAGAAAATGGATTCGTCGCGAATTCGCATGAGCAAGAAATCGAAGCCAAGGGACTGAATATCCGGATTACGGACTCTTATGAAGATGTATCCCAGAGAATTTTGGAAGCTGTTGCAAATGTCACTGACCCTAGCCAGCGTATCGATATCATTACCAACAAAAGAAAAGAAATTGCAAAAGAAGCTGAAGCCCAAGATCCAACCATCAAGGCTGAAGTTTCTGAGATGTTCATTGGCAAGAGCTATGTATTGTTCAAATATAAAACCATAGAAGATGTGCGATTGGTTTATATCCCTAGACAGAACATTGGAGAGTTCGGTGGTGAGACGGACAACTGGGTATGGCCTAGACATACAGGTGACTTCTCTTTCTTGAGAGCCTATGTTGCCAAGGATGGTTCTTCTGCGAAATATTCTAAAGATAATGTCCCTTATAAACCAAAGAAACATTTAAAGGTAAATCCTAAAGGTGTAAATGAAAATGATTTCGTTTTTATCCTTGGCTACCCTGGTCGTACTTTCCGTCATAGACCTGCCCAGTATATTGAATATCAGCAGCAATATTTATTGCCTTACACCTCAGAACTTTATGATTTCCAAAATCAGCAGATGCTACTTGCAGGAAAAGATGATAAAGCTACTGAATTGGCACTTGCAACAAGGATCAAGAGGAATGCAAATGTAATGAAGAATTACAGAGGTAAATTGAAAGGCTTGAGAAACATCGACCTTGTCAACACCAAGATCAAGGAGGATGAGGAATTGGCAAAATTCATTGAGAATGATGCCGCGTTAAAAGCTCAATATGGTTCTTTGATGAAAGATATAGGCCAACACTACGGATTGGTTTTCCAAAATGCAGAAAAAGAATTATGGTATAACAACATCTATTCTGGAATTCGATCCTTACAATTTGCTTCCTTGACCAATAGCTTTCAAGATGCTATTAACAAAGAACTATCAAGTAAACGTAAGGAAGAATTGTACAAGGCCAATATTGATAATTTCAAGAAACAGTTAGCTGGCCTTTATGAAAGCTTCAATCTAAATGTAGATAAAAGTATTGCAAGCAGCATGTTTGCTCAAGCTTACCAATTAAAAGATGGCAATGCCCTTCCATTTGTTGCAGCTCACAAATTCAGTAACGAACAGGCTGCTTCTGATTATATCAGCAAGGCCATCGAAGATTCCAAACTGTCTAATCAAGAGTATTTTGAGAACACGGTCCTAAAGGATGTAAATTCTTTCTTAAAGTATTCAGATGATTTAATGAAGTTTCAAAAAGAACTGGAAACGGAAATGCAGCCATTCTATGCGGAACAAAAAAGAAGAGAAGGTAATTTGAACAAGTTAATGGCGGATTATATTGCCGTAAAAGAAAAGTTCCAATCAAAAAGCTTTATCCCTGATGCGAATTCAACTTTAAGGTTGACATTTGGAAACATAAAGGGCTATAGTCCTGCAGATGCCACCTACATGGAACCCTTCACTACCGTAAAAGGAATCATTGAAAAGGGTAACTCAGGTTTAAATGAATTCACCTATCCTGAAGCAATCAAGACCAATTGGCTGGACAAGAACTTCGGAAACTACTTTAAAAAGGATTTGAATGATGTACCTGTTAACATCCTATATAACATGGACACTACGGGCGGAAACTCAGGATCTCCTATCATGAATGCTTACGGCGAATTGATCGGAGTGAACTTCGATAGAGCTTATGATGCTACTATCAATGATTTCGCTTGGAACGAGAGCTACAGTCGTTCGATCGGTGTCGATATCCGTTATGTGTTATGGATAGCAGATAAGGTTGACAATGCCCAATTCATCATCCAAGAAATGGGAGTTAAATAAATCACAATATTTAAATAAAAAACTCGGCCAGTCTTGCAGAGCAATGACTGGCCGAATCTGTTTTAACTATATTAGAATTTGGATTTGGTAATTTTCTCTGAATATGGAAGATACATTGGAAGTGCCGCTGAACCATACCAGGTATAAATAGAATAAGCCAGGTACCCCGCTTTTATAGCTGGATCAGTTTCCAGAATTGCTTTCGCTTCCTCTTCTGTCTTTATATTGTTTAGAATAAATAGACCCCTATATTGATCCGAATTCTTCCCAAAAGGACCAGCAACGATCAGCTTCTCTTCCTTAACCAACCTGTTGATATTATCCATATGGCCTTTGAAAGCCGTATTGATCAAATCTTTGTCCTGATCTTTATTTTCTCCAGTCTTCAAAACCACATAAAAGTAGGATTTCATACCGTATTCATCTGAACCTAACTTCTGTGCTAAAGCTTCATCATAGACAGTATCCTGCTTTGCACCTGAAACCTTCTTAGGAAGAAAGATTTGCGTATGTTCCTTTCCTTGACCAACGATTTTTACAATCAAATTCCCTGTAGAGTCTGAAGCCTTGCTATAGGTAATTTCTTGCGGGAAATCATGCTTATGATTCACAAACTTGATCTCCTTATCAGATGGTTTTCCTTCGGCAGTAAATTCAATTGGCAATCCCTTATTCTGACCCACTACCGTAGCCATCAAGACCACTTTACCTTTTTTCAATTGGATATCCAGGTATTCAGAAACCTGAGGAATAGCACCATCAATTTTGTAACCAAAGCCTTTCATGCTCTTGTCAGAAAGAACATCCCAATGTTCTTCGCTATTGCTTCCCTGTATTTCCCAATGACCTTTTAAAAACAGAGGTAATCTATCTTGGGCATAGGAAAGCTGAAAGCAGAACAGACACAGTACAGCAAATAGTATTTTCATAATTAGATTTTTCTGCAAACATAATTATTTTCAATTACTTAAATAATACCCTATACAAAAGACGGTTCTACACTTGAATATTCTGCAATAAATTGTTCTACCTTTTCAACCATGTTCTTACTTCCGATGATCAACGGAGTCCTTTGATGCAATTCGACAGGTTCAATGTCCAAGATTGGCATCTCACCGGTTGTAGCTTTACCACCAGCTTGTTCAGCAATAAATGCCAATGGATTACATTCATACATCAACCGAAGTTTCCCATTCGGATACTGATAGGTATCCGGATATAAGAACAGACCTCCTTGAATCATATTCCTATGAAAATCGGCCACTAAGGAACCAATATATCGAGAAGAATATGGTCGGTTGGTATCTTTATCGATTTCTTTGCAGAATTGCAGGTATTGTTTTATCGCTAGGGAAAACTGGTTGTAATTGCTTTCATTTACAGAATAGGTCTTCCCATTTTCAGGAATCCTTAAACCTGGATGGGAAAGACAGAATTCTCCAATAGATGGATCCAAGGTAAAGCCATTCACTCCCTTTCCAGTAGTATAAACAAGCATGGTTGAAGAACCATAGATCACATAACCTGCGGCAACTTGTTTTCTACCGATCTGCGCAAAATCAATGTTCTCGATCTCTTCTCCAGAGCTTACTCTTTTATAGATGGAGAAAATAGTACCTACTGACACATTTGCATCAATATTGGAAGAGCCATCCAAAGGATCAAAATAAACCATATACTTACCTACAGCATATTTATTTCGTTTTGTCAGATCTATTCCGTCTTCATGTTCTTCAGAAGCTAGATAGCAGCATTCGCCAACTCGTTCCAATGCATCCATAAAGTAATGATCAGCAAATACATCTAGTTTTTGTTGCTCCTCACCTTGGGCATTGGTATTACCTTGCTTCCCTAGGATGTCAGCCAAGCCAGCTTTATTTACTTCCCTATGAACAATTTTAGCGGCCAAAGAAATCCCTTGTAGCAATCGTGTCAATTCTCCTTTTGCTTGAGGAAATTGAGTTTGTTGCTCAGAAATAAATTGCTCTAATGTTTGAATTCCCATTTCTCTTTTTATTAACTCAATACCTTTTCAACTGGTTTCGGGATAAATTGAGCATAGTTTTCATCAAACATTCCCTTTAATTTTTCCGCTAACTCCTCATAAGCTTCTGGATTGTCCCAAACGCGTTTAGGATTTAATAGATTAGTTGGGATTTCAGGACATTCCCTTGGCATCTGAAGGTTAAAAATCGGATGTTTTTCATATCCTGCTTCGCCAATATGGCCCTCCATAGCGGTACGGATTAATTGACGGGTATATTTTAACTGTATCCTTCTTCCTACGCCGTAAGGACCAGCTACCCAACCCGTATTGACCAACCAAACTTGGATATCCGGATTTTCTTCTAGTTTCTTCCTTAACATTTCCGCGTAGTGCATAGGATGCAATGGCATAAATGCAGCACCAAAACAAGCAGAGAAAGTAGCCGTAGGCGTCTTTACTCCCATTTCTGTTCCTGCTACTTTAGCTGTATATCCATTGATAAAATAATACATGGCCTGTTCAGCAGTAAGCTTGGAGATCGGAGGAAGTACTCCAAATGCATCCGCACTCAAAAAGAAGATATGCTTTGGTGAAGCACCATATCCTCTAGGATTTACATTTTCCAAAAATTCGATTGGGTATGAAGCGCGCATGTTTTCTGTGATGCTGCTATCGTCATAATCTGCTTCACGAGTTCCAGGTTTAAAATTCACGTTCTCCAATAATGCACCAAATTTGATAGCATTAAAGATTTGTGGTTCATGTTGCTGCGTCAAACCAATGGCCTTCGCATAGCAACCTCCTTCGAAGTTAAACACCTCATTTTCCGTCCAACCATGCTCATCATCTCCGATCAATAAACGACCATGATCAGATGATAACGTTGTTTTACCCGTCCCAGATAGGCCAAAGAATAAAGCAGTGTCGTTTTTCTTACCGACATTTGCAGAACAGTGCATTGTTAACACGTTATGCTTTAAAGGCAAGTAATAATTCAGTGCAGAGAAAATCCCCTTCTTAATCTCTCCTGTATATGCCGTTCCGATGATGATAACCACTTTACGGGTTAGATCCAAAACCACACAGTGTGAAGTTGGCAAGCCCAAGGCCTGGTAATCATCAACTTTTAAATTTGAAGCTGCTAAGACTGTCCAATCGATTGGTCCTTGCGTTTCAACATCTACATTGATAAACATATTGTTCACAAAAATATCCTGACAAGGGCTTTGGGTAACCGTAAGTACATTTTGGGAATAATCTTTATGATTACAAGCTTGTATCGATCTTACATAAATGGGATTTAATGAAAGATATTCAGTTACTCTAGCCAGCAACAGGTCAAACAGCTCGATGCTCATGGGTTTGTTCACTTTTCCCCAATTTACGTGCTCTGCTGTATCGGAGTCTTTTACGATAAATCTAGACTCTGGCGAGCGCCCTGTAAAAATGCCAGTTTTGAAACTCAATGCTCCTGTTTCTGTTAAGGAAGCTTCATTATTTTTAATCGCTCTTTCCACCAGTTCTGGTACTGGAAGTTGAAAATAAATTGGACTTGAAGGACGGATCCCAAGTGACTCCAATTGACTACTGATTAAATTTGTCATATATAGGATTTATTTTGCGAACAAAGCTATATATATTTTTAGCAATAAAAAAAGTAAATTTAGCATATTGTAAAATTTACACAATTGTAACTACCTTATTTTCAATTAAATAAAATGAAAAATATAGATATAATTAATTTAGCAATTTTATACAGCAAATACTAGCCTTTTCTATAATGTGCCTTTAAACAGTTTAAATGCATTTTTCAACGTTTTTAGCGATTTTTAAGGGATTTTAAGGTATTTATTATTTTAATTGAAATGAAAATGTAGCGATAATTCTACCTTGCTAAAATGAAATGACAATATCCTTTAATAAATTGACAATATATGTTAAAAATTATTCCAATTTTGATTAAAAATGAAAGGTAAAATTTGAACTTACTCAAATAAAAAATCCCTCAAACCCTATGTTAATACTAGACTACCATCATTGCTTCTCTATAAATTTTAGGAATCGTGACAAAGCTTAAATAATTCCATACATTAAGATTACCATTTCAATGTAATTTGAGACGTATATTTACCTTATGAAGAACATCCAATATTCTCTACTGGAATTAGCCACTTTAAGAAAGAATAATACAGCCACTGAAGCGATAGAAAGAGCTTCAGAAGGCGCCAAACATATTGACAAACTAGGTTATACCAGGATCTGGCTCGCCGAACACCATAATATGGAATTTATTGCCAGTTCGGCCACTTCAGTTTTGATCGGCCATATTGCGAGCCAAACGCAAAACATCAGGGTTGGTTCCGGAGGGATTATGCTCCCTAACCACTCCCCTTTGGTGATTGCGGAACAATTTGGAACTTTAGAATCTATTTATCCCAACCGAATTGATCTTGGTCTTGGGCGAGCTCCCGGCACCGATCAGGTGACCGCAATGGCACTTAGGAGGAATAATTTAAATACGGCATTTTACTTCAAGGATGATGTGCAGTCCCTCCAACGCTATTTCAGTTCCGACAACCACAGCTCCAAGGTTCGCGCATTCCCTGGAGAAGGTTTAGAAATCCCTATCTGGATTCTGGGGTCCAGCACGGACAGTGCCTTTCTTGCTGCGGAATTAGGTTTACCCTATGCATTTGCGGCACACTTCGCCCCAAATATGTTAAAGGCTGCGGCCGATATCTATAGAATGAACTTCAAACCATCCGAACAATTGCAGGAGCCTTATTTTATGGTTTGTGTAAATATAGTGGCAGCAGAGACCAATGAAGAGGCCATATTTTTATCCAGCAGCTTGCAGAACCTTTTTGCAGGAATAGTGACCAACCGGAGGATGCCTTTATCAGCACCAACGGAAAAACCCATTTTCCACGGAATACCTGAAATCGAGCAAGCAGTCCAATCCATGACTTCCAGTACCTATACAGGCAACCCTGAACAATTGGCCAGGACACTTAAAGAATTGATTGAGGAGGTAAATGCACAAGAGATCATGACCACTAATTATATATATGATGACCAAAAAAGATTGAAATCTTTTGAATTGATTAAGGATACTTTCGATTTAATTAACAAAGAATAAGCAATTTCAACACATTCAGGCAATAAATAAAAGGGGATTTAACGTAAATCCCTTTTTTTATACCCTAACATTAGGGTATTGATAAAAAATATTAATAAAATAAACTCAAAAAACACATTTCTCTAAAACGTTTATGGTTATTTACTGTTATATTTACTACATCACACAAAACTAAATCTTTGTTAAAAAGATTGCGAAACAAGTGGCACATTAACGCTTGTCTAGCTTAATAAGGTACAAATATTATTAATGTGATTTAGTAATTAACAATTTTGGAGATATCAGTTAGATGTCCTTGGAGGGGTATGAATTTATCCAAAGGGTTAAAACATTGATTGAAGCAAAAAAAGTGAATTTCTAAACAAGTGAATCTAAACTGTTAGGCTATGATTATCCAATCATAGCAAGATTTGCATTGCACTAAAACGCTTTATATCTATTAGTGAATTTAATTGAGCTCCAATGATTAATAAAAAATTAGATTATGATTTGGAATTCTGCATATCTAGACCCACACCTGAGTAAGGTGCCTAAACACATTTACAGCCAAATTGTGAATGACGAGGAATTGCCTGCCGAAAAATCAGACGCAATTTACATTGCTATTATTGGAGGTGGTCCCAAAGGTTTTTATGCTCTAGACCGTTTTATTTCTAAAGCTATAGACCAAAACATCCATAAACCCATCAACATTCATTGGTTTAATCACAACCGAGAATTTGCCTCTGGACCTCACTTCCAACCTACCCTGCCTTCCTATCTCATCATGAATGATTGCATAGCAGAAATAAGCTGTTGGGAAGAGCCGGAATCGTCACATTATATTCCAAACAGATTAAAACTTATTGATTGGATCCATCAAAACAAATCTGCAGAAAGCAGCCCTAACCCTTCTGACTTCTGTTCTAGGGAGCTGATGGGGCTCTACTTAATGGATGCTTTGCACAAGACCTTAAGCCATAAACCCAATCAGATTGAAGTCAACCTGGTCAACAGCAATATCTTGGACATGGATATACACATGGACAGAGTACAACTGACAAGTTCGAAAATGACTTTGCCCTTCCAATACGAATCAGCGATTTTTTGTACTGGCCATAGTTATTCCAATATGGAGGAAGAAGATCTTTTAGCATCTGATTGCAATGAAAACATCCTCTATCTTCCGCAAACTTACCCTGTGGAGCTATTGGATGAGATTCCAGCACAGGTCGATGTTGCCATCAAAGGAATAGGCTTGACCTTTATGGATGCTGTCCTACACCTTACTGAAGGCCGAGGAGGAATATTTTATAAACAGGACCATGAATACCGCTATCTTCCATCTGGATATGAACCTATTATCTATCCTTTTTCAAGAAGAAACCTCCCTATGCTACCGCGAAATGCATTCTGGAATGGAAATAAATATGAACTAAAAATAATGAATGAGGACTGGCTCAATTTGTTGAAAAGTAGAAATGAACCCCTAAATTTTGAAAGGGATATACTGCCTACCTATAACCTTGAAGCACAATTGGCCTTCTACACCTATACACATGCGACCCAAGAGCTGACTTCAGCAGAAATCCTGGAATTCATTGACACTTTTGATGCGACCAAACTTTTTTCTATCTCCGCACTCATCGATCCGATGACCTATTCTAAGGTGCAGATGGAAACAAATTACCATGAGTTCATTGTCGATCTTAGCATTTACAGCATGAAGCTTTCAGAACAAGGTGAGCTAAAAAGTCCAATGGCTGCTGCAATTGCAGCAATTCGGGAAGGCTTCTACCTTATTGCCGAGCTCTTCTCCCATAATGGTTTTGACGAGGAATCCCAGGAATCCTTTGAAAAATATTGGCAAGGATTCATTAACCATACCGCTTTTGGACCTCCAAGGGATAGTATCGATAAATTGTTCTGCTTGGCCAAGGATGGCTATGTAAAGTTTATGTTTTCTGAAGAACCAGTTATCGAAGTCCAACCAGAAGCATTACTATTAAAGAATTCCTATGTAGAAAAAGAATTTAATTTCCTGATCGATGCCCGGATACCAAAAGGCAACCTGAAGCTAAAAAACAACAAGCTATACGAACGGATGCGAAGGAAAGGATATGTGCAGGAAATTGTCAATGGAAACTATAGTAATGGAAAAATAGCTGTTGATAAGGAAGGAAAACTTATTGGCAATATACAGAATGGGCTTATTTACCTGTATGGAATCCCAACCGATGGAACATACTTACAAAATGACAGCTTATCAAGAGAAACGAATAATTTCAGCAATACCTGGTGTCAGGCTACATTAGAAAGGATAAAGAATAAATCGATATTGGAAAGCAGACCAAATTATAGTCTAGCCTTTTCCAATGTTAATTACACAAACTTAACACCGAATTAATACACAGATTAAAGTCTATTTATATTTTTGATAATAAAATTTATTAAAGATGATAAAAGACGAAGTATTGACACAAGAATCGAATTCTATATTGATAGAATTCCTGTATGATGGTGATGATTTTAATTCAGAAGAGGATTAAAATCCACCATCATTTTTTTTACCCCTCCCCCATTTACAAAACCAACCCCATTACACTTCTTAATTTTTACAATTCGATTTTAGAAGAATCGAATAATTTTCTGTTTTCAGGCTTTAAGCGCTGAAGCATCAAACTATAAAACTCTTTTTCAATATCATGCAATATATTTAATTTTTAATTACATATATTTATTCATATTAAACCATTATAACAATACCTTTATCATTCAAAAATGAACACTCCAGTCAATATGTCTGACAAAAATTTGTATATCAAATATTACAAATTCATAAATTTTTATGCATTCAAATTAACAGGGGATTATGAACGCGCAGAAGATCTAACACAGGACGCATTCACTTCTTACCTATTGAACAAATCTAAAATATCCAGCAACCCATCGGCCATTAAATCCTTCCTATATACTGCCGTGAGAAATAAATTGATCAACGAACATAGAAGGACTGAAATAAGTCAAAGGTATTGGAGAATTACGGGATTTGATGAAAAAGATCCCCAAGATATAGACCGCCTCGTAATCTACACCGAATTATTGCAAGAAATCGATAGACTTGTCAATGCCCTGCCCAACATGTGCCAACAGGTAATCAAACTAAGCTTTTTTGAAGGATTAACCAACAATGAAATTAAAGACCAATTAAATATCAGTATCAACACGGTCAAAACCCACAAAAAAAGAGGTCTTGCATTTCTACAGAAGCATCTTAACCCAGAATACTTCTTAATATTTATCAATTTCTTAACTTCAAATTAAATTTATTTTAATAAGCTTTCATCCTTTTCCGTAATTAAGTTTTCTTAATTATAATTATGAACCAAAAGGAGAAACTAATCGCCATTCTGATTTTCAAATACATTCAAGGTATTTGTACGGTCCGTGATATCAGGAAACTGAATAATTGGCTGGAAGAAAACATGGAAAACAAAGACTTTTTCCGAGATGCGGTTAACACCGTTCAATTGAAAGAGGATCTTGACTTACTAAATTCTTTCGATGCCGAAAAATCTTGGAACAAGAGACAAAGAAAAAAGAAAACTAAAATATTCATATGGTCTATTGCTGCATCTCTAACACTGTTTGCTCTTTCTTTCTTATTATTATACTCTTCTTCTTGGCTTAACAACGAAGAAACTATACAGCTTTCTCAAAATGAAAGAAAAGTAGACTCAGCTTACAAGGATAAATATCCAGCCAAAGTTGGGGCCCAACTAATCTTATCAAATGGAGAAAAGATCCTGTTGGATAAGCCTTTACAGGTGAAACATTCTGGGGAAATTCTGAATTCAGATCAAAAAATCATAACTACAGTCAACCAACCGACAAAAAATGAGAAGATAAAATGGCTTGAGATCCAAGTCCCTGCAGCCCAATATTATTCGATCGTACTACCTGATAGCAGCAAGGTCTGGTTAAATTCCAACTCAACCATAAAATTTCCTTCACGATTCGATCAGCAAATTAGAATGATCAACTTAAGCGGTGAAGCTTACTTCCAGATCAAGCACAGTCCAAAACAACCTTTTATCGTCAAAACAGCCGATGCAGAAATTAAAGTTTTAGGGACTTCCTTTAATGTCAATAATTATAACAACAGTTTAATAGCCTCTCTTGAAGAAGGAAAAATTGAAATAAGATCAAAATCAGATTTCAAGGAATTGAAGCCCTTACAAAAAGTTGAGCTTATCGCGAATAGGCTCATCGTATCAGAATCCGATTTACAGAAAGAATTAGCGTGGAAAAACAATAAATTCATTTTCAGCAAGGACAATCTCAAGGATATCCTTTTCCAAATTGAGAATTGGTATGGTATTAATACAAACTATCAATCCATCCAAAATAATGATGAAACTTTCACCGGTACTATCGATCGAGATGTAAAGCTTTCCAAGATCCTAGACATCTTAAATAACACCTCCAAATACAATTTCCTGATTATAGATAACCAATTAATTTCAACACTTAAACATTGATATCATGAGCACATAACATCTATTTTAGGGATATAACGCTACCTGTGGCTAATCCCGATACAAGCAAGAACCAATTTTAAACATCTAATCAATTTCTTAAAATGCTGTACTTTTTAGTTCACAAAAAACTAGGAAAAGAGAAAGGTTTTGACCTTAAATTCCTGGTAAAGATCCTAAAGTTCATTATTCTATTGACCCTTCTGATGCTTTATAGCATCATCGTAAAGGCTAATGAACAATTAATATCCGTAAAGTTCCAAAAGGCAAAATTAAACACGGTCCTAAAGGCTATTGCTAATCAAACTGATTACCAATTTTTCTATAACGACCGCATAAATCTAATTACAGGACCCATCACTATAAATATAGAGAAGGGAACCGTTGTCCAAGTCTTGGAGCTGATCCTACCTAAAGAAAAACTAGCTTATCAAATATTTGATAATCAGATTACTATCAGTATCCGTAAGCAGAACATCCTCAACTCCCTTGTAAGTCAACAAGAAAACATTCAAGGTACGGTCAGGGATGCTGAAGGAAAGCCTCTTCCAGCCGCCTCCGTTAGTATCAAAGGAACTAACAAAAGCACTTCGACTGATCAAAATGGAAAATTTGAAATCAGTGCTTTACCGACAGACGTTATCATTATCAGTTTCTTAGGCTACAAAAGGCAGGAAATCTCCATTGCTGGTAGAAAAACAGTTAACATCAATATGCAAAGAGATCAACAGACCTTAGAAGTTGTTGATGTGGTCGCCACTGGATATCAGACCATCGACAGACGGAAGTTCACCGGCGCTGCTACGAAAGTAAAAGCCGAAGACGCACAACGCTTTGGTGTCCCCGATGTTTCCAGAATGTTGGAAGGTCAAGTCTCTGGTGTCAGTGTTCAGAATGTCTCGGGAACATTTGGAGCTGCACCAAAAATTCGTGTACGGGGTGCGACTTCAATTACTGGAGACAACAAACCTCTATGGGTAATCGATGGGATTATTTTGGAAGATGTAGTCAACATTTCTAACGATCAATTATCTACAGGTGATGCCAATACCCTATTGGGATCTTCCGTTGCCGGAATAAACCCAGATGATATAGAAAGTTTCGAAATCCTTAAAGATGCTGCCGCCACTTCCCTATATGGAGCAAGGGCAATGAATGGCGTAATTATTATTACAACCAAAAAAGGTAGAGCCGGTACCCAAGCGGTGTCTTATCTAGGAAATTATACGACCTACCTTCGTCCATCCTATTCTCAATTTGACATTGTAAATTCCTACGATCAAATGTCAATCTATTCAGAAATTGCTAGAAAGGGGGCCATAGATTATGCGTTGATCAGGAACAATATGAATTCCGGAATTTTCGGAAACTTATCAAGGGGACTATCAACTTGGAAAGAAGACGGAACTCCCCTGATCGAAAACACTCCTGAAGGCCGTGAAGCCTTTTTGAAGAGATACATCTATCAAAACACGGATTGGTTCAAAACCCTATTCAACAATTCATTATTACAGGAACATTCTGTGAGTTTTTCCAATGGTAACAATAAGGTCCAAACCTACTATTCAACCTCATTTTTACAGGATAATGGTTGGGCAAAAGCAAATGGAGTAAGAAGATACACCGCAAACATTCGAGGAAATTACAACATCACAGATAAGCTATCGATTGGCTTGTTGACAACAGGTTCCATCCGAGATCAAAAAGCACCCGGCACATTAGGGCAAGATAGCAACCCCGTTACAGGTGTTGTATCAAGAAATTTCGACATCAACCCTTTCTCCTATGCCATGAATACCTCAAGGGTCATTGCTCCTTTCGATGAACAAGGAAATAGAGAAAATGTAACCATGAATTATGCTCCATTCAACATATTAAATGAACTGGACAAAAATTACATGGAGTTAAAAATGATAGACCTGAAGGTCCAAGGGGAACTAAACTATAAACTTCCTAAAAACATTAATTACAATTTCATTGGTGCATATCGTTATGCAAGTACTGGAAATGAGCATAAAATAAACGAAACCTCAAATTTATCAAATGCTTATCGTGCAGGAACAATATATGGAGTTGATGGAATTGAAAATAGCATCATTGCAAACCAAAACAGGTTCTTATATAGAGACCCTGCAAATCCGGACGCCAGACCCATGTCTGTTTTGCCTTATGGAGGTATTTATATTACCAATGAAAACATCCTAAAGAGCTTTTATTTAAGAAATAGTTTCAATTGGAACTTAACATCCCAAAAACACTATTTTACCGCATTTGCCACCCAAGAGATAAGATTCTTGGACAGGATGACTAAAGATATGACGGGCTATGGATACCAGTTTGATAAAGGCGGTGTTCCTTTTATTGACCCTAATATCATCAAAATGACTGTTGAAGGAAATTTACCTTACTATAAAATGCAAGTCTTTTCTGACCGCTTTGTTGCTTTTGCCGCAAATGGAACATACTCTTTCGATAGCCGATATCAATTCACCGGAACAGCGCGATATGATGGGTCAAATCAATTAGGCAGAAGCCGTGTAGCAAGATGGCTTCCTACCTGGAACCTTTCGGGATCATGGAACATCGACCAGGAAAACTTCTTCAAGAACCAGACTTTCTTCAACACCTTAACCTTGAGAGGTACTTATGGTTTGACCGCAAGTATGGGACCTGCCACCAATGCGAGTTTGGTGTTACGCTCCGGATCGGTCAACCGCCCATTTATCCATGAACAAGAACCAGTAATCAACATCGATTTCTTAGAAAACCAAGATTTGACCTGGGAAAAGCAATATGAAACCAATATTGGACTTGACGCAACATTCGCCAATAGACGGTATCAGATTGTCTTAGATTTATATAAAAGGGATGCATTTGATCTAATTGGACCAATGCGCATTTCAGGAATTGGAGGTGAAGCGATAAAATTTGCCAATTACGCCGATATGAAATCCCGAGGAATAGAGCTATTGTTCAAGGCAACAGTATTTGATAGAAAGGATTGGGGCTGGAAAACCCAATTGACCAATGCTTTTTATGACAATAAAATAACTTCGATAAGAAATGAACCCAATATCTGGAATTTGGTAAATTCTGTTGGAGCGGCGAAAGAAGGTCATCCACATCGAGGTCTATTTTCTATTGATTTTGAGAAATTGAACGAATTCAATGGAACACCCGTATTTGTCAATGAAAATAATGAAATCTCCAACAATGTTTTCCTTCAAAGTATACAGACCAACTACTTAAAATATGAAGGTCCTGTAGATCCAACATTCAATGGTGGTTTTTATAACAATTTCAATTATAAGAACCTTAACCTTTCATTCTTAGTAACTTATAGTGCAGGAAACAAAGTAAGACTGAATCCTATCTATAAAAATCAATACTCCGAATTGGATGCGATGTCCTATGATTTCTTGGATAGATTCCTTGCACCTTATGAAAATTTATCCCCTTCTATCGCGACTTCAAGGACCTCTTCTAGATTACCTGGAGACCAAGTGTATAATGCCTACAACTATACCGATCAACGAGTGGCAGATGGTGGATTTATCAGAATGAAACAAGTAACATTAGGTTATCAATTTCCAAAAAAATTCTTTGGGAAATCAATCTTCAATAACCTTTCATTAAATCTAGTTGCTAACAATCTTTTCTTGATTTACTCAGATCCAAAGTTGAATGGCCAAGATCCTGAGTTTTATGGATCCGGAGGAATGGCATTGCCAATACCTCGTCAATTTACCCTTTCCATTAAAGCAGGATTATAAACGAAAACTATTATGAAAACAAATGTATTATTAACAGTCCTTTCTGCCTTTCTATTGTTGGGATGTTCTAAATTTTTGGAAACCCCACCAGATTTAAGGACAGAATTAGATTCTCCCAGCAAGATTGCAGAACTTCTAACTTCTGCATATCCTAGGGGAAATTATATTCCCTTTACGGAATCTGCATCAGATAACGCTGGAGATAAGGGAATGACCAGCAGTTCAAACGTTCAAACGAATATGAACCCTTGGATGTTCATCGATGTGGAGACCAATGATTCCGATTCCCCCACTTTTTATTGGTATGCCGCATACAAGGCCATCAGTGCGTCTAATCATGCATTGGAAGCCATAGAAAAAATTGGGTTAAACAAACAAACTGAGTCTTTAAAAGGCGAAGCCCTTTTGACTAGAGCCTATGCACATCATATGCTAGCCATCTTGTTCTGCAAAGATTATGATCCTATTACCTCCAGCACAGATCCAGGTATTCCTTTCATAGCTGTTCCTGAAAAATTTGTACTTAATAAATATGAAAGAGGAACAGTTAAGGGTCTATATGACCTCATTGAAAAAGATATCGTGGAAGGACTTCCCTTACTTGATGACAATAGATATAAGGTTAAAAAATACCATTTTACCAAAGCTGCAGCCCATGCCTTTGCAACTCGCTTTTATTTATTTAAACATAACTATCAAAAAGCGGTTGAACATGGCAATCTTGCACTTGGCGAGGACCTTTCCAATTATATTAGGCCAGTAAATAATAGAGCCTTTGCTGGTTTGGAATACTTGACTCTGGAACAATGGTATTCAAGCACGGAAAACCCAACCAATCTTTTGTTAGTGGAAGCCGTTTCATCTTGGGGTAGAGATTTAGCATTCAATAGATTTGGATTTACCGCTCCTATACTTGCTGAATTAATCTATGGAGACAATATTACCACGGGTCGTTTTGCATACCCTATATATGGTGGAACGGATTATTCCTTGAATATCCCAAAATTTAGAGAACATTTTGTAAAAGGTAGTCTAAATGCAGCCTACGGTATACCTTATAATATGATACCACTCTTGACTGCAGATGAGTTACTATTAAACCGTGCGGAAGCATATGCTCGCATTAAAAACTACGACAAAGGAATCAAAGACTTAAATACGTTCATCAGTCGAAAAGTCTTTTACGGTGCAGATATCCCTGTTTATGAACCAAATATCCATAATGTCAATGTCAATCGATTAAACTCATTTTACGGGAATTTAAATCTTGAAGAAAACATTATTAAAGCTGCCCTAGACTTCAAGAGAAGGGAATTTCTTTTTGAAGGACTTCGATGGTTTGATATCGCTCGACATAAAATCGTTGTGGTACATAAAACTCATGATGAAAAAGAAACCTACATTCTAAGTGCAAATAGCCCAATGCGACTTTTCCAGTTACCTGCTGAGGTCGTTTTATCAGGTGTTCAACCCAATCCAAGATAAAATAAAATCGTTATGAAACATTATAAATGTGCAATATTCCTACTACTAATTTCCCTATTAACTTCTTGTGCCAAAGAGGAAACTTTGCCAGACGAACCAATTGTGGATTTAGGCGGTGAAAGATGGGCAAACGGTCCAATTGATAGATTTATCTTCCAAGAATTTATTAAATCCTATAATATTGAGATCAAATACAAATGGACTCCCTTCGAAATCAATTTTAATAGGACGCTAGTTCCGCCCCAAGAAAAAAAAGTGATTCCTGTACTAACGGCTGTTAGGGATATCTGGATGAAACCCTATGAAAAAGTTGCTGGGAAAGAATTTCTGAAAAGGTACTCTCTATCCAAGTTTATTTTGGTTGGCAGTGCGGAATACCAAAACAACGGTACTATTATTTTGGGGACTGCCGAAGGCGGAACCAAGGTCGTTTTATATGTAGTAAATGACTTTGATTTTTCAAAACCTGAGACAGTCAGTCAGATGCTCCATACCATTCACCATGAGTTTGCCCATATTCTGCATCAGAATATTCATTACCCTCAGGCATGGAGAGGCATAAGTACAGCATGGTATACACAAACTTGGTTCAATACGCCAGAAGAAACAGCAAATGCACAGGGATTTGTGTCGAGTTATGCAAAATCTGCGGAACAAGAAGACTTCGTTGAAACGATTGCTTACTTGTTGGTGGAAGGACAAGAAAAATTCGATGCATTAGTAAAAGCCAATACTCCAGTTGAGGCGACGTTTCGTCTTAAAGAGAGCATTGTTGTCCAGTACTACAAGGAAGTTTTCAACATTGATTTCAGGGCTCTTCAAAGGGAAGTTCGAGCCGCATTCTTATCGTTAACTAAACCAACTACAAAATGAAACCAATAATTTTCTCATTGATCATGTGCTTGCTCCTAATTTCTTGTAAAAAGGAATTTGAAGGAGTGCGACCTGACGCCAAATTGAATAAATTAAAAGACGAATATGCTAAGCAATTAACAGGCTCGAAAAATGGATGGATCGGATATTTATATCCAAAAGGTGGCGGAAGTTATACTTTTAAGTTCAATTTCGACGATAAAAACAGGGTTAAAAGCTTTGCCACTATTGATAATATCAAAGCTGGCACCTCCGACGAAAGTTCTTACCGCTTAGCAGCGGATCAGGTTGTCAGTCTATATTTTGATACATATTCTTACATACATCAGCTGTCTGACCCAGATGAACAAAAAAGTGGAGGATTAAGAGGTGGTGGTTTGATTTCTGATTTTGAATTTTCAATCATTGAAACTTCTACAGATACCATAAAATTAGTTGGAAATCATAATGAAAGCACCTTGACTTTAGTCAGAGCCAAGGAAAATGAAGGTGACGACTATATTAGAAAAGCGTTTCTCTTAAATGCAAAAGTCGAAGAAATCAACCAGTTGACAAACTATTATAAAACTGTAAAAATCAACAATAAGGATTATGGTGTGATTTTCAATACTGAAACCAACAATATTGCTTTTTATTATGAAGAGAACTCTACTTTCAAAAGCTTTATTACAGAGTATGCCCTTACCGATAAAGGCATTTTTCTAAAGGACCCATTAAATGCAGGTGGCTTGGCCGTGAAAGGTTTTGATAACTTCATCATCAACAAGACCAACAATAAAACAACAGCAAAATTAAATGGTACTGTAGATATTGAAATCCTTGATCAAAACAAACCAGTTTCTATCGATAAAGATGCACCAAGAAGAATGTACCTGATCAATAAAAGATATGCATCCTCTTTTGGGTTTACGATCGCTGGAAAAAAAGACGCTTTAGGTATTAGAACTTTTCCTGGCTTCAATTTCCTTCTATATATCCCAAGAATGTACATAGATCCTTTTGATGCCTTGTTTATCATATTTTTCAACGAGTACAATCTTGGCCCCGTCTTTACCACTTTATATAACAATCAAGGTATTTTATCCTTCAAGGTAGTTCGTGAAATGGCGGGACAGAGCTTTGGGCCAGAATTTGAAGAAATAGTTAAAAATCAAAATCAGGTTTGGTTTGAACCAAAAGGATTTTACGTTTTTGAAACGGGAGATGAACAATTCGATTTTGTAAGTGTGAAAGATAGTAGGGTTTGGATAAGATTTAAATAATAAATATCATGAAAAAATATATATGGTTAATATTATCCCTTTGTGTCCTGTTTTCTTGTAAAAAAGGAGAACTGAAAACTTTTGAAGTTGAGGAAGTCTGGGAGAAACCGGAAGTAAAATTACAACAATTAAAAGATGCCATAGCGGCTCATAAAACAGGTTGGGAATTTACCCTTGAATATGGTCCAAATCAAACTGCAACCTATGGTTATCTTGGATTTAACACAGAAAAGTCTTCTGAATTCATGAGTGATTTCTCCAGGAATTTTTTAAGATTTGACAATACAGATTATCACATTGGAATTGTAAATACCAATGCTTCATTGTCATTTCCAAAAACCAGTAAATTTGGTAATCTCGCTGCTGATGCTCTACATATCGACACCTTATTCACGTACAAGATCATCAAGAATGATACGATTATCTTGGAAGGTGAAACCAAAAAATCAATATTGACTTTGACAAAATGTACTCCAGAAAAATTAACCAAGTTGAAAGGTAATTCTATTATTGCAGACCAAGAAAAAATTAAGAAATTGATGGAAATGCCGAAATTCTTCTTTTCTTATAAGCAAAACGGCAAAACCTTTGGTTTAGAAATCGACACCAATTCACGGCAATTTTTATTTTATTCTGGAACCAATCAAAATCCAGTCGTTACGAAATCAAATTATTTCTTTAATGGCAATGGATTATCCCTAGTTAGACCAATTGAAATTGATGGTGTGAAAATAAAATTGATGGAAGGTTTAAGGCTCAACTCAACTTCGCTAAGTTCTAAAGATGGCATAAATATCTCGAATGTCGGCAAACCACAAGTTTACGACATAAAAACAGCAAAGGAATTTACCATTGCCGGCACGAAAATTTTATGGTGGACATCTTCTCAAGGCTTTGGAAAGCGAAATCAACCTGATATTGCAGGCTTTCAAAAACTACCAAACTTCACTTCGTTTACTCTTGTGCCAAATTATGATTATAATGAGCAATATAAAACCTATTTCTGGTTTATGGCTATTGGTTTAAGAGGGGCCACAGCTGGTAGTAACCATGGACCTGTAGCTAGATTTGGAGATAATGGTATCCTTAGGTTTATTCCATTTTTGGAAGGCATCCCCTCTACTAACCCTGCAATACTCCGAGCCATGAATATCACTACAAGTTATATCTATAACCCTAATGGGTTTTATATCATTAAAACTGGTCTTGGTTATACGATAGTCGATGCAACAGATGGATTAACTTGGGCATACTTCCAAGATAACGCTGATGTATCTTAGATTTATTTTACCAACTCCCTAGATATTATTCCTTTTAGGGAGTTGTTTTATCCTACCACACATTCAACAAACTATGCTGACTTGCCGTAAATAAATTCCGAAATACGATATTCAATTCATTTTCCTTTTGCGCTGCTCTGATTCCCAACAAAGGCAATATCTCGGCACAATCCATACGCACATCTTTTGCAATTTCTCTCGATAATTCTCCAATTTTCAAATACAGATCCGCCTCAACCTCTTTCCCTTTACTGGCATTTTGCCATAGCTCAACAGCATAAGCCTTCACCTGGCCTACCTTCCCTTCAAATTTTGTGCGTAATTGATCCAGCTGTTTAAACCTAGTTTTACTATGTTTCTCCGCCCAATGGCTATCTTTTGATTTCTCGAAATAATACTTTTCGCACAGGTCTAAAAACCGCTTGAACATACCTACATAATTCACCAATAGGGTCAATTCTGCAAATGGCATAAAAGGAATATTAAAAAGGGTCGAATTAGACTGTTTAGCTTTAGGATCAAGTACAAAAGCATTTTCCTTGGGCACTTTCAGGTCCTGAAAGGAAAAGGAATGGCTCGCGGTACATTCCAACCCTATGGTATCCCAATCATAATGGATGAGTACATCATCCTTTGGGACCAGGAAGGAAAAATATAAATTCTCGCCTGATTCATTTTTCAGTACCTCTCCATTATTAATGATTTCAGCATTGAAAGTGAAATGGGTTAAATGAGGAGCACCGGTGGCATAGTTCCAATAACCAGAAACCACAAAATATTCTCCAGCATCAATTGCCTTCCCTCCGACTCTTCCGCTGCCTCCCAAACAGATCTTGGGATCAGACCAGAGGCTTTTGGCAAATTCAGGTTGTATAAAGCCTGCAAACATATTCGCACCAGCACATAAGGTTACCGTCCAGGCCAATCCGCCATCCCAATAAGCCAGCTCTTCCAATAAGTCCAAGCCTTCTGGAAAGGACATTTCCAAGCCGTTTAATGTTTTCGGAACCCAAAGATTAAACCAGTTGTTTTGGTACACAAGGTCAAGTTGCTCTTTCGTAAGCGCCTTATTCTTGATTCCTTCGGCCTGTAATTCCTTTATGATCTGAATTTGTTCTGATATCAACATTTAATTGTCTGTATTTAATTCTAATTTTTGGATTTTCATGATTCGTTTCCAATTTAGGTAACCGAAAATGGCAACTATAAATAGAAACGTGGTCAGTGCTGCGAATAGGTAAAGGTCTTTATGGATCAAAAGTGGTACGGCAAAAAGGTTACTGATATTGAGCAAGATCCAATTTTCAATTTTTCTTTTCGCCAAAAGCCACATACCAGCCCAGGCTGTGGAGGTCACCCAAGCATCCCAAATAGGCACATCGGAATTGGTAATGCTGCGAAGCAAAAAGTAAAAGATCAAGAAACCTCCAAATACGATGCTGAGGACGGTAACCCATTCTTGCTTAGTCGAATGGGTAATGGGCTGTTCCTTTGCGGTCTTATTGCTTATCCAAAACCACCAGCCATAGATACTCATGACCAAATAATAGATTTGTAAAGCAATTTCAGCATATAGCCCGGCATTGTACAGAACCAGCATCCCAGTCGTAATCCCCATTATCCCAAACAGGTAATTGGATACCTTATTGTTCTTGGACAATAGGACTTGGATAATGCCACAGATCACAGAAAACCTTTCCAACCAGGACGTTTGCTGCAATGTTTGAATAATGTTATTAAAGATTTCCTCCAATTTCGCTGAATGGTATAAGCACTTATGGAGATAAGGGAAAGGATCTTTGTTTATTCCTACGCCAGCATTACCTGGATCAGGTTCATTCCGATCAAAACCGGAATTGGGTATCATCTCAGCCTAAAAATATGTCCCGTCATAAACGGGACATATTCAGCACCCCATAAGTATTGTGAATATTATTTATCGATCTGCAAAATTGCAGAGGTACGATTTCTTGTTGATTGACACAGCTCGGCGTCATCATTTAACTTCTTGCCCCAAGATGGGATCATCTCACGCAATTTCTTACGGTAAGAATCAGATTTTGCACGGTCAGGGAAACATCTTTTCAATAAGTTGATCATGATTGCTACTGAAGTTGATGCACCTGGTGAAGCGCCCAATAAGGCAGCAATGGATCCATCGGCACTGGAAACTACCTCAGTTCCGAACTCCAAGATACCACCATGTTTAGGGTCTTTTTTGATAACCTGTACACGTTGGCCAGCTTTTTCGATTTCCCAATCTTCCAATTTAGCGGTTGGCATAAATTGTTTCAGGGAATCTAATTTGTCCTGAGGTTTTTTCATCACCTCGGTGATCAAATATTTAGTCAATGGTAGGTTATCCAATCCTGCCGATAACATCGGACGGATATTGGAAAGTTTAATGGATGCCGGCAAGTCGAAATAAGATCCTTTTTTCAAGAATTTGGTCGAGAAACCTGCATAAGGACCGAACAACAGAGCTTGTTTTCCATCGATATAACGGGTATCCAAATGCGGAACCGACATCGGAGGAGCACCTACTGATGCCTTTCCATAAACCTTGGCATGGTGTTGCTTGATGATCTCTTCATTATTGCATCTCAACCATTGTCCTCCAACAGGGAAACCACCATAGCCTTTAGCTTCAGGGATTCCCGATTTCTCCAACAACAATAAAGAGTGTCCACCTGCACCGATGAAAACAAACTTAGCCAAGATTTCTCTCTTCTTGCCTGTTTTCAAATCTTTAACTTCTACTTCCCATCTACCATCATCCTCACGGTCAATATCTTTAACTTCTTGGTTCAAGGACAACTTGATATTGTCTTTTCCATCCAAGTAAGTAATCAAATCTCTGGTCAAAGCACCGAAGTTCACATCAGTACCGATATCCATTTTTGTAGCAGCAATAGCCTCATCAGCTGACCTGCCTTCCATCATCAAGGGAACCCATTCATTCAACAAAGTTTTATCCTCGGTATACTCCATACCTTTGAATAGATTTTGTTTGGTCATGGTCTCAAATCTGGTCTTCAAGAACTGCACATCTCTATCGCCAAAAACGGCCGACATATGCGGAACGCGGCGGATAAAATGATTAGGGTTCTTGATAATATTCTTCTCTACTAGGTAAGACCAAAACTGCTTGGAAATCTCATATTGTTCAGCAATACTGATTGCCTTATCAATTTTCACACTTCCATCAGGCTGCTCTGGTGTATAGTTTAGTTCACAAAGTGCCGAGTGACCTGTACCGGCATTATTCCACGCATCTGAACTCTCTGCAGCAACAACATCCAAACGCTCGATAATCTCAATATTAATATCTGGACTCAGCTCATTAATTAACGTACCTAACGTCGCGCTCATGATGCCTCCACCAATCAGAACGACGTCAACCTCCGTTTTTTTTGTTTTCTTACCCATGGTTTTTAAATGAAATACAAAATTAATATTCGCTTTATATTATAGCGAATAAATTTGTCAGAAACATTTCAAATAATTGTGATTTTATCAATAAACACCTATTCCCTTATTCAAATCTACCATAATCCTATTTTTTTAGATTTCTGAGTGTTAAAAAGGGGTGGTTTTGGATTAGACAGGCTCACCCGCCGGAGGTTTGAACCAGGATGAAAGGGATAAGAGGATAGGCCAAGATCTGGGGAAGAACCAGGATTGAATGGATGGGAGGATAGACCAAGATCGTAAACCATTGAATGCGGTTTTAATACAAATTTGCGTAGGGACTATTGCATAGCCCGCCACATATTATCTGCTTCATCCTAAAGAAGGAAGGATCTGTAACATACCTTTTATAATGCTAAGCCGGTCATCCTGACGCAGGAAGGATCTCGGAACATTCCAAACCAATTTTTGGGAATCATTGCATTAGCGTACAGTTCCTGCACCTGTGGTGCAGCATGACAGGACCTGTTGGAGGAGAACCGTACAGATTCTTCACTAATCGTTCAGAATCAAAATGCGAAAAAGAGGGATTCAGAGTGAAACGAAGAATCTATTTTTTTATTTTTTTAAGGATCGTTGTCATTGCCAAATCGTAAGATGAGCAAACTATTTTTTTTCTTTTTAGACCCGTATAAAATAAAAAATATATGGAAAAATATTCCACCCTCGCTAGGGGTTGGCCATTTCAAACATCCAACTTCTACAAAGATTCCACCCCCTCTGGGGGTTTCTCAAAATATATAAATATACATTATCCTTCCGAAGGAAGCCCTTTAGCCTCCGGCTCATTTCCAATGGCGGAAAAATGGAAAGAATGCCGTTGCCCTGCGATGGGATTGGCCTTGGAATGCTTTCAAAAAATTCTCCATCTAAAGGAGAATTTTGAAGGAAGATATTCCCGACAACAAGGCGTTCTTTTCATGTGCAGATGATTGTGCGAAAAGCCATCTTAAATGAGCCGAAGCCTTTACGGATTCGAGTTGTTTTTGGTATCCGTGAGCTCCTTCGTCGGTTTGGTTACTTTTGGGCTTCAAAAGTAACGAAGAAAATTGGTGTCCGTGAGCTCCTTTGTCGGTTTGGTTTTGGTTACTTTTGGGCTCTAAAAGTAACGAAGAGAATGCGGTCAAACTGCATTCCAAAGATGAGAAAACCATTTCAAATGAAGATTGGATGGTTCCGAGTCCTTTCGTTCCTCAAGGTGACACTGGAAAGGTTAATGAAAAGAAGGTTTGTCCATCTTTCTTTAATTATGTCATTGAATCCTTCCTATTGCTATTCATTTTTTGTATTATGCAGTTTATTTTCCACTTTTGTGGACTTTATATTATTGAACATAAATATTTATTTATATGAAATTGTTAGCCGGAAAAACAGCCTTGATTACTGGGGCATCCAAAGGGATCGGTAGAAAAATTGCTGAAGTATTTGCCCAAAATGGAGCGAACGTTGCTTTCACCTACCTTTCTTCGGTAGAAAAAGGCCAAGCCCTAGAAAAAGAACTTGAACAATTCGGAACAAAAGTAAAAGGATACCGTTCTGACGCTTCTAAATTTGATGAAGCTGATAAATTAATCAATGATATCGTTGCTGATTTTGGAACCCTTGATATCGTCGTTAACAATGCCGGAATCACTAAAGATGGTCTATTGATGCGTATGACAGAGGAAAACTGGGACGATGTAATCAACATCAACCTGAAATCAATCTTCAACGTTTCTAAAGCTGCTTCCAAGGTGATGATGAAAAACCGCAAAGGTAGCATCATCAACATGAGTTCTGTAGTAGGTGTACAAGGAAATGCTGGACAAGCTAACTATGCAGCTTCTAAAGCAGGTATCATCGGTTTTTCTAAATCCCTTGCTAAAGAGCTGGGATCAAGAAACATCCGTACCAACGTAGTGGCTCCTGGATTTATCCGCACTGAAATGACTGATGTATTGGACCCTAAGGTTGTTGAAGGTTGGGAAGCTAATATCCCATTAAAACGTGCTGGTGAACCTGAAGATGTTGCCAATGCCTGTTTGTTCCTAGCTTCAGACCTCTCTTCCTATATCACTGGACAGGTGATCCCTGTTTGTGGAGGAATGTTATAAGATCGAAAGAATTTGAGTATAATTCTTCGGGTCAAGTTCTGGTCTCATTCGAGACATATTCGGAAATTTCGGAATATGTCTCGAATAAGGTCAAAGCTTGACCCGAACTTTTTTTATCTGTTTTTTGGGATTTTTGAAATTCGACGGTATTAAAAAAACATTTAATATTTGTTGTCGTATATTTGCAGCAATGGAAATTTCGGACAAAATATTCACTATTCAAAATGAAATAGACTTTAACAATTGTGCTGTTGAAATCTTTAGATTCCAAGCCAAGAACAATCTAGTCTATCAGCAATTTCTGGATATTTTAAAAGTGAATCCAGAAGCAATACAGCATTACCGTGAAATCCCTTTTCTCCCTATCCAATTCTTTAAATCGCAGGAAGTAATCATAGAAGGTTTGGAACCGGAAGTGACCTTCTCTTCTTCAGGTACAACAGGTATGATTACCAGCAAACATCTTGTCGCAAAGGGTGATTTGTATGTGAAAAGTTTCAGGAGAGCTTTCGAGCAATTTTATGGTAAGATCGAAGGCATCGCCATAGTAGCCTTATTGCCCTCCTATTTAGAGCGTTCAGGATCATCCCTGATCTATATGGTAGACGACCTCATTAACCGATCTAATCAACCCGAAAGTGGTTATTTCCTATACAACCATGAGGATCTGCAACGAACATTGAACAAACTCAAGGAGTCGGGGACCAAGACTGTCCTATTCGGAGTGACATATGCCCTATTGGATTTCATTGAGCAATACCGAATTGATTTCCCTGACTTGATTGTGATGGAAACAGGTGGGATGAAGGGCAAGAGAAAGGAAATGATCCGTGAGGAATTGCATCAGATATTATGTGAGGGGTTTAATGTGAAGAGCATACATTCTGAATATGGCATGACCGAATTGCTTTCTCAAGGCTATTCTGATGGTGAAGGTTTATTCCATACCCCAAACTGGATGAAAATCTTGATACGTGACACCAATGATCCCCTGTCTTTATTGGACAATAAAAAAACAGGAGCAATAAATGTCATTGATTTAGCCAATTATTATTCCTGTTCCTTTATAGCTACACAAGACCTTGGAAAGTTCCATACAGATGGATCCTTTGAAATCTTGGGTAGGTTTGACAACTCGGATATCCGAGGTTGCAATCTTTTAGTTCAGTAGCTTATTGCAAGCTTGGATCTTCAAAGGTGTTACCAGCATTGATATCGCCGGTATCATATCCTTTTTTGAACCAGTACATACGTTGTTCTGATGAACCGTGTGTAAATGATTCTGGATTAGATTGTCCATACGCTTGTTCTTGGATATGGTCATCACCTACAGCTGCTGCTGCACGCATTCCTTCAACGATATCATCATAAGTGATCTCTACATCGGTAGATTTATTTAAGTGATGTGCCCATACCCCAGCATAGAAATCAGCTTGCAGTTCGGTCATCACCGAGATTTTATTGTTTTCACGTTCGCTCAATTTTGCTCGCATGGCATTGGTTTGCGATAGAACTCCAAAAATATTTTGGATATGATGACCTACCTCATGCGCAATAACATAAGCTAAAGCAAATTCACCTTTTGCACCATATTTTTGAGATAATTCACGGTTAAAGCTGAGGTCAAGATATACTTTTTGGTCACCAGGACAGTAAAAAGGTCCATAAGCTGATCGACCAACACCACAACCACCAGTTTCGGTACCTTCGGTGTACACCACCATGGTTGGTTTGGGATATGATTTTCCATTTTCCTGAAAAATCTTGCCCCATACATCATCAGTACTGGCCAAAACTACATCAGCAAAATCCATTAATTTATCTTCTTCAGGCGTAGATTGATATTCACCTTGTTCATTGACTGTCCCTTGTTGCCCTGATCCTTGCATCTGGTTCAACAAATCATTAGGATCACCGCCCATTAAGAAGCCGATAATCAAAACGATAACACCTCCTATTCCCCCAAGAGTCATTTTCTGTCCACCGGACATCCCTCTACGATCTTCGATATTTCCGCCGCGGCGGCCGCCTTGCCATTTCATAAATATTTCTTTATTTAATTTTAGTTTGTTTTGGTTACACTACAAATTCTTTGCCATAGGTATTATCAGGTGATAATATTGGTTAAAGGTACAATTCATTCCCCTCATTTAAAATGCTTATCTTTGAAATCATTATATATTACCAAACATATGTTATTAGACGATCTGAAAAATAGAAGTGAGAGTCAATGCGAATTATGTCGCTCATCCGAAAACCTGGACATTTACGAAGTCCCTCCTGCTTCCAACCCTTCTTTAGATAACAGCATTTTGATATGTTCTGTTTGCAGAGCACAGATAGAAAAAACCGAACAGATTGATCCGGAACACTGGAAAGTCCTTGGAGATACCATGTGGTCAGAGCATTTGCCAGTTCAAGTTGTGGCTTGGAGAATGTTGAGCAGATTGAGAAATGAAGCCTGGGCAGCCAATAATTTAGATATCCTTTATTTAGATGATGAAACCCTAGAATGGGCTAAGAAAACTGGAGACCATGAAGCTGAAGCAACCGTAGAATTTCATCAGGATTCAAATGGCACCCGTTTGTTTGAAGGTGATACCGTGGTGCTTATCAAGACATTGGACGTAAAAGGTTCAAGCATTTCAGCGAAATTGGGTACCGTAGTTAAGAATATTAGACTTGTTCCTGACAATACCGAACAGATTGAAGGTAAGATTGAAGGGCAAACAATCGTTATATTAACAAAGTACCTGCGTAAAGGCTAAGCTTTTAGGCAGAAAGAAAAACATAGAACATGAAAAAATTATTATTCACCGCATTGATTGGGCTTGCCTGTTTACAGGTAAATGCGCAAGAAAAAATTGATGCAAAAAAAATGGAAGAGGTCATAGCAAAACCTCAAACCCAATTATTGGATGTGCGCACTGCTGCTGAATATGCCGGCGGACATATTCCAAATTCAGTAAATGTGGATTGGAACGAAAAAGAAAACTTCAAGGAGTCCATCAAAACGTTAGACAAAAATGAACCTGTTTATGTGTATTGCCTAGGTGGTGGAAGAAGCAAACAAGCTGCGGCATTACTGACTGAAAATGGTTTTAAGGTATATGACTATTCAGGTGGCATGATGGATTGGAGAAGTGCAGAAAAACCTGAGATTAAACCTGACAACGCTAAGGAAAGCAAAGGCTTAAGCACTGAAGATTTTGATAAGATCATCAATTCATCTGATCTGGTTTTGGTTAATTTTTCTGCTGTATGGTGCGCTCCTTGCCAGGAGTTGAAACCTACCATTGAAAAGATTGAAAAGGAACAGGCCGGAAAAGTTAAGGTGGTGAGGATAGATGCAGACCAGAACAAGGAACTGATGAAAGTTTTAAATGTCCGTGGCATCCCTCAACTATTACTTTTCAAAAAAGGTGAAGAAGCTTGGAATAAATCAGGCGTTGCAACCGAAGACGAAATACTAGCACAGATCAAAAAAGCGAAATAAAGAATCAAAAATTAGAAAAAGGTGAACCAAACTGTATTAATATCCGGAGCTGTCCTAGGAATTCTTTCCATTGTGCTTGGAGCATTTGGTGCTCATGCCCTAAAGAAGGTGTTATCTGAAGAAAGATTAAGTTCCTTTGAAGTTGGAGTCCGCTACCAAATGTATGCTGCCATTACTTTGCTGATCATTGGTTTTCATCTTGATTTCTCCAGTTCTATTGAAAACTGGGCATATTATGGTCTGTTTTGGGGATGTATCCTGTTTTCAGGAAGCATCTATATCTTGAGCTTTAAGGACCTTTTGAAATTCAATATGAAATTTATTGGACCTATCACCCCTTTGGGCGGTCTGTTGATGATCGTTGGTTGGCTAATGCTCCTAATTTCATTTATGAATTAAGAAACTGAAAAAATTAAAAATGCCCCGAAAAATTTTCGGGGCATTTTTTATAGTTCTTTATACCATTTCAAATACTGTTCAATGGCTTTTTTCTTGTCATCATCCAAATGGTAATTCAAATTTTCATTTAGATATTTATGATAATCAAAATTGGGGAAAATTGGCAAACCAGGAATGACATCATCGGGTCTTGAAACTCCATCAGCTAATGCAGCGTTGAATTTTTCCTCAAAACTATCAGGTAATTTCTTATTCGACACCCAGACGGCGTATGCGAATGGCAAGCCTGTCAACTCTTTCCAATAATGCCCCATATCATAGGCATATGGAACCTGCTCTTTTTTACCAAAGGTTCTGTCACCGATCAATACATAGGCATCAGCCGCTCCTTCCGTGACAATTTCCACATCTCTCTTCCAGTAATGCTTCAAGAGGATCCTAGCGAGACCATTTGAGGTCCTTGATTGCTTATCCAATAGCAGGGTATTGATTTCCTCAATAGGTTTCGTGGAGAAGATAAAAACTGAATCAACATAATCGGTTGAACCAATACAGTAATCACCGATATAATGGTATTCCTTTAGGTCGGTTAAGGCGGCAGTGGGAATAATACCCATATCAGATTCGTCGGCAATAACCTTACGAGCACATTCTGACGGATAATCTACAGAAAGCTCAATATCGTTCATTACATCTGAATTTCTTATTCCTTGCAAAAAGGGCAATGTATTGGTATAAGAAACTGCAGATATTCTAATCTTATTCATTTAACAAACCTTCTAAATGTTTTGTGTTGTAATAATCAACAATAGAAAAACTGTTGTTTTCATACTCTAATTTATATAGAGCGGTATTAGTGTGCGGAAAGTCATCCATTTTACATACAGGTACCTCAGTCAGGTGACAGAGCATTATCCGCATGGCACGACCGTGCATACAGACCAAAATCGTTTCTTCGTCTTCTTGCTCCAACATGTAATCAACGGCTTCTTTCTGTCTAAAGACAAGGGCATTTGGAGATTCCCCGTTTTCAATAGCAAGATCCAGATCATTGTTTTTCCAAGAGGTAACCACTTTATCAAATCCCGACAGGATATCTTCAGTCTGCTCCTGCCCTTCATAGATTCCCCAACTGATCTCATCCAAGCCCATCAATTGTTCCATTGGAACACCGTCTTTAAGGAAAGGAGAAACCGTTTGGTGGGTTCTCAATAAGGTTGAGGTATAAATCTTGTCAAAAGGGATATTTTTATATGCATCGTAGAAGGCTTGGGCCTGCTTAAATCCATTGTCATTCAATGGACTGTCCACTCCTCTACCTTGCACAATACCTTTTAAATTTAAATCGGTTTGACCGTGACGTATAAAATAAAATGTTTTCTTCAATTTAGCTCCGACTTATGAATTTACGACAGGCAAAGAATAATATTGTTTCTTTGGATTGGTTTCTTCAAATACAAAATCTTTATAATCTGTGACCACATTATAAAGGGTATCACGTTCAATCGGATGACGACCAACATTCTTGATCAATTCAACCAGTTCTTTCGTACTCATCGCAGGGGTCTGTTCTTCTGCACCTGCCATACTATAGATCTTGGTGGTATCATCCAATGTGCCATCGATATCATCTACTCCAAAACTTAGGGCCATCTGAGCCGTATTTCGAGAGATCATCGCCCAATACGCTTTGATATGGGCAAAATTATCCAGATAAATCCTCGCTATGGCATAATTCCTCAAATCTTCAATAACGGATACCTCAGGAACATGGTCCATTTGGTTATCCTTGTTTCTGAATTTCAATGGAATGAAAGTTTGGAATCCCCCTGTTTTGTCCTGCAATTCCCTTAAGCGTTCCATATGGTCTACACGGTGCCAGTATTCTTCGATATGACCATATAACATGGTTGCATTAGTATGCATTCCTAATTTATGTGCCTGCTCATGGATATCCAGCCATTGTTCTGCATTACATTTATCGTCCGCGATCTTCTCCCGTACTTCTGGATGAAAGATCTCAGCACCACCACCCGGCATGGAATCCAAACCACAGGATTGCATGAACTTCATACCCTCATAATGGCTCAATTTTGCTTTCTTGAAAATGTAGTAATATTCTACAGGTGTCAGACCTTTGATATGCAGGTCAGGACGATGCTCCTTGCAACGTCTAAAAAACTCAGCATAAAACTCAAGGTTTTGTTTAGGGACAACTCCCCCAGTGATATGGACTTCGGTTACAGGCTCGCCATCGTATTTTTTCACGATGTCCATCATACCATCAACATCCATTTCCCAACCTTCTGTCCTGTTCTTGATCAATCTCGAATAGGAACAAAATTTACAGTCATATACGCAGACGTTAGTTGGTTCAATATGGAAATTACGGTTAAAATAGGTATAATCTCCGTGCTTTTTCTCTCTGATATAATTTGCTAATACGCCTAAATATCCTAATTCTGCGTTTTCATAAAGGTATACACCTTCTTCAAATGTAATACGCTCGCTATTAAGTACCTTCTCTGCAATTAGCTTTAATTCATTCGATAAACTTTTGTCGTTCAATAAAAACGATAATTTTTCTGTTGCTTCCATTTCGCAGTCCTTACTATACAAATGTAGGAAAACATACCCGAAAAAGCTAAATTTTGGAGGTCTAAGCTTCTACAAATTGTTGCATATCAATCAGGCGTTTGTAAAGACCATTTTGAGCGATCAAGTTCAAATGCGAACCGACTTCAACAATTCGACCAGCTTCCAAGACGATAATTTTATCTGCATTTTGAATGGTACTCAAACGGTGCGCAATAACAACGGTGGTCCTATTCTCCATAAGTTTGTACAGGGAATCCTGCACAAGACGTTCAGACTCGGTATCTAACGCAGAAGTTGCCTCATCCAATAACATGATTGGAGGATTTTTCAAAACTGCTCTGGCAATACAGATACGCTGACGCTGTCCACCGGAAAGCTTGGATCCACGGTCACCGATATTGGTTTGGTAGCCTGCTTCGGTACCCATGATGAAATCATGAGCATTGGCAATCTTCGCTGCTTGGATTACCTGCTCTTCCGTTGCTTCTGCATTCGCAAAAGCTATATTATTGAATATCGTATCATTGAACAAGATCGACTCTTGATTAACCACACCGATTATTCTTCTTAGGGAATCTTGTTTTAGATCCCTGACATCGATCCCGTCTATCAATATTGCCCCCTGCGTAGCATCCATAAATCGAGGGATTAAATCTACCAAAGTTGATTTCCCTCCACCCGAAGGTCCCACGAGCGCTACAGTTTCACCCTTATTGATGGTTAGGTTAATATCTTGCAAGACTTGTGTTTCCTCATAAGCGAAGAAGACATTATTGAATTCAATCTTGCTATCAAAACGTTCGATATCCAAGGCATTCGGTTTATCTGCTACTTGATTTTTCTCATCGATAAGCTGCAATACACGTTCACCCGCAGCAATACCGTTATGAATATTGCTAAATGCATCGGTCAGTGCTTTTGCTGGGCGCATCACTTGAGAGAAAATGGCAATATAAGCGATGAATTCAGAGGCTTCCAGATCACCTTGACCACTTAAAACAAGGTGTCCGCCGTAAAGCAAGATTACCGCGACCATAGCCACGCCCAACAATTCGGATACTGGAGATCCCATCTGTTGACGGCGTACCATCCTACGGTTAATCTTTGCATATTCATCATTCTCCCAATTGAACCTTCCTTTAATGAATTCAACAGCATTGAATGATTTAATGATTTTTATACCGGACAAAGCTTCTTCCAATAAGGTAATCATATTGGCATAGATCTTTTGCCCCTGTTGGGCCTGATGCTTTAGGGTTTTAACGATCTTGGAAATAAAAAAGGCCGATACCGGAATGACCAATAAAGAAAAAACCGTCAGTTTTGCAGAAATCAGGAACAGCATGACCAAATAAGCAATCAATTGCAAGGGCTCCTTGAAAGCAACCTGTAAAGTTCCCGTAACGGAGAACTGAACTACCTGTACATCGGAAGCAATCTTGGAAATGATGTCACCTTTGCGTTGATTGGAAAAATAACCAAGGTGAAGGTTCATGACATTGTTAAAAACCGATTTTCTCAGATTTAACAAGGTATGTATCCTAAGGTTCTCCATAATCCTTTGAGAAAGGTACCTGAAAAGATTACTGATAAATACAGAAGCTACTATGACGATACAGACATATTTCAAGGCATTGTATGGACCTAAACGGTAGTTAAGGTCATAGGCAAAGTAATTGAAATAACCCATCACATCAAAGCCTTCAGGCTTGGCAATAGGTTCGATTACGGCATCTTGGGAATTAAATAAAGTATGTAATAGCGGTGCTAATAATGCTAAATTCAAGGTGCTGAACACCACCATTATCAAAGTACATATGATATAAGGAATAGCATATTTTTCTATGGGTTTCGCGAACGAGAGCAGTCTAAAGTATGTCTTCATGCAGATTACTAAGATTACAAATGTAATAAAAATTGTAATCTAAGCTGATTTTCGATCCTGATGGCATTGAATTGTTGCAAATAAATGTCAAAATCCAACCTATAAAGAACTTGGAACCCAAGCATCAAAATCACAATTAAATGGTTTTATATTCTTGACTGATTAATAAGATTTAGTTTTCATAATATTGATAGTTTTCCCGGGTAACAATATCAATCGGCATATATTGCAACTTAACAACCTTTCTTTTAGCAATAAAGAACTCATATAAGGCAAGAAAAGCCTTATAACCCTGTTCCAAAGGTTTCTGGCAGATCAAGAAATCAATGATGCCATCTTTCAGGAATTCAATGTTCTTGCTATGATAGCCATTGCCAACTAATTTGATATGATCTAAACCGCGATTTTTTAGGTAACTCGCAACAATATAGGCTCTTGAATTCGTCACATAGATAAGTTTAGGGTTTTTATTCAGCAAATAATCATCCATGAAAACGGAGAATTCATCATTTTCGTTTATTTCGATGTTAAAGCTGTCAATGGAGCAATTATAATGGCTGTCCAGAAAATATTGCTCGAATCCCCTGATCTTTTCTTCCAAATGCTGGATCGAATCTTTCTCCCTGACCACATTGACCACTAAAATCTCATCTTTGGGTTGAATAAGGTACTGGCATAAATGCCCTACTACCCTTCCTGATTGTTCAAGGTCTTGCCCGATATAGCTTAAGGGATGGACTTTAGGGACCTGAGATTCAATAAAGACAAACTGAATCCGCCTTTCTATACATTTTGCAGCAAATTCCCTTGTTTCGTTGATAAAAATGGGAACCACAATAACACCGTCTATATGCTTATTTAATAGCTCTTCACTTTGTTCTATGAAACTCAAACGGTCTTCTGTATCGAAGAAATAATAACGTAAGTCCACTCCGAAATCACCAAATTCAGAAAGGGCTTCCTTAATACCTGAAACAGGTGCATTCCATTGATCTGCCTCTGAGCATTCCTTGGGAATCAGGATACCAAATTTATATACTCTTTTGGACGCCAACCTTTTTGCAAGGATATTTGGTTTATAATCCATTTCCTTGATTATGGACAATATCTTTTCCTTAGTTTTTTGCGCTACGCCAGTTCGATTATGGAGGACTCTATCGACTGTGGCTATGGATACATTTGCTCTTCGAGCAATCTCTTTTACACCAGATAATTCAGATACTTTCATGCGTCTAGATAATTAAAGAAAATTTTTTACTCTTTGTTGTGTTACACTATCATTTAAACGAAAATACACTTTTAAATCTTTAATTATTATTTTCTTTAAAATTAATTTTACATGAACAGGTTTTTACATAGTAAAATCGTGGGTAAGACGACACTTAACAAAAATAATTGGTTAATCTTTGTAGTTTAAGTAAACATTAAAAAATGCTTTAGTGACACCCTAATGGGTAAAAATGGAAATCAAACCAAATCAAACATCATTTAAAAAGCTATACCGTAAATAAATCGATATTTCATCCTAAACCGCTAAACTAACTGACTTTGTTTTAGTTAAAATTTTTAATCAAGCAGGCATTTTCCTATTAATTATTTTTGAGCAAAATAATTGCACTCTGTTAAGGTCAGATTTTAAAGGATTTGGGTATTTAATAAAATTAAAAAAGGTTAAAAAAAAGTGGATGTTTAAATTACTGTTGATTTTATTGAAAATCGGTCATTAATTATTCAAAAAGTAGGTTTATTATTTATCATAATTGAAATAAAACCATTAAGATTTTATAATTTTATCGCCAAATTAAAATAAATAATGGAAATAGAAGTAGCGAAACGACTTCAACGAACTGAAGAATACTACTTTTCGAAGAAGTTGAGAGAGATCGATGAGATGAACAGGAACGGTGCGCAGGTGATTAACCTTGGCATCGGCAGCCCTGACTTGCCTCCTCATCCCGAAGTGATCAAAACGCTTCAGGAGCAGGCAGCATTATCAACCGCTCATGGTTATCAAAGTTATAAAGGCGCTCCTGCCCTTAGAACTGCCATGGCTGATTGGTATGCTCGATATTATCGCGTTTCACTAAATCCTAATACTGAAATCCTTCCATTAATTGGTTCGAAGGAAGGGATCGTCCATATATGTATGACCTACCTTCAAGAAGGTGATGAAGCCTTGATTCCGAATCCTGGATATCCGGCATATTCAAGTGCGGTAACCATTACCGGAGCTACTCCAGTTACCTATAACTTGAAGGCTGAAAATTCTTGGCTTCCTGATTTTGAGGAACTCGAATCTAGGGATCTAAGTAAGGTGAAATTAATGTGGATCAATTACCCGCATATGCCTACTGGTTCATTGGCCAACATTTCTTTCTTTGAAAGAATCGTTGAGTTTGGGAAGAAACACCAGATCCTGATCTGCCATGACAATCCATATAGTTTTATCCTGAATGAGCATCCCGAAAGCATCATGGAAGTTCCCGGTGCAATGGATGTAGCCATTGAGCTAAACTCCCTGAGTAAATCTTCCAATATGGCAGGATGGCGAATTGGGATGTTAATCGCTAATGAAAACAGGATCGGTCAGATCATGAGGTTCAAAAGCAATATGGATTCTGGTATGTTTCTACCGCTTCAATTGGCCGCAGCGAAAGCCTTGAGCTTAGATAAAGAATGGTATACCCAGCTGAATCAGGAATATAAGATTAGGAGAGAAAAAGTTTTTGAAATCATGGATCTATTAGGTTGTACCTATGATACCAACCAAGTAGGGTTATTTGTATGGGCCAAGATTCCGGAAGGTTTTGAGAATTCCTTTCAACTTTGTGATGATGTCCTATATAAGGCGCATGTATTTATTACTCCTGGAGGAATATTTGGTTCTGAAGGGGAAAAATTCATCCGTATCAGCCTTTGTGCAAAAAGCGAAGTCTTTGAGAACGCTATCGACCGAATCAAGAAAGCGATCGATTAGATCCTAAACCATTTTTTAAAAATTTGAATAATATTTGAAATGAATATAGCAATTGTCGGAATAGGTTTGATCGGTGGTTCCATCGGTATCCGACTTAAAGAAACCAAACTCTTCGAAAAGATTATCGGAGTAGAAAAAAGCGAAGTAAATCAAAAGAAGGCTCTTCAATTAGGTCTGGTAGATGAAATCCAAACCTTAGAGGAAGCATTGAAGTCCTGTAAAGTCATTGTCCTTACTATTCCTGTAGATGCCATCATGGTCTTGTTGCCAAAATTATTGGATATTGCGACAGATCAGGTCATCATCGATATGGGATCTACCAAGTCTAATATCCTGAACCTCATCAAGGATCATCCAAACCGCGGTAGATATGTAGCTGCCCATCCAATGGCCGGTACAGAGTATTCTGGTCCCGAAGCAGCAATTCCTAATTTGTTTAAGGATAAAATGATGGTCTATGTAGAAGCATTCCGCTCGGATGAGGATGCATTTGAATTGGCAGACTCCGTAACGGAGCAGCTGGAAATGAAAACCTCTTTTATGACGGCAGAGGAACATGATATGCATACTGCCTATGTTTCGCATATTTCCCACTTGACTTCTTTTGCATTGGCCCTTACCGTTCTGGAAAAGGAAAAATCTCAGGGAAGGATCTTTGAATTGGCGGGTTCAGGTTTTCAATCGACCGTCCGTCTGGCAAAATCATCTCCCGATATGTGGACTCCAATCTTCAAGCAGAACAGAAATAATGTTTTGGAAGTATTGGAAGAGCACATCAAACAACTGCAACATATCTACGAAAAGATTGAAAAAGAAGATTACGATGCAGTACATAAATGGATTAAGAAATCCAATAAAATTAAACGTATCATTAAATAATAGCTTATGTTGGAAAGAAAAACCTTAAGCAACGATTTGGTAAAATTAATCCCCATGATCAAAAATGATTTTGAATGGGTATTTGCAGCTGCGTCAGATCCAGAAATCTGGGCTCAACATCCTGACAGCAATCGCTATACACCGGTGGGTTTTACCAGATATTTTCAAAAACTGATTGATACTGATATCCCCTACTTGATAATTGACAGCAAAACTGAACAGGTTATTGGTGCCACTTCATTCTATCATTATGATAGAAATGAAAAGTCAATAGCTATCGGTTATACCTTCCTTGCCAAAGAATATTGGGGTGGAGCATACAACCAGTCCGTAAAAAACTTGATGATGGATTTTGCCTTTGAAAAATTGGATAAGGTAATCTTCCATGTTGCCTCAGAAAACACACGTTCTCAAAAAGCATTGGAAAAAATCAATGCGGTAAAAGAGAATGAATTTGATGAAAATGGTAGTTTGAAATTCACATACGCCATTTACAAAAACAATAGATAAGAAAATTATCGAACTGTATTTCAATCCCTTACTCATTGCAGTAAGGGATTTTTTAATTCAAATTTGATTTAAAAAACATTATATCGTAATATTGCGATACAAAGAATTGCTATGGGAATTACTAAGAGTGAGATCTTTACCGAGGAACAGAACAAATTGGCCAATTACTTCAAGGTATTAGGCCATCCTGCCAGGATTGCTATTCTACAGCATATCGTAAAGCAAAAAGGCTGTATCTGCAATGATTTAGTGGACGAACTAGGCTTGGCGCAAGCCACTATTTCCCAACACTTGAAGGAGCTTAAAAGTGTTGATATCATCCAAGGAAGCATTGAAGGCAAGAGTGTTTGCTATTGTATCAATGAAACGGTATGGAATGAACTCCAGGAAGAAATCCATCATTTCTTTGAAAAACCATTTAAAAATGAAAAATGCTGTTAGCATTTTTTTTACCCTTAAGTATCGCAATATTACGATATATAGATTAAAACTAATACCATGAAACTATCAGAAATAAAAGAAATCCTTCCCACATTGGACAATGTGGAGTTTAAACTGGAAAACGGAACCCAGGTTCCCGAACATTTTCATGTTACGGAAATAGGAAGTATCCTTAAGAATTTTATAGACTGCGGTGGAACAATCCGCAAGGAGAAGGTCGTGAATTTCCAATTATGGAGTGCCGATGATTTTGAGCCTAGACTAAAACCGCGAAAATTATTGGACATCATAAAATTATCAGAAGATAAGCTACAAATTGAGGATGGAGAGATTGAAGTAGAATACCAGGCAGATACTATTGGAAAATATGATCTGGAATTCAATGGCAAACAGTTTCTCCTAAAGAACAAAAAAACTGCTTGTTTGGCGGAAGATTCTTGTGGGATTCCTCCCAAAAAGCAAAAGCTGAATTTGGCAGACCTGAATGTAATCGAAGGTTCTTGCTGTGTTCCAGGTTCAGGTTGCTGTTAAATATAAAAGAAGGAATGGTAGTTAGCCATTCCTTCTTTCTATCAAGACCATCAGCATTAGACTGAGGACAAAACGCTCATCATCGACTTCACGCTGGGTTAATTTATTAACTGTAAACTTTCGACCAAAGAAGGAAGGTTCCTTAATAATTTCAAAAACGGGTTCTTCCTGATCATTTCGAAGGATATACGCGGGGTTAAAGATATAACCTGATAATATCCCTATCAATGGGAGCTCGCCAAAAAGCCCATCCCAAAACTTCACCCAAGGGTTCTTTTCCTTAATGGTATGGTCTTGAACATCGTTTGAATCCATTAAATTGAATGTAGACCTCCATAAAGATTTTATAGACTTCCTCCTCACCTTTCCGATCAATTTTCCAGTGCGATCTGTAATCGTAAATGTTTGCTGAAAGTCTATGAGTTTATTGGACCGAAGCTCATAAAGCAATTCTGCCTTACTTTCATCCCTATAGACCATGATAATGTCACGCCAAGAGAATATCTTTTCACGGACATAGTAGATACTGTTTCCATTGGCATCCTTTGCCGAAAAATCATTCGCAAGGCTCGTAACACGAAACTGGAAATGTAAAGGATATTGTAGGTCTTTCATGAAATAAAAATAGAGAATAGAATTGATATTTGAATGAAATGACCTGATAGACTTTACAATGAGGTAACGGTAGTATAACACAACAATAATAGGCCCATCCTAATTTTGCTAAATCATTTATTCTTAACTTTAAAACAAACACCTAAAACCATAATATTAAGTCATTATAATGAATCGAATTAAATATTATCTGAGCCTAGCATTTTTTTGCAGTTTATCTTTCAATAACTTTTCTCAGGTCAAGCCCATTGCATTTTTGCCTAATGCTCATTCGCATAACGACTACACACGTAATAATCCCTTTAACCAGGCCTACGGCCTAGGTTTTGGGTCTATTGAGGCAGATTTATTCTTAAAAGACGGAGAACTATATGTTGCTCATGATCCTGAAGACATCACCAAAGAAAGAACTTTTAGCAAGCTGTACCTAGAGCCAATACTCGAAGCATTTAAGCATAGCTCGGATGGATACCTCTTTCCTAACAAAGGGCAATTGCAACTCTTAATTGATCCAAAAACCGAGGGTGCTCCAATTTTAGAGCATCTGACCAAGTTGTTGAAACCGCATCGAGACCTCTTTGACAGCAAAAACAATCCTAAGGCAGTCAAGTTGGTTATAAGTGGAAACCGTCCTAAGCCTGCACATTTTCATAAATATGATGAAATCTTCTATTTCGATGGGACGTTGAATGAGAAATTCAACCAACAAGAGTTGGAAAGAATAGGGCTTATTAGTGCAAGTTTTGGCTCTTTATCCAAATGGAATGGCCTCGGCAGATTAACGGACAAGGATTTACAAAAAGTAAAAACTAAAGTAGACTCTGTTCATAAGCTTGGAAAGAAAATCCGTTTTTGGGCAGCTCCTGATACAAAAACCACTTGGTATGAATGGCAAAAAATAGGGATTGATTTCATCAATACCGACAAACCTTTTGAGTTAAGTGAATTCTTGATCAATGAGCCAAAAACAGTTTATCAAGAGAACTCTACCTACATCCCCTATCAGATTAAAGAGAAATTCAAAACTGGATTAAAACCGAAAAACATTATTCTATTGATCAGTGACGGTGCCGGACTATCGCAGCTTTGGGCTTCTGCCATGGCTAACAGAGGAAATCTGAATGTACTAAACATGCCCTATACCGGTTATCTAAAGACACAACCCACTGATAACTACCATACCGATTCTGCCGCTGGAGGCAGCGCAATTGCCACTGGCCATAAGACCAAGAACCGTTATATCGGAGTCGATAGCTTGGGAAATAAAGTGGATAACCTGCCTGACAGGTTGAACACGTTAGGTATGAGGACAGGTGTTGTGTCCAATGATGAAATCACTGGAGCTACCCCTTCTGCTTTTTTTACTCATGTCAATGAAAGAGATCTTTCTGACAGTATTGCTAACGACATTTTATTTAGCAAAATAAACTTATTCATCGGCGGTCCTAACCAATCCTTCAGTAAAAATGATAGTTCACTCATTAAGAAATTAAAATCTAAAGGTATAGAAATTGGCACCTCCTTGGAAACCGTTCAAAAAAGTTCTGCTAAGCAACTTTTAGTTTTTCAAGAAGACCAAGTTGACCATAAATGGAATAAACTGGATAAAGAGCAATCGGAAATCAAAACATCCTATCGCTTTATTGAACATGCCTTGAAACCCTCCATTGATTTCCTGAAAAGAGGAAATGACAAAGGATTTTTCCTAATGATTGAAGGCGCGAAAATAGACGGTGGTGGTCATAGCAATTCTACTGGTTTTTCTATAACAGAATATCTGAGTTTTGATAGATTAGTCGGTCAAGCATTGGAATTTGCGGAACAGGATAAAGAAACTTTGGTCATCGTGACTTCTGATCATGAAACTGGTGGAATGATTGTGCTTGATGCGGATCCTAAATCTGGTAGGGTCCTGGCGAGCTTTGCTACAAATGACCATACGGGTACTCCAGTTCCCTTAATGGCGTTTGGACCCGCTGCAGAACGCTTTCAAGGATTTTTGGACAATACAGATATCGCGAAGATTATTTATGATTTAAAAGGCCTAAAATAGCCAATCTAGCTACCTAGAATAAATAAAGGCTAGTTTTCCCCATATCGGAAGACTAGCCTTTATTATTATTTCTTTATGGGTCTAAATCAAATGGATCAATATTTCCACTTCAATTTATCGAATACTTTTGACCACATCCAAATGGGGCCAATCGTCAATAGATTCAAGAAGGAAGCATTTCCTTTTTTCACCTTATTGCTGCTTAAGAACAGTCCAATTAGTCCAATTAATGCAATAATACTGCACACTAAGATGACCGTTGGCCCACCATCTCGTTCAACATATTCCAGTTGGACGATGAAATAACTCATGATCCCAATCGTGAATAGCACGGCATAAGAAAGGGTCGGTGCCAATTTCAAATAACAGTAGATAACTATTGCTATGAAAAATGACCCCCAGTTCAAGAACGTATGGGCATTCATCTTAACCAAAAATTCTAATTGAGGAAAAGGGATCATCCATATCAATCCCATGATTCCAAAGAAGGCCAAAAAAATAAATATGGCATATAAGGCAAAGTTTCCTGTTCCATATGTTTGATCCAATTCGTAAAAATGTTTCTCTACAGGTCTGGAAAATTCTACCTTTTTATTGGTTTCATGAGCCTTTTTCTTCATGCCTGCAAAGTTAACTATTCTTTGCTAACATTTTGTCCTTTCTATATGCATAATAGAATACTACCGGCAACACTGCAAAGGAAAGTATCAAACAGATCAATAGGCCACCAACAATCATAATGGCTAAGGGCTTCTGTATTTCAGACCCCATCCCACTGGAGAGCGCAGCAGGTAGCAATCCCATCGAACCCATCAGGGCAATCATCACAATAGATCTGATCCTACTTTTCACACCTTGGTCGATGGCTTCTTTCAGCGGTTTCTTTTTCAGGTACTCCTTCATCACAGCGATCAGGATGATTCCATTGATGGTATTTACACCGAAGAGGATAATCAATCCGATACCAGCGGAAATCCCAAAGATGGTACCTGTGATCCATAAAGACAGGAAGCCGCCAATAAAGGCAAATGGAATGGTAATAGCAGCAATGGCTGTATCTTTCATATTTCCAAAATTACTGTAAAGCAATATGAGGATCAGAACCAGGGAAATAGGAATAACCGTCATTAATTGTTTGGTTGCCCGTTCCTTGCTTTCAAATTCACCAGCCCATTCCATATAATTTTCTTTAGGAAGTTTTATGGATTTGGCTACTACCTCTTTTGCCTCCTCAATCGTACTTCCTAGATCCCTTCCCGATATACTAAAGCCAATACCAATGTATCTGCTATTGCCCTCACGATAGATAAAGGCAGGTCCAGTCACATACCCAATGCTTGCTATCTCTTGCAACGGGATATTCTCTCCGGTACTTGTCGGTATGAGGATATTCCCTATTTTTTCAGGTGTATCCCTATATTCTTTATTGAATCGGAGGACCACATCAAACTGTCGATCTTTTTCATAAAATTTGGTTGCCGCCTGTCCACCAATGGTCATCGCGATAACGGCTTGTACATCCTTGGTAAAGATGCCATACTTCGCCATTTTAGAATCATGAAGCTGAATTCTTAATTCTGGCAAACCTATATTCTTATAAACGTTGATATCTGTAATCCCTCGAACCTTGCCGATCGCATCTGATACCTGATTTGCATAGTCTTCTAACTTGTACAGGTCATCACCAAAGATCTTAATAACCAAAGAACTCTTAACTCCGGCCACATATTCCTCTACGTTATCTTGAATGGGTTGGCTAAATCCAAAATTAATCCCTGGGTATTGATTCAATTTCTCCCTCAGTTCCTCGATGATCTCCTCCTTATCCAATCCTCGTTTCCAAGTATTTTGTTCAGTCAATTGGACGTTGAACTCAATATTAAAGAAGCCTGTGGGATCAGTCCCATCATTGGGTCTACCGGTTTGGGTTAAGATAAAATCAATCTCCGGACAGGTCTCCACCATCAATTGCTTCATTTCTTTGGTCAGCCGGCTAGATTCATCCAGATTAATGCTATTGGGCAAAGTCGCTCGGATATAAATGGCCCCTTCATTTAATTGAGGAAGGAATTCAGAACCATAATTCATAAACTTTATCGAACATAATGCTAGAATGCCAATAAAAACAACAAGGGTTATTTTTTTGAATTTCAGGGCATAACTATAAATTCCATAGATAGATCTATGAAAGAATCTGGTCACAAAGTTTTCTTTCTCTTCCATGCCTTTGGTAAAAAGCAACTTGCACATAGCAGGAACATAGGTTAAACTTAATATCAAGGAACCTAACAATGCATATCCTAAAGTAAAAGCCAATGGGGTAAACATCTTCCCTTCAACCTTCTGGAAAGAGAAAATAGGTAATAACGCAACGATCAGAATCATCAATGCGAAGAAAATATAGGAAGCTACACTACCTGCACTTTTCTTGATTACTCCCATCTTGGACATCTTTGCAAACCGTTCCGGACCTACCTTATGGGATAGCGTCGCTAAAGCGACAAATACCGTTTCCACAATAACCAGGGTTCCCTCCAAGAGTAAACCGAAATCCAAAGAGCCCATTGAAATCAGATTCGCTGGTAACCCTTGGATCTTCAGCATTATTATGGCAAATAAGAATGAAAGCGGAATAACAGAAGCTACAATAAAGGTGGATTTCCAATTATATAGGAAGATAAATACAATCAGGGATACCAGTAAAACACCTTCAACAATGTTTTTTGATACGGTCTTGACCGTGCTGTCCACCAATTTCGTCCGGTCAACCGCTGTTTCGATCTTGACATTGTCCGGTAATGTCCTTGTATTTAATTCTTCGATCTTCTCTTTAAGCAATCCAATAACCTCGGATGGGTTCTCCCCTCTCAACATGACCACAATCCCTTCCACAACATCTTCCTGCTCATTGTATCCCACGCGACCCAACCGTGGTTTATTGGAAACTACAACCTCTGCAACATTTTTAATCAAAACTGGCGTAGAGCCATTTAATTTGACCGTAATATTTCCTATATCTTCAATCTTGTCCAATAACCCGACACCACGCACCACATAGGCTTGATCTCCTTGTTGGATTACATCCCCGCCCACATTGATATTGGATTTTGATACAGCTTCATAAACATCGAGCGGTGTCAGACTGAAATTCTTTAGTTCGGTCGGATTGATCTTGATCTCATAGATTTTTTCCTCGCCTCCAAAACTGATCACATTGGCCACTCCAGGTACGCCAAGAAGCTCCCTTTCAATTACCCAATCTTGGATCGCTGATATTTCCTTGATCGGCAGATCGCTTTTAATGATGTATCTAAAGATTTCTCCTGTAGCACCTGAAGGTGGCTCTACCTCTACTTCCGTTCCTTCTGGAAGGTCTATTCCCGCTAATTTATTAGAAACATACTGCTGCGCATAAAAGTCATCTACCCCATCCTCAAACTGTACAGTTACCACAGACAGACCAAATAAAGAAATCGAACGGATATTTGATTTCTTAGGAATACTGTTCATCTCCTTGGAAATCGGCAAAGTGACCAGCTTCTCCACCTCCTCTGCACTTCGACCTGGCCATTGGATGATAATCCTCGCCCGCGTATTGGTAACATCAGGAAAGGCCTCAATCGCTGTATGTTTGAGCGCATAAATACCCGCAAACAAAAGGGCAAACGTGGCAAATAAAATAAAAGTGGTATTCCTTAATGAAAAGGTTACTATATTTTGAACAAACTTCTTCATCCTTACAAGCCCTTAATCTGTTCAAAAATCAATAGTGCATTGCTACCAATAACCTTTTCGTTCGCTTCTAATTTATTGCTTACATAGGTCACTTCTTCATTGCTCGAAATAATATCAAGCTTCTTTGCTTCCAATTGGCAATCTCCCTTGTAAACAACCATGAAATTTTCATTATTACTGAATACAAGAGACTTATTTGGAATGGCTAATGCTGTTTCTTCTGATTTTATTTTATCGATTATGATATCGGCACTCAAGCCGGGCATCAGGTTAAGGTTTTGGTTCTCCAATACCACCCGTGCCTTCATTACATGCTCATTGGCATCAAATACATTGTATATTTTATCTATTTTCCCGGTATAGACCTGATCTGGATATGCAATTGTCCTCACCTTAACCTGGTCTCCAGTTTTGATAAACCTAAGGTTACTTGCATAGACGTTCAACATCACCCAAACTTCCTTCAGATTCGAAATAGAAAACAAGGGATTGCTTTCCTGGGTAATGATTTGCCCTTGGCTGATATCTTTTTGGATGATATAACCATTTTTTGGTGCTAAAATCTGGAAAGTCCCCTCGCCTACGGCATGATAAAGCTGCAAAGATTGATTGATGCGTTTCAATTCAATCTTGGCACTTTCCAGTTCATGCTCCACTTGCAGCATTTCAGGCTCTGAAATCATCCCGTCTTTCAACAGGTCTTTCTTGGTTACCAAAAGTTTCGCTAGTAGATTGATCTGGTTTTGCTGTGCATTCTTCTGTTGAAACAGACTTTGGATTTCCGTTGATTTGATGGTTGCCAGGACCTGACCCTTTTTAACTTGGTCACCAAGCTCAAAATCAACACGATCGACTACGCCAAGCAATAAACTACGAAAGGTAACCAGATCATTCTCATTATATTCAATCTTTCCGGATAAGGTCAATTGCTCTACAATGGGGCTTTCCTTGACCGTAATAATTTCTGTAGTCTTTTTTAATTGATCGCTGATACAAAACCCTTTTGTGCTATCCTGTACGTCAATTTGTTGCTGCTGGCTGCTTCCACAGCCAGTGCAACATGCAATCAGGGTAATTAAACCTAAGGGTAAACTTTTAATATTTTTCATTATTATAGTTCCTGGCCAACTACATACTGTAGTTGTTCAAATGTGATTAAATAACTTTCCTGTAATTCCAAATAGGCTTGCTGAGCTTCACGAAAAGCTTGGGAAAAATCAATGAATTCGATGAGGGTAACCTGTTGTTCCTGAAGATATTTGATATAATTCTCTAAAACTCTTTGTTGTGCTGCAGTATTAGTATCCTTCCAGTTTGTCAGGTTCTCCCGGAATAAAGCAAGTTTATTCAATAGCTTATCGATCTCATTTCCTATTTCTAATTGCCTAGCTTGAAACTGGGCTTGACCTTGTTCAACCTGGATTTTTGCAGCTTGGATATTTCCCTTATTTCTGTTGAAGATGGGCAATTCAATGTTCACCCCAATACCAATGAAATTACTCATCACATTACCTCCGCGCTCATAATTCATCAATAGGTTTAAGTTTGGGGTTTTCTGTGCCTTCTCCAATCTCAACTGACCTTCAGAAAGCTGAATATCATTGGCCATCGAACGCAAATAAATATTTTGGGAATTAGCTAGTTCTTTTAGCTCGGCCGGTAATAAAGTCTTCTCGCCAACATGAAATCCATCAAAGGATAATTGATCTGCTTTCAGATCTGGTAATTGAGTAAGGGTTCTTAATTGCTGGAGGATCTCATTTTTTTGGCTCTTTAAATCCAAAAGCTCCTTCTGGATACCGATTAGCTCGGTATGGACCCTTAAAAAACTTACCTGGGAAACATGCTGTTTTTCAGCTTGCATCTTATATTGCTCATTCAATTTGGAGAACAATTCCAATATGGATTGCAATTGATTTTCTTCCAATTGAATTCTTTGTAGGCTATAAAAGTTGGTTCTTAATTCTAGCTTTAATTGCCTGAGGATTTCCTCAAACTCCAGCTGGGCAGAAGTCTTCTCCAATGTTTTAATGGCTACTCGTTTCTTTCTCTTCCCAGCTGTCTCGATCAGCTGTTCTAATTCCATATTGAGCTGCTGTTTACTTCCGAAATTGCCGATGAGGTTGGGCATGGTTTCAAAAGATCGGTTAGCCCAAAGGTTCAGGTTGTCAACGGTAAGATTTGGGTTGGCCCACAGCTTCTCCTGAACGATCAATGCTTCAGACTTTTCTATATGAAACTTATTCGCGATTAACTGCAAATTGTTTTTCAGAAACTGGGATTCTAAATCCTCTAGGGAATAGGTCTGGGCTTGCAGAATAACAGCAAGGCAGCTTAATACGAAAATTAGATAGAATTTCTTCACCATTAATATTTTCTGCAAACCTATAATTTGCAGATTAAGGTGAGTTTTAAATTAGATTAGAATTTGATTAGAATTTGAGAGAGACCTGTGTGCCCATCCCTTCACTTTGTAGTTTCATTTCAACTTTGTGCAATACAAAGATAATGTTGGCCATAGAGAGACCAATTCCCTTACCTGAAAATTTATCTGTGTTTTCCCCTCGGTAAAAGTTTTCCTTTACTTTTTTGAGGTCCTCCTGAGATATGCCAATCCCCTGGTCTACCACTAACACCTCCAACCTGCCTAGGTCCTCATGAAGGATCACAGTTACTTTCTTATTGTTTGAATACTTTATTGCATTCTCAATGATATTATTGAAGGCTAAAGCCAAGAGCTTCTCATTACCCTCCCATTCCATTAAGTTAGCATCCTCTACTTCAATTTTCACCTCAATATCAGCTTGGTAATAGAGAACCGCATTTTCAATGACCTGCCAAATAATCTCATCAATTCTTAATCTTGAGAACTCAAAGCTTGTTTTTGCTCCAGACAGCAACATCATGTTTTCCAAGGTCTCTTCCAGATCAGTGGTATATTGCTTTAGTTGTTGGATTACATCTTCATACTCCGCTTTGCTCCGCTCCCTTTGGTTGGTCACCTCCAAGGTACCTAAAAGGGCAGTAATCGGAGTCCTGAGTTCATGGGAAACATAATCAATGAAATTTTTCTGAACATTGAAGGTTTGAGAGATGCGATCTACAAACAGGTTATAGGTGTTCACCAAATCCTGGATTTCTGAATAGGATCTCTCCAATTGGATAGGTTTTTCAAAGTTCTTGCTATCTCGGTCCTTGATCTGTTTGATTACATCGACTATTGGCTGGTAAGCAATATAGCCCAGGAACCTTGAAAAGAAGTAAATTATACTCAGTCCAACAAAAAATGCAATAATCAAGATATGAAATAATGACTGCATCTGATTATTGAAGCCCTCTTTGGATTCTCGGGTGACTATGACAAAATCCCCTTCGTTATCATTATAGAAAATACCGTTATAAAAGAAATGATCAGTGTTAAAGAATGAATTTTTATCCGACCGAACCTGCCCTATAAAATCCTTTGAAATATCAGAAATTACGGACATGTCTCCAGCCTTCCTTTTATCAAGACTATCAAATACAACAATATCTCTTCTGGAAATAGTCTTCTGCAATTGCTTTTGGATATTTTCATGGTCCAGACTGCTCAACTCATCGCGTTCCAGATAATAGATGGCTGCCAATAATGATTTACTTTCCAAAGCATGTTGCTCAGATTTTTCCATCTGCACGTAATAGGCAAAATAAATAACAACTGATATCAATAGCGTAACAACGCTAAAGATACAGATCGAATATAAGGCTAACCTATGCTTTAACTTCATGAATCATACTTAAACATATATCCAATTCCTTTTACGGTTTGGATAAACTTCTGATCTTGGCTTTCAACTTTATTTCTCAAATAGGATATATATACATCCACTACATTGCTGTGATTGTTAAATGTGATGCCCCAAACTGCATTTAATATTTGCATTCGGCTAACCGTCTTATTTCGGTTTTCTATCAGGTACATCAGCAATTTGAATTCCCTTGGCGAGAGGTCCACCAGTTCCCCCTTTAAAAAGACTTTATATTGATCCGTGTCGATCTGCAGCTCATCAAATTCCAAAATCGGACTCTTCGGCTTTTCCTGATTATGGTATTGCTTTCTCCTGCTCAGGGCATTGATCCGCGACAGCAGTTCCTCAAAATGGAAAGGCTTGGTCAAATAATCATCGGCACCATAATCCAAGGAAGTCACCTTGTCTTGAATACTGTTCAAGGCACTCAGCATTAATACAGGAGCATAGACCTGTTTATAGCGTAAGGTCTGCAATAACTGCACCCCATCGATTCCAGGCAACATAATGTCCAAAACAATGACATCCCAATCAATTTTAAGGTTCTCCTCCAACAAGGCATCCTCCGCGGTTTTACAAAGGGTAACCAAAAAACCATTTTCCTCTAAACCTTTAATTAAGAAGGAACTTATCCGATGATCATCTTCTACAACTAATACTTGCATTTCTTTTAATTATTTCAAATTTAGCCATTTAGCCCATACCTTAATGCTATTTTATGGAATTCTAATCAAATTCTAATACAAGGGAAAAAGAAAAAGCCCATCAAATGACGGGCTTTCCTATAAATTCTAATTGAATGTTATTTTGCATAAGAAACCGATCTGGTCTCTCTAATGACTGTTACTTTGATCTGACCTGGATAAGTCATCTCTGTCTGGATACGGTTTGAAATATCTGCTGCCAAGATCTCAGCTTGCGCATCAGATACTTTCTCGCTTTCAACCACAACACGCAGTTCACGTCCTGCTTGGATAGCAAATGTTTTCTCCACACCTGGATATGACAAAGCTAGGTCTTCTAGTTCCTTCAAACGTTTGATGTAGCTTTCTACGACCTCACGTCTAGCTCCTGGACGGGCACCTGAAATTGCATCACATGCCTGAACGATCGGAGATATCATCGAAGTCATCTCGATCTCGTCGTGGTGAGCACCAATCGCATTGCATACATCTGGATGTTCCTTATATTTCTCGGCCAATTGCATCCCCAAGATCGCGTGAGGCAATTCTGGGTTATCATCGGGCACCTTCCCAATATCGTGCAGCAATCCAGCTCGCTTCGCATGTTTCACATTAAGTCCCAATTCCGCCGCCATCGTAGCCGCAAAATTCGCAACCTCACGTGAGTGCTGTAATAGGTTTTGACCATATGAAGAACGATATCTCATTCTTCCCACCATCCTGATCAGTTCAGGGTGTAGACCATGAATACCTAAATCAATGACGGTACGTTCACCGATTTCAACGATTTCATCTTCAATCTGCGTACGGGTCTTTGCAACAACCTCCTCGATACGTGCTGGGTGGATACGACCATCCGTAACCAATCTATGTAATGATAAACGGGCAATTTCACGACGTACAGGATCAAAGCCAGAAAGGATAATCGCTTCTGGGGTATCATCTACGATAATCTCTACACCCGTTGCAGCCTCAAGTGCTCTAATATTACGACCTTCACGTCCAATGATACGACCTTTGATCTCATCATTTTCAATGTTAAAGATAGATACCGTATTTTCAATGGCAGATTCAGTAGCTGTACGTTGTATAGTTTGGATAACTACTTTCTTGGCCTCTTTCGAAGCTGTTAATTTCGCTTCATCAACGATGTCCTTGATCTGCATGATCGCTTGAGAACGAGCTTCTTCACGCAATGAATTCACTAACTGTTCTTTAGCTTCCTCAGCAGACAGTCCAGCCATACTCTCCAATTGCTTGATATGTTGGCCTTTTAGCTGCTCTACCTCTTCCTTTTTCTTGTCATTGAACTCAATCATTTGATCCAATTTCTTGGTTTTGTTATCCAAATCCTGTTTTTCACGATTTAGATTCTCCAATTTTTGATTTAATGACTGTTCTTTCTGACGAATGGTATTCTCTTTTTGGGAGATGGTATTATTCTTTTGGTTGACTTCTTTTTCATGCTCAGCCTTCAATTGCAAAAACTTCTCTTTTGCTTCTAGCTGACGCTGCTTTTTTATATGATCCGCTTGTTGCTCTGCATCCCTTACTATTTGGGCAGCCTTATCATTCGCTGATTGCTCCTGCTTCTTGAACAACATCTGCAAAAGATATCGTCCAATAAAAACACCGACAACCAGTGAAATTATTATTGATATAGTAGTTGATAACTCCATTTGTTATTATTTATAATTTAATATGTTAATGTAATAGCATTTAATTTCCAAAAAAAAACCGCAATTAAATAAATCAGGTACCATGTATTATTAAACTTCGATTACACATGATTTGAGCGTATGATCATGACCTAGATGGCTTTCGCAAAATGGCCTACATCTTTAAAATTGCTCGTGATATTGAAGCGTTAAGTTTAAAATAGTGACAACCCGAATTTAATTGCGGCAAATTCGTCGTTACAAGCTCTAAATTCTAAGAACGTAAACGTTTTATTTTTTGAAGAAATCTGTCAGAATATTGTCCAGTTCATGAATGGAATGCTCCAGACCAGAATCCTGGTTCTGACTATTCCGCTCAGCCTTGATCATCCCCGTGGCATATTGCAATACACACATCGACAACAAGTCTTGCTTATCACGAACCGCATAGTTATCCTGCAGTTCTTTAATTTTCTCGTTTATTAGCTTCGCGGCATATCGAATCACCTCTTCCTCCTCCGTCTCAACACGTAAAGGATATACTCGGTCTGCTATATTTATTTTTATGGAAATCTCTCCCATTTTCTTTGAGCTTAATAACGTAATAAGTCTATTCTCCTACTCCCTTTTCCTACTTCAATAGACTTATACATTTGTCTATTTCTCGCACAAAATCGTTAATTTTTCGTTTTGTGTCAAGTACTTTTTCATTTATAGCGTCTTTATCGATCTCCGAATTGTCTAATGTTTTAGCAACCGCCAAGGCTTTCACCTTGTCTTCCAGCTGCTTAACTTTATCCGAACTCGTATCAAATGCAACTTGCAATGATTGAACTTCTAACTTTAACAAGTCATTCTCCTCTTGCAAGGCTTCACACAATTGAATAAGATTTTTCGTTTTCTCAACGATAATATTCATTTGGGAAGATAATGACGCCATAGTATTTCGCAATTAATGTATAAATTTTTAGCGCACTGATGCGCCTACTTCTTTCTCAAAGTTAATAATTAATTTTTGAATAATTGCATCAATTTGTTTGTCTGTAAGTGTTTTTTCTTCGTCCTGAAGCGTAAAACTCAAGGCATATGACTTCTTACCCTCCGGCAATTTATCACCCTTATAGACATCAAATATCTGAACATCCTTCAATAACTTTCTCTCTGTCTTTGTGGCAATTAAACGCAATTGCTCAAAGGTCACCTGATCATCCAGCAACAACGCTAAATCGCGTCTTACGGATGGGAATTTTGAAACTTCCTTGTACGTGATTTTATTTTTCTTGATCACTTTAATCATCAAGTCCCAATCAAATTGCGCAAAGAATACCGGTCCATCAACATCTGTTTTCTTCAGGTTAGCTTTTGAAACCGCCCCAAAGGAAACCAAGACCTTCTCTCCTTTTCTATAGCTCAATCCATAATCAAAGTACGTCCCAACATAATCCTCAACGCGGATACCTTCTACTTTCAGTCTTTTGACGATATCGTCTACAACTGCTTTGATATCATAGAAACTTACGCCTTTGGCATTATTATTCCATTGCTCCGCTTCTTTCTTTCCTGAAATAGCGATAGAGAACAATTGCTTTTCTACGTAATTACCTTCAACTAAATTATACGACCTTCCGTATTCAAAGATCTTTAGGTCTGCATTCTTGCGTTTTTGATTGTATCCAATGGCAATCAAAGCAGAAAACAACAGGTTCTGACGCATCACGTCCAAATCGCTACTCAATGGATTTAACAGCTTCACAGCAGTCTCCTCATTTTCCAGGTAATCATCTTTGGTCAATGAATTCGCCAAGATCTCCCTATACCCATTAGCGATCAATAGATCTGCAATCTGGTTCAACACAACTTCCTTATCTGGTTTCTCCGAGGTATTTAAGGAAGCTTTGATCTGCGTCTTTAGTTCAATATTGTTGTATCCATAGATGCGCAATACTTCTTCAACCACATCAATCTCACGGATGACATCTACTTTATAAGCAGGTACCTTGACATCAAACCCCTCAGCAGTCTCATTTTCAAGCTCAATGCCTAAACTCACGATAATCTCTCTAATCGTTTCCGCGGGAATGTCTTTTCCGATGACACGTTGAATATTTTGATAGCTTACTGGAAACTCAAATGGTTTTATAGGATTTGGGTACAGGTCAACAATATTGGATGACACTTCCCCACCGGCAACTTCAGCAATCAGGATAGCCGCTTTTTTCAAAGCCTCTACAGTAATATCCGGATTGGTTCCACGCTCAAAACGGAATGATGAATCTGTTTTCAACGCGTGTCTTTTCGATGTTTTCCTAACCGTTACCGGGTTAAAGTATGCCGACTCTAGGAAAATCGAAGTCGTTCCTTCCGTAACTCCAGAATATTCACCACCGAAAACCCCAGCAATACACATCGGTTTCTCAGCATCTGCAATCACTAAATCCTCTGATGACAACTTACGCTCTATGCCATCCAAAGTCTTGAACAATTCACCTTCTTTCGCTTTCCTAACAATTACCTGATTTCCAGAAATCTTGTCCTGGTCAAATGCATGTAAAGGTTGTCCTAAATCATGAAGGATATAATTGGTTACATCGACGATATTGTTGATCGAGCGAACACCAATTGCACTTAATTTATTTCTTAACCATTCCGGAGACTCTCCAACTTTGATATTCTTGATATTTATCCCAGAATATCGAGGGGCATCTTCTACATCATCTACTTTTACCGCAGTTCCACTTGTTGACACCTCTTGAAACGAACCTAAATCCAGAGCTTTTACATTCGACCTGAAATAAGCCGCTAAATCTCTTGCCACACCTAAATGGGATGCCGCATCTGCACGGTTTGGTGTCAACCCGATTTCATAGCAATAATCATCCTCCATATTGAAGTATGATTTCACCAAACTGCCAATTTCGGCGTCAGAATCTAGCTCTACGATACCTGCATGTGAAGTACCCAAACCAATTTCATCCTCACCACAAAGCATCCCTTCGGATGCTTCGCCACGGATTTTGGACTTGGTAATTTTAAAAGGATCTCCTGATGTAGGGTGACAGGTTGTGCCAACCTGTGCTACTATAACTTTTAAACCAGTGCGTACGTTTGGCGCACCGCACACGATATTCAATAACTCAGGTTTACCTACGTTTACTGTTGTTACTTTTAGTTTATCAGCGTTTGGATGTTGCTCACAAGTAATCACTTCTCCAACAACCAACCCTTCCAATCCTCCAGGAATACTCTGTTCAACCTCCAAGGACTCTACTTCTAAACCAATATCTGTCAAGATTAAGGAAAGCTCCTGTGGGGTTTTATCTATATCAATAAAATTCTTTAACCAATTATAAGAAATTCTCATCGCTACAATTTTTCAAGACACAAAGATAGAACTTTGTGACCTAAATGCACAGGTTTTTTGGACTATTATCCGGAATTACCTTATTCCAAATGAACAACTGGTTTGTTGATACATAAACGATAAATAAAAAGCCTGTCTATTATCTAAATAAATATATTAACTAAACTAATGTAAAAACTTATATATCAAGGCCACACAAACGTTCCAAGTGCTGGTAATTGATTCCAAAATAAGCTTTCAGACTTTTGATCTTTTCTAAGATTTCAACCTGCTTCTTAGGCTCTATCTTTCGCTTAGAGCCGACCAACATGACATTTTTTGGTGTATGCTGATCCGAAATAAACTGCATGACTCGCATTTCATAACCATAATACTCCAAGATCAAGGCACGTATGCTATCCGTTAGCATCTCTGCATGCCTTTCTAAAAAAATACCATATTGGGTCATAAAATCCAGGTCATTCTTAGCTTTCACCGCTTCCAATTCCCTCCTGACCTGCTTATGGCAACAAGGAGCCACCACAATAAGTTCAGCATCATTTTGGATGCCTTTGAATATGGCATCATCCGTAGCTGTATCACAGGCATGCAAGGCAATCAGTACATCTATTCCTTCAACTGTTTGATAATCTTCAATGCTTCCCTCCTCAAAACGCAGGGCATCAAATCCTGAATCTTGAGCAACCTGATTGCAGAAATCAACCAAATCCTTCCTGTATTCTATCCCCACTACTTCCACCTGTTTCCCCAGGCTATTTCTTAGGTAATCATAAAGTGCAAAGGTCAGATAACCTTTTCCTGCGCCCATATCCACTACTTTCAGCATTTCCTTAGAAGGAAGACCTGCTAAGGACGAACTCAATAATTCGATATAATGATTGATTTGCTTCCATTTATCCTGGGCATTCTTGAACACTTTTCCTTCCCCATCAGTAAGGTTTAACTGATGCAGATAGACCTTACTGGAATCCGCAATTTTTCGGTCCTTGATTTTATCATGAGACAAGGACTGCTCCTTTCTCTGCTCAACCTTTTCTTTTTGCAGGCGCCATTCTCCTTTTTTGTTCATCTGAAAAACCAGATTTTCACTGAGGTTCTGAACATTCACCTGTCTGAATCCTCTAAAGTCCACCAGCTTTTCCAGCTCTTTTATCGAATCTTCAATGGAATAATTCTTAGTGATATCTTTCGTTTGATAACGATAAACAAATGAAAGCATTAAGTCCTGTTTTATTAACACAGGCTTTATATAGATATTTTTTAAATTAGCCTCTTCACCTCGGTAATTTCCTAAAGAAATTTTTTGCAGTTCTTTTCTTAAAAGCATCCCTTCCAGCTCACCTAAAAAATCCATGAATATAGTCATACCATTATTATTTCAGTACAAAGATAATCATTGCCTACAAACAAATTCAGCTAGGATGGTCAAATCAATGTTTAATGGTTGCCCAAGCAGCTAAATCAACCTCCATTTCCTAGGCTAATTGGCCCAATTTACGTACCTTTGGGCATGCTAAATCCTAAAATTAAAGCCGTATTTTTTGATATTGATGGAACCTTATTGAGTTTCAAGACCCACAAAGTACCTGAATCAACCGTTGAAGCAATCAGATTACTTCAGACTCATGGCATCAAAACCATTCTTTCAACAGGGAGATCCATAAACAGTATTGATCATATCAAATTTTTGGATTTCGATGGATATATCACCTTTAATGGCGGTTATTGCCTTACCCATGATTTTGAAGTGCTATTCAAGCAGACCATTGCCAGTCAGGATATACAGTCCGTGATTGAGTATGCAAAGGAAAAACCCCTTAGTTTCTCCTTTATGTCTGAACAAGAGATTACCATTCATGATGTAACTCCTGAAATTGCCGGCATGTATGCCCACCTCAACCTACCGGTTCCAAAATTGGTCGACATGGAAAAGGTTGATATCCATAGTATTTTACAGACCAATATCTTCTTAGGGCCTGAGGAAGAAAAGCAGTTTATGGAAACCGTAATGCCGAATTCTCTTGCTTCGAGATGGACTCCGCTATTTGCCGATGTAAACCCAAAAGGCTTAAGTAAAAAGGTGGGGATTGACATATTCTGCAAGCATTTTGGTATTCCATTGGAAAACACAATGGCTTTCGGTGATGGTGGAAACGACATCAGCATGCTTAAACACGTTCAGCTAGGTGTCGCAATGGGGAATGCTAACCCAGAGGTAAAGGAAATCGCCAACTACGTCACAGATGATGTAGATAATGATGGAATCTGGAATGCGCTAAAATATTTTTCAGTTTTATAAAATACCAACTTTTAGGTATTGTGGCTTTCATTGTAGTTAAATATATTTGGACTATCAAAACCAAATGTTAACTCACAATGAAAAATAAAAATTCCCTTGGACTCGCGCTTCTGTCCATAACCTTCGCCCTATGCTTACTCCCATCCTTGACTTTAGCACAACAGAATACCGTAAAGTTCAATCTTTTACCCTTGGTTGGTAAAACTTTTGCTTTCGAATACGAACGCATGGTAGCTCCCAAAATGAGTGTTAATGCTAGTATTGGATTTAGAGGTAAATCATCCCTCCACTTCAAAAAAACTATTGAAGAATTGATCGAAGATGAAAACTTTACCAATGATGCTACTTTAGACCATTTTACTTTCTCTCCCGAATTCAGATTCTATACAAGCAAAAATGGAGATGGTGGAAGAGGATTTTACGTAGGTCCTTTCTTCAAATATGGAAAGTACAACATCACAACCAATTATCCTTATGAAACTGACCAAGGAACCACAGAAACAGTTCCTCTTAAAGGTGGAATCGGAACTTGGGGCTTCGGTTTCGTTATTGGGTCTCAATTTAAACTTGCAAAATCAGTATTCATGGATCTTCGAATCCTTGGACCACATTATGGCGGCGCTAGCGGAACTATATCAGGAAAAATGGACCTTTCTCCTCAAGAGCAGCAATACCTAAGAGAAGAGCTTGAAAACTTACAGAATGATGTTGTAGATATTGAAACCACAGTAGATGCTCAAGGCGCTTCCCTAAAAGCAAAAAGCCCCTGGGGAGGTATCCGCGCTGGTATCTCTATCGGATATAGATTTTAATATAGACAACAGACATAAGACACAAGACCTTATTTATCCATAAAAAAGAATAGAAATATTTATGGAAATGATGGAGTATTGTGTTTTTCCGAGACTCTTCCTGCGTCAAGATTTAATCAGAATTGATATTATTTTTGGTTTGCATGGAGCGGGCGTATGCAATACGCCCCTTCTATATTGGGGACTTTCCAGCGACTTGTTGATAATAATCTTGGTACATCCTCTCATCCATTCAATCCTGGCTCTTTCCCCAAATCTTGGCACATCCTCTCATCCATTCAATCCTGGTTCTTTCCCCAAAATCTTGGTACATCCTCTCATCCATTTAATCCTGGTTCTTCCCCAAATCTTGGTACATCCTCTCATCCATTTAATCCTGGTTCAAACATCAAAAAGAGCCTCTCTAAAAATTAGAAAGGCTCTTCATTATTAAATATTTCAAAACACCAATTAAAAAAATCTAATAGACTCCCTTACAATCGGCGAAATAAAAGATCTGTTGTCTAATGTCTAATGTCTTTTGTCTATATTAAGAAAGCACCACGTCTTCCTTAGCCATTAAATAGCGCTCTGCTTCTAATGCAGACATACAACCAGTTCCTGCAGCTGTGATCGCTTGACGGAAAACATGGTCTTGAACATCTCCACAAGCAAAAACACCAGGGATATTGGTAGCCGTACTATCGGCTTTGGTTATCAAATAACCAGTTTCATCCATATCTAAGATCCCTTTGAACAACTCTGTATTTGGCTTATGACCGATAGCGACAAAGAATCCCGTAACATCTAGGTCTTGGAGATTTTTGCTTTCGTTATTGATCACTCGTACTCCGGTTACCACTTGACCATCTCCTAAAATCTCTACTGCTTCCGTATTATAAAGAACTTCAATGTTTGGCGTATTGTTCACACGATGAACCATAGCTTTAGAAGCGCGGAATTCATCACGACGAACCAACATATAAACCTTTCTACAAAGCTTAGCTAAGTAAGTTGCTTCTTCAGCGGCCGTATCTCCAGCTCCTACAATGGCAACATCTTGACCTTTGTAGAAAAATCCATCACATACAGCACAAGCCGAAACACCAAATCCGTTATATTTTTCTTCCGAATCCAATCCTAACCATTTCGCAGTTGCACCTGTAGCGATAATAACAGTTTCAGCCTCAACGGTCTTAACCCCATCAATCTCTACCTTATGGATTCCACCATCCGTTGAAAAATCAACCTTCGTAGCATATCCAAAACGTACATCTGTTCCAAAACGCTCAGCTTGAGCACGTAAATCCTCCATCATTACCGGACCAGTGATTCCCTGTGGGTAACCCGGAAAATTATCAACTTCTGTAGTCTGGGTCAATTGTCCTCCCGGAACCATACCCGTATAAATAACAGGTTTTAAATCAGCACGTGCAGCGTAAATGGCAGCAGTGTATCCAGCAGGTCCTGATCCTATAATTAAACAGGAAATACGTTCAATCTCTTGTTCTTTATTCATCATAATATTGAATGGTTCTTTATTTTTTAAATTTATCTTGCAAACCCTTTAACATATCATTGGTAATGGGTTTACTTGGCTCTGGTTTCCTTTCCGGTTTTTTAAAATCCTTACTTGGACTTGTTGCTTGGACCGGGTTGTTTACCCTTGCCTCTCTTTTCTTGTTTTTATGCTCGTTCCAAATCCCTTCCAATACCTTCTTGGTATACAATGGGAAATCTCCATTTTGCATCCAAGCATAATAGCTCGGTTCAACATCAAAAACCTCAACAACTTTTTTCCCTTTGTGTTTTCCAAAGTTAATGCTTGCATCACCATCCGCATCATAGACCAAACGTCCGGCAAAATCCACCGGTTTGCTCAGGTTGGTAAATGAATGCAAAGCTTCAACGTCATTGACTACAGGTACAGAAACAACCCCATGCTTATCCTCATATTCTACATTTTCATATTTGGACAACTGTGCTTTCAAGACTTCATAGGTTGCTCTTACATCGGCCTCAGCAGTATGGGCATTATCTAGGCTTTCATTGCAATAAAACTTATAAGCCGCCTTTAGCGTTCTCTGTTCCATCTGGTGAAAAATGTTCTGTACATCGACAAAGGACCTTCCCTCTAAAGAGAAGTCAACCCCTGCGCGTAAAAACTCTTCCATTAACATTGGAACATCAAACTTGTTTGAATTGTATCCTGCTAAATCCGCATCTCCGATAAAATCAGCAACTTCTTTCGCCCTCGCTTGGAAATTCGGCAAATCCTTTACGTCTTCATCATAAATCCCATGAAACATAGAAGACTCAGCCGGAATCGGAATCTCAGGGTTCACCTTCATTGTCAACGTATCTTCTTTTCCACCTGGACTGACCTTCAATATGGAAAGCTCTACAATTCTATCACTTGACACTTGGACACCCGTAGTTTCCAAATCAAAAAATGCCAACGGGCGCTTTAAGTTTAACTCCATTTTCTATTTAATGTTATGCTCATGCAAATATGACAAAAATACAAAATCTATTGCTCACAATAGACCAATTAAACCAACAATAAGTGTTTTGAATGTAAAATCAATTATTTTCGAGCAACAAAAGAATGATCGCTCAATGTTTTCAGGAAAGCGATGATGTCGGCTTTCTCTTCTTCACTCATAGGTAACCTATTCCCATTTGCCTTAAAAATAGGATCTAAATTCTCTGCATACAAAACACCTTGATCCATATAATCTAATACGTCTTTTAACGTCTTAAATTGCCCAAAGCTCCCATAAGGCGCAGTAAATTCAATATTTCTCAACGAAGGGACCCGATAGCTCATCCAATCTTTTGGATCTCCCGTTACTCGTGCCCGTCCCGCCTCTTCTGTATCAGGGTTAATCGGGAAACCAATATTCCGAAAGCTCTGATCGGTAAACAGCCCTGTTCCATGGCAACTTTTACATTTCGCCTCAAACACTTTTAACCCTTTTTCCTCCGACTCGGTAAATTGCTCCCTACCTTGATGGACAACCCTATCGTATTTACTATTTGCACTGATCAATGTATATTCAAATTGAACTATGCTTCTATAAATTCGGTCAGCAGTGATTTGTTCATCGCCAAATGCCTTCCTGAACATCTCTTTATAGGTAGGATCATCCCGAAGTTTAGCAATGACTTCCATGATCGATGAATTCATCTCTTCATGGGTAATGATAGGCACCAAAGGCTGTTTCTCTAGTTGAAGGATATTACCATCCCAATTATAATGCCTCATAAAGGCCATGTTTTGGACAGCAGGCGTATTTCTTAGCCCAACTCGATTGTATACCCCTATAGATTTAGGATTCTCATCCGCAAATGCCTTTTCAGGCTGATGGCAAGAAGCACAGGAAATCGTATTATTTCCGCTGAACCTTTTTTCATTGAAGAGCATCTTCCCAAGTTCCACTCCATATTTTGTAGGCTTATTCCCCTGAACCGAAGAATTCATCGCAGGAAAATCCAAAGGGATCTCCAAGGGTATTTCAGGATTGTCAAATGGAATTTCTTCAATTTCTTCCCTGTCTTGACAGGAACTCACAAATCCAAGCACAAGGAATAGAACGACTAACCATTTTATCTTTCTCATATGGAAAAAATAAAAGAAAGAGCCTTCCTTACTCTCGAATAAGAAAGGCTCTAATGTATTAATTTTCTACCTTGCTAATGGAGAACATACCTGAAAGGTCGCTACTTCCATTTCCACCTAAATTGTCAACGAATTTCACCATCTGCACAGCAGTATGGATATTCGGCGTAGCATTGTCACCCATTCCAGTACCTGTTGACAAGGTAATGGTATTGGTTTTTCCACTTAATAACTTATCAAAATCAGCATTGATGGTGATTTTTGGAGAGGTACGTCCTACAGTAGCTACTGAAGTCAGATTCAAAGAAATTTCTCTATAGGCATCTACTCCTTGGGTATAAGCTCCCTCTTTACCTTCAACTGTACTACCGGTATGGATAGACATCTTTTTATGGTCTGCTCCATAGAAACCTTCAAGTTTAGTAAAACGGTAGCCTGAACCCCACTCCCACATCATTTCGGTATCATTGGCACCTGCCGCTTTATAAAAGTTAGGGAACTTGGTTTCATCCAAGGTATTCAATTCCTGCTTTACACCCAGACCAAATTTGATCTGTTTGTACTCTCCTGAAGGGATATTGCTCAACACAAAATCTAAAGTCGTCGCTTTAGCTTGATTGATTACAGCAGCCCCTTTATCTAGATCATTAATGTTATATGGGATTTCCGTACCTTCTGCTTTGATCAAACGAATGTTACTGATTACATACTTGATTTCAGAGAACTGATGTACCTGTCCGGCAGCTGAAGTGTTTTGGCTTGCGGTACTGCTATTTGCATCACCAAGTACGATACTTTTCCCCTTAAAGGTATTATCAAAGTGTAAAGTAATATTATTGGCTACTGGATCAACATTATCCTTAGAACAGGACACGAACAAAGAAACAGCAAGTAAAGCAGCAATATATTTAATTGAATTTTTCATTAGATTAATTTCTTATTTATTTTTTAATTATTTGATTTTTAAAACATTAACTTATATTATATAAACTTAAACTATATCATAGATAGGCGGTGGTATAAAAATCTCCCTTAAGGGTTCCTTATAATAGACTTCTTGATAACCAGTGATTACTTCACTGCATTCCGAATCATAATCACTCAAAATAAATTCAAAATCTGTAGCAACGAGCATATCGACCCTAGGATAATTCTTGGGGGGTGCTGTTTCTGAATTTTCCTGATCTTCCAATTGTTTTTTCAAATGACAAAGTCCATGGCATTGCATCTCGGGCTTATTTTTGTTCTCGCAATAAGCCATTTCAATCTTTTCTTGGTTGAGCTTAAAGTGCATAACGATTATAGCCTGCTGAAAACCGACCAGCACAGACAATAACATCAATAAACCACTTATTACTCGAACCAACATCTTAGAAGCTTAATTTTATGGACGTAAAAATATTCCTTCCCATTCTTGGGATATTTCCCCAGTCTGCATAAGTGCTGTAATATTCATTGAATAGGTTTTCAGCTCCGACCTGAACCATGGCTGTATACTTCCCAAAGGTCAGGTTATAGTCTGCCGACACATTCCATACCTGATAGGCCGATGTGAGGTCTTCACCATACTCAGGGCTATAATTTCGCTGTTCCATGTCGCCATTTAGGGAGGTCTGAATTCCAAACTGCTTATACATGTAATGTATGGAAGTCTGATAGCTCAATGGCCTGATAAAAGGTAGGTTTCCGCCTCTTTCATCTGTTGCACGGGCATAGGTTACATTCCCTTTCCAATGCAGGTGTGGCAGGATATCATAATTAGCATTTAAACTGAAATTGAAAATCCTGGCATGATCTAAAGAGGTATATCCCTTTACTCCTACCGATTGGTAGTTCATCGGGCTCCCTAAGCTTAAGATCCTTCCTACGATATAGTTTTGAATGTAGAAATAGTTAACCTTTGCATCGATCCCCATTCTTTCTGTCTTGTAACCGGCACTCGCATTTCCTTCAAAGGATATTTCATTTTTCAGATCTGGATTACCGATATAATCGTAGCGATCAAAACTATTGTAGATATAATAACCATAACCTTCTGATACCGACGGCGCTCGCTGTCCATAACCTGTTCCCACAGAAAAATTAAACCTCTCAACGCTTAAGTCATAACTGGCATGTAAGCCTGGAAGGATCCTACTCTTTTCCTGAGGAGTACCTGGGTGAAAAATCCAGTTAAATTCCACATACTTGGAATGGTTATAGTTATAGCCCAATGATCCACCAAAATTTAATCTGCTATTTTCCGTAAAATCATAGGAATTGTTCATCGATACACTGGCAAATCTGCTAGTTACCCAAGGCCAACTGTAGGCAAACATGGTTTTCTTGCTACGATCCTGTGGATACATGGTCATTTCTGCAATCGATAGGTTCTGATAGGCATTCAATTGGATATCTGAACTGTACCGACCTTCTTTCATGTTCACACTAGACACCAGACCAAATGTATTGCTCCAGCCAGGCATATCCATATGAACAAGATTTTCCGGTCTTTTGGTATCGTCCATATAATGTTCGATGGCATTAAAATAGACTTTGGTATCCCAAACTTTAAATAGGCCCTCCTCAAACAATTGTTTATAGGCAACTGAAGTAATGATTGCCCTGGAAAGCCATAGGTCCATTGGTAAGGCAGGATAGCCTACATCATTGGCTTGGTCAAAGATTGCATCTACTCGGATGGATGAAAGATCACTGGTCTTATAGGCAAGTCCAAGTGAACTATTGAACTTCCGGTATTGCGAATGCTTGACCTCCTCATTATTCCCATCAAGATAATTGCCTGCTTTACGATAGGCAACACTTGCGTCCGCTACAAACTTATCGCTACTATAGGAAAGGTTGCCTAAGTTAAAGAATTGGTTATTGTTGAACTCAAAGCCACTTTGGTAAGAGCCTTTATAATATGAAACGCTATCAAATGCCGTACTTTTTCGCTTCAGATCAATGCTTCCAGAAACTGTGGCTCCATGCATGCTTCCTTCTTGACCAGATTTGATATCAATGGTTGACAGATTATTGCTCTCCACATAGTAAGTAATGGGATCCATTTTATCTGTACAGGCGCCAAAAATATGCATCCCGTCAATGGTAATGGTCGAACGTTCCGAGCTCATATTGTTCAGCATGGGCTCCCAAGCATAAGCTCCCCTCTTGATAAAACTGATCTTATCTGATGAGGCTAGGAATTCATCCACCGAAACAGCCATTTTCATTTCCGTCTCAATCTTCCGTTTCCGAACACCTTTTACTTTAACCTCTTCAATCTTTTGAACCGTATCTTGTTTATTCCTTAATGTATCCTGTGCTTGAGATTGTAGGGAAATAAGGATAAGCACAAGGATGGAAATGATTTTACGCATAGCTTTTAGAATAATATATCAATGAACAGTTCACTTTTTTTACCTTCCACACCCGGTGTAAAATCCTTTGGAACCTCAGTTCCCTTAAGTATTTTTCCGTTTTGGTTCATGAAAATGAAATTCAAGGTCCAATTTCCGGTCATGGTATAGTTTACTACGCCATGATAAAAACCGTCTTTCCCTTGAACTAAGTCCTTATTATTTGGCGAGGAATGGTTTCCCATGGAAGGTTCAGGCATCCTAGGATCCAATTTCAAGGTAAACCCTTTGACTTCAGAATAATTGAACAGACTTGGATCAGGAAACTCTGTCTTTGAGGGAGCCAAAGGATTATTGTACTTGTACACTGCTGCCAACAAGTTGTTTTCAGCTACTTTTGGAGACCGAGGCCCCAAGAGTGCAATAAAATATTGTTCATTGTCATTTCCGAAAAAGGAAACCATGTTCAGGTTTTTATTGGTCTGTTCTTTTACTGTAATCGGTTCCTTGATCAGCAATTCTTGCATTCCAACGTTCATCCTGATATACAGGTCCCATTTATTTTCATTACTGCTGAGCTCTGTAAATACAGCGAAGGCAGCATAGAACTTCTCCGCTGAATTATATGTCAATTGATAGCGATGAGGACATGACACTTGTTTACCCTCTATCCCTGTCATAATCGGTAAAAAGCCAAGCGATGCAGCATTGACCTCTGCATTGCTTTGTTTATTGAAAACTCTGATCCTAAGCTCATTATACCCTTTGGTCAAAGTACCATTCAAAGCCTCTACACTTACTTTATAGCCATTTTTTTCAAAGGAATAGGCTTCCTTAAATTCCAGTTTTTCAGGTTCTTCTGTGCCAATTTCAGCTTCATAATCTGTTTTTTCTTTTGTACAGGATATGAATAATAGGCACAGCGAAATAATCATTATTATTTTCTGCATTATTAAATAGGTATTGCTGTTTTAAAAATGAAATGAAGGGCAGTAAGAGGGAATTCAGAAAAATTGCACAAAGACCAACAAATGCATCATGCGCATGAGCATCCATTTTAATAAAATTCCATAAAGGGCTGTCCTACTGCTAAGGATTAAGCAATTGGGGGACGGAAAAGCGGATTGCTGAATTCAAATCTATACTCAGAGATGTAAATTGGAAGAGGCTTTTCAACAGGCTCTTCAACCGTAATAGGTTTGATCAACGTACTGAATTCTTTATGAACATAATGCGAACTATATTCATAGACCACGAAATTCTTTTTGGATTCTTTTTTCTCTTTGTCTCTGATCTTTTGCATCAACACACACTGACCATTACAATGTAAATCTGGGCGACTCTTGTTGATACAGTTGGCAATGTAGTCCGGAAGATGAATCTCATACTCCATAGTCATGATACTGCGATAAAAAGATTGCAGTGTCAAACTCACTAATAGGATATATGTAAAGAAGAGTTTCAAATCTGGACTATTGTCTTTAGCAAATATGTCCCAAATATAAGGAAAGATTCTATCATAATAATAAAATTGAGGTATTATTTTATAGTATTTGAACCTAATCTTGGCCCATCCTCTCATCCCATTCATCCTGGTTCAAAACCATCCCTACCAAAAAAAAGAGCAATTCTCATTGCTCTTCCCTATTTCATATCTTCAGGATATAACTATCCCAATACTGATTTCAATTTATCAACCTGAAAATCAACTAACTTCTGTAATGGACCAGAAGCCATCATTTTCATCATCATATTCAAACCTGCTTCGATCACGAATGTGGCACTGGTACTGTTATCGGAAGAAGGCTCCAATTTCCAACGTAATGTCAAAGGAAATGGTGCTTCTTCAATCGGCACACTTACCAATTCTTTGTTCTCTAATCTTTCACTGATACGTAGGGACAATTTAGCCATATTCTTGATGGTAAATCTTGCCTCATCGGCTGTTGAGCTCCAGTTAACGATGTTTTCTGGCATTAACTGCTCGTGATTGTTCATATCCGAAAGAAAATTATAAACCTCTGAAACGGGTTTATTGATTTCTACAGTGTTTTGAATAATAGTCATAGTTTATAATTCTGGGTTCCAGTTTGCTGGATCAATTTTCCATTTCTCCAAAAGTTCAATATCCGATTCCAAGATATAGCTGTTAGAAGCGGCAACATGAATTAGGGCATCGTAGTTACACAAACTGTGGAAAGTGCATTTTGCTTCTTCAAAGTTTTTGCGTGCAACTTCTAGTCCGTAAGTAAAGATTGAAACCAATCCCACAACGTTACAACCTGCATCACGCAATGCTTTTACGGCTTGCAAACTGCTTTTTCCGGTAGATACCAAATCCTCAATGACAACAACACGCTGACCACTGATAACTTCACCCTCAATCAGGTTCTGACGACCATGATCCTTTGCACTGCTGCGTACATATGAAAAAGGTAAGCCTAAATCTTGCGCAACTAATACTCCTTGAGGGATCCCTGCAGTCGCTACTCCCGATATCATATCAACTGAACCAAACTCCTCTTGAATCAATTGTGACAACTTTTGACGGATGTATGTTCGGATAGCTGGATGCGATAACGCAACGCGATTATCACAATAAATTGGTGACTTCCATCCAGACGCCCAAGTAAAAGGGTTTTTAGGTTGTAATTTTATTGCTTTAATTTGCAATAAGGATTCAGCAACTTTTTGTTCAACCTCATTTAAATAATTCATGGCACAAATTTATAAAATTTATATGAACCAATCTCTGTTAATTTTGGCAGATTTTACCCCTCATATTAAAGAAAACGTTCAAACAATTGGTTTACAAGACATTGATCTGGAAAAACTTTTCAACGACTCCGCTCACAGCACAGATAAATCTGTGTACCTATACATACACCCTAATATCAGAAAAGTTTTTAAAAAGATATTATCTACAACCCGTATCGTTAAAGCTGCCGGTGGATTAGTGACAAATGGTAATGGTGAATACCTATTCATACATCGCCTTGGAAAGTGGGACTTGCCTAAAGGTAAGGTCGAAGAAGGTGAAAAAATGAAAGATGCCGCCCTCAGGGAAGTCGAAGAAGAGTGCGGAATTGAAGTCGATTACCTAGGTAAAAAGGTGGCAACAACTTACCATACCTATTATATGCGCAATAAATTCGTACTGAAACAGACTAAATGGTACCAAATGGGTGTTAACAAAATCCCTAAACTGACACCTCAACTCGAAGAAGATATCGATCAGGCGGAATGGTTAAAATCCTCCGAACTGAAAAAGGTTAAGGAAAACACCTACCCTCTGATCTTGGAAATCGTGGAAACAATCAAAAAATAAACAGAAAGGGAGCTGAAATTCAGCTCCCTTTCCAATTTTTTTGATATTCCTATCCAAAAAACTTTTCTGGATCGAAACCGTATTGTTTCAAGACATCTGCAGGTACGCCATTCCAAACTCCTGGTTTGTTACCTACGTATCCTATGTCCTTCACGCCCATTTCACTGGTAAAGAATCCCGTTGAAGTCAGGTCACGCATCAAAGAAAAGAAGGCTACTCCTTGGGCCATTTCTGGTTTAGCTTTTTGCGGGTAGGCAATTTCATCAACCATCGCAATCTGCTGTTCCTTCTTACATTTTACAAATGCATTTCCATACGTTTTTTGACATTGTACATCAAGCCATTTCAAGCCTCCACGTAAAGGAGTTTGATAGCTCGGGATATCCTTGGACATAAACTCGATAAAGGCCGGTACACCAGCCTCTGAGGCACTACCTGAAACATCATCTTTTGGAATAATGATATCCGCCAATACCGTGATGGTCGCCATTTCATGATCCGTAAAGAACTTCTCAGCCATTAAGGCTTCTGTACGTTTATATTCAAATTCCTGAACCCCCGGTAATTTTTCCGAACTGCCAGTGGCAGCTTTTCCTGCTTGCCCCGAGCTTTTGTCATCTTTACAGGATGCGGCCAATACACCAGATCCTGCTGCAAGTAGCCCTAAGGCTTTAAGTGAATCTCTTCTATTCATCGCTTTTGGGTTATGCTAATTTTTTGTTTTCTTCTAAAATATATTCTGCTGTGCGCATCGACAAGGCCAAGATGGTCCAAGTCAAGTTTTTATCGCCCTGTTGAACAAATGGTCCAGCATCCACCACATATACATTCTTACAGTCATGCGCCTGCCCCCATTTATTCAAAACTGAAGACTTAGGGTCATTCCCCATTCTGGTTGTTCCGCCTTCATGGATGATCTTTCCTGGAGCCTCTAGACCATATAAGGTATCAGCACCTGGAATATTGGAGGTAATGATTGCTCCCATCTCATGCATGATCGATTGGAAAGTATCTTGCATATGCTTCGCCTGTGCAATTTCCTCATTGGCCCATTTATAATGGAACCGCAAAACTGGAATACCAAACTTATCGACCTTGCTTGGATCAATTTCACAATAGTTGTCTTTCCTCGCCAAAGCTGTACCCCGACCTGCCATTCCCACGTTTGCCCCGTAGAAACGACGGTAATCGTTTTTCAGCCCTGCGCCATAACCTCCCATATCTTTTTTAGCACCATCTGCTCCTGGAACCATTCCGTTTACATTAGGTACCCAGTTCATAAACCCGTAGGATGGCATATGTAAACCGCCACCATACTCAATATGATAACCTCTAGGGAAATTCAATTTCTTATTGTCTTCCCACCAAGGAGAATAGATATGCACACTTCCGGTACCATCTTCGTTATAGCGTTTTCTATCCAAAAGTTCAGGGATAAATCCGCCTAAGCTTGCTCCTGTAGAGTCATGTAAATATTTCCCAACAAGTCCACTGCTGTTTCCAATTCCACCTGGATGCGCCTTAGATTTTGAATTCAACAAGAGTCTGGCACTTTCACAGGCACTTGCACCAAGGATCACTTTCTTGCCTTTTACGGAATACTCCTGAAGGTCTGTAGTGTTCACGTATGACACTCCTATTGCCAATCCTTCGTCATTGGTCAACACCTCACGAACCATGGCATTGTCAATCACTTTCAAATTACCGGTCTTCATTGCGGGAATAACCAAACATGAAGAAGAGGAGAAATCCCCGTATACCTTACATGATCGACCACATTGCCCACAATAGAAACAGGTTCCCCTACCCTTAATTTCTGGTGACGCCTCTGTTAAAACCGCACCACGACCAGGAATAACAGGAACACCGGCTTTTTTAGCACCTTTATGAATGAACAATTCATTCAATCTTGGCTTAGGTGGTTTCATAAAGATTCCATCCGGTTCATTATGTATACCTTCTACCGTACCATAAATACCGATCATACGGTCTACACGGTCGTAATAAGGTTTAACCTCATCATAAGTAATAGGCCAGGCATCGGTAAGGCCATCTGTAGGTTGGAAGTCATCCGGCCCCATACGTAAGGAAATCCTTCCCCAGTGATTGGTTCTTCCACCTAACATCCTTGCACGGAACCATTCAAATTCTGTTCCTGCCACTTTGCTATAAGGCTCTCCTTCTAATTGCCAACCGCCATAAGCCGCATCAAAATCACCAAAAGGCCTTGTGACACCTGCCCCACGTCGTGGAGACTCCCATGGCCAGCGCATTTGCAATGCATCCTTTGCAGGATCAAAAAATGGCCCCGCTTCAAGCATCAGGACTTTTAGCCCTGCATTTGCCAAAATATATCCAGCCATACCGCCGCCAGCTCCTGACCCCACTACAATGGCATCAAAAACCTCAGGGTTTTCTTTAATTTGAAAAACACTCATAAACTTTTGTGATCTTGATTTAAATTCGGTTTAAATGATAGCATATTCTTGCTTATACTATTTAGCAACACTAAATATAGCAATTCTATCGCCTATTCCAAGTATCAATGGATAAAATTTTTGATACGTATTGATCAATTATTTTTCCTAGATGAATATTTTTACCCATAAAAATCCAAGCGGGATTGGCTATTTTCCTGTCACAAATACAAGAATTCTATAGGGCAATTTATCCCGACCTTATTCAGGATTCATTCGAGACATATTCGGGAACCGTTCAAATATTTTTCCGATATGAATGCAAATTCCCTTTAAACATTTAGCGAATTTTCGGAATGTGTCTCGAATAAGGTCTAAATAAACCTTCAGTATAACATGGGGGGCAAGAATTTTGGCTACAAAAAAGATGTTGATGAAATGGGAACAAAAACGCCTAGGAAAACATTGAATTTTTCACCAAGGCTAATGAATGCTCCCCTTTATTGAAGCAAGATACAAAGTTTTAGGTAATCGTTTTTAAGACAGGCCTGCTCAACAAATAAAAAGGGACTGAATTTCTTCAGTCCCTAAAAAAAAATAAAAAAAATATTTATCGGTACATTTCTTCTCTTTGAGCTTTTACAGCTTCAGAATTAATGTATTCATCGTAAGTCATCAACTTATCAATAATGCCATTTGGCGTAAGTTCAATGATACGGTTAGCAACAGTTTGTGTCAACTCGTGATCTCGTGATGTAAACAGAACCGATCCTTTGAAATCATTGATACCGTTGTTCAATGCGGTAATCGATTCCAGGTCCAAGTGGTTGGTTGGTTCATCGAAAATCAAGAAGTTTGCCCCTTGAAGCATCATTCTAGAGAACATACAGCGCATTTTTTCACCTCCAGAAAGCACAGAACACTTCTTAAGTACTTCTTCTCCTGAGAAAAGCATCTTACCCAAGAAACCACGGATAAACTGCTCATCTGCATCAGGTTTAGTGGTATAATCTCTCAACCAGTCTACCAAGTTATCTGTTTTCCCTTCGAAGAATTCAGCATTATCGATTGGCATATCTGCAGGAGTAATGGTTACACCCCATTTAAATTCACCAACATAATCCTTATCACGTCCAGAAAGAACATCATAGAATGCAGAAGTGATCAAGTTATTCTCTGCTAATACAGCGATCTTATCACCTTTATTGACCATAAAGCTGATATTCTTGAAATATACTTCGCCATTTACGGTCTTGCCTAAATTTTCAACCGTCAGGATTTGATCCCCTGGATCTCTGTCCATCATATTGAACATAATCGCAGGATACTTTCTGTTTGATGGTTTGATATCCTCAATATTGATCTTGTCCAAAGCTTTCTTACGGGAAGTCGCCTGTTTGGATTTAGAAGCATTGGCTGAGAAGCGACGGATAAATTCCTGTAATTCCTTCACCTTATCTTCCATTTTCTTGTTTTGGTCAGCACGTTGTTTCAATGCCAATTGCGACGACTCATACCAGAACGTATAGTTACCGGAGTAGATAGTCATCTTACCAAAGTCGATATCGACGATATGGGTACAGACAGCATCTAAGAAGTGACGGTCGTGGGAAACAACCAATACGATCGCTTCATAGCTAGCAAGGAAGTCCTCTAACCAAGCGATGGTATTAATATCCAAGTCGTTGGTAGGCTCATCCAGGATTAAGATATCTGGATTACCAAATAAAGCCTGTGCCAAAAGGACACGAACTTTTTCATTACCATCCAACTCCTTAACTAATTTATAGTGAAGTTCTTCTTTAATTCCAAGGTTGCTCAGAAGGGTCGCTGCATTACTTTCAGCATTCCAACCATCCATCTCAGCAAAAAGGCTTTCCAATTCACCAGCTCTTTCACCATCAGCATCGGAGAAATCTTCTTTCATGTAGATTTCATCCTTTTCTTTCATCACCTTATATAGCTCTTGGTTACCCATCATTACCGTTTCGATAACAGAGAACTCATCAAATGCATAGTGGTTCTGATTTAATACAGACATCCTCTCCCCCGGAGTGAAGGCTACTGATCCAGAAGTAGGATCTACTTCTCCAGAGATAATTTTTAAAAAAGTCGATTTTCCGGCACCATTCGCTCCAATAATACCGTAACAGTTTCCAGGAGTGAACTTTAAGTTGACATCTTCGAATAGGACACGTTTGCCATAACGAAGAGATAAATTCGAAACGTTAATCATGTCGCAAAGATACAGTTATTTATTGAGTTTGGGAAGGTAGTAAGCTGTCCTTTTTATCCCTTGATTCTGCACAATTTTCTAGCAATAATCTTAGTTTCATTTTGTTTCATGAACAATACAAAACAGTAGGTTAATTTTCTTAAAAATATTTAATAAACACCCTTTAAACCTTTCAAACCAGATGTAGTCAATACGATATACTTTAACAATTATTAATTATTTTAACATGAAAGCAGTATTTTTAATTGCCCTAGCATCTATTGTTTTATTCACAAGCTCATGCGGAACTATTTTTACGGGGACCAAGCAAGATGTCTTGATCAAATCTTATCCCAGTGGTGCTAAAATCCAAGTGGACGGTGTAGATCGAGGTGTCACTCCTGCCACTGTTTCCTTGAAGAAAGGATTTAATGGTCCAGTCATTACGTTGACCAAGGACGGCTATGAGAACTACCAGTTCAATCCTGAAACTACTTTTAATACAGTTTCCATTTTAAACCTACTGGGCATGGTAGGTTGGGCCATTGATGCTGCAACTGGGGCAATGATGAAATATGACCCTAAATTCTATGAACTAGAATTGAAACCAGCAAATCAATAATTTTTAGATTTATCGAAAAAATGCCATGTTTTATTTAGCATGGCATTTTTTTATAGTCTTTCCAATTCAGCAGAGAGGGCTTTTAAATCCTGTTTCATCAAATTGATATTCGACTCCAACTGATCATACATATCTGCCCTGTTTTCCAACTGTTCGCTTGTATACTCTCCCCCTTCTCCAAAATAGAGTTCCAACATTTCTTTTTCAGATGATTTGGTAATTTGCCCGAAACTACTCCATTTCTGAACAATCTGTTCTCTTAGTGAAGTCTTGATCCCATTTTTAGGACTGGCGTAATTTAAATAATACCAAACTGCAGCGGGAAAGTTTTTCGAGGTTGCTGCCCCAAACCAGACATCCCTCAAGGCATTTCTTTTATGGAAAAAATCTGTCTTTTCATCATTCAACAACATCATCACCCCAAAGGTGGCCTCAGCAACACCCGTTGAGATACCAACGACATGGCTAGCCCCCTCATCCTTGACCACCCCTTCGGTCAAGATCGCACCCAAGGCACCGACTACGATGGCGGCAACAGTCAGTTTGGACTCTTTTCCCTGGATCTTTCCTTCGAGGTAATTGGCCACTTGGCTGGTCCGCTCCTCCTCACAGTCCATTTCAGAAGAAATGGCTGAAATTTCAAGTGAAGAGCTGTTGATCTTTTGATCGATAGCCTGTTTCAGTTCCAATAGTTCCAGTCTATAGCTGAGATCCTCAGGTTTAGGATTTTGTTTTAGCTCAGCATATTTAGAAACGGTCTTTAGAATACCTATGGCATTAGCCATATTTAGGCTACTGAAAGTCAATTTATTCGCCAACAATGGGGAGACGTTTTGTTCATGGAGAGGAATAGGAAGGCTATCTACCGCATATTCATACACATTTTGCTGAATGCAATTGCTATGGTGCAGTAGATCTCTAATTTCAATGTTTTTGACTGAAGCGCAGGAATTCAGGAAAATAATTCCGGAAAACAGAATGAATATGGAATTTAACCTTAACATCATATTTTGGAGCAAATAATAGTCGTGTAATAATTAGACAATATTCTAGCTTGAAATCCATAATTCCAAGGGAATTTGAAAATTTTCGTCAAATGACAAGCTATTAACCTCAGGTACTGCGGAAGAATTCTTCCGAAAATCTTCAAATAATTAATTTGTGAGATTTTCTAAAAAAACCTTTACTTTACACAATAATTAATGGCTAATAACTATTTAAACCAAATTAATGGATAATATTATCTCCTCGATCTCCAATCTAGTATGGAGTGAAGTTTTAATTTATTTGTGCTTATGCACAGGGCTTTACTTCTCCATTCGTACAGGATTCCTTCAAGTTACTTATTTAAAAGACATGCTAAGGTTGCTCTTCGCCAAGAAGAAATCAGATGAAGGCATCTCATCCTTTCAGGCCTTTGCCTTGGCAATTTCTGGTCGTGTCGGAACTGGAAATATCATTGGCGTAGCAACTGCAATATTCTATGGTGGCCCTGGTGCAGTATTCTGGATGTGGGTCATTGCCTTTTTAGGTTCAGCCTCAGCTTTCGTAGAAGCGACTTTAGGTCAATTGTACAAACAGAAAGAAGGCAATGAATTTAGAGGCGGTCCTGCTTTCTATATCGAAAAAGGACTAGGGGTTAAATGGTACGCAGCAATATTTGCTATTCTAACCATTGTAAGTGCTGGTTTACTGCTTCCCGGTGTGCAAAGTAATGCAATCGCTTCCTCAGCTTTCAACGCTTATCAAATTCCTCCTGCCTACACAGGAATTGCTATTGTAGGATTATTGGTCCTCATTATTTTCGGAGGAGTAAAACGTCTGGGTTCTGTAGCGGAGTTTGTTGTTCCATTTATGGCAGGTGGATATATCTTAATGACCTTAATTATCATTGGAATTAACTTCCAACAAATACCTGAAGTATTTGGACTTATCTTTAAAAGTGCTTTTAGTTTAGATGCGACTTTTGGAGGTATTATCGGTATGGCTATCGCTTGGGGGGTTAAGCGCGGAATCTACTCCAACGAAGCTGGACAAGGTACTGCTCCTCACGCAGCAGCAGCTGCCGATGTATCCCATCCTGCTCAACAAGGATTGGTTCAGGCATTTTCTGTATATGTGGACACCTTATTTGTCTGTACTGCAACTGCTTTGATGATCTTATTTACAGGAATGTACAATGTAACAAATGTGGATGCTGCAGGGCAACCGACCACACTGCTCGTGGAAAACTTACCCAATGTAGATTATAATGGATTTACCCAAGCCGCCGTATCCCATCATTTCCCTGGATTTGGAAATGGATTCGTCGCTATTGCGCTCTTCTTCTTTGCGTTTACAACGATTATGGCCTATTTCTATTATGCAGATACCAACGTAGCTTATCTCGTAAAAAGTGAGAAAACAAGAAAAATCCTCGGTTGGATATTTAAGATTGTTTTTTTAAGTACCGTTTATTTTGGAACAGTTAGAACAGCTGATACAGCATGGGCAATCGGTGATATCGGCGTAGGTTTAATGGCCTGGACCAACATTATTGCCATCTTATTATTGAGCAAACCCGCCATGAAGGTTTGGAAAGACTATAAAAGCAAAAGAAAACAAGGAATTGAAGATCCTTCCTTTGACCCTAAGGCTATCGGAATAAAAAATGCGGATTTCTGGGAAAACAAAGAGGATTAAAATACCAGTGATATGAACAAAAAAGCGAGATTTGATGGCGTTATCAAATCTCGCTTTTTTGTTAATGAATCCCGAAGCAGGTAGTAGCAAACACTAAAACGAATGCCACTAATAACAACAGAATTAAAGTTGTCAATGGGGTTCTTTTCATTTCAATTGTTTTATGTTTATTCTGGTGATTGTAACTAAAGTTACACATTATTTCCTATTAGCAAAGCATCAAGGCTTTGAAAATCAGTTTATATGGCTAAAAATATGTCCAAATATAGCTTCATAAGGGAATCTCTATCCATGAAAGGTTTGATTGTCTGAATAATATGCTAATTTTGGGAAATTTTTTTCATTTAATCTAAGTTTATGACTAAAGGCAATATTTGGGCCTTGTTACCACTCATCTTGTTTGTCGTGATTTACTTCGCAGGATCATTTATATTAGGTGATTTCTATGCCTTACCTGTTTTAGTAGTCTTTGTACTTTGTCTTTTCGTCGCCTTTTTTCAATTTCCTAAAAGAGCTTTTAATGAAAAATTAGCACATTTTGCGCAAGGAGCCGGAAATGAGAACATCTTGATCATGATCTTGATTTTCCTACTTGCTGGGGCATTCGGCGAAGTATCCAAAAATATAGGTGCCATCTCCTCCACCATCAACTTTGCCTTAACCTATATCCCTGCACAATATGTCATATCAGGTCTCTTTTTAGTTTCCTGTTTTATATCCACCTCATTAGGTACATCTGTTGGGACTATTGTAGCCCTTGCGCCTATTGCAGTTGGTTTGGATGAAAATATCAGTGGGATCATGCCTATTGCCTTGGCAGCGGTAATCGGAGGCTCCATGTTTGGAGATAACCTTTCCTTTATCTCCGATACCACCATTGCAGCCACCAGAACGCAGGGCGTCGGGATGAAAGAAAAATTTAAAGTGAATTATAAAATGGTGCTGCCGGTTGCTATTATCGTAATGATCATCTATGCATTCCAAGGCAACCAAATGCTACATGATAGCTCAAATATGAATGTAGGGGATTTTGAACTGATCAAAATCCTTCCATATGTCTTGGTCTTTATCCTCGCTTTATCGGGGCTAAACGTGATATGGACCTTAGGAATCGGTATTTTAAGTGCTGCAATCATTGGCTTGAGCACTGGTTCCATTGATTTCCTGACGGTTTTAAAATCCATTAATGATGGTTTTGCGGGCATGTTTGAATTAAGTATCCTTTGTTTGATCATCGGTGGTGTAGTTGGTATCATCAGGTTAAATGGAGGAATAGATTATTTATTGAATACGGTAACCAAACGCATTAATTCCAAGAAAAGGGCGGAGCTAAGCATCGCTTTTTTGGTTAGTTTGGTCAACCTAGCTATTGCTAATAACACGATCACCATTGTAATCGTAGGACCAATTGCAAAGGATATCTCAGATGAAAATGGTCTGGAAGGAAGTCGAGTTGCCAGTATATTGGATACGATTTCCTGTTTTATCCAAGGTTTAGTTCCTTATGGAGCGCAGATCCTTGCGGCAATGGCTGCGGCAAATGTGGTTCTTTCTGAAGAAGGAAGAGCATTACTTTCCCCGATTGATGTGATGCAATATTTGTATTATCCATTCTTGATGGGTATTGTGGCTTTCATGTTCATTATCTTCAGGAAGGAAAAACCACAGGTTCAGACGGCATAATCCTTAGACCATCCTATTACAACATCCTGCCTTTCATGTCCAATTTCTTGATCAGATTGGATTTTACGATGGCATATAAGCTATCTTTTGCTTCGGCAAAAGATATTCCATAGCGCCTGGATTTAGGATGTAGCTCATCAGGAAATCTCGCCAATAAGGCATCATAATATTCATCAAGTGCTGTTTGATCCGGCATTTCATATTGAATCCTGATCTGGAACCTTCTGATCAAGGCCGTATCGATAATGTTTACATGGTTGGTTGCACAGATCAGCAATACATCTGCTGGTAAATAGTCAATCTGCTGGATAATGGAATTGACCAAGCGACGCATTTCCCCAACATCATTATCATCGTCACCCCTCGCCTTACCCAATTGGTCAAATTCATCCAAAAACAATACGGCTTTATCTCGTGCTGCACGATCAAATACCTGCTTTACATTTTGGGAGGTTTCTCCTATCCTGGAGTTGATCACATTACTCAGGTTCAGGATAATCAGAGGTTTTCCAAGGCTGTTTGCTATGGCCTTGGCGGTGGTAGTTTTACCGCAACCTGAATGACCAAACAAGAGGACTTTATTACTGACTGGTAGACCGTACTCATTTAACTCTTCAAAATAGCGATGCTCTTTAATAAGCTGATCGATCTTTGAACGGTTTTCTTCACTCAAGAATACATCATCAAGTAATACAAGGTCTTTATCCTTAATAATAAGGTCCTGAATATTCATAATTTCCTACTACTGTTTAGACGGTAAAGATAAGGCTTAAATGGATATTTGCGGCAATAAAAAGCCGCTCAATTCAGTTGAGCGGCTTATTCATTAAACCTCTTTTCGGTTATTCCCGGAATCGGTATCCAATAACTTGTAATTCGGATCGACTCCAACCTCTACAGGCTTTTTATCTACAGTAATCTTAATATTATTATTGATCTTATCGATCTTTACTTTTTTCAGGTATAGTATATTATCTACTTTATACCCATTCTTTTCTACAGGTTCTCCTAACACAGCTACTTCCACATAATCTTTCAAAGGCAAGGATTGAATTGTTTTCTTGCCATTCTTGTGGGCTAATGCGGTTCCTTTCGTATCCTCATAGCTCTTTTTACCTAAAGGATCAGTTCTATATTTGGAAACCTGAAAATTAATATCTACTTCATATTTTCCGTTTGCCAGTTTTTTGACCTTGGCGTCCTTGACCTCATTGTCGTAGATTGTTACGGTTTCAAACATATCTTTGATCAAATATTGCAAGGAATCGGGAACCACAGGTCTAAGCATATTTACAAACTCAATAGAGGTGGTATATGGAGGGTTCTGGAATTTCACTTTATTGTTATAGCTTTTAAGGAATTCGTTGAACTTCTTTTCCCCCAGATAATCGCTCATCGCATACATCACCAAAGAACCTTTGTTATAATGGATATAGCCTTGGTTTTCATTGAACATGAGCGGATTTTCCCGAATCATTTCTTGAGATCTGCCCAATAGGTATTGGTCTAATGCATCTTTCAGGAACCTGAACATCTGTTCTTTCCCATAGGTATGTTCTAAGACTTTCAGCGAGCTGTATTCTGCTAACGACTCAGACATCATGGTTGTCCCTTGGGTATTGGCACCGATCACTTGATGGGCCCACCATTGATGGGCAAACTCATGGGCTATCACCGAATAAGGATAATCTACTGCATCTGGATCATCTTCATCCACTTTGGCAATGAAGCCAATACCTTCGGAAAATGGTACCGTATTAGCAAAAGCCTGCGCAAAGGTCCCCATTGCAACTGGAAACTCAATGACACGCATTTGATCGAATTGATAAGGTTCATAATTGGATTCATAATAATCCAAAGACTTCTTCATGGATGCCATCATCCTATCAAGGTTATACTCATGCCCCTTATGGTAATAGATCTCTAAATCCACTCCATTATGCTTTTCTTTTTTGGTTTCATAGCGAGCTGACATAAAAGAATAGAAATTCAAGATTGGCGTATTCATTTTATAATGGAAATACCGTTTATCTCCGCTTTTCCATTCTTTTTGCAAATAACCAGGAGCAATGGCAATCTGATCCAAGTTGGTGCTCACAATGGATTCATAATTGATCCAATCTGCATCATTGGAAATATAGTTGTTTCCTAGTTTGCTCGAATCTCTAGGGTCTGCCATTCTGTTTTTATCAGGAAGGCCATATTTCTTACGGACCCGATTATCGGAAAGCTCCGCAGCATTAGAATAACTTAGGGTTGGAAACATCATATTGTTCAGGAATGTCCCATTTTTCATTACAGGGGAACGATCAAACAAGAAACCGTTCTCCTTATTTTTAACGTTATAATCAATCCGCAAGGTATCACCTGGGTTTAAGGGTTTAGCTAAGGTATAGATATCAACTGCCAAAGCACTGTCTCTTAAGAACAACTTGGCATCCTGTTCGAATATTATTTCGATGTGGTTAGCATCGCTTTTATTCATGAAGATGGTATCTATAGGCTCCGTAGTTTTATTTAAATAGGTGAAAGAGGCCTCTGCTTTAAAACTTCTGTTTTTAGGATCTAAATCTAAAAGAACATATACATCAGTCAATCTAGGAATCGCCCTATCCTCATACTTTTTGTATTTCTTTTCATAATCGACTACCTGCAGCTCTCTTTCAAGAACACTGTAACGAGGCTGTTTTATATTATTTTCTACGTAGATGGCATAGCCTAAGCCAATAAAGCCAGCAAAAGCGAGCAGCATAGGAATGATCAATGCGGGTTTGGATCGCTTAAAGAAAAGACTGATTTTCTCTTTAAGATTGGAAACAATTCCACGTCTCCAGAACAGCAAGGTCAAGCCGAATAGTCCCAGTCCAAAAAGGATCCAATAAATTCGATAATAGATAAAATGGCGGATATCGGCATATCCATTCATGTCCGAATATCGGAACGAGGGTCCCTCCCCTGGTTTGAATATAGCTTGTTCGATTCCAATCTTGGTCAATAGCGGAATGGCAAAGAACAAAATCAAGCAAACAATAAATCCGATAAAATAATTCTTGAAGAAATTATGGATGAATAAGGACAATAAGATCAGGAAAAGGAACTTTAAAGGATACAGAATGAACAATTCATAGGCATAATGACCTAGCTCGAAGTTATAGAAACCTTTATAGGCCTGATATACAACACCATTGATCAAACAAACTAGTAGGACCAAGTACACTAATTTTAACATGGCCAATGCTTTTGAAAGTAATAGCACCCAGTTAGGAACTGCAGTGGCTTCAATCAAAAGAAACATATTGGTCTGTCTAGACCTTTGTATCAGCATACCAGCAAATAGGAAGATCATGATATTCAAAAAGAAGGTATAGATGCTCCCCATGGCGACGAGGACTTGCCAGGTTACCGGATAGGTATGGGTTCCAAACAATTCGCCGGAAACTGAAATCACGATCAAAACAAACAAAAAGGCTATGCAGAGTAGGATGATAAATGTCCAGTTCTTGATCAGGAATTTAAAATCGGCATTGGATAGGTTCCAGCTCAACTTGAGGTTAGCAAAGAAGCTATAGTCTTTTTTTACTGTTGGTAGTGCAATTTTTAAGATGCTTCCAAAGTTATCTTTAGTCATCCTTGCAGAATCTTTGGATTTCTTAAAGGAAATACCGAGCTGAGAGAAGCTGAACTTAAAGTACACCAATCCAAAAAACAAAAGTGAAATACCCATCCAGATCAACCTGTTATAGATCAAAACGCCCGAAATCGGTAATAGATTATGGTTCTGTTCATCTACACTCCAATAGCGGCTGTAGTATAGAATAGGTTCAAAACCGAATGGGTCTAACAAAGCTACCAGATACCGGTTGTCCACATTTTTAACTGCGGCATCAAATAGGGCTTGCAACAGGAACAAAATCAGGACGAAGACAAAACCCACATATATATTTCGGCTAAAGGTAACTAAGGCAAAAATAATGCTTCCAAAGAGTATAAAATTGGGAAGAATCGTAATCAAAAACCCATAGATATAGGCAGTCGGTTCATTGGGACCTAGTAACTCGGTATTAATCCCCGGAAGAAACTGACCTGAATAATAGCCTAATCCACAAATGAAGGCTATAATAGTTACGATCAGTAAAGAACTCAGGAATTTTGCCGAAAGGTAATTCAGCTTTTCAAGTGGATAGGAAAACAATAAGGTATGTACATTGTACAAATAATCCCGGTAAACGGAAGCACCGATGATCGTCGGCAACAAGAAGTAGATCAGGGTGGAAAAACTATTGAAAAAGCCTGCTATATTGATTGGAGAATTTATGTATAAGGGGGTAGAGGTCGTACTCGTCACCGCGTCAAATGCTCCTAAACTGGTAATCGTGGTAAAGAAAGCTAGACCAAAATAGATAAAACAATAAACATAGAACACTGGTTGCTTCAACCAACGCTTGATCTCGAAGAGAAAGATGGTCTTAAACATTTACCTTGTCACTCTTTAGGGTTACGAAATATACATCTTCAAGGATTGGCGTCGCTGGGCTAAAAGATTCATGTGGCAGCTGCTCAGCATGTACACGGATATTTAAGCTGTTATCTTGGTTGTAATTGGAAGAGATCACATTGTAGATGGAGTTTTCTTTCTCAAAATCAGCGCGATCTATTTTCTTTTTCCAGATCTTTCCAACTAAGCTATCGGTTCCTGCTTGCGTACTGCCACGAAATAGGACCTTACCTCCGTTCATAATTGCAAGTTCATGGCAAAGCTCACGGACATCATCGACGATATGCGTTGAAAAGATGACCGTATGTTGGGCACCTATCTCTCTCAGGACATTCAGGAAGCGATGTCTTTCTGCTGGGTCCAATCCGGCTGTAGGTTCATCGACAATGATTAATTTAGGGTCGTTGAGCAACATTTGGGCAATTCCGAATCGTTGCTTCATACCTCCTGAATAACCGCTTACGCTTTTGGTCCTGAAATCATAAAGATTTGTGATTTCTAAGGCGTTGGACACGATCTTCTTACGGTCCTGTTTATTGCTGATACCTTTCAATTCAGCGAAATAGTTCAGTAAATCTTCAGCTGACAGGTTGGGATAGACTCCAAACTCCTGTGGAAGGTAACCAAGGATGCGCCTCAAGGCATTGTTGTCTTTTAGTACATCTATATCTCCGAATTGAATGTTCCCGCTATCAGGGCTCTGAAGGGTCGCGATGGTACGCATGAGCGAAGATTTACCTGCTCCATTGGGTCCTAATAGCCCAAACATACCGGCTCCAATCTCTAAATTAACATTATCTAGTGCTTTAACACCGTTGTTATATGTCTTCGTTAAATTCGTAATCTTAAGTTCCATTTATAATTGTTTGATGTTTCTATTAATTAGTACGTATTTGTTAAAAAAAGTAACAGAAAAAATAAAATATTTTTTTTCGTTACTTTTTTTAAGACATGAGACTGTTAGACAGTTAGACATAAGACCTAAGGAAATGGACCAAAAATCAATGGTTCTGTAAGAATATAATGCCTAGTACCGAGATGCAAAGGTCTGATGTCTGATGTCTCTTAGTCTAAAACTGAGAAAGCCGACAATTTCTTGTCGGCTTTCTCAGTTTTATTTAATTTCTATTTTTTATAATACTTCATTGCTTCAGGAACCATTGCCTGCAATTGGCTGATACGTCTAGCATCACTAGGGTGAGTACTCAACCATTCTGGATTCCCACCTTTTTTGCCTTGCGACATTCTTTCCCAGAATGCTACAGCTTCTTGTGGGTTGTAACCTGCCATTGCCATCAAGATAAGACCAGCTTTATCAGCTGCTAATTCATCGTTTCTTGAGAATTTCAATGACCCTACTTGATAACCAATACCATAAATCTGGTTGAATAAACCAGTATATCTACTGTTACTGATCGTTCCGGCAGCATTTAATAATTGTGCTCCAAACTGAGCAGCCATTGCATTGGATACTTGAGACACTGAGTGCTCCTCAATTGCGTGAGCAATTTCATGCCCCATTACGGTAGCTAATCCGGCATCGTTCTTTGCGATTGGTAAGATACCTGTATAAACTGCAACTTTACCTCCTGGCATACACCAAGCATTCACTTGATCACTTTCAATCAGGTTGAATTCCCAGTTGAAATTGAATTTATCAGCAGCCCCAATCTGCCTCAAATATTCGTTTGTAGCAGCTGCAATTCTGTTACCCACGCGTTTTACTTGAGTAGCAGCAGCTGAACCGGTTTCAACTTTAGAGCTATTTTTACTTAAAAAATCTTTATATGCCAATGCAGCTTGATTATTGATAGTCTGAGAGTCTACCAATTTAAGATACTTTCGCCCGGTAATAGCGGAAGTGGCACAACCTACCAAAGTAGCTCCTAAAAGCAGCATGGAGGCGTATTTTGTTATTCGTTTCATAAGTGTTCTTGATTTAGTTTATCTAATACATTTAAATTATCTTGAAGTATTAAACAAAACTTGTACCCAAAAGTTTAATCCTGTGTTTTTTTCTTGAATAAATATATTTTGGATTCTTTGCCTTTGAGAAGTCTTTCAATGTTTTTTTGGTGAGTGACCAGAATGAGGGCACAAATAGCGATTCCATATAGGAGAATGGAAGGAACGGTCGTCTTAAAAATAAATGCTACACTAAATGGAAAGGCAAAGCCGGCCATAATGGAGCTCAAGGATACATAATGGGTAACTAGGAGTACGACGATGAAGACTGACACACATACCAGCGCTGCAGGCCAATGGATCGCTAGGACCATACCAAATAAGGTTGCAACACCTTTCCCTCCTCTAAACCCTGCGAAAATCGGAAATAAATGCCCTAATACAGCGATTACCCCCAAGGCCAACTGTACATTGACAAATTGAGGTGCATCATGGTTTCCTACAATCGTGGCATCTAATAAATATGGTAAATTAGTGGCTGTCCAGCCCTTTAAGATATCGACAAACATCACAATGGACCCCGCCTTTTTGCCTAATACACGAAAGGTATTGGTGGCACCGGCATTTCCACTTCCGTATTCACGTACATCTACTCCATAAAATGCCTGTCCAAACCATACCGCAGTAGGGATCGAACCGAAAAGATATGCTAATATGACAATTCCAACAAGGTATATTGATATCATTTACAGCAATTTACTAAATAAGTTTTGCTTTTAAGCTTAAATCCAGACTTTTGACCGAATGCGTTAATGCTCCAACAGAGATAAAATCTACACCGGTTTTCGCATATTCAGGAATCGTCTCTAAAGTGATCCCGCCAGAAGCTTCTGTAACCAATCTATCATCAACTAAATCAACAGCTTCCTTCACTTGTGCTGGACTGAAGTTATCTAACATAACACGATCAACAGCCGGAAGGTTTAGCACTTCATTTAATTCCTCAAAATTTCGGACTTCTACTTCAATAGCAATATCTAATTGGTTTTGTTTTTTGTAATCAAAAGCTGCATTCACCGCAGCGGAGATACCACCTGCATAATCCACATGATTATCCTTGATCAAGATCATATCATATAGACCGAAACGGTGGTTGGAACCTCCCCCAATTTCAACAGCTTTTTTCTCCAAAAACCTCAACAAGGGAGTTGTTTTACGGGTATCCAATACCTTTGCATGAGTTCCTGCAATGGCCTTCACATATTGAGCAGTTTGGGTAGCAATACCAGACATTCGCTGCATGATATTGAGAACCAAACGTTCTCCTTTAAGAATAGTATGGATTTTACCTTTAATTTTAAAGGCTATATCTCCGTATTTTACAGAGTCGCCATCAGCGATAAGCTGCGTAAATTCTATGGTTGGGTCAATTTGAGAAAATATTTCTTTAGCCACTTCTACCCCAGCAAGGACACCCTCCTCTTTGACTAATAATTGGGCTTCTCCTAATTGTTCTTCTTTTATCGTAGATAATGAGGTATAATCCCCTGCTCCTACATCTTCCACAAGGGCCTCTTGAACAAAATGTACTAGTTTATCTTTGAATTCTCTCTCCATTTACAATTTAAAATTAAGCGAAGATGAATAAAAATATATTTATATGGAAACTTAAATATGAAAAACTGAAGATTATTCTATCCGAAGTTCATTGATTTGGGCATCTCCCCCCGATTGAACTAACTTGACAAAAACACGGTAAGATCCTTGGTTTGTCTTGATTTGATAGACTATATAAAAACTGTTGTTACTGCTGTTAGTCCGCTGAACCTGTTTCACTTCGGAAGTTTTGGTCAAGCGAAAGAAATCACTCAGGATTACCTCAGCTTGGAACTTGGAATAATACCCCGAATCATTCTTGATGGATAAGGAAACATTCTGTCCAAAAAAGTTAGCAACATTCTTTGCGTTATTCGCTTTCAACGCCCCTAATATTTCTAATCCTACGTCAGATTGAAAACTACTGAACAATAGAAACGGCAAAAGCAGCATTGCAAAAGCAATCTGCCTTATTTTTTTCCAATAACCATTCCTCATTTCTATCATAATTGACTTGGAGTCAAAAGCAGCATATTATGCATGATAACAGCTACTAAACATTAAATTCATTTTCCGAGGAACATTCAGCGAAAATTATGCCAATCCTTGTTAAAAGTACATATTCACTATTTTGTTGCAATACAAACTATACAGCCCCATTCCTTAATATTTTTATGAATTATAAGTATATTTGTGTAATGAGTTCTGAAAATAAAAAAGTAGCACTACTGATCCTGGATGGACTAGGCTACGGAAAAAATGATAATTCAAACGCTGTAATAGCCGCTAACACTCCTTTTTTAGACTATTTGCTGTCAACCTATCCTAACTCCAAACTTGAAGCATCTGGCGAAGCCGTAGGTTTACCTGCAGGTCAAATGGGCAACTCTGAAGTTGGACACATGAACTTGGGTGCTGGTAGAATCGTATACCAAGAATTAGGACGGATCAACAAAGCCGCTCAAGAAGGTGTCTTCAAAATTGACCCTACAATACAAGCTGCTTTCAATTATGCAAAAACAAACAACAAAAAAGTACATTTCATCGGCTTATTGTCTGATGGAGGGGTACACGCACATATTGAACACTTAAAGGCTTTAACGGATGCTGCTCAGGATGCAAACCTTACTAATGAGCAAGTGTTTATCCATGCTTTCTTAGATGGTCGTGATACAGACCCGAACGGTGGTGTAGGCTATGTTACTGATCTTGACAATCACTTGAAACATTCAGTAGGAACAATTGCTTCCGCAATTGGTAGATACTATTCAATGGACCGTGATAATCGTTGGGAAAGAGTAAAACAAGCTTATGACTTATTGACCAAAGGTATCGGTATCCCTTCTAACAACCTTGTTGAGTCGATTGAGCAATCGTATAGCCAAGGTGTAACAGATGAATTCCTGAAACCAATCGTAATGGTGGATGCGAATGGACTTCCAAAAGCTACCATCCAAGAAGGTGATGTAGTTATCTGTTATAATTTCCGTACAGATCGTGGTCGTGAAATCACTGTTGCCCTCACGCAACAAGCATTTCCGGAATACGATATGCATCCACTGAACTTGTATTATGTGACCATGACTTCTTATGATGACACCTTTAAGGATGTGAAAGTGATCTTCCAAAAAGACAATCTAACACAGACTTTAGGAGAAACCTTGTCCTTACAACATAAAACACAGGTTAGGATTGCTGAAACTGAGAAATATCCACACGTTACGTTCTTTTTCTCGGGCGGTCGTGAAAACGAGTTTGAAGGTGAAAGAAGATTATTGATTCCTTCTCCTAAGGTTGCTACCTATGACTTACAACCTGAAATGAGTGCCAATATCATTGCCGACTCTATCTGTAAGGATATGGAAGAAAACGGTCCAGACTTCATCTGCCTCAACTTTGCAAACCCTGATATGGTAGGCCATACTGGAGTTTTTGAAGCGGTGGTAAAAGCAGTTGAAACGGTTGATGCTTGTACCAAGCGAGTGGTTAAAACTGGAATCAATAACGGTTATTCCTTTATTATTCTGGCAGACCACGGTAACTCTGAGTTCATGATCAATGAAGATGGCTCTGTAAACACGGCACATACAACCAACTTAGTTCCTTGTATCTTGATTGACAGTCAATTTAAAAACATTAAGGATGGTAAGCTTGGTGATGTTGCTCCAACCGTATTAGCACTGTTGAACTTGCCAATTCCTACCGAAATGACAGGAGATGTCCTTGTATATTAACATAAAAAATATTCAAATCTTGGCGGCAGTAATCATTACTGCTGCTTTTTCTAGTTGCAGCAATGGCAACCAAGTGAAGAAGGACCCTAGCAGTCCAGAAAAGTATTTTGACATCCCAGCCTTTTTCCAAAAGGAAATAGACTCTTTAGCATCCATAAACCCAGAAATCAATAAAACTGTTAAAAAGGACGACCAAGAGGAAACAAAAAATCTAAAGATCAAGGATTGGCAAATTGAGCTCTCAAGCTTTCAAGCCATAGACTTGAACAAACCAGCTTATGCTGGTTTTGTAAAAGTAGATTCCACTGACTCCTTAATCCAATATAGTTTCACTAATCCTGAGTTAGATCTATCCTGTGTTCGGATTAAATTAAACAAGGAAGGAAATGCAGAAATGATTTCTATAGAAAAGGAAGTAAGAAACACCTTGTATAAGACTTCTGAATTTCTAGTTTATGAAAAGGATAAATTTTATCTGGTTGAAAAGAATCAGCATGTAAAGGTTATGGGAGAAAATTATTACAAAGTCCAAGGCGAGTTTTAATGCGTCCAAACATAAAGGCTCGAAACAATACTGTTTCGAGCCTTTTTTTGTGTATAAGCGTCGTCTAATCCAATAACCCCATAAAGGGCTAGATTGTTTTAATTAATCCTCATAATGAACCAGCGAGATGATATTCTCGCTGAATCGGGTCAATCTGCCAGCACTTTGAAGGAAATCCAAACTGATCACAAAAGAATAACCTGTGATCACTCCGCCTAACTTTTCCACCAACTTACTTGCCGCAACTACTGTCCCGCCGGTAGCCAGCAGATCATCATGCATCAATACTTTGGTACCTTGTTGAATGGCATCCTCATGCATTTCTATCGTTGCCTGTCCGTACTCTAATTTATACGATTCAGAAATGGTATGGAAGGGCAATTTCCCTTGCTTACGAATGGGTAAAAAAGGTTTATTGAGCTCTTGTGCCAAAAGGAACCCGAATAAAAAGCCTCTGCTTTCAATTCCTGCAATGACATCAATCTCAATTCCTTCCAGTTTTTTCGCAAACTCCTGGACCGCTAGTTTTACTATCTCAGGCTGTTGCAATAATGGAGTAATATCTTTAAACACGATCCCTGGCTGCGGAAAATCAGGAATATCACGTATATAGGTCTTCAGTTGTTCTTCAATCATCGATGCTATCTAAAATCCAAATAAAGTTCAATTTTACGGAAAAATTCTTCATCCAACGAATGAACATCCCTTAAATCTTCCATGGATTTAAATGCACCGTGCTGTTTTCTATAATTGATGATTGTCTGTGCTCTTTTGAATTTAACGTAGGGATGTTTACCTAAATCATTTTGGCTAATATGGTTTATCGAAAGTCTTTTGACCAAGCTGGTATCAATCCTAAGGTAGGGTAAAATATTCTGATAGGTCTCTTCCGGTAGACCATAGACCTCTGCAAGCTGTTCCAGTTTAACATAACCGCCCAAAGCTTCCCTGAATCGAACTATTCGTCTAGAAAAGGCTGGCCCAATACCACTTAATTCCATAAACGCCAAACTATCCGAACTATTGACCTCTAGAATCCGATTCTCCTTTTTCGCAAACTCCTTTCTATCATACCTAGGAAATTTCTCCTTGTATTCCCTTCTTTTCAACTCAGGCATCCTCACAAAGGGCAATATCTCCTCTACTTTCTCATCGCTCAGCGAGTAAATTTTCCTCAGGTCTTCCCTGTCATAAAAGGTCCCACCCTTATTTCTGTAATTGATAATTACCTGAGCCTGTTTGCTGCTCAGACCTAGCCTCTGCCAACCTGCTTTATCCAAGGTATTCGGATCAAACAGAAACAATTCCGTCTTAGGCTTTTTCCTTAATTCAGGTCCCTTTTCTACATAAGATCCTTCCTCGTATTGAGGCTCTGCCCTTTCCGTTACATGGAAATGTTCAATTCGTAGGGTAATCTCTTTTTTAGGATAGAATATAGGAAGGAAGATATGGGCGAGAAAGAGCAGAAATAAGATACAGATCAAAAACAACATCCCTCTTTGCTCCTTTTGGGATAGTTGAAAGTACTCGGCAAGCTTTCGCATATTCAAAAAACTTATGCTAATCCATTGTTAAAACTTTGATTAAATTTGTAAAAATATCCGATCGAAACAATATGCATTTTGTCCGCCCTTTTTTTATCCTCAATTACGTGTATCCACAAGCGATTTGGAGAAAAGAAAAAGAAAGAAATAATATTTACTTAACATTTGACGACGGTCCAATTCCTGAAATCACCCCTTGGATACTGGATTGTTTGAAAGAAAAAAACATCAAGGCGACCTTTTTTTGCGTAGGAGAAAATGTCCAAAAGCATCCGGATATCTTTCAAAGGATCCTTGAGGAAGGCCATGCGGTAGGAAACCATACCTACAACCACTTAAAAGGATGGGACACAGACAACCAACTATATCTGGACAATATTGCCAAGTGTAATGCCTTGACAAAAACACCTTTATTCCGACCACCCTACGGTAGAGCCAAAAAATCCCAAATGAAGATCTTATCAAAAGATTATAAAATCATCATGTGGGATGTTCTAACGGGTGATTACGATTATCGGATCAGCCCCGAACAATGTTATGAGAATTGTGTTGACTTTACAAGAAATGGCAGCATCATTGTCTTTCATGACAATTTAAAAGCCATTGATAATGTGAAATATGCTTTACCAAAAAGCATTGATACCCTCTTAGCAAAAGGTTTTCAATTTAATACCCTATCCTTCTGAGGCCTTATCGATTTCAACTGTATAATCCCTCGCACTGCTAACGCTGAAATAACCCAATGCACCATTGCTGATATTTGAGCTTGGGTTACCTGGAGAAGCACTACCAGGGTTAGTGGACATATATTCAGACCAATAATTAAAGGATTCCTTACTGATTACATACCTTCTTACCAATAATTTATCTCCAGGCTTGATCTCATTGCCATATTCCCGGCCCAATTGGTGGGTGACTTCATTACCATTATTGTATTTGTCAGAGAATACTGAATTTGACTTAAACGGACCATCATTGATCTTAATGCTGTAACGGTAATAGTTTTCCTCTCCTTCCGGATCATAAAACTTAAAGTTCAAAAAGAAATAGGTCTCCTTAAAAAGGGTCTCCTGATTGACCCCAATCGATTCTACTTCAATATAAGGCAACATCTTTGTCGTTGATTTATATTCTTTGCCATCAACACTTACGGTCAAGGTGTAAGTTTCGCCAACAGAAATTGGCATATTGGAGTTTGCATATCGTCCTTCCCCAACAGAGTTGAACCTAAAGGTCCTGCCGTTTCCCAATTGGATAAAAACAGAAGCATCCAGAACAGGCTCAAAAGGTCTAGGCTCATCAAAATCAACTGTTCTTGTGACAAGAACTTCATGCGTACTCTCCTCGTTGTTCATATCCCCAACAATCACAATCTGCGGATTGACCTCGTTGAGGTCTACATCGATCAACTCTTCACAACTACTGAATAAGAGTATAAAAGATAAAATGAACAAACTATATAGCGATCTCTTTTGCATCATCTTAAAATTTAAAGTTCCAAGTTACTGAAGGAATAGCGCCAAACAAGGCTATTTTATAGGCTTCAGTGATATTAGCATTTTCTTTATTTTCCCTAAAATCAATTACATAGGCATTCTTGCGGTTATAGGCATTATACACACCGAATGACCAGCTTGAATGAAATTTCTTGTTCTCCTTTTTAGGCTCATAGGTAGCTGATAGATCCAAACGATGATAATCAGGCATCCTGTAACCGTTACGCTCTGCATAATAGAACATGGTCCTTCCGTCAATTTGATACTTGCCACTTGGGAAAGTAATAGCATTTCCCGTATAATAAACGAAAGTTGCTCCCAAGGTCCATTTTTTGGTCAACTGATAAATACCAACCAAAGAAATATCGTGGGTACGGTCTTGCCTAGCATCAAACCAAGCACCATCATTGATTTCATCGAATTGTCTTTCACTCTTTGAAAGTGTATAGCCCAACCAGCCACTGAATTTCCCTTTTCTCTTCCTTAAGAGAAATTCTGTTCCATAAGAACGACCGACACCATACAACAGTTCCCCTTCCAATTGCTTATTAGCCTGCAGGTCAGCACCATTTCTAAAGTCAATTTGGTTGTGCATATATTTATAATAGGCCTCTACTGAAAACTCATAGGTATTATCCTTAAAATTACGGAAGTAACCCAATGCCGCTTGATCAGCGATCTGTGGCTTTACGTTCATACTGCTGACCATGTATTGATCAGTCGGTAAACTCGCCGTTGTATTGGTCAATTGGTGCAAATTCTGCGACATCCTATTGAAACTGGCTTTGATGCTATTGCTGGAATTGAATGCATAGGAAAGAGATAATCTCGGTTCAATATTGAAATAATGCTTGGCAATCCCTGACTCATAGTAAGATTCGGAAATTGCGTCGCCTTCCTCATTAAATTCATAGAATGTACCTGGACCCATGACCATGAAGTCACTGAATCTTACGCCATAGATCAAGGAGAGCTTTTCAAAAGGTTTCCAATCATGGGATATATATGCAGAAGCCTCAATGCCCTGCCTTCTTTCGATTTCAATACTGTTGATATCTGATGATTCATCTACTGCACTGATGCTGGCAGGACGGATTTGCTGACGCAAAAGATTGACTCCAAATCGAATGGTACTGTTATCATTGGAGTAATATGAGAAGTCCTGTTTCAGGTTTAGGTTCCTGATCTTGGAAGCAATCCTGAACTTAGAATCATCACTGTTTACATTAACGTGATAGGCGAAATCGCTATAGATTAAGGAAGTATTGCTAAACAATTGCGGATTGATGATGGAGTTCCAGCGCACTGTGGCTGTGGAATTACCCCAATCGAAGGCAAATAGATCTGAATATCCTAAATCATCCTTTCCAAAATAACCCGATAGATAGATAGTATTGCGATCATTCAATTTATAGTTGAATTTGGCATTCAGGTCATAGAAATATAATTTACTTTGACTAGCCTTTTCATCCGAAGAAAGCTTCAAGAACAGATCCGCATAGGTCCGTCGCCCACTGATCATAAACGAGCTTTTATCTTTTACAATCGGTCCTTCCAACTTCAATCTAGATGCTATTAACCCAATTCCACCTTCCCCACTGAACTTCTTGTTGTTTCCGTCCAGCATACTGATATCCATTACCGAAGAAATACGACCGCCATATTGAGCGGGAATCCCCCCTTTAAACAGGTTTGCATCCTTGATGGCATCAGAATTAAAAGTAGAGAAGAAACCCATTAAATGAGATGCGTTATAAACAGTTGCCTCATCCAATAGGATTAAATTTTGGTCCCCTCCGCCACCGCGCACATAGAAATTAGAACTGCCTTCACCCCCAGGAGATACTCCCGGAAGCAATTGAATGCTTTTCAACACATCCTTTTCACCAAACAGGACTGGTATATTCTTCAGTTCCTCCATGCTGAATTTCAGATTCCCCATTTGCGCAGAAGTAACATGGTCATCCTCCTTTTTAGCGGTTACAACGATTTCCTCAATTACACTTGAGTTAGACACTAACTCAAAATTAAGGCGTTTAGATACATTGACTTCCACCTGTTCATCCTTACTGGCATATCCTACATAAGATATTTCAATCTCATGCTTACCTTCCGGCAAACTGATCGAGTAGAATCCATAGTTGTTTGAATAAGTGCTTAAATTAAGCGCCCTCACTCGAATTACTGCTGCAATTAAACTTTCACCTGAATTAGCATCACGAACATAACCGCTTAAGGTTAATTTTTCCTGTGCCAACGTCAAATCACTTACAAAAACTAACAGCACGATGAGACTGAGGCTCATGCTTTGGGATAGCGATTTCATTCGCTTTAGGTTAAAAATCATGGTCAAAATTAAAAAAGCCATTCTGAACAACAAAATGGCTTTTACAGGTTTATAATCTCGTATAAAGTCCAAATTTATTAATATTATTCAATCTAGCAAATAATTTATCCAAAAAAGTCATAATCCTATACTTTAGAAAAGAAGTCCTGAAAAAATATCAATTGGTATTGAATTGATTTGCTCCAATAATCCCAATTATGGGCCCCTGGCATGCTTAAATATCGATGTGGGATATTTAAGTAGGTTAATTTTTCATGGAATTTTGCATTTACATCATAAAAAAAATCTTCTGTCCCGCAATCAATGAAAATCTCTAAAGACTTCGGCTTAATCAAGTGCGTCAATTCCATCACAGTATGACCCTCCCACACTTGAGGATTTTGATCATACGACCCTATCCTTTTTGCCATATCCCAATTATTAGGAAAAGGACGGATATCCACCCCTCCAGCGGTACTTCCTACCGCACCAAAGGTATCTTGATGGCGAATGGCTAAATATAAAGCACCATGTCCGCCCATGCTCAATCCAGTGATTCCACGTTTGCTGCGATCTTTTATAACAGGATATTTTCCATCGATATAATTGACCAACTCCTTCGCCACAAAAGTCTCATATTTAAAATCTTGATCTATTTCTGAATCCCAATACCAACTGCCAAAACCACCATCAGGACAAACAATCAATATTCCATAGTGATCTGCCAATTCCTTAATCGCCGGAACCTTATTTATCCAATCTCCATAATTTCCTGAATAGCCATGCAAAAGATATAAGGTAGGCAGGTCTTTCTTCTTTGATCCCTCTGGTTGAATAACGACTGTTTTGATTGCTTTGTTCATGGCAGCACTGTGTACTGCAATGGTATCCACCTTTGCCGCCTGAACTAACCCGGAACTTAGGAAGATAGTCAGTAGGGATAAAATGATTCTCATGAGATTTAGTGTTTAGATATATGATAATAATAAAGATACGAGTCTAGGCCGAATGGACGCTCACTGATTGTAAAAATTCCGTCTGATTTTCGATCAAAAGAAATAGCCTCCCCTTGAGGTTCTGGCTCATAAGGAATAGGTAGCGGCTGCTTCTTCAGCGCTTCAATCAATGGTGCTTTACTAGCTAAAGGCCAATAAAATATACTTGTTAAATTTTTCATAACTACAGCATCCCTTTTTGGAGAAATATCTGCAGCTGTAATAAATGTGAATGGAAAACTTAAGATCGGCTTGAGGATATAGGTATCTTTATTCCCCTTAAAGATTTCAGCAGAATAAAGACTGGACCTAAGCTCCCTTTTTGAAACTAAATAGAATTGTTTATCCAAGGGATCTATAAAAATTGCCTCAGCGTCCCTGGCTTTACCAGGATATTTTAAATGCTTGATCGAAATTGCAGACCTTGAAATAGAATCAACCGTCACTCCCGGTTTCAAAACGGGTTCAGGAAAGATATATAGAGATAATTGGGTTCTTTTGGCCAAATTATCACCAATATCCCCCAAAACCACATAGGACTGTCCGTCCAGTTCCACCCAAGCAATATCCTCAATATCAATTGCCTCCACCCCATCTAGTTGATAACTGCACATAAGGTTTGCAGCGGAATCAATTAAATATACCCTAGCATCATCGCCACTATCATTATGCACCCAAAACATACCGGGGTTATTGATGGAAGAAATTATGCCTGAAATTTCATCCAATGCAGGATCGCTTACTTTTCCCTTATCAACACGTTCGCCATGAAGGACTTCTTGAGCAAGACATTGATTACCGCTAAGGACTAAGATAAACAGGCAAAATATTAATCGTACGTAGTGTAATTGCATAAAAAAGGACCAGCTTTTAACTGATCCTCTAAAATACACTAAATAAATTTTATTTACCTTCAAATGCAGAAATTAATGCTGCACGATTGGTCGAATCTTTTTCTCCAAGTTCGAAGGATTGTTTGTAAGTATCAACATAACCAAAAATCTCAGCTTCTTTACCTGAACCATTATCAAAGAAATACTTGAAACTATAGGTTCCAGGCTTAGAAAGGTCTACTTTATCCTTGTTAGATGAAAAAACCAAAGGCTCCAAGGTCGTAGTGGTCATTTTGCCATCGGTAGGCAAATTGAACAATGTTCCCAATGATTTTACGAAATTATCTGAAGCTGCACCATTTGAGGTAATCCTTACAGATCCTTTCTTAAATCCCAATTCTTCATCTGGTTTACCTTGTGCATCAATACCGGCATCAATGGTTTTTAATACTTCAACAGTAAAACCTACAGGCTCATTATTGTATTCTGCTTTAGCTTCATAAACGATTGAAGAGTCCGTTGGGTTCGGATTTGTTAAATCAAAATAAAGGTGCAACAGACTTCCATCAGTGGTATTGGTCATCGGTTTCAAAGCGGTAGAAGCCGTCGTACCTGTGGAATCACCCGAACCACCTTCGGTTTTGTTAGAGTTACCACATGAACCCATCCAAACCGCTGTAGAAACCAGCAAAGCTATAGTTGTTATCTTTTTCATAATCTAATATGTTTACTTTTAATACAATAAAATATCGTTTTTGTTTATTATTTCTTGATCAAAGCATCATAAATGATCTCCACAGGATGGAAGGATTTTCGCTGCAAACCATCCTTGATCTGATGCCTACAGCTTGTTCCTGCTGCTGCAATAAGGTATTCCCCACCTGTTTTACGCAAAGTTGGGAATAAGACCAGTTCAGCAACCTTCTGCGAAACATCAAAATGTTCCTTCTCGTAGCCAAACGAACCTGCCATTCCACAACATCCTGAAGGTATCACTTCCACCTCATAATTGGAAGGAAAGGATAAAAACTCCTTGGTAGTATCCACCAATTTGAAGGCTTTCTGATAACAGTGACCATGCAACTTTATTTTTTGTGGTTCTGCCGTGAATTGCTCTGGATGAATCCTACCAGCTTTCATTTCTCGAACCAAGAACTCATCGATCATTAAGGCATTCTTTGCCAATGTATTCGCTTTTTCTCGTTTAGAATCATCGACTAAATCCGGATATTCATCTCTAAAGGTTATGATAGCAGAAGGCTCAATCCCTAGCAGAGGGCTTTCTGCACTCACTTCCTGCGAAGCTAAGTCCACGTTCTGATTAGCAAGTTCTTTTGCTTTCTTGACAAATCCCTTCGACAGATAGGTCCTACCACTTTCCTTTAACTTAGGAACGATAACTTCATATCCCAGAGCAGTTAATAACTTATAGGCGGTTATCCCAACTTCCGTGTCGTTGTAATTGGTAAACTCATCACTGAACAGGAAAACCTTACGTGTACTTGTGGTATTAGGTTGTTTTGATGCCCACTGGCTGAAGGTAGTTCCATGCACCTTTGGCAAGGATCTTCCAGGCGCAAAACCAACCACAGATTTAATGATACTTGAGGTAAAACTATTTGTTGCAAAGAAATTATAGATTGGAGCAACCATAGACCCCAGTTTTTGGGATTCAGTAAAATTGGCAATCAACTTCGCCCTAAAAGGACTTCCATTCGCATCATAATAATGCTGTAGGAACTCTGCCTTCATCTTCGCGATATCCACGCTGGATGGACATTCCGTTTTACAACCTTTACAGCTCAAACAAAGGTCCATGACCTCTTTTATCTCCTCATGATTGAATCGATTGCTTTGTGTTGAATTGGTCAGGAATTGACGAAGCATATTTGCTCTAGCCCGTGTGGTATCTTTCTCATCCCTAGTAGCCATAAAAGATGGACACATGGTTCCACCAGTTATCTCTGTTTTTCTACAGTCTCCGGAACCCGAGCATTTTTCGGCCAAACGTAGGATGCTTTCATTCTTCGTAAAATCAAAATATGTCTTGATCTGCTTGGCGTCAGTCACCTGGTCATAACGCAGATGCGTATCCATTGGAGGGGTATCTACAATCTTTTTAGCGTTAAACACATTGTTTGGGTCAAAAATGTTTTTAACCTGTAACAGAAGTTGATATACCTTATCTCCTAGAACTTTTCCAATAAATTCCCCCCTTAATCTACCATCACCATGTTCACCACTCAATGAACCATTATACTTCAATACCAAATCCGTAGTTTTCTCCAAAATGCGACGGAATTGCTTTTTTCCTTCGGGCGTTTTTAGATTGATAAAAGGTTCAATATGCAGTTCACCTGCACCAGCATGCGCATAATATGAAGCATGCACCTGCTCTTCCTTCAACAGCACTTGTATATCGGACACATAGTTAGGCAAATCTTCTGGGGAAACTGCACAGTCCTCAATCAGGTTCACAGGTTGAGAATCGCCAGGGAGGTTCCGGATCAATCCCAAACCAGCCTTACGTACGTCCCAAACCAAATTGGTCTTTTCAACCCCAGTGATCCATGGATAAGCATAGCCCAAACCGGCTGCTTTTAACTCAACAACCAAACGCTCCGCTTTTAAGGCTATCTCTTCCTGGCTATTGCCCCTGAATTCAACGATCAATAAGGCCTCAGGATCTCCTTCAATAAAAAAACGGTTGTATTGATATGTTGGATGCCCAACTGTAAAATCTAAAATATATTTATCTACCAATTCAGATGCTTCTGGCTTATTGTTCAAGGCAATTACATTTCCTTTCATACATTCCACCATATCGTCGAAATGAACACATAAAAGGCCAATTTCTTTTGCTGGTAAAGGCATCAGCTTAATTTTAGCCTCGGTGATAATGCCGATGGTCCCTTCCGATCCGGCCAATAGTCTACATAGATTGAAGGGCTGACTGTTATCTGACAGCATATCCAGCGCATAGCCCGTATTCCTACGGGTTATTTCCGATTTAGGATATCCAGCATGTATAGCTTCTTGGTTTTCCTTGTTGGTCAATAGTTCGTTCAGATTCCTGTAAATATCACCTTCACGGGATTTTAACGAAAGCTTTTCAAAATAGGCAGCTTCATTCAGTTCCTTAAAAAGCACTTCTGACTCATCGTCCAATAGCACATTAGCTTCCAATAGGTTATGACGCGTATCTCCCCAAACGATTGAATGCAATCCGGATGAATTATTTCCGATCATTCCTCCGATCATAGCCCTGCTGGCTGTGGAGGTTTCAGGTCCGAACATCAGTCCAAATGGTTTCAAATAGGCATTTAGGTCATCACGGATTACCCCAGGTTGAACCCTCGCCCATTTCTCCCCTTGATTTACTTCCAATATCTGATTGAAAAATCTAGAAATATCGATAACAATACCTGCCCCTACAACCTGACCTGCCAAGGAGGTACCGGCCGTTCTTGGAATCAAGGTAATGTGATTTTCATTTGCAAACCGGATCAAGGTCTTCAAATCTTCTATTTGTTGGGGAATACAGACCGCCAATGGTAATTCCTGATACACCGAGGCATCTGTGGAATAGGCTAAACGCATCGTCTGATGGGATGCTATATTTTCATCATAAAAGAAATCCCCCTTTAGGGATTCAGCTAAGGCTGCTAATTTTAACTCTACTGACACGATAAGATAGATTGAATAACAAAACTACGCATTGTTTCATTAATTATAAGTCATAAACATATATTTCCATATATAGTCTAATTTGACTATATTCGTATAAGCCTCAGCAACAATATTTTGTGCAAAACCGCCAAATTTCAACTCCAAAAAATCCTTCCTATCTTATTAAAGTCATAATCAACTGAATAATATTCTTTTTTTAGCTTATTTCTTTGAATTTAATTCGGCTTTACCGATATTTGCGGCATTATGGCGAAACTAGAAATTTCCTTGGATCAAATTGATCTTCAGATAATCCGGATCATGCAGGACAATGCCCGCACGAACAATGCTGATATTGCCCGTGAACTCGGCATGGCCCCTTCAGCGATCTTAGAAAGGGTAAAAAAACTGGAGCAGAAAGAAGTTATCCTACAATATAACGCTAGGATCAACCCTGTTGCCTTGGACCAAAAAATGCTTTCCTTTATTTTTATCAAGACTCAGGATATCATCGGCGTACAAAAAGTAGGCTTACTTTTGGCCGAAATACCAGAAGTATTGGAGGTACATGATATAGCTGGTGAGGATGGTTACTTAATCAAAGTAAGGACCAATGATTCTGCGGGACTTGTTGACCTTATGCGCAACACTCTCAGCAAGATAGAAGGCATTATTTCTACAAGAACTACAATCGTTCTGGAGACCGTAAAAGAAGACAATAAATTAGTAATTCCTGCTAAGGACTAAAAAATACCATGGTAAAATCATCAAATCCATCAGGCAGCATCATCATCTTTGCCTACTTGGTGGTGTACATCGTTTGGGGATCTACCTTTTTCTTTATTGAGAAAGCCTTGCACGCTTTCCCTCCTTTTGTTTTGGGCTCGATCAGGTTTATCATCGCGGGTTCACTGCTGATGTTTTACTGTTGGGTAAAGGGATATAAGATTTACATTAAGAGTGCTGTAAAAGACGCTGCATTAGTCGGTTTCCTTTTACTATTTGTCGATATGGCGGCCATCATCTGGTCGGAACAATACATTTCCAGCGCCATTGTATCCATTCTTTCTGCTGCTACAGCCATATGGTTTATTATTTTGGATAAACCAAAATGGAAAGAAAACTTTTCCAGCATTCCGACATTATTGGGATTGATCCTTGGTTTCCTCGGTGTAGTCATGTTGTTTGCAGAGCAAATCTTTGGAGCTTCTGCAAATGACGGAGACAATGACAAAAAACTTACTGCCATGATCGTCATGACTGTAGGAACCATTGGATGGACGGTAGGTTCACTAATTTCCAAATACAACAAGAAATCAGAGAACAAAAAGAGTGCTGAACCGAATGCTGTAAAAGAACCTGAGGAAGACCTCAATGTCATGGTCAAAACAGCATGGCAGATGGTAGTTGCTGGTATAGCTTTTACGACTGTTGCACTTTTGAATGGGGAATATAAAAGTTTTGAATTTAATTCCGTTCCATTAGAATACTGGGGAGCCATGGTTTACCTAGCTTTGTTGGGATCTATTTTGGCCTTCAGCTGTTATATTTTCCTATTGCAATATCGTCCAGCTACCGAAGTCAGCACCTACGCTTACGTGAACCCGATCGTAGCACTCATATTGGTCCATTTCTTTACGGACCATGTGGTTAGCAGGATGCAGATCATAGGTCTTGCAGTAGTCCTGTTCAGTGTGTTACTCATGAACTGGAACCTATACCGCGACAGCTCAATCATTAAAAACTACAAACGCAGACGTAAAATCCGCAAACTACGCCATATGGCACCCAAAAGTAGTATCCCAAGGATTGTGGAAGTCGCTGAGTTTGGTCAAAAGAAGACCAAAAAGCCAAAGGAAAACCCTGAAAAAGGAAATTCTACTCCGGATAGTACAAACGCTGACAAAAACAAAGGAAAGAGCTTTGATCAAGAATTCTACGATTAGATATCAACGATAAAATTTTACGAAGAGCGGATGCCTTGGCATCCGCTTTTTTTATTAAATTCGTTCAATCACTTAAGCCTACGAGTTCATTTGAAGATTCAAATCCTGCCTTTGCCCTACTCCATCAAATTGCATCATTAAAATAGATACACTTTTTCCGATTTCGAACTTAGTTTCATTCGAGACACATTCCGAATTTTCCGAATGTGTCTCGAATAAGGTCAAAGCCAGGTACGAAAAAATCACTCAACTGTTACAATTCCAAATTGACTTCCCACAGATTTAAATCGCTTTAAAATCTTCCTGTAAACAATTTGTCAAAACAACCAAATATTACTGACTAATTATTATGAAAAAGTCAAATCGTCAATAAGCCTATTTAATAAATCATCAATATTATCTTTATTTGCAATACTTTTTGAACACAAATCGTAAAAAGTCAAAAAGTCATAGCATGAAAACGAGATTATTTTACTTGACCATACTAATCGGAATGATTTTTTCGTTCCAAGGCCTGTCCGCACAGAGTTTTATTACCATCAAAGGGAAGGTAATGAACGCAGACAACTATGAGGCCATACCTTATGCTTCCATTAAAGTAATGGGTGCCAAAAAGGATATTGGGACAAGTTCCAATGAAAATGGTGAATATACGCTGACCATTCCAGCTGAGTATAAAAAAATCAAGATCAGTTCTGTGGGTTTTGACCCAGAGGAATATCCTGTTGCTGATGAGAAAGAACAAACTATCCGTGTGATGCTGTTTCCTGCCAACTCTATTGAGGAAATCGTAGTAAGGGCACCTAAAAGAGGTAAATACTCCAACAAAAACAATCCTGCAGTAGAATTGATCAGAAAGGTGGTTCAACATCGCGACCAAAACCGTCTGACCGGTCAGGCTTATGCTGAATACGACCAATACGAAAAGATAAGTTTGGGATTGAGCAATCTGGATGAAAAGTTCAAGAACAAAAAGGTGTTTAAAAAATATCAGTTCCTGTTTGAGAAGGATGACACTTCACAAACAGCAGCAAACTATGTATTGCCGGCTTACATGGAGGAGAAATTTTCTAAAGTTTACTTCAGAAAAGATCCCAATGCCAAAAAGCAATATATCATTGCGGACCGTAAGGCTGAATTTGACCCTAAATTTATTGACAATGATGGCCTAAGTAAATATTTCAACCGTCTTTATGATGAGGTGGAGATCTATGATAACAATATTACCATCTTGACCAATCAATTCTTGAGCCCAATCGCCAATTCGGCTCCTACCTTCTACCGTTTTTATATTACGGATACGATAAAGAACGAAAATGAATCTTTGGTAGAGTTAAGCTTCTTCCCTAGAAATAAAAACGACCTTTTGTTTAAAGGTAAGCTATATGTAACCTTGGATGGGAATTATGCGGTTAAAGGCGCTGAAATGACCGTAAGTGACGAGATCAACTTAAACTTTGTTAGGGACTTGAATATTGAACTTGGCTTCAACAAGACCAATGACAACAAGTATTACTTGACAAAATCAAGTTTAGGGATAGATTTCTCCATTACCAATAAAGGCAAAGGGATCAAAGGAAAACGCGTTGTCCTGATCAATGATTATGTGAATGGCAATGTGCGTCCAGACAGCATTTATGCGGTACCGGATAAATATGTGGTAATTCCAGAGGAGAAGAAAGAAGTGGAGGAAACAAAATCTGAAAGCTATTGGGCAACCTTAAGGCCAGAACCGCTATCGAAATCGGAGCGTTCGATCTATACGAACATTGATTCCTTGCAGAGCATGCCTTCTTTCCGTACGTTCATGGATATCTCTGCATTGGTGCTGTCAGGATATAAACAAGCGGGTCCAGTTGAAATTGGCCCTGTGAATACCTTTTATTCCTACAACCCAGTGGAAGGTTTCCGTTTACGTGTTGGTGGCCGTACCACAGAGCAATTGAGCAAGCGTTTCTATGCTGAAGGTTATGGTGCATATGGATTTGAGGACCAAAAATGGAAATACTTCCTTGCAGGTACCTATTCTTTGAACAATAAGTCGATCTATAAATTTCCACAGCATTATTTAAGGGTTTCGGCTTCTTACGATACAAAGATCCCTGGACAGAATCTGGAATTCGTTCAAGAGGACAACGTTTTGCTATCCTTTAAACGTGGTGAGAACAAGAGTTATCTGTACAATGAGGTTTACCGTTTAGATTATAAGGTAGAGTTCAGCAATAACTTCTCGATGAATGCTGGTTTGGGAACTTGGAAACAAACGCCAGCAGGTGTCCTTTCCTATACCCTACCGATGGCAGATGGCTCACATAAGATCGTGAACAACTTACAGAGCACCGAATTTAATGTTGGATTCCGATATGCTCCAAAAGAAGAGTTCTATCAAGGGAAATTATACAGGACTCCAATTTTCAATAAATACCCGATCATGACCTTCAACTATACCGCGGGCGTGAAAGGAGTATTCGGAGGAGAATACAATTACCATAACTTCTCTGCGGGTATTTTCAAAAGATTCTACCTATCGCAATTGGGCTACGCTGATATAAACATAGATGGAACTTATATCGCTGGGAATAACCTTCCTTTCCCAGTATTGAACATCCATCGTGCAAACCAGACTTATGCATATCAATTGCAATCCTATAACTTGATGAACTTTATGGAATTCATTTCCGATCATCATGCTTCCTGGAATGTACAGTATTATATGAATGGCTTTATTTTCAATAAGGTTCCATTGTTGAAAAAACTGAAGTTGAGAGAGGTATTTAGTTTCAAAGGCGTTTATGGTGGATTACGTGACAGCAACAATCCGAGCCTGAACAATCAGGTTTATGATTGGCAGACCAATGGATCAGGTGAGCAGATGTCCTTTACGTTTGGAAATAAACCCTACATGGAGGCAAGTGCCGGTGTAGCGAATATATTTAAGGTATTACGTGTAGACGTGGTAAAGAGATTAAACTATTTAGATCATCCAGATGCTCCAGAATGGGGAATACGTGCAAGAGTGAAGTTTGATTTTTAGGAGACATTATGGATATAGTGATGGTTAGTTATTTTTGAAATAGTTTAAATAATGTGAATAGGGTCAGTGATAGAAAATTGAGGGTGTAATGTGCGGGAGTTCTATCAGCTGACCAAGAAAAGCGGGCCTAGTGTCCGCTTTTTTGTTAATTAGGCAATCAGTCAAGTGCTTATTGGAGAGGATTGATAGGTTATTCACTAATTTATGGTTAAATTTAAGTATCTAAAATTTGATCATGAGTGCTAGAACATGGAATATCATCAAGACCGTTGCAGCTTATTTTTCTTTATTGCTGAATGTGCTCTATATTAGCACATGGATTTATTTAATTGAAAACTCCAATGGTTTTGAAGAGGCGCAACGGCGATTTGGGAACCTATGGAAAATCGACCATACCCTACTTATCGTTTCAGCGATTGTCCTTAGCATCTTCTCCATCATCTATTTTGCCAGAACACCTGGTTTCTTAGCGAAGTTATTTTTATTCGTCCAGATTATTTTCGCAGGTTGGTTTAGTTGGTCCATGCTTTAAAATTTTTAGGCCCCACAACGCTAGCCGAAGACCGAAAACCCTATTGCATTCTTTTTTAATAATTTCCTTGCATAGAAAGGTGATATCCATTACTTTTGTTCCATTATTAAAATGAAGAACGCTTGTACACATCAATACGTAATGCATCATCGCCATTGTGGCGATAGATATTAGTATTGGCTTCTACGTGGAGCGCAAGTAACCCCCAGATTCTTTATTGTTAATAATTTTTTCACTCAACATAAACTCTACATTTTGAAAAATCTCAAAATTGCTATCCAAAAATCAGGTAGATTAAACGAAAAATCGGTTCAATTGCTTAAAAACTGTGGATTGGACTTCGAAAACTATAAAAGCTCATTAATTACAACAGTTTCCAACTTTCCCCTTGAAATATTATTCTTAAGAGATGATGATATCCCAGGCTATGTAGAACAGGGAATTGCTGACCTCGGTCTCGTTGGAGAAAATGTAATTGAGGAAACCCTGTCCAATGTTCAGTATCTACAGCGATTAGGTTTTGGGAAATGCACCTTAAAATTAGCCATTCCAAAAGACTCAACCATCGACCGCCTAGAAGACCTGAACGGCAAATCCATCGCAACCTCCTACCCTAATATCTTACAGCAATTTTTGGACGAATATAAGATCAATGCAGACATCCAAATGATCTCTGGATCGGTTGAGATTGCTCCGGGACTTGGGCTTAGTGACGCTATCTGTGATATTGTGTCGACCGGTGGAACTTTAAAAAGCAATGGGTTGAAACCTTTCGTGGATGTTAGAAATTCTGAAGCGATATTGATCGGTAGAGATGGTTTGGAAGAAAATCCAATCATCTGTGAACTTTTACAAAGAATCCAATCTGTATTGCGTGCAAAGGAAACGAAGTATGTGGTATTGAACGTGGAGAAAAAGAACCTGTCGCAAATTACAGAACTCTTGCACGGGGTAAAGAGCCCAACGGTGGTTCCATTGGCTGAAGAAGGCTGGGTAGCTGTCCATACCGTAATATCTGAGGATGATTTTTGGGAGAAGATCAATAAACTAAAAGCGGCAGGCGCACAAGGTATTGTGGTGATGCCGATCGAAAAAATCATTATGTAACATGCTAGAAACTTATCTATATAAAGACTTAAGCAAGGAGCAGATCCAGGAATTGGTGAATAGGAACACCGATCCGAACCATGCGATCCAAGATACGGTCCTCAATATCATGGAGGAAGTTAAGGGGCATGGCGATCAGGCCCTGAAATCATATGCAAAGAAATTTGATAAGGTAGATCTTGAGCAGCTATATTTAGGACAGGATGATATCGATGCCTTAGCATCGACCATATCCCGTGACCAGATGCGCGCTCTGGAAATCGCCTTCCAGAATATCCATAAATTTCATCAGACCCAATTGAAACGCGAGCGCACGGTTGAAACCATGCCCGGTGTAAAATGCTGGCGCGAGGTAAGACCCATCGAAAAGGTAGGTCTGTACATTCCTGGTGGATCGGCCGTTTTGCCTAGTACCCTATTGATGTTGGGAGTTCCTGCAAGGATTGCGGGATGCAAGGAAATTGTGGTATGTTCACCTCCGCAAAACAATGGCAAGATCAATGGATTCGTAGCCTATTGTTTGAAACTGTTGCAGATCAATAAGATTTACTTGGTTGGTGGAGCACAGGCCGTGGCTGCGATGGCTTATGGTACGGAAACCATCCCTAAGGTCAACAAGATCTTTGGACCAGGGAACCAATTTGTGACCAAGGCAAAAAGTCTGATCCAAGGCTTGACGGATGTCAGCATAGACATGCCTGCCGGACCTTCGGAAGTATTGGTCATTGCAGACGAAAGTTGCAATCCGGCTTTTGTAGCGGCTGATTTATTGGCACAGGCAGAACATGGAATCGACAGCCAAGCGATATTGGTGGCAACCTCGAAAACAATAACCGATGCCGTGCAGGAAGAACTGAAGAAACAATTGGAAGTTCTTCCAAGAAAAGAATTGGCGGAGAAAGCGATGCAAAATTCTTACATGGTAATTGCAGATACTCTTCAAGAAGCCATGGAATTCTCAAACCTGTACGCTCCGGAGCACTTGATCTTGGAGACCAATGAGTGGAAAAGCTTGATCAATAAAGTGCTGAATGCAGGATCGGTATTCTTGGGTCATTTAACCCCTGAGAGTGCTGGCGATTATGCTTCCGGAACGAATCACACCCTACCGACCTCAGGCTTTGCTAGGTCGTACTCAGGTGTGTCTGTAGATTCTTTTGTCAAGAAGATTACCTTCCAACATATTTCTGAGGAAGGATTACAACATATCGGTTCTACCGTTGAAATTTTGGCGGAACTGGAAGGCTTACATGCCCATAAGAATGCTGTGAGCATACGCAAAAAATAAAGAAACAGAAAAAGGGATATCCAAGTGGACATCCCTTTTCAATTTCGATTGATTCCTCAATTATTTCTTTTTCTTCTTCTTTTTACCTTTGTCTTCACCAACAATCTTATGGTAAATTTCAGCGAATGCAGTTTTAAGTTTCTTTAAGGTTTTACCCTCATTCTTTTTCGCTTTTTTAGAAGATTTTTCATCCTTTGCCTTAGCAGAATCTTTTTTCGCTTTTTTCTTAGGAGCTTTTTTCGCCTTTGGCTTCTCCTCTTTTAATTTAGCTTCCTCTTTCTTCTTTTTACTGTCTTTAGCTTTCTTTTCATCTTTTGCTTTCACAGCTTTTACAGGTTTCTTGTCAGCTTTTTTATCCTTTGCTTTTTTCTCCGGGTTTTCCTTAACGGTTTTATTGTTAGGAACTTCCTCTTTGTAAGAAGCTTCTTTTTCAATTTTCACCTCTTCCGCTTTTGTAGGAACGGCTGCCTTAGGTTCTACCTTTGCAGCAGGTTTAGCTTCTGGCTTGGCAGCAGTAGATTTTGCTACCGGAGCTTTTGCAGTACTTGCAGCCACTGGTTTAGCAGGGCTTGCTGTTTTTGCTGCAGGAGTCGATGATTTAGCTGCTGGTTTTGCTGCAGCAGGTTTTGCAGGGGTAGCTTTAGCTGTTGCTGTTTTCTTTCTGGCAGTTTTTGCTGAAGTATCAGCAATCACAGGACTAACTTTAACATTTGGAATAGAAGTTTTACGAGCACGGGTTCCTGCACCTTCGCCACCTGAATTTCCAGTAGTCGGGTTAGGTTTCGGGGTTGGAGTTTTCGCAGCTGGTTTATTTGCTGGAGTTGTCTTTGCAGGAGCTTTTCTAGTAGTGGCTCTTACAGGTTTAACGGGACTGTTGTTTTCTGCAGTTTCCGTAGCTGTTGTTTTCGCGTTGTTTTCCTCAGCCATTGTTTATAGTTTTTGTATAGTTCAGTATTTTGTTTCTTACAGGTCTTGATGATCAAAACCCTGTCATTTATTCATTGAAGCTTATTTTGCTTACAGTTTTGTGCAATTTGAGTTGAATTGAGTTTTTATATTGCTGCTAAAAAAGCATTATTGTTAGGAACAATATCCATAAAGTGGACGAATATTAATTCAATCAGGACAATATTTTAACTTATCATCTTTTAAAACAGTAATATAGCAAATATGTTTATAAAATCCTATCCATTTAAACTTAATTGGGTTTTTGAAGTCATATAAATTGATTACATTTGTTGCCCATACATAACGGGGTCGACCGGAATTGACAGGATAGCGATGGTTATGTAAGCATGCAGTGCATTGTTAGTCTAGCACTTTAATTTGAACTTTCAACTTTTCAAATGGCGAAGAAAACTACGCCTTAGCTGCTTAATTTAGAATTAAGATTTAGCTTTTGTCTCGTCAAGCTTTGTTCTACCGCTTGACATCCGAGGCACCGAATCGTAGGACTGGTCCTTGCGACGTTGCTAAGTAAGGACGAGAAACAGCAACTACGGAGTACGGTATAGGTAAGCGACTCACCTTCCCTCTCCCGACAATCAAAGAGAAGCTAAGCATGTAGAAAGCGTAAATCATACTATGTTTGGACGAGGGTTCGAATCCCTCCGGCTCCACAAAATAATCTGTAAATCAGCAATTTACAAATTATACACCCAAAATTACACCCGATAATTTTGGGTGTTTTTGCTTAAATACGTTTAAGATATTTGATTGATCAGTTCATTTAATAATATTCTATAATCGTCTAATTTTGAAATATCCGAAAATATAGTAAATAGTTTAAATCCTGCCACCCCGAAAAAAGCCACTGATAATCAGTGGCTTTTTCTTTTTTCGGACACATTTCGGACAAATTATATCTGAATATTGATTATTCAATAACCTAAGCAAAGTTAAGTTAAGCTAGAAGAATAACCCTTCTTAAAGAATGATTGGAGCATAATGCTTGTTTCTATAGAGCGTGAAAAGTTCATCTTATTCTTATAAAAAATCAAGAGGGCTAGGAGTCTTTTGCTTGTCTATGTCAGTGATATGAGTGTAGATCATAGTCGTTTTTATATTTTCATGACCCAATAACTCTTTTACAATTCGGATATCGATACCTGATTGGATTAAATGTGTGGCATAAGAATGTCGCAATGTACGTACAGAGCCTTCCGACTGAACATTTGCTTTGATCAATGCTTTTTTCAGAATCAACTGTACACTTCGTTCGCTATACTTGCCACCCTTCTCACCTTCGAAGAGGTACTCCTTTGGCTTGAATGCTTGATAATAATGTCTCATAGTCGCCAGCAATTTGTCTGGTAATGATATAATCCGATCTTTATTACCTTGCTTTGATGGATTCTGATAATTCCATCGGAAGATTTTATGTCTTTGATTTTGAGATTCAACAGTTCGCTAAGACGTAGTCCACAACTATAGATTGTCATCAGAATAGCCTTGTGTTTTAGATTTTGAGTGTTATCGAGAATATTTCTTACTTCTTCTTTTGAAAAGAATTTAGGTAATTTAGAAAATGAGCGTTTCGGGTATAAGTAATCCAGTTGGATTTTTTTGTCCAATATCAGTTCGTACATCTTCTTGATTGCGCCCACTAATCCTTTTTGATAGGAAACACTAATTTTCCCATTTTGAACTTTTTCGTTTATAAACGCCTCAATATCTGACAGTGGAATTTCTTCAAGGGAGGGATATTTGCTAACATGTTTAAGAAATATACTAGCGTAATCCTTGTACGATCTAATGGTATTGCCAGCATATCTCTGCATCAGCAATCTCTTTTCGAAGGTTTCAAGTATGATTTCGCTATTCATATCAGGGAAATAGTATTTTATAATATTTTGTTTCGCTATTTGTGCGGTTTTATTTTTTAAATACAAATATATCAATTTCTTATGTAGAAAGAAAAGTCAAATAACGAAACACGTATATAGGGTTGGTTAAGCGAAATTTTCCGTATATTCGTTTCGTTAAAACAGATGTTAGCGGGCATTGTAAAGGACTATCTCTAAAAAAGAAAACTG
>NZ_JANBZY010000009.1:0-4727 GCF_024261425.1 Sphingobacterium sp. LZ11T8 | reverse complement strand
AATAATTTAGCTTCTGTGGAAACACATCGGCTACGTCACTGCTAAATTGAACTTTCGGTTCAATTTATCCGCCACTTCGCCAATGCGTTTCCCGTTAGCGGTCAGGTAAGGACAACAAAAACTTTCTGGTCGGAATAAATATTTAATATATCATAAATGTGAAAGAAATAACCTTCGAATTCAAACCACTAAATGAAACACAACTGCCAATATTAACAAAGTGGCTTAACTATCCACACTTACAAGAATGGTGGAATTCAGAAGAAATAACACTTGAGAAGGTTCGGGATAAATATCTACCAAGAATTTTAGGTAATGATTCCGCAAGACCCTATATAATCTATCTTGATAAAAAACCTTTTGGATATATTCAATATTACTATGCATCGGAGGGCGACCCAAATTGGTGGCCAGATGAACCTGGACAAGGTGTCATTGGAATTGACCAATTTATTGCTGACAACAAATTATTAGGTAAAGGTTATGGAACGCTGATGATAACTCAATTTATTCATTTTCTGACAAAACAAATTAACATTACAGAAGTACGGGTTGACCCAAGACCTGATAATCATAGAGCAGTTAATTGTTATGAAAAAGTAGGCTTTCGTAAAGTTCAAAATATAATTACACCAGACGGACCTGCGACAATGATGATACTTGACATTACTCTTATCGTAAATGAATGAAAATTTTTGACATTAATAAGATTGAGAAAACCCGAACCGCCAACAATGGCTATAAGTAATTGCTTGTTCTCACCTACTTCTGAAAATCCTCGCGGATTTTCAGTTTGGTGTGTATTTGCAAAGTTTCGTGCTAAACCACGCAACTACTCATAGCCGAGACCGTTAGCGGTCATTGAAAAAAGACACGGAAAATGAATTGAACAAAAAAATGAAGTTAGAGTTACAAATATTACAATCACATAATCTTGACGAACTAAAAGAGCTTATTTTGCTGTTTGAGGATGTATTTGAAATGAAAAATTTCAAATTACCAGACGAAACACATTTACGGAAACTTTTAGCAAAAGAAAACTTCTTTGCAGTTGTCGCCAAGACAAATGACAAGATTATTGGCGGACTAACAATTTACGTACTTGACCAGTACTACTCCCACAAACCATTAGCGTATATCTACGACCTTGCAGTATTGACAAATTATCAAAGAAAGGGAGTTGGGAAAAGTTTAATTGCATTTACAAACAATTTCTGCAAACAAAAAGGTTTTGAAGAAGTATTTGTGCAGGCAGATAAAGTTGATGACTATGCCATTGACTTTTACAGAACAACCAAACCGACAAATGAGGAACAAGTGGTACATTTTTATTATACACTCAATGAGTAAAGTGAGCTTGCAAACAAATAACAACTAAACCAAATTTTATGACAGTAATACAAAAAACGTATGGATACAATGAGAAAAATCAAAATTGAAAAGGACATCAAAGTCATTTTCATTCAGGCAAAAACTTTTTCGGATGGAATTTTAGAGGCGTTTCAGAAACTACACACTTTACTTGAGTTCCCCCCCCCACAACGAAGAAATTTTGGCATTTCAAGACCTGAAAACGGGAAAATTGCCTACAGAGTGGCTGCGGAAGAACGAACAAGAAGCGATTTACAAAAACACGGGTTGACGGAATTTACCATTCCAAGCGGTAATTAAATAGCAATCGAAATTAAGAATTTTAGATAAGATTTGAACTTGATTAAAGATGCGTTTGACAAACTTTTGACCGTTCCCAACATTGACCCCAACGGATACTGTATTGAAGGATATAACGGCATAGATGACGTAGTTTGTATGGTTAGACTTGATGAAACAAAAACAACGAACCGCTAACAAGGGTTTGCCAAAAGCGGGGCTGAACGGCTTCGATTGGGCATTTGTACAAGGTTCAACTTTCGTTCTTCGATTGAATTTTTGTGCTAAAAATCCCCGCCTTCGGCAAGCCCCAAACCGTTAGCGGGCATTGTAAAGGACTACCTCTAAAAAAGAAAACTTAGAAATGTATGAACTTAGAATTGCAAATACTACAATCTGACAATATTAAAGAGTTCAAGGACTTAATAGTTATTTTTGAAAATGTATTTGAAATGAAAAATTTCAATTTGCCAAGTGAATTGCACTTACAGAAACTATTAAACCAAGAAACCTTTTATGTAGTTACGGCTAGGGCAAACAACAAAGTTATAGGTGGGCTGACAGTTTATGTGCTTGACCAGTACTATTCAGATAAACCATTAGCCTATATATATGACCTTGCAGTATTGACGAATTACCAAAGAAAAGGCGTGGGGCGAAAGTTAATAGCGTTTACAAATCAATATTTCAAAGAAAAGGGATTTGAAGAAGTTTTTGTGCAAGCAGATGAAGTTGACAATTATGCTCTTGATTTCTACCGTCTTACAAATCCGACAGAAGAAGAGAAAGTGCGACATTTCTATTACAAATTAACTCTTGACAGTGAAAAGTAAACAAGAACAACGACCCGCTAACACGGGTTTTGCGTCAGGCGGGGTGACGTATCACTTGGAGCTTTGTGCTTCTATTCAAGTTCAGTGCAGGTTGACAGTTTTGTGCTCCGAAACCCGCCCGAACGCAAAGCCCGAAAACGTTGTTAGCAATCCGCTGCGCTCCTTGCTAACAATGGCTCGGCGACTTACGTCGCTTGCCGTAAGCCGCCGCTTCGCGGACTGCTTACAACAAGCGACTTGGCTAAATAGCTCCGCTTTTGTATCTTCGATACAGCTTCGCTACTTCGCCAATTCGCCGAGCCATTAGCAGTAATGCGTGACGAAAAAAATCGTATCTTTGACAAAAATTTGAACTGAAAGAAAGAAGTAGGAAATGAAATTACCAAAGTATCCGTTGGCATCGAGCGACAAGTTAATGACCTTTGAATTTACAAGCGAAGGACAGAAAGGCTTAATTGAAAAACTTGTGCGTTTCCAAGAAACCAACGTGAAAAACGTTTACAACCTTGCGTTTGGCGACAAAGACCTAACAACAGGCGACATAGACGATAAAGTAATTTCAAACAATGGGGATAGCGAAAAAGTTTTGGCGACAGTTGCCGCAACGCTTTACGCTTTTACCGACAAATATCCGAACGCTTGGATTTATGCGACAGGTAGCACAAAATCCCGAACAAGACTTTACCGAATGGGAATAACAAAATTTCTTTCGGAAGTAACAGAAGACTTTGAAGTTTTGGGCGAGAAAGATGAGGATTGGTTTCCGTTCAAAAAAAATGTTGAATATGACGGATTTTTAGTGCGTAGGAAAACAAAAAAATAATTAACTTTGTAAAATCAAAATTCAATTGATATGAAAGTAACAACTGAAATAAAGAAACGTAAAATTCCGATTGTTCGGGTGGACAAAGCGTTAAACAAGTTTGACGACAAAATCCTATTCCCAGACAAATTGGAAAAAGCAAATGAAATGCTTAAAAAAGTTGGACTACCTAAACAGTGGACAACTGCATAAGCACTACTGCTAACATCGGTTTTGCGTCAGGCGGGCTGACGTATAAACTTGAAGCCTTGTGCTTCGATTAAACATTAGAAATAAATTTAGGCTTTTGTGCTCCGAAACCCGCCCGAACGCAAAGCCGAACAACGTTAGCGGGCATTGTAAAGAGACACCATAATCATAAAGACAGAAAATAAAATGAAAATATTTCAATTAACAGCTATTATTTTATTACTCACGGTTTGCAATACTTTTGCTCAACCGATAGATTCGTTAAAACAAGAAATACAAAAAATCATTTCATCAAAGAATGCTACTATAGGGGTTGCAGTACTTGGAAATAATGGACAGGATGTGTTTTCAATAAATGGAGAAAGACATTTTCCAATGCAAAGTGTGTTCAAATTTCATATTGGGCTGGCTATGCTTTCCGAAATAGATAGGGGGAATTTTAAGTTAAACCAGAAAATAAAAATCAAAAAAAGTGAACTTTTGCCTGGTTTATGGAGTCCAATTAGAGAAAAATACCCAGAGGGAGCTAAGCTTAGTATTGCTGAAATCTTAGAATATACTATTTCTCAAAGCGATAATGTGGGGTGTGATATTTTATTAAAAATTCTTGGGGGGCCTAACTTTGTTGAAAACTACATCAAAGCAAGTGGGGTTGATAACATTTCTATTAAAATCAATGAGGAAGTAATGCAGAATAATTGGGATAGACAATTTGAGAATTGGACGACACCTTTAGCTGCTAACCAAATACTCGAACTCTTTTTTCTCAATGAGAGCAACTTGCTAAGCCCAAGCAGTTATGATTTTCTATGGAAAATTATGAAAGAGACAGCTACTGGAAAAAAGCGGTTAAAAGGGAATTTACCTGTTGGAACCGTGGTTGCACATAAAACAGGATCGTCTGGCACAAACAAAGAAACTGGAATAACAGCTGCGGTAAATGATATTGGTATCGTTTTCTTACCCGATAACAACAATTTTTTTATAAGTGTTTTTATAACGGATTCTAAAGAGAACGCAGAAGTAAATGAAAAAATAATCGCAGACATATCAAAAGCAACTTGGGACTATTTCATATCAAAAGCGAAATAAAACAACGACCCGCTAACAGCACCTATAAGAAATTGGCGGTTCAGTGGTTAAATGAAGTGCAGTTTTTCAATCAAACTTTCGTGCAGATTGACAGTTTTGTGCTTCGAAATCGCCAACTTCTTATAGCTGCAAAACGTTAG
>NZ_JANBZY010000008.1:0-284281 GCF_024261425.1 Sphingobacterium sp. LZ11T8 | reverse complement strand
GCTACCGTACTCTCGTACGGGTCGCTGCGCTACATGATCATTTAAAGAACTTATCGCGCCTGGGCATCTCGCTTCGGCTTTTTTATGTTGTTTCCCTTCCGCATCGGAAGGTCGCAATCTGTCATTTTCTTTCGCTCCGGACATCGCGTCCCTCGCTGTTTCCCTTGGTTGGGACTGCAAAGGTAGGAACCTTTTTCGAAACCGCAAAATCTTTTTTCAAATATTTTTTGAGGCCCTTTTCTCGGTGGTTTCGGTCGTGCCGGTCGCGGCCCTTCCTCATCCCTTTTCCTTCCCGTGTTTCAGTGGCCGTTAGGCCGTCCCTCCCTTGCGGAGTGGTGCAAAGATAGGGACAAAATACGTTCACTTCCAAGGGGGAGGCCAAAGTATTTTTACCGCCGCCAGCTAACTCGCTGTAGCATTGCCAGATAATTTTTCCAAAAGACGGGTCTGAACCAGGATTAGAGGGATGGGAGGATGGACCAAGAACATGGAAAGGACCAGGATGGAAAGGATACGAGGATGGACCAGGACAGGAAGGGAATCCCGGTCCAACATCCTCCCCTTTCCACCTGACCTCATTCGACCCACATTCCGAAAATTCGCAACGCGAGCGACCAAATCCCCAATGCGCCCTCGGGTACGCTCCGGCCGGTTTACCTGTTCTCTGCGGACCATTCCCGAACATGCCCCGAACGAGTCCCGAAGGAGACAACCAAAAAAACACCTCAAAATCGATCCAAAAAAAAATGGGTGGACCGAAGTCCACCCACACCATCTATTTTACTTTACCCATTTATTGCCATCCACCACCTAAGGCTTTATAGAGAACGACCTGATTCAGCATCTTCTCCTTGTTGATGTCCACATCGGCAACTTGTGCTTCGATCAAGCCTTTTTGTGCAGTGATGATATCCAGGTAGGTAACCCGGCCTGCTATAAACAGTTCTTCCGCAGCTCCGATGGACGATTCCAACGCAGCTACCTGATCCTTCACATGCATCGCACGAGCAACAATGGCATCTTGAGTATTCAAGGCCAGGGATACTTCATTGACTGCATTCAGGACGGTTTTTTCATATTCCAGAAAGCTTATCCCATAGGAGGCTTTCATTTTTTCATATTCCGACTTCAATTCGCGCTGCCTGAAGATCGGCATGGTAATTCCACCAAAAAGACCGTAGGTCACAGATTTGTCCAAACTGAAAAGCTTGTCAAAGCTGAAAGACTGCAATCCCAAATACGGAGAGATCGCCACGGTCGGCAAGAATGCCAAGCGGGTAGATTCCATTTCATGGAATCCTGCCTGAAGATCCATGCCCGCTTTGCGGATATCAAGACGGTTATTCAATAGCTCGTCCAGATTGCCGACGGTCAGGTCTTGGAACAGGAGATTGCTGCCAATTCCATTGCTATTCCTATCGATAGGTTGGTAGACCCTTCCCAAAAGGGAATTGATCTGATGTTCATAGGCAAGGATTTCCTGGGCTGCATGCGCACGATTAGCTTTAGATTGGGACAACAGTGATTTGAACTGCTGCACGGCCAACTCATCGGCACGGCCCGCCTCCTTCTGTGCTTCGATTATCTCCAGGGCACGTTCATGGAGCTTAATGTTCTCTTCATAGACCTGAATCTTTTCGTCTAAGCTCATCAATTCATAATAAGAAGAGGCTATCGATGAAATCAATTCCGTTTCGATCAGGCGTTTCAATTCACTTTCGGACATGAGGTTCAAGAAAGCAGCTTCTCTCCTATTTCTCAGTTTCCCCCACAGATCCAATTCCCAAGAAGAACGGACACCCACAAAATAATCAGGGATGAAAGGTTCCGGGATTTTCTCATCATCATTGAGGTTATCCGAAAAGTTGGAATCATAATTTCCGATTCCCGATTCCGTATAATGGCCATACTTTCTCAAGCCCCCTTCCACTGCAGCATCCAAACTAGGATACAGCGCAGATTTTCGGAACTTGAAATTAGCTTGTGCCATTTCGATCCTGTGGATGGCCTGACGGACATCCAGGTTATTTATCAATGCCGAATCAATTAAAGAAATCAATTGGGCATCCGTAAACACATTGCGCCAAGCTAAGCTTCCTACGGAGCTGGAATCTTTCATGACCTGATCGGCCTGTCCGGTCAAGGTCGGAGAAATATCCTTTTGTACCGTTGCTTTAGGCACTGAACAAGAGGTAATGAACAGCAGTACCGCTACAGCAACCGCAGCTTGCTTGATTTTCTTTTTCTTTTCACGTTTTGAGAAAAGAACGACCAAACCAGGAATTACGATTACCCCGATAATAGTACCGATAACCATACCTCCTACTGCAGCAGAACCAATGGTTCTGTTACCTATAGCACCGGCACCATTGGCCAGCATCAACGGGATCAAACCTGCAGCAAATGCAAAGGATGTCATTAAGATTGGGCGCAAACGTGCAACCGCACCTTCAATGGAAGCTGTCAGCACATCCATACCTTGCTTACGTTTCAGGTTGGCATATTCCACGATCAGGATCGCATTCTTACCCAATAGACCGATCAACATGACCAGTGACACCTGCGCGTAGATATTGTTTTCCAGACCAAAGACCTTAAGGAACAGGAATGCTCCGAACAATCCGGCAGGCAGACATAACAATACAGGCAAAGGCAATAAGAAGCTTTCATATTGAGCCGCCAACAATAGGTACACAAACACCAAACATAACAAGAAGATGTAGGCCGCTTGGTTACCTGAAATTTTCTGTTCACGCGTCATCCCTGACCATTCGATGGCATAACCCTGCGGAAGTTCAGCAGAAATGCGTTCTACGGCTTCGATAGCTTGACCGGAACTGAAGCCCGGGGCTGCCTGACCGGTGATCATGGCTGAGGTAAACATATTATAACGTGTAATCTGCTCCGGACCATAAACCCTTTCCATCGTCATAAAGGATGAGTAAGGAACCATTTCACCTTCTTCGGTCTTTACATATAGGTTCAACACATCCTCTGGACGTTGTCTAGCAAAGGCATCGGATTGCACCATTACCTTATACATCTGTCCATAGCGGATAAAGTTGGTCGCATATAAACTACCTAACAGGGTTTGCAAGGTGTTCATTGAATTTTCTACCGATATTCCCTTTTTGGCCGCCTGATCATAATCAATCTTCAGCATATATTGTGGGAAGTTAACATCAAAGGTTGTTGAAGCACTTTCGATCACCTCATCTTGCTCCAATTTAGTGATGAACTCATTTACGACTTCATTGGTCTGATTCAGGTCTTCATTACCGGACCTATCCAATAACCTCAGCTCGAAACCCGAGGAGTTACCGAACCCTGGTACGGTCGGTGGCGGGAAGAATTCGATTTCTGCATCGGCGATATGCGCAGTTTTCTCACGAAGGATTTTCATTACATCATCTACCGATTCATTTCTTTCATCCCAAGCCTTCAAGTTGATCATCCCCATACCATAGGAAGCACCGGAAACTTCAGTTACGATACTATATCCAGCGAGGATGGAAACCGTTTCTACCATTTCCAATTCTCTGGAAATCTTGTCAACTTCATTCAATACCGCTTCAGTACGGTCAACCGTTGCTCCGGGAGGCGTAGTTACTGCCACATAGATCATACCTTGATCTTCGGTAGGAATAAATCCGGAAGGCAGGATTGCTGCGGAACCCCAAGTTGCGATGAACATAATAACTAACCCTAATAAAGTGATTATGCGACGACCTGCAATCTTGGAAAGCAACCCTTTGTACCCTCCGGAAATTCTGTTATATACATTGTTGAATCCTTTAAAGAAACGATCCAACCAGTTATTGCTTGGTTTTTTATCATGCGGTGAACGCAGGATAATGGCACAAAGTGCAGGGGTAAGCGTCAAGGCATTGATACCAGAAATGACGATCGCAGCTGCCAAGGTCAGGGAGAACTGCCTATAGAAGATCCCAACAGGACCGGACAGGAAGGCGACGGGAACAAATACCGCTGACATCACCAAAGTAATAGCGATAACTGCAGAACCCACCTCGTCCATTGCCGCCAATGTTGCTTCCATTGGAGAAAGGTGTTCCTCCTCCATCTTGGCATAGACGGCCTCGACGACGACAATACCGTTGTCGACGACAATACCAATGGCGAGCACGAGTGCGAACAAGGTCAATAAGTTGATGGAGAATCCCATCATCTGCATGAAGAACAAGGACCCGATCAAACATACAGGAACCGCCAAGATCGGGATAATGGTAGCCCGGAAATCTTGAAGGAAAATGAATACCACCAAGAAAACGAGTATAAAGGCCTCCACTAAGGTGATCAATACACTGGAAATCGAGGCATTCAAGAAACGAGATACATCATACCCCATGGTATAGGTCATTCCCGGCGGGAAAGTGGCATCTTTTAATTCCGCCATACGATCCTTAACCCTTTGGATAACCTCTTGGGCATTCGAGCCCGGCAACTGCTTGATCATGATGGATGCCGATGGCCTACCATCCGTTTTGGATACCATTTCATAATCCAGGGAACCAAATTCCACATCGGCGATATCCTTGATACGGATAATCGAACCATCTACATTGGCACGGATCGGAATATTTTCATATTCGCTGATTTCGGTGAACTTACCGGGATAGCGCAATACGTATTGCTGCATATTGACGGTTTTATCCGAACTGATACCGGTCTGACCCGGAGCAGCTTCAATATTCTGCCTACGCAATGCCGCCACTAATTCTTCTGTTGAAATGGAATACGCTGAAAGACGGTCGGGTTTTACCCAAATACGCATGGCGTAATCCTTCATACCCATGATCTGCGCAAAGCCCACACCTTCGATACGTTTCAATTCCTTCAGGATATTGATATCGGTAAAGTTATAGATAAAGCGTTCGTCAGCAGTTTCATCATCAGTATACAGGTTCAGGTACATCAGCATACTGTTCACTTCCTTTTCGGTGGTCACCCCGGCCTTGATTACCTCTTCAGGCAATTCATCGAGCACGGTGGTCACCCTGTTCTGGACGTTTACGGCAGCGATATCTGGGTCAGTACCTACTTCAAAGAAAACTTGGATCAAGGTATTACCATTGTTTGTGGATACCGAAGACATATAAGTCATTCCTGCTACCCCATTGATTGCCTTTTCCAGCGGAATGGCTACCGCATTGGTACTTACTTCGGCATTTGCACCGGTATAGTTAGCCGTTACAACTACTGATGGCGGAACGATATCAGGGAATTGGGTAATGGGCAAGGTAAACAATGCCAATAGACCCAAAAGGGTAATAAAGATCGAGATGACCAGCGATAGCACCGGCCTCTTAATAAATTTTTCAAACATTAAATCTCGCTCCCTTCTTAGTTTTTAACCATTTTTGGTTGAATTACCATTCCATCACGAAGGGATTGAACGCCTTCATATACAACTTTAGCGTCAGCTGGCAAACCATTTTCTACGACATAATAATGTCCAACACGACGTCCGTTCTGGAAAGGGGTCATCTTAACGGTATCCCCTTTTAAGGTATACACGTAAGCTTTGTCCTGGATTTCGAAAACAGATTTCTGATGAACCAAAAGCAGGTCACCAGTTTGCACTGGCACACCGATCCTACCGGTAGCACCATGTTTCAATAGTCCATCAGGATTTTTGAATTTAGCACGAAGGGAAATTGATCCAGTACTGGCCTCGAATTCACTTTCAACGATCTCAGCAGTTCCTGTATTAGGATAGGTAGCACCATTTGCTAAGATCAACTGAACTTCTTTCTTGAAATTATTTCTATTAAAGGTAGAGTCAGATGCGATCCCTAGGTATTCCTGTTCAGAGATATCGAAGTACACGTTCATATTAGCCATATCTGAGATAGTGGTCAATAGGGACCCTTCTTCCAACAAAGAACCCTCTTTTAATTGGATTCGATCGATACGGCCATCAAAAGGTGCGCGGATCTGCGTATTGGACAATTTTGTCCTTGCTTGGTTCAAAACAGCTTCTGCTTCCCCAACTTTAGCATTAGCGGCACGTAATTGAACTTTCAATAGATCATATTCGGTTGAGCTGACGATGTTTTTCTGAACCAACTTCTGGGTCCTTTCCATCTCCAGTTCTACTTTTTTCACTTCAGCTTCAGCACTGCTGACTGCTGCCTGAGCTTGTGCCAAGTCAGCTTTGTATTCATCCGCTACCAAAGAGAACAGGACCTGTCCTTTTTTCACGAATGCTCCCTCATCAACAAAGATCCTATCCAGGAACCCTACCAAACGGGAGCGTAATTCCACATTACGTTGAGATTGGATATCTGCGATATACTCTTTGTACACAACAGTATCCAGTTGAACTAAATTAGATACGGGAACGACTTTAGGTGCATTAGCAGTTGTCTTTTCGTTACTGGTAGCAGTACAGGATGCAACTAATAATGCGCAACCTACTACGGGTAGTAGCATGCGTTGTTTTTTCATAGCAATATAAAATATGGGTATTAAAATAAAATAGAATACAATAGATGTTGGTTGTTACGCAGATGGCATAACAATCCCTATACTTTCAAAATGGAAAGCATATAAAAAATGGAAATTAGAAAGGACGGTATCTATACAAGAACTGGTAATAGCCAGGGAGGCATAGTGTCTTGGACAGATAAAACGGATGTTTTAAGGTTGATTTGATCCTGTAAAGTCTGGAAATTAACCAGTTAAAGATGAATACCAATGGTATTAACCCTAGGAACAGGGAAAGAATGCGATAATCATCGAAGATGATTTCAGGAAGGGCCTCGGAATTCACAGGATGTGTCAGGTTGAGCACCTCTTCCAATACGACTTCAACTAAGGTTTCGTTGGCTACCACATTCGCGGAACCAAAAAGGTCGATAGACTTTACCTCCAAGCATAGCACATTGAGGTATCCGAATAGCGCCAAGAAATGCAATAGTCGAAACATACGCCACAAAGATAAGCAAGGTGTTAAGCAAAAAGGTATTAGGAATGTAAAAAAACTGTGATTTTATTTTTTTGGAGCGGCTTGTTCAGTTTCTGTTTCCGGATTATTAGGTTCATCGTCAAACAAGATTCTTACGGAAGGGGTATATGTATCTTCATGCTGTCCGTTTTTGCTGGCCCAAAAGAAAGCTCCCAAAAAGAACAGTGCAATCAATACACTACAACCGATTAAGAAAAATATGATGTTCATAGTACAAAGTTAAATTAATTTTCTCCGTTTTGCATATCCTCTAGTCATCAAACTGGTGAATGAAATAATAGTAACGGTACTGATAGGCATTAAGATCGCTGCGAATAAAGGTGACATTGTTCCCTGAACGGCGAAACTAATACCGATTACATTATACAATAAGGAAATGATAAATGACATCTTGATGACCTTGACGGCATCTTTACTGAAATCAAAGAATTTCGGCAGTTTATGGAATGCCTCACCATCCAAGATGGCATCACAACCTGGCGAGAAATTATTGATATCGTCTGATACGGCAATACCGAGGTCCGCTTTCCTCAATGCTCCGGCATCATTCAATCCATCGCCCAACATGCAGACTTTTTTTCCTTGATGCTGCCATTCGGTAATTTTTTCCAATTTAGCCGCAGGAGTTTGGTTGAATAGGAGTTTAGCATTTGCGGGAAATATCATGCGCAATGCATCAGCCCTACGTTCGTTGTCACCAGAAATTAAATGCAGGTCATAATGCTCTGCCTTTAACTTATTGATGACTTCGGTAAGTCCAGTACGCCAAGATTGCTCTAGGGTGAAATATCCTTTCAAGGTATCATTGATCTTGACATATACAACCGACCCTTCTAAATCGACTTTGGCGGTATTCACATAACTGGCACTACCGATCTGTATACTGTAATCTTGATATTTTCCAGATTGTCCTCTTCCGACTACCTCTTCGTACTCTTCTATGTTCAACATCTGAACATCGCCCAACCATTTGATAATCTCTCTACTCAATGGGTGGTTAGAATTACGACATAGGGAAGCCAAGAGATTGCGCTCCATTGGATCCAGGGTTCCTTCGAAATACATACTGGATGCAGTAGGCGAAGAAATGGTTCCAGTTTTATCAAACACGACGGTCTCAATAGCTGCCATCTGTTCAATAGCGGCTGTATTCTTGATGTACAACTTGTTTTTATCAAAGATGCTCAATGCAGCTGAAAGCGTAAATGGCGAGCTCAAGGCCAATGCACATGGACAGGCGATGATCAGAACGGCCGTAAAAGCTCCCCAAGCTTTATCTGCATTTCCACCAACAATCCAGAACACACAGGCTGCAATGGCAATCATGAGAAGACCAATGGTGAAATATTTACTGATAAAACCTACAAAGGTTTCAAATTTCTTTTCATACTGCTTTAAGCTATCATTGTTCCAGAGCTTGGTCAAATAACTTTGGGATACCGCTTTGACCACTTCCAATTCGATAGCCTCTCCCATTTGTCTACCTCCAGCGTAAACCACTTCCCCCAACACCTTTTCAACAGGTTTACTCTCCCCTGTCACGAAGCTGAAGTCCACGGATGCATTGCCATTCAGCAAAATGGCATCAGCAGGAATAATTTCATTATTGCGGACCAAGATCCTGTCGCCAACCTGCAGGTCAGCGATCTGTGTGGGCTTTGCAACACCTTCATCCAATACAGTTACCGCAACAGGAAAGTATGAACGGTAATCGCGTTCAAAGGAAATATGGTAGTATGTTCTCTGTTGTACATATTTTCCGATCAGGATAAAGAATACCAAACTGCATAAGGTATCCATAAATCCAGGACCTGTCTGGGAAATGATCTCAAAGGCCGAGCGGAAGAAGAGCACAAAGATCCCGAGGGCCAAAGGCACATCAAGGTTCAGGCGTTTTTGCTTGAGGCTCAACCAGGCCGATTTGAAATAATCGGAGGCACTATATAATAGGACTGGGAGTCCGAATGCCAAGTTCATGTAGTTGAAGAAATTGGAATACTGTCTTTCAAACTCGCCCATACCGAAGTATTCCGGAAAAGAGATCATCATGGAGTTACCGAAACAGAAACCTGCCACGGTAATCTTTGCAATAAGTCCACTTTGGTTTATTTTCTTACCTTCTTTGACGACATCCTGAAGGGTGATCTTTGGGTCGTATCCGATCTTGTGCAATAGATCGACCAGTTCACGCAGGGAAATTTCGTCCTTTTTGAAGGTGATGCTAGCTTGTTTTTTCATGAAGTCCACCTGAGAGGTCTTCACGCCTGGATTCAATTTATATAGGTGTTCAAGCAGCCAGATACAAGAGCTACAATGGATAGCAGGTACATAAAATGTAATGATGGCCTGTTCATTATCCTGATAGTCTACCAGTTTGGCAATGATATTGGGTTCATCCAGATAGGAAAGGTCCTCCTTTTGTGCTTTTTGGGATTTCCCTGGATGGGTATTGTACTTATAATAGGATGCCATGTTGTTATCATTCAAGATCTGATAAACAGTTTGGCAGCCTAGGCAACAAAAGCGATGGTCTTCCAAGATATAGGCAGAATCCTCCACCGGATCACCACAGTGATAGCAAATTGTATTTAATTGCAGTTCCCCTTTTGTTGACATAATATAAATATAAGGTTAAATAGCTTGACTGAATAAATTGTCTCTTTCTTTTGTTTTTTGCAGGCGTTCATCAAATGCCATGCAGACATTGCGCAGGAATGATTTCCCTAGTTCACTGATCTGAACGATATCCTGATCTACACTCACCAATTCATCTGCGACCAAAGGTTGTAGGCGTTCGATGATTTTTTCATTTAGGGCAAAACCTTCTTTCAGCTGAACTTTACCACGGCACATCATATCCAGGATATATTCTCTGATGATCAGATCTTCATCATTTAGGATATGACCTTTCACGACCGGCAAAATGCCTTCGCCTATGAGTTTATGGTATTCCTCAACGGTTTTGACGTTTTGGGCGAATGCTGTCCAGGCATCACTGATGGAAGACACACCCAGACCGATCAACAAGGGTGTATAGCGATCTGCATACCCCATGAAGTTACGGTGAAGGGTTCCATCAAGGGAAGCGATATAAAGGGCATCATCCGTTTTGGCGAAGTGGTCCATACCTACATCTTTATAACCACTTTCCTGGATCATCTGTTTTCCCAGTTTATATAGATTTAATTTTTCTTCTCCCACGGGAAGGTCATGCTCAGTAAATCGGCGTTGACCAGGTTTGATCCAAGGCACATGGGCGTAACTATAGAAGGAAATCCGGTCAGGATTTAATTTCATGGAATGCTCTATGGTCATGCGCACGGATTCTGCCGTCTGTAAAGGCAAGCCATAAATCAAATCAAAGTTGATGGATTCGTAACCAAGACCTCTAGCATCTTTCATGACACGGTCTACATCTTCCACAGTTTGATGTCTATTGATAATAAATTGGACTTTTTCATCGAAATCTTGGATACCCAAGCTCAATCTCTTAAATCCCAAATCATAAAGGGTCTTTAAATGATCGTAAGTAGTATTTGCAGGATGGGCCTCGAATGAGAAAGAGGCATCTTGCGTTTTTTCGTTCCCTTCCAAGAGACCTGCGATCAAGCGGTGCAGGTTTTCTGGCGTAAAGAAGGTCGGAGTTCCACCACCTAGGTGAATTTCTGCGATCTTAAGGTTATCTTCCTTCAAGATATCTTTGTACATCTGCCATTCTTTGAGAAGGGAGGTAATATAAGGATCTTCGACTTGGTGGTTTTTGGTAATACGGGTATTACATCCGCAGTAGGTACAAAGGCTTTCGCAGAATGGCAGGTGCACATAAATGCTGATTCCCTGATCTTTGGACTTGTTAAAGTTCAAAGCCACTCTTTGGCGCCAATCGGCTTCATTAAAACGTTCGTTTTCCCAGAAAGGTACTGTTGGATAACTGGTATAGCGAGGTGCCGCTACGTTATATTTGTTGATCAGTTTGTTTAGAATCTCCGTTTCCATATCGTCTATATTTAACCTTTTTATTGCATTCCATTCTACATTGACAAGCCTCTCCCGTACAACCTCCTACCATCCATTGGGTAAGGTTCATGATGGTCTGCTTGGCAATTCCTTCAAGGGAGTTATCGAATGGGACGTTTGCAACGTGTATTTTCAATTCTCCGGCATAATCTAGGTCAATATGGTCAGTGGATCTTGAACGGGTGATAATATTTCTAATCCCAATTTTATAGAGTTCAAATAACATTACTCTATCCAACACATCACGATCAGAGATGATGACAGCCTCTTTGCCTATGGCATAGTGCATGGTACTAAAATTCAACTCGTTTGATATCAAAGTCAAATCATGTACCTTACCATTTGCCTTGGCGAGGTGCTCCTTCTCAGGTCCCAAAATGTTATATGCAATCACTCTCATCCCTTAAGTAAAGTAGTTATTGTTCCAAAATTAGCGTTTAGGCCCGCAGAAACGAATGCACTGCATCATGACAGAAAGTGATATAAATCATGTTTGCAAAGGAATTCGCCGGAAGGATTTTGGCAGGAGGAAGGTCCATGAGCTAGGAATTTTGACCTCTAATTATAATTTTGGTTGTAAAAAGGAGTAAAATCAGCAGATAATTATATAAAAAAGCGGCCTAAAATTGCTTTCAGGCCGCCATATTGGATATATTTTCTATTAATCTTTTTTCTTGTTGTTTTTGACATCAGAAGCAAGAGAAGAGTCATCGTCCTTTTCATTCTTTGCAGAAGAAACTACGATATCTTTCTTTTCATCATCATAATCTACCAAGATAGTCTCACCGGTCTTAAGTTCACCTTTCAGGATCTCTTCGGCGATTGGATCTTCAAGATACTTTTGGATTGCACGTTTCAATGGTCTAGCGCCAAAGTTGCTGTCATATCCTTTTTCAGCAATGTAGTTTTTGGCAGCTTCAGTCAAGTTAATTTTATGACCTAAACCTTCGATACGAGCAAATAAAGATCTCAATTCGATATCAATGATCTTGAAGATATGGTCTTTTGTCAATGAGTTAAACACGATTACATCATCGATACGGTTCAAGAACTCAGGGGCGAATGCACGTTTTAATGCAGTTTCGATAACCCCTCTTGAATGCGAGTCTGCTTGATTTTCTTTGGCAGCTGTAGTAAATCCTACCCCTTGACCAAACTCTTTCAATTGACGGGCACCGATGTTTGAAGTCATAATGATGATGGTGTTTCTAAAGTCTACCTTACGACCAAGGCTATCTGTCAACTGACCTTCATCCAATACTTGCAACAACAAGTTGAATACATCAGGGTGAGCTTTTTCAATCTCATCCAATAAGACAACAGCATATGGTTTACGGCGAACCTTTTCGGTCAACTGACCACCTTCTTCATAACCTACGTATCCTGGAGGCGCTCCGACTAAGCGAGACACGGCAAATTTCTCCATGTACTCACTCATATCGATCTGGATCAAAGCATCTTCAGAATCAAACATGAAGCGAGCTAACTCTTTTGCCAATTCAGTTTTACCAACACCTGTAGGACCTAAGAAGATAAAGGAACCGATAGGTTTCTTAGGATCTTTCAATCCTGCACGAGTACGTTGGATGGCTTTCACCAATTTCTGTACGGCATCGTCCTGACCAATGATCCTACCTTTCATGGATTCACCCATGTTCAATAGTTTCTGGCTATCCGATTGGCTAACACGTTGCACTGGGATACCAGTCATCATCGACACAACTTCAGCTACATTATCTTCCGTAACTGTATAGCGTTTTGTTTTGGTTTCTGCTTCCCAAGCGGCTTTTTCTTTCTCCAATTCTTCGATCAATTTCTTTTCAGTATCACGAAGTTTGGCAGCTTCTTCATATTTCTGACTGCGGACAACCTTGTTTTTCTCCACTTTAACTTCCTCGATTTTCTCTTCGATATCGATGATGGATTGAGGAACATGGATATTGTTCAAGTGTACACGTGATCCCGACTCGTCTAAAGCATCGATAGCTTTATCTGGCAAGAATCTATCCGTGATATATCTTGTGGTCAATGACACACAGGCATCAATAGCTTCTGGGGTATAAGTAACATTGTGGTGTTCCTCATATTTATCTTTGATACGGTTCAAGATTTCGATCGTATCGTCGATAGAAGTAGGTTCTACGGTTACTTTTTGGAAACGACGGTCCAAAGCACCATCTTTCTCAATGTACTGGCGGTACTCATCCAGTGTAGTAGCACCGATACATTGGATCTCTCCACGTGCCAAGGCAGGTTTGAACATATTTGAAGCATCCAAAGAACCAGAAGCACCACCTGCACCAACTATGGTGTGGATCTCGTCGATAAACAAGATTACATCAGGCGATTTTTCCAACTCATTCATGACCGCTTTCATACGTTCTTCAAACTGACCTCTGTACTTGGTACCAGCTACTAGCGATGCTAAGTCTAAGGTAACTACACGTTTGTTGAAGAGTACTCTAGATACTTTCCTTTGGATGATACGCAGTGCTAGGCCTTCAGCGATGGCTGATTTACCGACACCAGGTTCACCGATTAGAATAGGGTTGTTTTTCTTCCTACGGGAAAGAATCTGCGAAACCCTTTCAATTTCTTTCTCACGACCTACAATAGGATCCAATTTACCTTCTTCTGCGGCTTTCGTCAGGTCGCGTCCGAAGTTGTCTAGAACAGGGGTTTTAGACTTGATATCAGATACTTTTTTAGGTGAAGAGAACTGTGAATCTTCATCAGCGTATTCTTCGTCGCCTCCTGGAGGCGTACTGGAAGCTTCATCAGTGATGCCGGTGGCATTCTGTTCGACTTCGGTTTTGAATACGTTATATGAAACATTGAATTGCTGTAAGATCTGTGATGCGATGTTTTCTTCATCACGTAATATAGCTAACAGGAGATGTTCAGTCCCGATGATATCACTCTTAAAAATTTTAGCTTCCAAATAAGTAATCTTCAAGACCTTTTCGGCTTGTTTAGTTAGCGGCATATTACTAATTGGAGAGCGTGAAACGGAAGAACCTTTCACAGCATCCTCCACTGATTGGCGGACTGCGCCCATGTCAACGCCGATATTCTTCAATATCTTAATTGCCACTCCATCGCCCTCACGTATTAATCCTAGCAATAGATGTTCGGTACCGATATAATCGTGACGTAAGCGAAGAGCCTCCTCACGACTATATGATATAACATCTTTAACTCGGGGTGAAAATTTTGCTTCCATTAAATTCCTTTCTCAATTAAATTCGGGTGATCAACAGTATAAATGTACTAAAAATACAAATCACACCCATTTGTTATAAATATTTTTTATCAACAATTGCGCCACCAAGCGAAAACTATCAATTTGTCAGTAATTACATTATCTTTGTGTAAAAACATAAAAGAAAATTTCAAAGCACCTATGTCTGACGAAAAAATTATCTTCTCAATGGCTGGGGTAAACAAAATTTATCCCCCATCCAAACAAGTACTTAAGAACATTTACCTTTCTTTCTTCTATGGAGCGAAAATCGGTGTAATTGGTTTAAATGGTTCCGGTAAATCTTCCTTATTGAAGATCATTGCGGGACTAGATAAATCCTACCAAGGTGAGGTTGTATTCTCACCAGGTTATTCTGTGGGTTATTTGGCTCAGGAGCCTGAATTGGACCCTACAAAGACCGTTAAAGAGATTGTAGAAGAGGGAGTTGCCGAGACTGCTTCGATCTTAAAAGAATACGAGGAAATCAATGAGAAATTCGGTCTTCCTGAAGTTTATGAAAATCCTGATGAGATGGATAAACTTTTGGCTAGACAAGGTGAGTTACAAGATATTATAGACGCCACAAATGCATGGGAATTGGACAGCAAATTGGAGCGCGCCATGGATGCTTTGCGCTGTCCAGAGCCTGACGCTTTAATTGCCAATTTGTCAGGAGGAGAGCGAAGAAGGGTGGCCATGTGCAGACTATTATTACAAGAACCTGACGTTTTATTATTAGATGAGCCTACCAACCACTTGGATGCTGAGTCCATCGATTGGTTAGAGCAACACTTGCAACAATATAAAGGAACGGTTATCGCCGTAACCCACGACCGTTATTTCTTGGATAACGTTGCGGGCTGGATCTTGGAACTTGACCGTGGAGAAGGTATTCCATGGAAAGGAAACTATTCTTCTTGGTTGGACCAAAAGGCTAAACGTTTAGCTCAAGAGGAGAAAACCGAAAGCAAGCGTCAGAAAACATTAGAGCGTGAGTTAGAATGGGTAAGGATGGCTCCGAAAGCGAGACATGCCAAATCAAAGGCCCGTTTGCATAACTATGAGAAATTAGCATCAGAGGAAACGAAGGAACGCGAAGAAAAACTAGAGTTATTCATTCCACCAGGACCTCGTTTGGGTAATGTGGTCATTGAAGCAGACAAGATTAGCAAGTCTTACGGGGATAGAATTTTATTCGAAGACTTAAGCTTCTCCTTACCTCCGGCAGGGATCGTGGGAATCATTGGTCCAAACGGTGCGGGTAAGACTACTTTATTCCGTTTGATCACTGGTCAAGAACAGGCAGATACCGGAACATTTAAGGTTGGTGAAACCGTTTCGTTGGGATATGTTGACCAGATGCACGATGACCTTGACCCTAATAAAACCGTATGGGAAAATATCACAGGCGGCAATGAGAACATCATGTTGGGTAACAAATCGATGAATTCTAGGGCTTATGTATCCAAATTCAATTTCAATGGTGCTGACCAACAGAAGAAAGTTGGTGTTTTATCAGGTGGAGAGCGAAATCGAGTACATTTAGCCATTACTTTGAAAAAAGGTTCTAACGTATTGTTACTGGATGAGCCTACCAACGATATCGACGTAAATACCTTACGTGCTTTGGAAGAAGGTCTTGAGAACTTTGGAGGATGTGCGGTAATTATTTCCCACGACCGTTGGTTCCTGAACAGGATCTGTACCCATATCTTAGCTTTTGAAGGAGATTCACAGGTTTATTTCTTTGAAGGTAACTATACAGAATACGAGGAGAACCGTAAGAAACGTTTAGGCGATATTGGTCCGAAACGAATCAAATACAAAAAATTAGTAAAATAAAAACGTGTTGGAATCAGCTAGGCTATTAGAAGCGATCATCGAAAATGCCATTGATGGCATCATTACGATCGATAATCACGGAATTGTAGAGAGCATCAACCCTGCGGCCCTAGAGCTGTTTGGGTATAGAGCTGAGGAGGTTGTGGGCAGAAATATTTCGGTATTGATGCCTGAACCTGACCGTTCTAACCATGACCGTTACATTGCCAATTATGAAGAAACTGGTAAAAAACGAATTATCGGAATTGGGCGCGAAGTAAGAGGTCTGAAAAAAGATGGTTCCACCTTTCCTTTTCGCTTAGCTGTCAGCGAAGTGTTCTATAAAGACCGTAAAATATTTACGGGCTTTATCCACGATCTGACCAAGGAGAAACAGGCTCAAAATGAGTTGAAGAAACATACCCAAGAGCTGGAGCTAAAAGTGAGGGAAAGGACTAAGGATCTGATCAAACTGGTTTCAGAGCTTGAGAGAGCAAAAGCTGATGTCAGTGTTTCCTTGGAAAAGGAAAAAGAATTGAGTCAGTTGAAATCTAGGTTTGTATCCATGGCCTCTCATGAGTTCAGGACTCCCCTGAGTTCGGTCCAACTTTCAGCATCATTGATCGATCGCTATGTAGAGAAGCAGGAATATGGCCCAATTGAGAAACATACAAACCGAATCAAAGGTTCTGTACAATTATTGAACACGATATTAAATGACTTCCTTAACCTTGAAAAACTTGAGGCGGGAGTTGTCATGGTAAATAAATCGCATACCAACATAGTACACCTTGGTGAGGAGATTGCCGAGGAGATGCAGTTGATCTGTAAGAAAAACCAACATATTTTATATCAGCATACCGGTGAGGAATCTGACTTTGTCATCGACCCCAATCTTTTGAAGAACAGTATCATCAACTTGGTTTCTAATGCCATTAAATATTCAGGTGAAGATACTTTTATTGAGTTCAACACCCAGATCGGCAGAAACCAGCTGTTGGTCACGGTGAAAGATAATGGGATCGGTATCCCGCTGGAAGAACAGAAGAGTCTATTTGAGCCTTTCTTCCGTGCCAATAACACGGGCAGCATTCCAGGAACTGGATTGGGTTTGAATATTGTGAAGCGATATGTTGAATTGATGGGAGGACGTTTGGAATATTGGTCGGAAGTAAATCAAGGAGCAATTTTTAAGATGTTTTTTATCCAAGAATAATGGAAAAGAGGAAAATATTAATAATCGAAGACAATAGTGACATTCGCGAAAGCACAGCGGAAATATTGGAATTAACCGGGGAGTATTCCGTATTGGTAGCTGAAGAAGGTAAAACTGGAGTAGATATGGCCATTAAACATAAGCCAGATCTCATTCTTTGTGATATCATGATGCCTGAACTGGATGGATATGGGGTTTTGTATATGTTGAGCAAACATGAAAACACACAACAGATCCCATTTATTTTCCTTACTGCCAAAACTGAGAAAGCAGACTTGCGCAAGGCCATGGAAATGGGGGCAGATGATTACCTGACCAAACCATTTGATGACATGGAATTGCTCAATGCCATAGAAAGTCGTTTCAAAAAAAGGGCTCAATTACAATCTAAGACTGCGCCTAATATGGAAAGCCTAAGGCTTGATGAACAGGAACAGGCTTATCTGTTACAGGATCTTGCAGATCATGGACGGATCAAGAATATCAAAAAGAAACAAACCATTTACGAAGCTGGAGACACTCCAGTTTATGTATATTATATTAAAAAGGGAAAAGTCCGCAGCTTCTTGAACTATAAGGACGGCAGGGAACTATCTACCAACATCTATGTAGAAAATCAATTCTTCGGACTAGAATCTGTGTTATTGAACGATAAGTATGGAGATAATTCAGCCACGTTGGAAGATGCAGAAATTGCCTTGATCCATAAGGATAATTTCTTTGAGCTCTTGTACAAAAAGCCAGGAATTGCCTCCAAACTGATCAAAGTCCTATCACAGAACATTCGTGAGAAAGAAGAGCAGATGTTGGGTTTTGCCTACGATTCTGTTCGCAAGCGCGTGGCCAATGCTTTGGTAAATGTTGCAGAGAAATCAGACAATGAATCGGATGAAGTCACCATCAAGATTTCCAGGGATGACCTAGCAGCCTTAGCAGGTACGGCAAACGAGACCATAAGTAGGATGCTGGCCGATTTTAAGGACGAAAAGTTATTGACCAAGGAAGGAAATGCTATCAAAATCTTTTCGGTTAACCGACTGAAAAACATCAAGCAATAAGGAAATACATCTTTGTTTATTGAAAAGTTTCAAAAAGTGGTCATGTTTTTGCTTTATTCTTTAAACTTTCTTACAGTTTATCTGTCTGAATAAGAAAGAAGAATGAAATTATTTACAAAATAACTTTTACCACTCATGAAAAAACTTTTATTAGCACTCGCAATTGGTACAGCTTCTTTAGTAGGCTTTAGCTCTTGTACAAAGGAATATGTGACAAATTATTTACCAGGGGTAAGTTATTATCACCCATTGGCATCAAGTGACTGGAAACGAATTTCAGCAAACAATTTTGAAGCAGTAATTCCAGTAGCAGACCTTGATGATGTTTATTATGAAGATGGACACGTTAGTGTTGCCATTCAGTTTGAAGATCAAGTTGGAACATTCCACAACATCCCTTCAGAAGGCTTATTTGGTCATGGCTATAACGCCTCATATTCTGTAGGAAAGGTTTTTTTGAACGCTGTTGATTTGGATAAATTAAATGAAGCTCCAAAAGCTATGCGCGTTAAGATTGTATTAACCGATGCAGATGTTGGTAACTAAGATATAGAAAAGGGGCATGATTGATCATGCCCCCTTTTTCTTATTTCAACATTTCTTTGGCATGTTGAATTGCCGTATCTTCCGGATTGGCTCCGCTCAACATTTGTGCTATTTCCAAGACCCTCTCCTCCTCATTCATCAATACAATATTTGATTTGGTTTTATCGCCCTTATCTTCTTTATATACCTTAAAGTGGCTATTCCCTTGGGATGCAATCTGCGGCAAGTGGGTAATACTGATCACCTGCATATTGTCTGCGAGCTCTTCCATCAATTCCCCTACCCTGAGTGCTACTTCTCCAGATATACCTGTATCGATTTCATCAAAGATGATAGTTGGCAGAGCTGAAGTCTTTGCTACCAAGGATTTAATGGCCAGCATCACCCTAGAAAGTTCACCGCCTGAGGCTACCTTGTGTATAGGTTGTAATGCTTGACCTTTGTTGGCCGAGAAAAGAAAGGATACTTCATCTTGACCAGTTGATTTGAAATCCGATAATTGATTGAGTTCAACATTCAATTGAGCATGTGGCATACCAACTCTGGATAGCACATCTTGAACTTCCTTCTCTACGATCTTAGTTGCCTTGCTCCTGTTTTTGGTCAATTGATCGGCCAATTTGGATATTTCCTGATGCAACTTGTCAATTTTCACCTTTAATTCTTCAATCTGTTCACCTTGCGAATCGGTAGCCTGCAGTTTGTTTTCGAGGTCTTGCTTTAGCTCCAGAAGCTCCTTTACAGTAGCTACGCGATGTTTCTTTTGCAGGTCATACAAAACAGACAGTCTTTCATTCACGATGCTCAAGCGCTCTTCATCCATACTGATGCCCTCTGCTACCTGCTCCACTTCAGAACTCAAATCTTTCAATTCGATCAAACTGCTTTGCAGGCGATCAACAAGGGATTCTGAGGAAGGTAGATAGCGAGCACCATTCTGTAAAGAGCTCAAAGCTTGCTTAAGGCTGTCCAAAACATTGATTTCACCATCTTGGAGTTCTGAACTTGCAGCATGAAAATGACGTTTTATTTCTTCGGCATTTTCCAATTGGGATTGTTCTGCTTCCAACCCTTCCTGTTCTTGGTCTTGTAGATTGGCTTGTTCCAATTCGTTGAAAACAAATTGCTGATAATCAGATTCCGACCGGGTCTTTGCCAAATCTTCTTCCAATTGCTTGAGTTCAGCGACTGTACGTTTATATTCTTGGTATTTCTTTTTATAGTCAGCGAGTACAGATTGGTTTTGTGCTACGGTATCCAAGACCAGTAGCTGAAAAGATTCCGTATTGATCTGCAATGTAGCATGCTGGGAATGGATATCGATCAACTTCTCCCCTAATACCTTAAGTGTTTGCAAGGTTACAGGTGTATCATTGACAAAAGCTCTTGATTTGCCATCGGCATGCAGCTCTCTACGGATCAGACTGGTATCCTCATAGTCCAGGTCCAAAGAATTGAAAAGATCTTGAAGGTTATAGTCTTTGATATAGAAGTGACCTTCGATTATACATTTCCTTGATTCATCGAAGAAATGCTTGCTCTCGGCCCTATTGCCCAGGATTAAACCTAGAGCACCCATAATAATGGATTTACCCGCTCCAGTTTCACCTGTTATGATATTGAGTTTGTCGTCGAAATTAATGTCCAATGCATCAATCAATGCATAGTTTTTTATCTGTAGTTTGCTTAACATTCGCTCCTTTGTGCTTTAGCAACATGTTGAAATAGTCCATTTAATCCCTAACATGCTGTTCCTCATCAAATATAAATAATTCTCATCCCAAGCTAAAATTAAGGCATTAATATTCTGAAATCTCTAAAAAACTGATATGTTTGTATTTCATGCCTGATTTTAGCAAACAGTTAAGTAAGTACATCCCATCTACCGCAGCTCCTATCATCTCTGAATGGATCAATGATACTGCCTGTAGGTTTAAGGTGACTCGTTCTAGAGCATCCAAACTGGGAGACTACCGCTCTCCTTTCAAAAACGAACCCCATCAGATCACCATCAATCACGATCTGAACCCCTATTCTTTTTTGATTACGACTGTCCATGAGTTTGCTCACCTCAAAACTTGGCAAAAGCATAAGAACAAGGTAAAGCCGCATGGCGCTGAATGGAAAAACAACTTCAAGAGTTTAATGGATGCATTCATTAAGCTGAACCTATTTCCAGAAGATATCCATTTGGCATTGATCAAATACATGAACAATCCTGCAGCTTCCAGTTGTACGGACCTAACCCTGTATAAGGTCTTGAAATCTTACGATAAATCAGAATTTGAAACCGTAACGATTGACAGCATAGAATTCAACAGTTATTTCAGCATCAAAAACGGAAGGGTTTTCCAGAAATTGGAGCGATTGCGGAAAAGATATAAGTGTCTGGAGGTAAAAACACAGCGAATTTATCTATTTCACCCAATTGCTGAGGTAAAACCGGTCGAAATGGAATCAAATCCTTAAATTGCAATAACCAAATAATCTAAAATTGATAATCAACAATCATGATGAACAACAAACTATTTATTAGTGCAGCCTTATTACTCGGACTTGCATCTTGTAAATCGGGGAGCGACAGTTCTTCCTATGACAAAAACAGTTTAGACTCGACAGCGATTGCTGCGATCACCGAAGATAGCTACAAAGCTTATGTTGCTAAACTATCTTCGGATGAATTCATGGGTCGTCTGCCTTTTAGCAAGGGCGATACCATCACTGTAAATTACATTCAAGAACAATATAAAACCCTTGGCCTAGAACCAGGAAACGGCGACTCTTTTTTCCAAGAGGTGCCGATGGTGGAAATCAGCTCTAAACCTGTTAATCCAACTCTGACCTTTAAAGGTAAAAACGGCGATCTTACAGCTCAATACCTAGATGACTATGTAATCGGTACTCCCCAAATGGCGGAAACCATCGATGTTGAAAACACCGAACTGGTATTTGCTGGATTTGGGATCGTAGCACCTGAATATAAATGGAATGACTATGAAGGTCTTGATGTAAAAGGCAAAACCGTTGTGGTGATGGTCTCTGACCCAGGTCGCTATGACAAAACATTATTCAAAGCTGATACCATGACCTATTACGGTCGTTGGATCTACAAATTCGAGGAAGCATCTCGTCAAGGTGCGGCTGGTATCTTGTTAGTTCATGAAACTGAAGCTGCGAGTTATGGCTGGAATGTGGTAAGAAGTGGTTGGACAGGCCCTAGATTATCATTGGTTCCTGAAAACAAAGGTGCCAACTTGAGCAAATTCCAAGGTTGGGTAAGCAATGAAACTGCAAAAAAACTATTCCAATTGGGTGGATTGAATGCAGATCTGATGGAACAAGCTAAAAAACCTGGATTTAAGGCCGTTCCATTGAATGTGACGACGAATGTTAAATTGGCAAACAGCTTCAGGGAGTCTAAATCCAATAACGTATTAGGGATGATCAAAGGTTCTAAAAGGCCTGATGAAACCATTATCTATACCGCTCACTGGGATCACTTAGGAATTGGTGAAGCTAGCAATGGCGACTCTATTTTCAATGGAGCGATGGACAATGCTACAGGTGTGGCTGCCTTATTTGAATTGGCAAAAGCCTTTAAAGCGGCAAAGGTTCAGCCAGAGCGTTCAGTTGTGTTCTTAGCGGTTACTGCAGAGGAACAAGGTTTATTAGGTTCTCAATATTATGCTGAAAACCCTGTATTCCCATTGAACAAAACGGTTGCCAATATAAATATGGACTCCTTCAATCCTGTAGGTGCCATGAACGGTTTCCGTGTAACTGGAACAGGACAGACGGAATTGGAAGACTATGCCATCCTATCGGCAGCTAAATTTAACCGTAAGATGGTACCAGAAGGAAGTGCTACAGGTGGTGGATTCTACCGTTCTGACCATTTCAACTTTGTGAAAGTAGGTGTACCAGGTCTATACATGGGCAGTGGTGGGGATTACTTAGAATCCGACACAACCGTTATCAAGAACCGTCAGAAGGCATTAGCAGGCCGCTATCATGCCGTGACTGATGAACTAAATGACAACTGGAACTTCGATGGAATCATTGCCGACATCCGATTATTTTTTGATATTGGCTACACTTTAAGTATGGATACAATTTTCCCTAACTTTAAAGCAAAATCAGAGTTTAAAGAATTAGGCGACAAACGCCTTTCAAAATAGTATATTTGTGAATATTATATAATTGAAACTATGCTTACAGGAATGAAACATCTACACTCAACCCTAGCTATTGTATTGTTAATAGCGTTGGTCATTGCAATCATCATTACATTGGTAAATTACTCTGGAAACAAGCCTTACAACCGTAAGATCGCTTTAATCGGATTAATCAGTGGACACCTTCAATTGGTAATTGGTTTGGTATTATACTTTACATCCCCACTGGGATTAAGCAGCTTTTCAGGAGAAAACATGAAAAATAGCGGAGCTAGATTGTACTTCTTGGAACATCCAATTATGATGATCTTAGGTCTAGTATTGATTACAATGGGATACTCTAAAGCTAAGAAATTAGCAGATCAAAAAGCCGCTAACAAAACAGTGCTTATTTACTATATCTTAGGATTGGTATTGATCCTTTCAAGAATCCCTTGGTCTACTTGGTCGATTTTTAACTAGTATTTTTAAGTATAAAGTATCTAGTATTTAGTATTTAGACTCTAAAAGAATTAATAAAGGGGCAATGAAAATTGCCCCTTTAACTTTACCTACTGATACCCATAGGTCTAAATACTAAATACTTACTACTAAATACTCCCTAATAATCCTACAAAAAGAGAGGGCTAAACAGATGTTTAGCCCTCTCTTTTTGTATTGTATATCTTGCAATTACTTTTTGCTGAATCCTAAGATTGCAAAAACAACTTTGAATGCTAAGAAAGAAGCAACGATAAGTGCAATGTTAGCGATCCATGAGAATACAGATCCTAATTGATCCAACGCAGGGATTACATCCGGTACAAAACGAATAAACACGCCTACTAAGCCGATAACGATGGCAATAGTTAATGATACATAATATTCAGTACGGTTTGCATTATTGTCCGTATGTTTTGCTGGTCTTTCTACAGTTGTATTTTCCATAATTGATAATCTCCTATTAAAGCTGCACAAATGTACAAAAGTCTGTGTGCAAATAAAATAATAATTACAATAAATTAACGCGATAAGGCTTGTTCCAGATCAGCGATCAGGTCTTCAGCATCTTCCACCCCTACCGAAAGGCGCAAAAGGTTATCCACTACACCTACTTTTTCTCTAGTTTCTTTAGGGATCGAGCCATGGGTCATGGTTGCAGGGTGGTTGATCAATGATTCCACACCACCTAATGATTCAGCTAAAGTGAATACCTTGAATCCAGAAGCGACGCGGAATGTTTCCGCCAAATCAGCTCCTTTGATTACGATAGATACCATGCCTCCGAAATCCTTCATTTGTTTCTTGGCAACATCATGTCCTGGATGGTCTTCAAATCCTGGCCAATAGATTTTTTCTACCTTAGGATGGTTCTTTAGATATTCTGCTACCTTTCTTCCGTTCTCACAATGAGCCTTCATACGAAGGTGCAAAGTTTTGATACCACGAAGCACTAAGAATGCATCCTGTGGTCCTGGAGTACCTCCGCAAGCATTATAGAAAAACCATAATTTCTTGTACAACTCTTCATCATTCATCACCAAAGCTCCCATGACCACATCAGAGTGACCACCAAGATATTTAGTTACTGAGTGCATCACGATGTCAGCACCAAGGTCCAATGGGTTTTGAAGATAAGGAGAGGCAAAAGTATTGTCTACCGCGTAAAGGATTTTCTTTGCTTTTGCGATCTTCCCTATAGCTTCGATGTCTGCTAATTTCAAGGTTGGGTTGGTTGGAGTTTCCACCCAGATCAATTTTGTCTTGTCTGAAATAGCATCTTCCACTGCTTTTACATCGGAAGTATTGACAAACTTAAAGGTAATTCCAAGGGGCTCATAAACTTTTGTGAAAATACGGTAAGAACCACCGTATAGATCATCACCGGTTACCACCTCATCTCCAGGTTGCAATAAGCGCAATACACAATCTGTTGCGGCCATTCCTGAAGAGAATGCTAAACCAAACTTTCCATTTTCCAACGCTGCGATACAATCTTCGAGTGCCTTACGGGTAGGATTGGTACCACGTGAGTATTCATAACCTTTATGGTCACCCGGTGCTTTCTGTTGGTAAGTTGAGGTTTGGTATATCGGCGTCATCACTGCGCCAGTTGTAGGATCTGCCTCCTGTCCGGCATGAATTGCCTTGGTTGCAAATTTGTAATTCATATTATTTTGTATTAGTCGGACTAAGTTATTAAAAATCTAATGGAGAAGGGTATTTAAACTCGTAATTCAACAAATTGATGATCTTATCCGAATTTACCACTTTCTGGAAACTGTCCTTCGGTTCAAAAGCACTTGGATAACTGTACATATATTTCTGGGCGCTTTTCAGGATCACCTCCTTTTTCAAGGGATGCTCCGGAGCCACCAGATTATAATAACCGGTTGGCAGATTGATTTCGAGACTCCGCTCGATGATTCCAACAACATCATCCAAATGGATAAAATTTGAAGGTTGACCCCCAATATGCACCACCTTATCCTGAAAGTATTTAGCCAGTATTCTTTCATTCCCAAATAAGCCTCCTAGCCTAAAAGTAGATGAATAAGGGAGGCTCATCATTTTCTTTTCAGCCATTCGAAGCTTTGGGGACATCAATTCTTCTTCCACAAAGCTTTCATCAAAGTTGCCATCCTGATCGGGATAAACTCCAACGGAACTCAAAAAGATATGCTTTTTATAATTTAAGGAACATAGAATATTGAAAACATGCGAAAAGCGATGCTCTATTTCTGCCTCCGTATTTCTCTGCGTGGCTGGAATCGAGTTGACGATCGCATCAAAACTGACATCAACTGGAAGATCCAGGTTGAGATCCCTGTCAAAGTCGTGGATAAACGCAAAAATACCATCGCCTTGCAAGCGATGGTATTTTTCCTCTGTACGGGTCGTTACCCACAGATTCCAACCTTTCTTTTTGAGCTGACGAGCAAGTTCTTCACCTACCCATCCACAACCCAATATCAAAAGGTTCTTCATTTCATTATATTAATATGCTTTCGCAAATAAAACACGTTGTTTCGAAGGTTTACCTGTAAAGATACAAACGCCTTCCTCTTCTTTAGCATCCAAAGGAATACAACGGATCGTTGCTTTGGTCTCTTCCTTCACACGTTTTTCGGTCTCTACCGTTCCATCCCAGTGTGCAGAAATAAATCCACCTTTTTCTTCCAATACTTGTTTGAATTCCTCATAAGAATTTACTTCAGTGATATGTTCATCACGGAAAGTCAATGCCTTATTATAGATGTTATCCTGGATTTCTCCCAACAAGGCCGCAATACGGTCTGGCAATCCAGCTTGCTGAACAGTTTCTTTCGTTTGTGTATCACGGCGAGCAAGCTCCACGGTACCATTCTGCATATCACGAGAACCTAGAGCTACGCGCAAAGGCACGCCTTTCAATTCCCATTCTGCAAATTTGAATCCTGGTCTTTGTGTATCGCGATCATCATATTTCACACGGATATCCAATTGCTTCAAAGCGGCACTCAATTGATCCACATAAGCATCAAGGTTTGCTTTTTCTTCATCGGTCTTATAAATTGGGACGATGACTACCTGAGTTGGCGCCAATTTCGGAGGCAATACCAACCCTTGATCATCAGAATGCGCCATAATCAAAGCACCCATCAAACGAGTGGATACTCCCCAAGATGTAGCCCAAACATAATCTAATTTTCCTTCTTTGGAAGTAAACTTCACATCAAAAGCTTTTGCAAAATTTTGACCCAAAAAGTGTGATGTCCCTGCTTGCAAAGCTTTACCATCCTGCATCAAGGCTTCGATACATAACGTATCGATCGCTCCGGCAAAACGCTCGTTTTCAGTTTTCCTTCCACGAACCACTGGAACCGCTAAGGTTCCTTCCGCAAATTCAGCATAAACTTCCAACATTTGCTCTGCCTCAGCAATAGCTTCTTCGCTGGTCGCGTGTGCAGTATGGCCTTCTTGCCATAGGAATTCTGCTGTACGAAGGAATAAACGCGTACGCATTTCCCAACGAACGACGTTTGCCCACTGATTTACCAAGATTGGAAGATCACGATATGACTCGATCCATCCGCGGTATGTATTCCAGATAATGGTTTCTGATGTTGGACGAACGATCAATTCCTCTTCCAGTTTAGCATCTTCATCAACGATAATGTTGCCATTACCATCATTCTTCAACCTATAGTGAGTAACAACGGCACATTCAGTGGCAAAGCCTTCAACATGGGAGGCTTCCTTAGAAAAGAAAGATTTGGGGATAAATAAGGGGAAATAGGCATTGGAGTGGCCCGTTTCTTTAAATCTTTTGTCAAGAACGGCTTGCATTCTCTCCCAGATTGCATACCCGTATGGTTTGATCACCATACAACCTCTTACTGCAGAGTATTCTGCTAGATCGGCTTTTATTACCAGATCGTTGTACCATTGCGAATAATCTTCGCTACGGCTTGTTATCCCTTTACTCATTCGAAAATTTAAATAGTATTTTAACCTAAAAACATGGGTTTGCGTGTACTTTAACACATAAATAACCAAAGCAAAAAAATAATTTGTAATTTTGATTGGTAGATTAAACCCTGACGATAAAATCGGGTCTAAGATAATAATTAATGACTGTAATATCGAATTTTAACTGTTTTAGAATCATGAAAAACAACAAGATATTTTTGGGAGGGTTAGCCTTAGCTTTCGCAGCTCTGATTAGCTCCTGTTCGACAACAAGCCGGACAGTATACCGTGACGATGTCTATAATAACAGGGACAATGGTACGGTTTATCAAAGCCCAGATTACTACTATACTGATGGCACGGACGAAGAATCCATTGCTCAATCAGATTATTATGCAGATGAATACTCCGATGAGGATTATGTAGAAGGCGGTGTTGAGGAATTAGAATATGCAAACCGCATCAACCGATTCTATTACAATTCTCCAGGAATGATGTACTACGACCCTTGGTTTGACCCATGGTATGGCTATTCTGGTTTCGGCCTTGGCTGGAACTCTGGATTTGGCTGGTCCTTAGGCTTTGGTTGGGGATCTCCATATCTTGGCATGGGCTGGGGTTGGGGAAGTCCTTACTACGGCTACGGATGGGGAAGACCTTATTATGGCTACGGATGGGGTAACTATTGGGGCCCTAACTCCTACTATAATTACTGGGGACACCCTTACTACGGCGGTGGTTACTACGGTAATGCATACTATGGCGGAAACTACTACGGAAACAGACGCGTAGCATCTGGTAGAAGTTATTCAAGTGGATATGCCCCTCGATCAAACAGTGGCCGAGTAACTAGAGATGCAAGCGGAAGATTTGTGAATAGCAGATCAGGTGTATCTTCAGGACGTAGTGGCACAAGATCAAGCGGTACTGTAGGTAGAACTCCATCTTCAAGATCAGGCTCTAGCAGATCAGAAGGTACGATCAATAGAACTCCTTCTTCAAGGTCAGGTTCTAGCAGATCTCAAGGTACGATCAATAGAACTCCTTCTTCAAGATCAGGTTCAAGTAGATCCCAAGGTACGATCAATAGAACTCCTTCTTCAAGATCAGGTTCTAGTAGGTCTCAAGGTACGATCAACAGAACACCTTCTAGATCTTCAGCTCCAAGCACCAGATCATCAACTCCTCGTTCAAGCGGAAGCTTTGACCGCGGTAGCTCAGGTAGCTCTGGCGGATTCAGCAGAGGAAGCTCTGGTGGTAGCAGCAGAAGCTCTGGTGGTGGCGGTGGCTCTTCTTCTTCAGGAAGAAGCGGAAGCAGACGCTAATTACTACAGATATATGGTATAGCCAATATAAATTTATATTGGCTATACTTTTTTTCGGATACATGTTTTTAATATAACCTCTATCAATCTTTGGCCGCCGTTCCTGAGTGACCTAAGAAAAAAACAAAAGATCAAAATTACACAATGAAAAAAATCTTACTCTCCCTTACCTGTCTTGCCCTCGCATACAACTATTCAAACGTACAAGCCCAATCATTAGTAGACAATTCCTTGTTGATCTCTAGAGACATTACAAATGGAACTGCTCGTTTTAAGGCTATGGGAGGGGTTAATACGGCCTTAGGTGGCGATATCAGTTCTGTATCTGGAAACCCTGCCGGTCTTGGTTTCTTCGGACAGTCCGATGTCTCCCTTTCCGTAAACTATTTGAACAACAATAATAAATCAAACTTTTTCGGCCAATCTACAACTCAAGGTCAAGGTAAGTTCGGACTGGAAAATTTAGGTATTGTCATCCACTACCCTACGCATAATGATCCTGATTATGGCTGGCAAAATTTTAATGTCGGTCTAAGCATAGACAAACAGAATAATTTCAGCGATCACCTGAAATATGCAGGGACTAACAACCAAAACTCTTTGGTTCATTCCTACACGGATATTATGGAGGATGATGATGTATTCGCTAAGGATTTCTGGAATTCATACCTAGTGGAACAAGGTCCTGGCGCTAATGGAAGGTACTTCCCTACTGTTTTGGAAGCTGACCCTAAAAACCAACAGATGGATTTAGTGACAACAGGTTATAAATATAATACCAACGTTTCCTTTGGTGCCAACTATGGCAATAAAATATATATCGGTGCAAGGTTTGGATTCATATCCTATAAATATGATTCCAAAGCTACTTTGTTAGAAAAAGGATGGACCAAGACTGCTGCAGAGATCAAGGCAGATAATCCAGATACAGATTTTGCGAACCCGAATGATCCTGCCAATAAATATACCGACATCAGCTATGACTTAACGGATTTCAATGACCTGACCTTAAAAGGTTCAGGCGTTAATTTCGGATTAGGGGCTATTTTCAAACCTACTTGGGATTGGAATATCGGCATCAACATTTCCACTCCTACCTGGACGGAAATCCAAGAAGATAGCAATATTGAAACTATAGTGGATTATTATAAGGACGAAAATACAACCACTTCCTTACACCCTGGCTACGGTTCCAAGAACTATGGTCAATCCTATGATTATGCCGTAGTTTCTCCTTGGAAGACTGCAGTTGGTCTTACCAAGTTCTTTGGAAGGGGCCTGCTTTCTGCCGAAGTGGAATACCTAAACTATTCGTCCATTAAATACCGCGAAATTGTAACCGACCCTGACTATACATTTGAAAGTGAAGTAAACAACAATATCAATGATACCTTCAAAGGTACCTTTAATTTCAAGGTAGGTGGTGAAATCTTGATTACAGATCAATTAGCTGCCCGCGCTGGTTTCAACCTGATTGGATCCCCTTACAAAGGTGACACCCAAAGCGACTATATTGCAAGCTTAGGTTTAGGCTATGTCCTTACCAAATCCTTATATGTGGATTTAGCGGCAATGCAATACAAGCAATTCAACTACAACCACAGCCCTTATACATTCTCCTCTTGGAACAGTCCAATTCCAACAGCAGAAGTGAAAAATACACGAACAAACGTAGTCCTGACTTTAGGCGCTAAGTTTTAAAAAATAAAAGCCCGGAATATAATTCCGGGCTTTTATTTTTTAAAGTATTTAGTAGAAAGTATTTAGTATTTAGACCATTTACCTTCAACAGGACATATCTCAAATCTCAATACTCAATAATCATATCTCTCTTAGAGCCTTTCTATCTCATATCTCAATACTCTCCTACGCTTTACGCTCTGACAACTTCCTTACAAAGAGGTTGTAGTTCTCGTGTTTTTCAACATAGATCTCTTCCCCAACATCTATAAAGCTATCTAAGGAAACCGCATCGTACCATACATTGTCGATTTCTATTTTTCCACTTGGGCGCAGGACCGTTTTGGTCACCCCAACCTTATTGATCAGATTAGGTTTAGCAACTGAAGAGGTATAACCTTCATCCGCTTTTTGTTCATCTTGCAAGACCAGTCGTTTGAAAGTTGGAGATTGCAATACATTTTTGCCAAAAATAACCATCAAGACAATGGTCAAGATCATGGCGCCTATTACTATTATAAAGGAATTCATCAATAATCCTGGTTGGGTAAGTTTAAAATCAAAATAATCATTAGCTACCATTGAGAAAGCCAATCCGCATAAAACTAATATAATTCCCGCAATACCAGCGACCCCAAAGCCTGGAATTACAAATATTTCCAGCACGAGGAGTATGACACCTAAGACAAAGATGGCAATCTCCCAGTTATCCGCTAGGCCCTGAAGGTACAACGGAGCAAAGAACAAAGCAGCACAGACCAGGGCAACCACTAAGGCAAATCCAATTCCTGGAGCCTGTAACTCAAAATAGATCCCTCCAATAATTCCCATGATCAGCAAACCACTAACCAAGGGATTGATCAAAAGGGCAATCAAAGAGTCGACCCAGGTAAGCTTATGTTCAGTGACCTCTGGCTTCTCTATATTGAGATCCGAAAAGATATCCACCTGGCTTTTCACTTCTTTCTTGGCCAGTCCAATCTTGACAGCTTCAGAGGCTGTCAGGGTCAATAATGTACCATCTTCTTTAAGCTCAGGAACCGAAATAGCGGGGTCTACAAATGCCTCGGCAACCTTCGGATCCCTCCCTTTGGCTTCAGCGGTTGCCCGCATCAGGCCACGCATATAGGATTGGTATTTTTCCGGAAGGACTTCGCCCTGTTGATTCACCACCGATGCGGCGCCTAGGCTTGCACCCGAGTGCATGTAAATATAATCCGCTGCTAATGAGATCAATGCTCCTGCAGAAGCAGCATTATTGTTAACATATACAATAGTTTTGAACAGATTTTCGTTTAATAGGCTAGAACGAATAGAATCGGCAAAATTCAAAGCACCACCAAACGTATTAAGATCGATCAATAAATACGCTGATTTGTTCAATTTGGCTTGCTTTATCGCATTTTTCACGGTACGCCATGCATTGGGACCAATATCTTCCTTGATTGGCACAGAATAAACCGTCTGTGCATTAGATTGAAAGAAACTCACAAAGCAAATGACGAGAATACCTAAAATGTATTTTGTAAATTTGTTCATAATAGTGTTTTTTACCGAATTTGCTTGTCATCGGATGACTAAATATACGATAAATAAAATTTTCGAGAAAGCATTCCCTACGAATATCTGGAAAATAGAGATTGACTCCGTAAAGCCCTATGTAGCTATAGAAACTAGGGATGTGGAGACTACTCTGGCTTCTTTCTTTGTGTTCGATTTCGAAGGAAATTGCCTCATGTCACCATGCCAAGCGGATGGAAAGGAATGGACACTGGATTCCATCCAAAATGGCTATTTGATCCTTAAGCGGATCGGTGAACAGACACCGGTGCAAGAAGGGATACAGATCATCCAGATCCATAACAATGAAATTATCTTCAGCAGTTATGAGTTTGTCTTACTCGATGTTTTCAAAGATTACATCCATGCCAGGCACCGTAGCATCTCCTCTGGAGAAAGCATTGCCATCAATATCAAGAATGGAGAATACAGCTCCGCAAACGACATTCAGTTTGATATGGCATGCAACAAAGTACAGTACCCAGTCACGTATCAACAGACCCCACGATTTCTAAAAAATGAACATAACATCGGTCCCCTTTGGTTGAGCAAGTGCGGACACCATTTCCTTTGGTGTTACCACAAGCAGAAAAATGACCATTTCGACCTTTGTTTGGCAACAAGTAATTTAAACCAGATACTAGATCAACAAGTCATACTTCATGACATGGAGAAAATGATTCCCCAACCCTATTTCCAATTAGGAAGTCAAGTCTTCTTTATGTCCTTTAACAAGAGAGAAATTGTTTCATATTTAGTATAATTGCATTCAATGATGAAAGAACGATTATTCAAAAAGTCTTACAAAAAGACTATTATTATATTTTCTGCTGCTTTTTTATTCGCTGGAATCTCTCTGGCACAGGCCCAATCCAGCAATCCTAGTCAAAAGAAAACTGTAGTAAACGGAAAAACTTTTATAGAACATAGTGTCACTGCAAAGGATACTTATTACCAACTGAGCAGGATTTACGGCATTCCCGTGAAGGATATCATGAATGCCAACAATAAAAAGAATTTACGCGTGGGTGATGCCGTCTATATCCCTTTTAAGGAGGAAGAAAAAAAACAGGACAATAAACCGGCGGTTGTTCAGAACGAACCCATCAATAGGGATTCAAAGCCTTTGGGAGATCCCAATGGAGAAACCATTCAGGCTAAGATCTTAACCGAATATAAGGTTGGATCCAATGAAACCCTATATTCCATCGCCAAGCGTTTTTCAACCACAGTAGACAACATAAAAAAGCTAAATAGCCTGGATTCGGACACCGTTCGCGAAGGTCAGACCTTAAAGATTCCAGATGGCAATGTGGTCGTAATCCAGAAAGAAACCGCACCAGCGGCCATCAACCTCCCTATCCCTGAAAACATTTCCAAGGAAGAGATCGAATTCGAAACCAATCGCTACGGCATCCGCGAGAAAAAAGAAAAAGGTATAGGCATCTGGATGGAAAACCTGGAGTCCGGTGGCCGCAGTAACCTGGCTTTGCACCGTACAGCTCCAGTAGGTACAATTCTAAAAATTACAAACCCATTGACAAAAAGTGTTACCTTTGCGAAAGTTGTAGGAAAATTCTCCGATACTGCAGAAAGCAGAGATGCTATTGTTATTCTTTCCAAATCCGCAGCATCTTATATTGGAGCACTTGATAAACGATTCCTTATTGAAATTGCCTACGGCGCACCAGTAAATTAGTGCAAGTTAAAAAATGGACAAACCCTATGTAATTGGAATCGCTGGAAGCAGCGGTTCAGGAAAAACTTTCTTTTTAAAAAGCTTTTTAAATCATTTTTCGCAAGAAGAAGTCACCTTGATCTCTCAAGATGATTACTATATCCCTGCCAATACCAAAACAAAAGAAGAAAATAGGCTCTATAATTTTGACTTGCCGACTTCTATCAACCGCGAGTCGTTCTACCAGCACATCAAGGAACTCTTTGAAGGAAATACGGTATTCCAAAAAGAATACACCTTCAACAATCCTGATCTAGAACCCAAGATGTTGGAAATCAAACCTGCCCCTATCCTAGTTGTTGAAGGCCTGTTTATTTTCCATTATGAGGAAATTAATGAACTGCTGGACTATAGGATCTTTTTGGATGCCGATGAACCCATCGCACTCGAAAGACGATTGAGACGTGACCTTGTAGAACGTGGCTACGACCATGACGATGTTATGTATAAATGGATCAACCATGTGGTCCCTTCATACAACCAATATCTTCTCCCTCACCGTGAAGAATGTGACTTGATCATCCATAACAATGTGGATGACCCACTTGTCATTCAAACCTTCACCAACGATATTGCAATCGAACTCAGAAAAAGAATTGGATAATTATTTTTAATTAATCTAAATTAGCTATCTTTGCATCATGTACGAGACCATGATCAAGCTGCATATTTTAGAAAACAACCCTTTTGAAGACCAGAAGGGTCACTCTCCTTTTAACTCCAATGGAGAACAGGTTTTTAAAAAATGTTGTAAGAAATATAAAAAGGGCAAAAGATGCAAAAAATGCCCAGGTAGATCTGAATAAAAAAAGCTATTCTTCCTCCCTATTCTTCCACATAGTCAAGATCTTTATCAAAGCTCTCCTTTAAGCGCGTAAGGGCAAAAATAGCGATCAATGACAGCAAGACGATCATGATCATGGCCGCAGCGATAATACCCACCCAATTTACCAATACCCCATACATCAATGTCGAAGGAATCAATGCTCCTCGCACAAAGTTAGGCGCTGTAGTGGTAACCGTCGAACGTATATTGGTTCCGAACTGCTCTGCTGCAATAGTGATAAAGGTTGCCCAATAACCCACACCCAGCCCCATCAAGAATGCCAACCACATAAACTCCTGTTCTGAAATCCCTTGCCGGGTCAAATAGATACAAGAAAATAGGAGGATCAATATTTGATAGATAAAAACCACCTTACGCCTTGATCTAAAGATCTGGGCTAACCAGCCGGCAAGAAAATCACCTAAAGAAATCCCCAGATAAGTAAACATCACTCCTTTCCCCGCACTCAGGGTCGTCTGCGCATTCAAGGCCTGCCCAATTTCAGGTGCCTGTGTGACCAGGACTCCCACGACAAACCAAATCGGCAATCCGATGCACAAACAGTACAGGTACCTTCTAAATCGATCCCCATTGTTAAACAGCATCGATATCTTGCCCTTCTGTACCGACTTATTCTCCAAGGAGGAAAACATGCCTGATTCCAAAACCCCGACCCGCATAAATAACAATAGGATCCCCATGCCGCCACCAACAAAATAAGCGGTCCTCCAACTGAACCATTCGGAGATAAAGTAGGCCAAAATCGCCCCTAAGACCCCTACTCCAGCCACGATCATGGTACCATAGCCGCGCTTCTTTCGGTGCATGCTTTCAGAAACCAAGGTGATTCCGGCCCCTAATTCACCCGCTAATCCAATACCAGCAACAAACCTAATTATTCCATAGGTCGTGACATCATGGACAAAACCGTTGGCAATATTGGCTATGGAATAAAGCAGGATGGAACCGAACAGGACCTTCAGCCTTCCATATTTATCACCCAACACGCCCCATATCACACCCCCGATCAGTAAACCTCCCATCTGCATATTGAGAACAAATTCACCCTTGCTGCGCATCTGATCTGCTGGAACCCCGATATCACTGAAAGACTTTATACGGACGATAGAGAAAATAATGAGGTCGTAGATATCAACAAAGTAGCCCAATGCGGCCACAAAAATCAATATCCATACGTTCTTGTTAGGTTTTTGAGCGTCCATAATCCAGGAATATTTATTGAATATAAGGCAGACTTTCTTTTATTACAATAGAACGATGTTTTTTGTTAGAAATTAACTGTATTTTTATCGCCATGAAAGTATCTCCAAATACTTTAAAGTGGGGACTTAGATTGTACCCACCTTTCTTTTTCCAACGCATCTGGGTGCGCAGGATTCTGGACAATTTCTTAGGGGCAGATGTCAAGATCAACAGAAGCATTCTCAACATCAATTCCAATAGAACCATATTTGGAGGGACTATCTTTTCCGCAATCGATCCTTTCTACCCCATCCTTTTGGACCAATATTTCAAACATCAGGGAATAATGCGAACTGTGGCTTGGTTAAAAACAGCCCATATCGACTATATCAAACCCGGAAGGTTTGACTTGGAGGTAAACATCCGCCTTAATCAGCAAATCTTGGATGAAACCCTGCAAACCATTAAAAAGGAAGGAAAAGTGGTCAGAACCTTTCAGACCCAAGTCTTTGACAAACACGGAACCTTATGTGCCGTCGCTCATAATGAAATCTATATCCGTGACCTGGACTTTAACTTCGAATCTTTAAATCCTGCTCCTACTCAAATTGAGAAATCGAGTATAGAACTATAATTTAATTAATCATGAAAAAATTAATCTTATTAAGTGCAGCATTTTCCATTGCATTTGCTTCTTGTCAAAACAAACAGGTTGAAAACAAGGATCAAAAACTTTCTGAACAGGCAATTGCTATCCATGATGAAATCATGCCTCAAATATCACAGTTTGATAAAACGACCATTAAGATCGACTCTATCATCAGCAACCTAGCAACGATCAAGGCAACTAAGGCCGACTTGGATACCGCAAAAACTCGTGTTGACCTGACAAACCTGAAAGATAGCATCGAGAATGCAACAGACCATATGATGACCTGGATGAAGGATTATGATGCAATGAACGAAGATGAAGCCTATCAACAAAAAGAGGTTGACAAAATCAGCGCAATGAAAAATCAATTCGATCGCGTTTCAGAACAAATCAAAACTTCATTAGCAGCATTCAATTAATAAAAACAAAATGAAAAAGTACTTAGGCGGAGCGTTTGCCGCATGTATGGCCAGTGTTGTATTATTCTCCTGTGGACCCACGGAAAGAAAACTGCCTATCTATGGTGAACGTAGTCCAGTTGAAAAAGAAGTCGATGGCAAAAAGGTCGTTGACACCATTTATCATACCATCCCTAATTTCTCTTTCCTAAACCAGGATAGCACAAACTTGACCCAAGATTTTTTCAAGGACAAGATCTATGTGGCCAATTTCTTCTTTACCCACTGTCCAAGTATTTGCCCTACCATGCAACGTAACTTGCTGAAGGCATACGAAAAATACAAAGGCAATGACAAGATCGCTTTCCTTTCCCACAGCATCGACTTCAAATATGACCAACCATCTGTTCTGAAGGATTATGCTACCAAACTGGGAGTCGATAATGATCAATGGCAATTTGTGACCGGAAGCAAAGCTGATATTTACGGCATATCCGAAAAATACATGGTCTTCACCAAAGAAGATCCCAATGCTCCAGGAGGCTATGACCATCAAGGGTATCTAGTGATCATTGATCCTGAGAAAAGAATCCGTGGCGCTTATGATGGCACTAACGATGAACAAGTAAAACAACTATTGGAAGATCTTGATGTCATATTAGCAGAATACAAATAATGATAGCTCGATACTTCATAGGTTCTGTTGCACTCGTTTCCATGCTTTATTTTCTGTTTTCCTGCAATACAGATCTAAGTGTGGAAACGATGCAATATGCTACCAACGGACAGAAAATTTATGTCAAGCATTGCCAAAATTGCCATGGCGCCAATGGAGAAGGACTGGGCAAACTATACCCTCCCCTTACCGACGCCCAGTTCCTGAACGAGAACAGAAGCAAATTGGCATGCATCGTCAAAAACGGCATGTCCGGCGAAATCAAAGTCAACAACACCCTATTCAATCAACAGATGCCAGGAGTACCCGAACTCTCCGCTGTCGATATCGCCTATGTCCTTACCTATGTCACCACCTATTTCGGCGATAGCAAAACCCATTTCAAAAAAGAAGAAATCGAAGAGTTTTTGCGCAATTGTGAATGAGAGACATTAGACAATAGACATAAGACACTAGACCTTTCTGAAGGAAAGCAAATAAGTCATTAAGAAAAAAAACAAGCTAATTGTTGGAAAGTCGGCATTACTGTCGGGGGCACATTCCAGCGCCATATTGTAAAGATGCTGTTGGTCTATCCTCTTATCCAATAAATTCCAATTAATCCTAGTTCTAATCCCAGATCTTGGTCTATCCTCTCATCCTTTCCATCCTGGTTCAAACCCAGATCTTGGTCTATCCTCTTATCCCTTCCATCCTGGTTCAAACCCAACCCTACCTATTCATCCTCAACACTTTACACAAACCCCTGGAAAAAGAAAAAGGTTTTCAAACGGGGAGAATGAAAACCTTTAATAACCAATTATAAACCTAAATTATGATACTACAAAGGTAAGTGTAAAAAATACACACGTCAAGGGGAAATTGAATATTTAACAATTTCTTAACATAGCATCCGATTTAATCGCATTTATAACGAATACGTGACACAATTGCCTCAAAAAAAAGCCTACATTTGCAACCGAATGAACATTCAATTGACAGAAAAGAAAGAGCAGATCTTCTTTAGCACACTAAAACTAATTAATACTCATGGGTTTCACGGATCTCCAATGAGCAAGATTGCTAAAGATGCAGACGTAGCAGTAGGCTCGATCTATCATTATTTCCCTTCCAAAGAGGATTTAATCTTAGAATTATACTGGTATTGTAAAGAAAAATTGAACAATCAGGTTTTTTCAGCCATAGACCCTACCTTGGCGTACGAAAAAAAATTCAAGCAAATCTGGAGAAACCTCGTGTTGTACTATCTGGACAACCTAGACCATTTCGGGTTTTTGGAACAATTCTATGGATCCCCTTTCTATGAAGGTATCCGTAAAAACATCTTCCAACAAAAGTCCGAAAGAAACGTTTTGCTTCATTTTTTAGATGAAGGGGTCCGCTTAAAACATTTGAAAGATTTAAATGTTCGACTATTAATATCTGCCTACTTGGGCGTAGCTATCTCCCTGGTTAGGGGCTGCTTATACGAAAAATCAAAACCTACTGATCAAGAAATTGAAACCATGGTAGACATCATTTGGAACGGGGTTAAAAAATAATATATATGAATTTTAGAATTAAGGACTTATTAGTTTATCTTTCCTTTACTGCGATCTCTGTAGGATCAGTATTTGCCCAAACGACAAATAACCTGAACAGTAATGCCACCTTGGACGAATTGATCCAATATGCTTTGGAAAACAAAATCGAAATCAGACAAGCACAGATCGACCAGGAAATCGGCGAACGCGAAATCGCATCAGCCCTTTCGGGTTGGTTCCCGCAAATCAATGCCAACGGTAGCCTCACCCACTTTACGCAATTGCCAACCGCCAATATCAACGGCCAGAACATTGCAATGGGACAGAGCAATACCTCCGCATTGACCTTTCAAGCAGATCAAGCAATAATTAACCCAGGCTTGTTCCAAGCTTCTAAGGCTGCCAAATTCATCAGACAACAAAATGACCTTAGCGTTGAAGACACTAAAATCAATACCGTAGTCGATGTCAGCAAAGCTTATTACGATATCTTAACAAGCGAAGAACAGATCAACATCATCCAGGAAAACATCGCACGCCTGAACCGCCAGTACACGGAGGCCAATGCACGTTATGAAACTGGATTGGTCGATAAAACAGACTATAAAAGAGCCCAGATTTCTTTGAACAACGCTAAAGCTGAATTAAAATCTGCATTGGAGTTTAGAAAATATAAATATGATTATCTAAAGACCTTGTTGGGCTTGAACCCAACAAACGGTTTGACGCTCTCTTTTGAGAACCAAAACATGGAATCCAATGTTCTGATGGATACCACAGATGTCCTGAATTATAACAACCGCGTTGAATTGAGACAATTGCAGACCATGAAGGACATCCAAAAACTGAACACACAGTATCAAAAATGGCAATTCCTTCCTAAGTTAGGAGCCTTTGCAAACTACGGTCTTAACTATAGGAACAATTCATTCGCGGACCTGTATGGCGATAACTTTCCACAGTCCAGCTTTGGCCTGAGCCTATCCTTCCCTATTTTCCAAGGAGGAAAACGCGTGCAAGAAATCCGAAAATCAGAGTTGTTGGAATCAAGAATTGATATGGACATTGAAAACCTAGAAAACCAGATCGGTGCTCAATATTCCGCTGCCATGGCTAACTACCGTGCCAATATCAATGAATGGAGAAATGCAAAAGAAAACGTAGAGCTTTCAGAAGAAGTATACGCTACGATCAAATTACAATATGATGCAGGGGTAAAGACCTATCTAGAGCTGATGACTGCGGAAACAGACTTGAAAACAAGCCAATTGAATTACTTGAACTCGCTGTATGCCGTACTGTCAAGCAAACTAGATATTCAAAAAGCATTGGGAACAATCAATTTTGCTAATTAATACAACAACATCCACAATACAATTCACATAAGAAACTACGAAAACATGAATACAACTCGTTTATTTTCAACAATACTTTTAGGCTCTGGACTGTTCTTTACAGCTTGTGGCAACAAAGAGGGATCAAAACAACAAGGTCCTGGGCAGATGCAAGCGCAGGCCATGCCTGTTACCATGGCTGTTGTACAACATGAAATCGTTTCAGGACAGCATAGCTATCCAGCGAACGTTGTTCCATTACAAGAAACTGAAATTAGAGCAGAAGTCTCTGGCTATATCACCAATATCAGCGTTGCTGATGGTGCCCATGTCAGCAAAGGACAGAAACTATATGATATCGACCGCGTTCGTTATGCAGCTGCAGTCGACCAAGCCAAAGCAAATCTTGAAATCGCTAGAGCTAACCTAGCTCGTGTGGAAAAAGACTTGCAACGCTATCAGACCCTAGCAGATAAAGATGCGATCGCTAAACAAACATTGGATTATGCATTCACTGATGTCAATAATCAAAAAGCACAGGTACAAGCTGCCGAAGCTGCTTTAACTACTGCTAGAGTTAACTTGCAACGTTCTAGCATCGTCGCACCTTTCTCGGGAACCATTGGTATCTCCCAAGTGCGTAATGGCGCTTTAGTATCAGCCGGAACAACCTTATTGAACACCATCAGTTCAACAAACCCAATTGCTGTAGAATTCCAGATCAATGAAAAAGAGATCATGGAGTTCAGCAACCTTCAATCAGGTAAATCAAGTACCCAGATCAACTTGACTTTGCCAGATGCAAGTACTTATGGTTCTCATGGTAGAATCTCAACAATTGACCGTGCAGTGGATCCTCAAACAGGTACTTTAAAGGTTAGAGCTACTTTCGACAATCCCAACAATACTTTACGTGCAGGTATGAACTTGAACTTGAATGTGGTAAGTACTTCAAAAGAAGAAGCTGTGGTAATTCCTTACCGTGCCATCTTTGAGCAGTTAGGTTCATTCTCTGTTTATACGGTAACCGACAGTAGTACTGTGGACTTGAAACAAGTAACATTAGGACAAAAATTAGGCGACCGTGTCGTGATTACAAAAGGTATCAACCCTGGAGAGAAAATCGTCGTTGATGGGGTAACCTCATTGAAACCAGGCGCAAAGGTTGTGGACAAAGCCACAATGGCTCCTCAACAACCTCAAGCTCAACCGAAAAAATAAGTGCTGTTCCACAAAATATAATTAACGAATGATCTCAGAAGTATTTATAAAAAGGCCGGTAACGGCGATGGTGGTATCCATTTTGATTTCGATCATTGGGGTTATCGCGATCACAACCTTACCTATCAGTCAATATCCCAATATTGCGCCCCCTACTGTATCGGTTTCAGCAACCTATACAGGTGCGGATGCACAAACAGTAGAAAAAACAGTAACGACACCTATCGAGAGTCAGATCAACGGTACTCCCGGAATGATCTATATGAGTTCCAACTCAACCTCCGATGGTGGTTCACGTATCACGGTAACTTTTGAAGTAGGTACCGATATCGATATTGCAACCTTGGACGTACAGAACCGTGTGAGTATCGCAGAACCCGTATTGCCAGAGGCTGTACGCCGTTTAGGGGTAACCACGCGTAAGGTTAATACCGATATCTTGATGATGGTTTCCTTGGTATCCCCAGATGGTAGCCGCGATATCAACTTCCTATCCAACTACATCAACCTTTACCTGAAAGACGCCTTATTGCGTGTCCCTGGTGTGGGTGATGTGCAAGCTTTCGGTCAACCATTCGCCATGCGTGTATGGTTAGATGCCAATAAACTTGCTAACATCGGGATGTCTCCAGCAGATGTCAATACAGCTATCCAAGAACAGAACTCCCGTATGCCGGGTGGTTCGGTAGGTGCCCGTCCTCAGGAAAACATGCAGGTATTTGAATACCCAATCGTAATGGACTCCGATTTGGAGGAAGTGGACCAATTTGAAAACATCGTAGTAAAAACAAATGCAGATGGTTCCATCGTGCTTTTGAAAGATATAGCTAGAGTAGAACTAGGACAATTTAACTACGGTATTACCAACAAGGTAAATGGAAATACAGCATCGGGTATGATGATTTCCCAAACCCCTGGTGGTAATGCGGTGGAAACTGCCGATGGTATCTATAAGACCTTGGAGGAATTGAAGAAGTCATTCCCTACAGGTGTTGATTATGTTGTAGGTTATGAAACTGTATCGGTGGTAAACGCTTCCATCAGTTCCGTAATCCATACCCTAATCGAAGCCATGATCTTGGTAACCTTAGTGGTATTCTTCTTCCTACAAAGTTGGAGAGCAACCTTGATCCCATTATTGGCGATTCCAGTATCCATTGTGGGTACATTTATCTTCTTTACCTTATTTGGCTTCTCGATCAACAACTTAACGATGTTGGCATTCGTACTCGCCATCGGTATCGTAGTGGATGATGCCATCGTTGTGGTGGAGGCCGTCCAGCATTATATCGACCATTATAAGATGGATGCGAAAGAAGCGACCATGCGTGCCATGAAGGATATTACAGCGCCCGTTATTGCCATTGCCCTGATCTTGGCAGCGGTGTTCGTTCCGGTAGGATTTATCCCAGGGATGGTTGGTAAACTGTACCAACAGTTTGCGATTACCATTGCTGTATCCGTAATGCTTTCGGCATTTATTGCACTTTCCCTGACGCCTGCCTTATGTTCGATCATGTTGAAACCTTCGGCAACAACAAAGGACTCCAAGGGTTTGAACAAATTCTTCTATAAATTCAACGTTTGGTTCGACAAGGTGACCTACCGCTATTCCAAAGGTGTTAAAAAAGCGATTAAGTCAGCTCCACTGGTATTGATTATCTTGGTCTGTATCTTCGTAGGAACCGGATGGATGTTTACCGCTAAGAAAGCCGGATTTATCCCTAATGAGGATGGTGGTATCTTCTTTATGGGAGTCAGCTTACCAGAAGGGGCATCCAGTGCACGAACCGAAGAAGTCTTGACGGAATTGACGAACGATCTTCGTAAGGAATTCCCAGAAATCAACTATGTGACTTCCATCAACGGTATGAACTTATTGAACCGTTCTGCAAAACCAAACGGTGCATCCCTTTTCGTATCCTTAAAACCATGGGATGAAAGACAGAAAACCGTATCTGATATCACAGGTGCCATCATGGGTAAATATCGAGGCTATTCGAAGGCTACTGTAATTGCTGCAACTCCGCCGCCAATCCCTGGTTTGGGTACCGCGGGTGGTTTCACCATGGAGATCCAGGATAGACAGACTGTCGATATCAAAGATTTCGAAGCAATGGTAGGCCGATTCTTGGCTGCTGCAAACCAACGCCCTGAAATTGGAATGGCCTATACCCTTTTCAACAGTAATTCACCGAACTACAAATTACAGGTAGACCGTGAAATGGCTAAACGTATGGGTGTTCCCGTTTCCAATATCTATAGCACTATATCTTCTTACTTAGGTAGTAGCTATGTGAATGACTTTACCAAATACGGCCGTAACTTCCGTGTAGTAACACAGGCAGATACCAGCTACCGTATGCATATCGAAGACATCAATAAATTATATGTGAAAAACGTTCAGGGTCAACCAGTGCCTATCTCAAACTTAGTGCGATATGAACTGACAACAAACCCTTCGATCGTCAACCACTTTAACATTTTCCGTTCGATCCAGATTTCTGGAGAGGCTGGTCCAGGTTACTCATCCGGTGATGCCATCCGCGCATTGGAGGAAGTAGCTGCTCAGACCCTTTCCGATGGATATTCGTTTGAATTCTCAGGACTATCCCTGCAAGAGAAACAGTCGGGTAGCAAAACCATCCAGATCTTTGCACTCTGTATCTTGTTCGTGTTCTTGTTATTGGCTTCATTATATGAAAGTTGGTCGGTACCATTCTCCATCCTGTTATCTGTACCTCTAGGTATATTCGGAGCGATCTTAGCATTGACCTTATTACCTAACTTGGACAATAACATCTATGCACAGATTGGTTTGGTAACCATTATCGGTTTGGCGGCCAAGAACGCGATCTTGATCGTGGAATTTGCCAAGGAACGGGTGGATATCGGAATGAACCTGGTTGAAGCAACGCTAGACGCTGTTAAACTTCGTCTGCGTCCGATCATCATGACCTCATTGGCATTTATCTTAGGTATTATCCCATTGATGTTGTCTACAGGTGCAGGTGCTGTATCAAGACAGACTATCGGCTGGACCGTATTCGGGGGTATGACAGCAGCAACTTTCCTTGCCATCTTTATCGTACCGGTGCTTTTCGTAGTGATTACACGAATGGCTTACGGTAAAAAGAAATTAGCAGAATTGGAAGCTAGTTTCGATGAGGAGAAAAAGAAAAGCCTAAGTGCGCACTAATTTAGTTTAACTCCATATTTTTAAAAGGCTCGTTCAGCAATGAACGAGCCTTTTTTGTTTGATATCTTCCCAAGATTTTAGGCATATGCCATCCGACACATAGGACGTACTAGACTAGATGAGGGGAAGAAAGTTAAAAAAATAATGAAAGTTTTTGGCAAGAACCTTCGGGATTCCTTTTACTCTCATTCGAGGCATATTCGGAATTTTCAATATATGCCTCGAATAAGGTCCGATTGATGTCCAATGGATCTTAAAAATTTTTAATTTTTGATTTCAACAAAAATGGAATCGGAAAACTTATTGTGAAGTGCGATGCTTTAAATCTATACAATTTCTAAGGAAGAATCGAGTTTTCCATGTTAAGGAATTTTGAATACGTAGAAGGGGCTGTTTGTATGGTTGTTGGTATTGAACCAGGATGGAAGGGATAAGAGGATAGACCAAGATTTGGATCAACATTTCGCTGGAAAGTCCATCATACTGTTGGGGAGTATCGAATACGCCCAGCCCCAAAGACTCTGTTTTCTTGTAGCTTCGGTACAGGAAATGTACGCCAATACATTATTTTCTTCAGTTTAGTTTATAAATAAGGTACTGTCCCGAGATATTTCGTTCCTACCAATGAACTGTGTTCCTAGATATTTAGACCCATATTAATTTTCCAGAAGAATATTTTTTATCCGCCATACATCCCCGGAGGGGATGAATTATTTTAGCATGGATGGTAAACAATATAGGGCTAATGCAAAAACGATGTTCGATTAATCGAACATCGTTTTTGCGCGACTTTCAGGCTAACGTGCTATGCCAGCTAAAATAATGGAACCCCAAAAGGGGGTCTATATTTAAAAATAAAAGAGCTAATAGATTTTCATTGCCAACATGCTGTCATCACCTTCCGATAAATTTAGTTCAAATTTTAAACCCTCAACATGACAAAAAAAGGAAAATTGACGGTACAAGAAAGTACCCAATTTTATCCATATTGATTGATATTAATGGAGTGTATTTTTCTCAAATTCCTTCGAATGGACCTCAGCATGAAAACACCTTACTTCAGCATAATCCCCACGGAAAGGTTCAGATGTTGATGATCGAAATTGCTGGTATAAAAACTACCATGCAGTTGTTGGTAGGCATAAGTGGCTGAAATCGTGAATTTGGTTTTGCTCAGGGAGTCAAAAAGGTAAAAGACACCTGCTTTGCCCATAAAGCCTTTATCATAGACCGGACCGATACTCGCAGAATAACCAGCATTAGCCAAGAAACCGATTCTGGATGCTTGTCCAAAATCCTTCACTGGCAATCTTGCATCAATGAATATTGGAAAAAGATTACGGTCATATTTGGATTTCCTCCCATCGGTATTTGCTACTTCCCCAGATTTGCTGTAATCTCCTTTCAGGGTTTCATTACCAATCCCTAGCCCTAAATAGGCTTTATCATCAAAGTTCTTTCCAAAAATAAAATGCAGGGAATATCCATTGAAGGTGCCTTCATAACCGGGATTACGGAGGCCAAGATTTCCACCACCTTGAATTAAGGTATAATAGGAGCTTTGGGCAAAACCCAAGCTACTGATCAGCATCAGGATAAGAAGAGAAAATAGCTTTTGCATGTTTTTAGTTTAATATTTTATAGATCAGTTCGGTCAACAGATCACCGGATTCAGTCAGGTGTCCCACATTCATTCCTTTTGATTTCAGGTCGAATTCCTTGATCAGATGGATGATTTCAAAGGTTTTCCTTCTATTGAAGTTCCTAGCGGCATATTCGTATTCCTTGACGAAAAACGGATGTACCCCGAGCTGCTTGGCAGCCACGGCCGAAGATTTATCGGGTAGGTAATGGTATTTCAGGATCTTGGTGAAATAGGTGCCCAGAAAACCAATCACCACCGGCATCGGGTTACTCTTTGGGTTGGCAGCAAAATAATCCACGATCTGGAAAGCTTTCAGCGCATTCCGCTTGGAAAGAGCGGTATTCAATTCAAATACATTGAAGTCCTTGCTGATACCGATGTTCTGCTCCACATCCACAGTGCTGATTTCTTTGTCTGCAGGAATATTCAGTTGCAGTTTTTCGATTTCATTGGCAATCTTAGATAGATCGGTCCCCAAGTATTCGGCCATCAGCGCAGCTGCCTGCGGATGCACCCTTCTCCCTGAAGCATTCAGCTGCTCATTGATCCAGGCTGCCACCTTATCTTCATAGAGCTTATTGGATTCCAGCACCACTCCTGCCTTCTCCAATAATTTAAAGGATTTTTTCCGCTTATCAAACTTGCTGTATTTATGGGCAAAAACCAATACGGTTGAAGGAGTTGGCTGTTCTAGGTATTTTTGCAGGAGTTCATCATCCTTCCATTTCAGGTTCTGCGCTTCCTTGACCACAATGACCTGATGGTCACTCATCATGGGATAGCGTTTGGCCATGCTGATAATGCTGGAGAAGTCCGCATCCTTACCGTACACGACCGACTGGTCGAAACCCTTTTGGGCATCGTCGAGGACGGTATGTTCTATGGCATCAGAAATCAGGTCGATAAAGTAAGGTTCTTCACCATGCAGTAGGTAAACTGGGGCGAGTTTTTTTTTCTTGATATCGGATAAAATGGATTGGACATTCATGCTGTACGAAAGTACGAAAATACATAGACTTTTGCTTGTTGGAAAAGGTTGGAAAATTTCGTAATTTTGTAAATGTTTAGACCGGTTCCTTTGAACTTACCGCCCTTTCCGGCAAAAATCAGCAAAAAACAGGATCAGTATTATATTTTCGACGAGCTGCGGAAGAAGCATCTTTTGTTGACACCGGAGGAGTGGGTACGACAACATTGGGTCAGTCATCTGAACAGGCACTATCAGTACCCGATGTCCTTGATGAAGATCGAGGGCGGCCTATCCCTGAACAGCCTGCAGAAAAGGAGTGATCTGGTGATTTATGACCGAGAAGGATCGCGCGTACTTTTGGCAGAATTCAAGGCTCCATCTGTCAAAATTACCGAAAAAACATTCGAACAGATCGCAAATTACAACAGTATTTATAAAATCCCCCTTCTTTTGGTCAGTAATGGAATTGAGCATTATTATTGCAGGATAGATTTCGAGGAGGAGAAATTTACATTTATAACGGAACTGCCATCTTTTGGGCAGGAAAATTTTGGATATTAAAATAAATATTATATTAGTAGCATAAAGACAGAAAGAATCACATGAATATAGATAAAAACGAATTTAGAAAGTATGCTATCAAGCATCATAGAATTGGAAGCCAACATGTAGATGGTTACATTTCTAGACTACAACAACAAATTCCGAGCAACCTTACGCCATACATCATCGAAGAGAGACAACTGAATGTAGCTCAGATGGACGTATTTTCACGTTTGATGATGGACCGTATCATCTTTTTAGGAGATGGCATTAATGATCAGGTTGCAAATATCGTTCAAGCACAGTTATTGTTCTTGCAATCGACCGATGCGCAACGTGACATACAGATCTATATCAATTCACCAGGTGGCAGTGTATATGCTGGTCTAGGCATCTATGATACCATGCAGTACATCTCTCCTGATGTAGCAACGATCTGTACCGGAATGGCAGCCTCAATGGGTGCTGTATTATTAGTGGCAGGTGCTAAAGGTAAACGTGCAGCATTGCGTCACTCCCGTGTGATGATCCACCAACCATCTGGAGGTGCACAAGGTGTAGCTGCAGATATGGAGATCAACCTGCGTGAAATGTTGAAATTAAAAGAAGAATTATACACGATCATCGCTGATCATTCGGGCCAGACTTACGACTGGGTTGAGAAGTCATCAGACCGTGATTATTGGATGCGTGCCGCTGAAGCCAAAGAATTTGGTATGATAGATGAGGTATTGCTACCGAAGAAGAAAGAAACAAAATAATAACAATGAGTAAATCGAACAATAGAGATATCCATTGCTCATTTTGCGGAATCAGTAAAAATGAAGCGCAAATGCTTATTGCGGGTGATGGTGCGCATATCTGCGACAGATGTGTGCAACAAGCTGGGGAGATTTTGGCGGAAGAGCTTAAGCAACGCAAGAATAAATCTATTCAAACTGCTCTTAAATTAATCCGTCCAAAGGAAATCAAGGAACATTTGGATCAATACGTGATTGGACAAGATGATGCGAAGAAAGTCATCTCTGTAGCGGTTTACAACCATTACAAACGTTTAAACCAACGTGTTGAGTCGGATGAGACCGAGATTGAAAAATCCAACTTGATTATCGTCGGAGAGACCGGAACAGGTAAAACCTTATTGGCAAAGACCGTTGCCAAGATCTTGAACGTGCCATTCTGTATCGTGGATGCTACAGTTTTGACAGAAGCAGGATATGTCGGTGAAGATGTGGAAAGCATCTTGACCAGATTACTGCAAGCTGCAGACTATGACGTCGCTGCCGCAGAACGTGGAATCATCTATATCGATGAGATTGACAAGATCGCTAGAAAAAGCGATAACCCATCGATCACCCGTGATGTTTCAGGAGAAGGCGTTCAACAAGCATTATTGAAGATCTTGGAAGGAACCAATGTCAATGTTCCACCTCAAGGTGGCCGTAAGCACCCTGATCAGAAAATGATCTCGGTAAATACCAGCAACATCCTGTTTATCTGTGGTGGTGCATTTGACGGTATCCAAAAGAAAATCGCAAACAGATTGAGAACTCAAACTGTTGGATATAAAATGAAAGATGAGGATCAGGAAATTGACCTGAACAACTTATATAAATACATCACTCCGCAAGATCTTAAGAACTTCGGATTGATCCCTGAGTTGATCGGTCGTTTGCCAGTTCTTACGCATCTGAACCCATTGGATAAGGAAACTTTGTTGAATATCCTTACCCGACCTAAGAATGCCTTGGTAAAACAGTATATCAAGTTGTTTGAGTACGAAGGGATCAAGCTGTCATTCGAGCCAGAGGTTTATGACTTCATCGTTGACAAAGCTTGGGAATTCAAATTAGGGGCCCGTGGGTTACGGAGCATTTGTGAGGCAATCATGCTGGATGCCATGTTCGAAACACCGAGCAATAAGGAAAATTCAGAAGACAAGACCTTGCAGATCAGTCTGGATTATGCAAAGAACAAGTTTGCTAAGACGGACTTTAAGAAACTGCAAGTCGCATAAAAATCTAAACCCTCGCCAATCACGCGAGGGTTTTTTGTATTAGGAAATTATTAAGAAAGGATGAAATTATGACTAAGAAAAAAGACGAAAAACAAGAAAATATCGAAGAGGTAAACTCCCCTATTAAAGCAGGATTAAAGACAAAAGAAGATATTGTGAACAATTGGCTGCCTCGTTATACGGGTAGACCCTTGGAAGAATTTGGGGAATATATATTATTGACCAATTTCAGCAATTATGTGAAGTTGTTTTCGCAGATGCATGGCGATGCGCCGATCATGGGCGAGGACAAACCGATGCAGACCTGTACCGCAGACGGCATTACCATCATCAATTTTGGTATGGGTTCTCCCGTTGCTGCAACCGTGATGGACCTATTGACAGCCATCCACCCGAAAGCAGTGCTATTCCTAGGTAAAACAGGGGTATTAAAGAAGAAAATAGATGTAGGTGAACTGATCCTTCCGATCGCTGCGATCCGTGGAGAAGGGACTTCCAATGATTATCTGCCACCTGAAGTACCATCACTACCGGCCTTCGCTCTGCAGAAAGCCATTTCCACCACCATTAGGGACCACTCCCGTGATTACTGGACCGGAACTGTCTATACCACCAACCGTCGCGTTTGGGAGCATGACAAGCAGTTTAAGAAATACCTAAAGAGCATCCGTGCCATGGCCGTAGATATGGAGACTGCAACGATCTTTTCGGTAGGATTTGCCAACAAGATCCCTACTGGTGCCCTATTATTGGTTTCAGACCAACCAATGGTACCGGAAGGCGTTAAAACAGACAAATCTGATGTGACGGTTACCAAATCTTATGTGGAAACCCATGTGAAAATTGGAATTGATGCCTTAAAGCAATTAATCAACAATGGCTTAACGGTAAAACACTTGAAGTTCTAAAAAATATCTACTTTTGTGGTAGACAACAAACAGACACAAAACTTCACCTATGTGGTATAATAACATTTTAGAAACCATTGGAAATACACCTTTGGTCAAACTAAATAAGATAACTGAGAATTTAAAGGGAACTATTTTAGCCAAGATCGAAACAAGCAATCCTGGAAACTCCATCAAGGACCGTATGGCCTTGAAGATGATTGAGGATGCTGAAGAAGCCGGTTTACTGAAACCTGGAGGCACCATTATCGAAGGGACTTCGGGAAATACAGGAATGGGATTGGCAATGGCGGCCGTAGTAAAAGGTTATCGCTGTATTTTTACCACCACGGATAAGCAGTCGAAAGAGAAGATCGATGCCCTTCGTGCCTTTGGTGCTGAAGTGATCGTCTGTCCTACCAACGTAGATCCAGAGGATCCTCGCTCCTATTATTCGGTTTCCAGCCGATTGGAGAAAGAGGTTCCCAATGCCTGGAAGGCCAATCAATATGACAACCTTTCCAATACTAAAGCCCATTATGAGCAGACCGGTCCGGAAATCTGGGAACAGACCGAAGGAAAGGTTACGCATTTGGTCGTAGGGGTCGGAACCGGTGGTACTATCTCGGGTACCGCAAAATATTTGAGGGAGAAGAACCCGAACATCAAGGTTTGGGGGATTGACACCTATGGTTCCGTATTCAAGAAATATAAGGAAACCGGCATATTTGACAAGAATGAAATCTACCCCTATATCACCGAAGGTATAGGTGAGGATTTCTTGCCGAAGAATGTTGATTTTTCACTGATAGACCTGTTTGAAAAGGTCACTGATAAAGATGCAGCATTGATGACCAGGGACCTGGCGCGCAAGGAAGGTATCTTTGCCGGAAATTCTGCCGGCGCTGCATTGGCAGGTTTGTTACAATTAGGAAAAGACCTGAAAGAAGATGATGTAGTCGTTGTGATTTTCCATGACCATGGATCTCGTTACATGGGAAAAATGTACAATGAGGATTGGTTGCGCGAAAGAGGATTCTTAAAAGATGAGAAGCTAACGGCAAAATCAATTCTCAAAAAACGTGGCGAACAGGCCATCATCACGGCAGATGCCAACCAGACTGTTGTGGAAACCTTCAATATCATGAAATCGCTGAACATTTCCCAAATACCTGTCACCCAACAGGGTATGGTAATCGGAAAGGTCACAGAATCGGATATTCTTTCTGCATTGCTCGAAAATCCATCATTAAAATCATCTGCAGTGGAAGAGATTACATCCAAACCTTTTCCATTTGTTGACCTGAACACCTCCATTGATAAGATCTCTGGATTGATCAATAAAGATACCCAAGCGGTATTGGTGGAAGATGATTTTGGAAGGATCAATATCATCACCCAATACGATATCATCAACGCAATTTCAGAAGTTTAGGATTTTTCCATTTTTTGGGTATATTTAAATTAATCTACCACAAAGAATGGAAAGAAACGACAAACTTAAAAGATTAGAATATTGGGTTAAAGCGCGCATTGGAAAGATTGCTTTTATTGACGTAGAGGAAAAACGTGCAAAGGAATGGTATGGCAATGGATATGGCGGCTTTTATGTCGATCCAAGCCTGGTTCCCGATAATGCGATCGTATATTCATTTGGCATTGGTGAGGATATTTCATTTGATAAAGCCATCATTGCCAAACATGGAGCCAAGGTTTTTGGCTTCGATCCTACCCCAAAGTCTATCAATTACGTGCGTAATAATGAAACTCCAGAACAGTTTTATTTCCATCCTTTTGGTTTGGGCGAAAAAACGGAGATGGTTACCTTCCATCTTCCCAAAAACAAGGAGCATGTTTCCGGAAGTGTTTACGACCATAGCCTTGTCGATGAACACGATTCTGTAGACGTGCTTTTAAAGGAGTTTAAAGAGATTGCCAACGATTTGGGGCACCAATCCATCGATGTGTTAAAGATGGACATAGAGGGCTCTGAATACGCTGTCATGGAAGGAATATTAAACTCCGGCATTCCCATCAAACAAATCCTCGTTGAAACCCACGAAAGGTTCTTTCCCAATGGTAAGGAAAAAGGACAGAAATTCTTTAAGCTATTGTATGACCATGGCTATAGGATCTTTGCCATTTCTGATACCTACCAGGAAATTTCATTAGTGAAAGGGTAAAAGGATTGTTTTTATTAATGGACCATCTATAAGCATTTCTAAATAGCATCAGCCCACAATGTACAGAAGAAATAAAGATAGCAGCAGGCTGGCAAAAAGCATTGGTTTTTGAAATTTTAGAAATGGAACCCTATAGGGGTTTCATTATTTTAGCCGACGCGGCATGATAGGCTGGAATTAGCGAAAAACCGATGTTCGATTAATCGAACATCGGTTTTTCGTTACCACCTTTTTTGTTCAAGACCCTTTCTAAAATAATTCTGCCCTGCTAGGGCAGTATGTCGCAAAAAAGACAATATTGTGTACGCAGGAAGGATCTCAGAACAACATCAAAAATCAAATAGATTAATTAAAAACAGCATTATTAGAATTGGCGTACTTTCCGTGACCTTCGGATAAGGATAATAGAGTCATTGGGGCGCGGGCGTATTCGATACGTCCCTACAGTATGATGGATTTTCCAGCGAAATGTTGATCATAATCATGGTCTATCCTCTTATCCCTTCCATCCTGGTTCAAATGCACCTTTCATCCCATTGGCAGAGCAGAGCCGATGCCACTTCTTCTCCCTTTCCCTCAAAAAAGAAGAGGTTGTCTCTTCAGACAACCTCTTCCAGATTATTATTTACAAACCGAATTAATCGTTCTGTTTGATTTCCGCGTTAGCATTCAATTCCGCCAATGGGAACAAGAATTGCCAATCTTTAGCACCGGCAGCAACCTTTACGATTCCATTTACACTTCCAGGAGCATAGTTAGGAACGACAGTTCTGTCCAAAGGCTGGTTCAAACGTTTCAAATCGTAGAATCTGAATCCTTCACCCCAAAGCTCTGTTCTTCTGTTGGTCCAGATCTCTTCCAATAAAGCGGCACCCGTGTTGGTTGATTTCTTCGCTTCAAGGTCACGAACTTTTACAAAGTTGAACAATGCTTCTTGTGCATTAGCCGTTTGGTTTGAGCTTGCATAAGCTTCTGCCAAGATCAAGTGCATTTCTGCCGATCTCATCAAAGGAACATCTCCCAAAGCACCACCTGGTGATTTGATAGAGAATTTCCTAGTCATATACTCTTGACGAGCGAAAGATGCCAATGGCAATGGGAAGTTGGCCGCAGTTGGTTTTGGTTCCCATAGTTTCTTTCTGATATCTGTTTCAGAGATTTTGTCATACAATGCAGAGTTGATTCTCTTAGGGTTCGCACGCATAAAAGAGGTATTTGCATTGTAAGCGATCTGTGCAAAGTAAGATCCGAATGCATCCATCTGATCCTGTGTTGGCATAGAAGCCCACATAAACTCAGACATAGAAGGAGCATCATTGAATCCTTTCATGTACGTATCTTGGTTCATCAATGGGAAACTTCCTGACTCGATAACCAATTGAGCATATTTGATTGCATTAGGATAGTCCTGCATGGTCAAAGCAACTCTTGCACGTATACCGTAAGTCACATATAGGTTGATATGAGACTTGTTTACTCTTGATTCCACGTTCAATGCGATCGCATCATCTAAATCTTTGATGATTGAAGCATACACTTCTTTCACTGTTGATCTTGGCAATGCGCCATCTGAAGATTTCAATACCAAAGGAACACCTAGCTGATCGTTTGCTGTGCTTGCATCATATCTTTTAGCGTAAAGCTGAACCAGATTGGAGTAAGCATATGCTCTAAGCGTCAAAGCTTGAGATTTCAGGTTGTTTTTCTCTTCATCAGTTCCTGGAAGACCATCTACATTATCCAGGATAAAGTTAGAGTCACCAATGATTTTGTAGAAAGTTCTATAATAGTATTCAGTCAATTTATGGTTGTCATTACGACCACCTTGCCAGTTACCTTCACCGGTAGAACCGAACCAGTTTGCATCACTGATACCTAAGTCTTCGCCCATAAAGTCAAGACCTAGCATGATACCACCAACACCTGGTTTGTTTTGAACATTCCAATCCACTACGGTTGTACGCTCAAACATAAATCTATAGATACCGTTCAATGCTGTATTAGCATTGGCAATCGAACTGAAGATTTCATCTTGAGAAACTTTGTCAGTTGGAGCGGTTTCCAAATAGTCCTTTTTACATCCGCTAAGAGCTAGAAGTAAAACGGAAGCATATATCGTTAAATTTCTTTTTTTCATAATAATTCAGCTGCTAATTAAAATCCAACATTTACACCGATGCTGAAAATACGAGTCGGCAAATAAGTAGATGATACAGATCCATCAAAGCTTTCTGTAGGATTCATACCTTTACGTTTTGAGAATAAGGCTAAGTTCTCACCAGTTAAGAATACGCGTGCAGTAGACAGGTCGATCTTGTTCAACAAGCTACTTGGTAATCTATATTGGAAGTTTACGTTTTGAATGCTAAAGTAAGACGCGCTTGTCAACCATCTTGTAGAAGCAGCATTGATGTTGTTGCTGTTCGCTTGGTCTAATCTAGGGATATTACTTGTAGTATTTGACGTAGTCCATGCTTTCATCGCATCAACATGGTATGATTTACCATATGAGTTTGTGCTCATCAAACCAGCGTAGTTACTATCATAGATTTTTCCACCGATCTGGTAGTTCAACAAGAAAGACAATGTGAATGCTTTATAGTTGAAGGTATTGATGATGGAACCCATTACATCAGGAATTGAAGTACCTGAATAATCGAATTTCGCATAGTTTTGGTTGGTTACATATTCTTTACCATCCACTACGCGGATGTTCTCTTGTGCAGTACCTTCTGCAGGGATGTAAAGGGCAGCACCATCAGCTTGGTCAACACCAGCGTATTGTCTCAACCAGAAAGAGTAGTAATCTCTTCCAACTTCTCTTCTTTTGTTTCCAGCAGTAATAACTGGAGATTCAACCGGCATCTTCGTGATTTCGTTCTTGAAGGTGGTGAAGTTTTTGGTCATTGTCCAAGTGAAATTATCGTTTCTTACGATATCACCTGATAATGACAATTCAAAACCTGTATTGTACATCGAACCAACGTTTCTGAATTCTGTACTAACTGCAGAAGAAAGAGGACGTGGAACGGATAGTAATAACTGGTCTGAACCTCTCTTGTAGTATTCAGCCTCACCTCTTAATCTGTTGTTGAATAAAGCGAAGTTCACACCTAGGTTGAATGTATTTGAAGACTCCCAAGTCAGGTTAGGGTTAGGTAATGAACTAAGAACAGTTCCTGGCAATCCACCATTAGACCATCCAAGGTTGTAAAGCGCTTGATATCCGTAATAGATTGTATTTCCGTTTACATCCAATAGGTGGTTGACACCAACTTGACCGTATGAAGCTTTTAATCTCAAGTCGTTGATCCAAGTAGCGCTTGACATAAAGTCCTCTTTGTTGATAGCCCATGCAGCACCTACTGAGAAGAAATTACCCCATCTTTTGCTATCATCGAAGATCGATGAACCATCCGTTCTGAATGATGCATCTGCATAATACTTCTCATCGTAGTTATATGATGCTTTAGCGAAGTAAGATTCAAGACGGTTCACGTTTTTGTATCCTCCTGAAGAAAGTGGAGTTACGTAGTTATCTAATTCAGTGATTCCAGAAATAATCTGTCCTGTTTTGGTCGCATTTCTGCTGCTGAATTGATAATCATAGTTTTCGTGAGCCGCTATTGCAGATACGTTATGTAAATCAAATGATTTTCTATATTGCAATACTTGGTTGAAAGTATATGATTTCGTGATGTAGTTTTCAGCTGAACCTAATCCATTGTAAGAAACACCATCACCTACTTGGTTGTTCCAAGAGTAATCGAAGTTTCTGTTAGAAAGGTCAATGCTAACCGAAGGTGTGAATGTGAAATCTTTCAAGAATTTAATATCCAAGAAAGCTCTACCACCTAACATCGTACGTTTGTTCAGACGAGTATTCAAGATAGTCTCGTAAATAACGTGTCTACCCGGACTTGCTCCTGAAGGTCTGTTTACAGCGCCTGGGTGCATTCCGTAGTCGTAGTATTGTTCTCCAGTAACTGGGTCAACAACTGGAGCTCCTGTAGTTGCATCAAATGCATGAACTGGGTAGATCGAACCTAATCCTCTGATGAACGAGAATGGGTTGATGTAGGAGTTACCATTACCTGTTGAAGCATCAGAAGCTAATGAACCTTCAGACATAGCACCAGAAATGTTAACACCTGCTTTTAACCAATCTTTGATCTGAGAGTTTACATTGATCCTTCCGTTGAAACGTTGGAAATCTGAGTTTAAGATATAACCTTCATCATTCAAATATCCCAATGAAACGTAGTAGTCAGTTTTTTCGTTGCTACCGCCGATGTTCATATTGGCATCAGTTCTTTTTCCAACACGTTGAATGGCATCAAACCAGTTGAAATCATCGTATTTCAAACCTGCATTTGGATTCATGGTACCGTCCATTGAAACGATTTCATTGTCCGCAACGTTGAATGGGTTGTAAGCTAGGAATCTCTTGATATTATCGAATGCATATTTATTCGCATCTGCTTCTGAAGCACCTTGAGCTCCGCTAGCAGGGAACATTCTTGAGTTTTTGATAGCCTGGAATGCAACAGGATAATAATCATTGATTCCTACTGTTTCGTATTCTTTGATACCTCTTTCCGTAATACCTTGCGTTAAGCCAACATTTAATTTAGCCGGACCGCGACCCTTTTTCGTTGTGATCATGATCACACCGTTACCAGCTCTAGATCCATAAAGAGCAGCTGAAGTCGCATCCTTTAAGATGGAGATGCTTTCGATATCATCAGCGTTAATATCACCGATGTTACCGTCAAATACAGCACCGTCTACCACATATAAAGGAGAACTTGAAGCACTCATAGATCCGATACCTCTCAAGCGTACGCTAGCACCTGATCCTGGTTGACCGTTTCCGGAAGAAACAGAGATACCTGGAGCCATACCCGCTAATGCATTGGATACGTTGGATACAGTACGTTTGTCCAAATCTTCTGCACTCATGGTAGCCATGGAACCTGTTACTTCAGATTTCTTAGCTGTACCATAGGCAACGACAACCACCTCATCAAGTTCTTCACCTGCTGAGCTTAATTGAACATTGATAACTGCATTGTTGTTAAAAGTTACCGTTTGAGACGAATAACCGATAAATGAGAATGTGATGCTACTTCCAGAAGCCACATTGGTTAATGTGTACTTTCCGTTTGCATCTGTTTGAGTAGCATTCGTTGAACCAGACACACGAACCGACACACCAGGCAAGGCCTGCCCGTCATTCGCTGAGGTCACAGTACCACTCAGATTTTGATTTTGTGCAAACGTTTGCCCAATTAGGCATGTTAACACAAAAAGAAGACAGAGTAATTTTTGTTTCATAAAAAATTGATCTTTTAATTGTAATTGTTAATAAAAATTAGACTTACGGCTAAATAAATAGTTATTAATGGCGTAAAAATATTAAAAAAGTCAATATTTTATCTATATAAAGCGTTTTAAGTAATTTTATTTATTGAACAGAATTAGTGTGGGTATTTTTAAAATTACATGTAGTAATATTTTATATATGTAATTTATAGTTATATATAATTCTTGCAGATAATAATTAACATAACTTATTTATAAAATAAACGAAACATAATATTTTAATATTTTCAAATTACTTTCATTATTCCATGATATTCAAAACATATTTAGCTATTTTTTATAATTATTTACAATTATTAGGGCAAAATATAACTATCATGGCAATTCCAAATAGAATCTGAAATAATCATTATAAGAATAATTATTTCAATTCATATACTATTTAGTTGCAGTATGATTTATTTGATTTCATTTAGCCTTAATAATTGAAAAATCAGCCTTTAGAGACTATAAACACATGTTTTCAATTGAAAACACAGAAGAATAATCAGAAAAATAGGATTGAACTGACGGTCAAGTTAAATGACAAAACCGTGATAATTGCAGAGCAATATCAAGGAGAGAAATGGAAAACAGGAAAGGGGATTGTAACTATTTTGACTCCGGTGCGTCTATTTCGGTAATGATATAGACATCTTCTTGGTCTTTCTTCATTTTGTATTTTTCGCGGGCGATACGTTGAATCTCACTTTGGTTATATTGCACATCTTTGATGGATTGAGATATGCTTTCAATTTCATTCGTGTAATACTCTTTCTCCTGCTCCAATTTGGTTTTCTCAGTTTGAAAATTGTACTGGGTAGTAATATCGTAACGATCGAAAAAACACATCCAGACTAAGAATGCAACTCCTGCGATAAGATATTGATTACGGATAGTATTAATGAAACGTTCCATAGGCTAGACCAAAGCAATTAAAATTCGGTTAAAGATAACTATTTTAAGATGAACTATACAAGTATAGAAACAGCATATTGGAATAATTAAATTAACCATTGTGGAAAAATAAATATTTTAACAACCTAAGGACCCTTAGAAGCCATAAACTGATCTGCTAAAACAGAAGCCATAAAAAAAGGGAACCCAAAGGTCCCCTTTTCCCTGACTAGAAAGTCAATTATTTTTTCGGAGCGTATTTAAAATCTTTTCCGATGAATTTTGCGTTCTCGCCCAATTCTTCTTCGATACGCAACAATTGATTGTATTTAGCGATCCGGTCTGAACGAGAGATTGATCCAGTTTTGATCTGACCACAGTTTAGAGCTACCGCAAGGTCTGCAATGGTAGTATCTTCGGTTTCACCTGAACGGTGAGACATTACTGAAGTATATCCATTGGTTTGAGCCAAATGAACAGCGTTGATAGTCTCTGTCAAAGAACCGATCTGGTTAACTTTAACCAAGATGGAGTTACCAATTCCTTTATCGATACCCTCTTGAAGACGTTTTGTATTTGTAACAAACAAATCGTCACCAACTAATTGTACATGGTCACCGATTTTCTCTGTCAATAATTTCCAGCCTTTCCAATCATCTTCTGCCATACCGTCCTCAATAGAGATAATAGGGTATTTTGCAGTCAATTCAGCTAGGTAATCTACCTGCTCTTCGATACTGCGAACCGCTCCACCTTTACCTTCGAACTTAGCGTAATCATATTTACCTTTTACGAAGAACTCAGTAGAAGCACAGTCAAGCGCAAGACAGATTTCTTTTCCTGGTTTGTAGCCAGCTTTTTTAATTGCTTCCAAAATAGTTTCGATAGCATCTTCAGTACCTTCAAAAGTTGGAGCAAACCCACCTTCATCACCTACAGCAGTAGATAAGTTACGGTCGTGAAGAATTTTCTTAAGGCTATGGAAAACCTCAGCACCCCAACGTAGAGCTTCCGAGAAAGACTCAGCGCCTACTGGCATGATCATGAACTCTTGGAAAGCGATAGGCGCATCAGAGTGAGCACCACCGTTTACAATGTTCATCATTGGAAGAGGAAGAGTATTGGCATTTACTCCACCGATATAACGATATAGAGGCTGACGGCTTTCTTGAGCTGCAGCTTTAGCAACCGCTAAAGAAACACCTAAGATAGCGTTAGCACCTAATTTACCTTTGTTTTCAGAACCATCTAAATCGATCATCAATTTATCGATTGCATTTTGTTCAAATACGTCAACACCTTCTAAAGCTTTTGCAATCTTTGTATTTACGTTTTCAACAGCTTTCAAAACACCTTTTCCTAAGTATTTCTTTTTATCACCGTCGCGTAATTCTACCGCTTCGTGTGCACCTGTAGAAGCTCCTGAAGGAACTGCTGCACGGCCAACAAAACCGTTTTGCGTTGTTACATCAACTTCTATCGTAGGATTTCCGCGCGAATCTAAAATCTGGCGCGCATGTACGTCAATTATCAAGCTCATTTTATGTGTGGTTTATTTAAATATCTTACTTCGTTAGCTACCTTACTTAGTGTATCTAAGACACTAATATAACAATAATTCTTACTTTATCAAAAATATGAAAAATCTAAGTGATTCGGCCTAATGCTTGGAAAAATTAAATCATTGCTAAATTGAATATTATGAAAATCGTAAAACTCAACCAAAAATCCGGGACGCAGCATCTTTTGAAATACACAAAACTAACCAGTCCAGCCTCCTATCCTTATCCATCGAATTTAATGGCACAAAAAAGGTCGCAACATTGAGATGCGACCTGATTTATATTTTATCTGAAATTATCCTTTTACCATAGCGATAAAATCATCGAACAGATATCTTGAATCGTGAGGACCTGGAGAAGATTCAGGGTGATATTGTACCGAGAATGCATTTTTACCTTTTACACGGATACCTTCGATCGAATTATCATTGAGGTTCACGTGCGTGATCTCTACTTTATCAGAGTTTTCAATATCTTCCGCTACTACACCAAAACCATGGTTTTGAGAAGTAATCTCACATTTATTAGCGATAATATTCTTTACAGGGTGGTTGATACCTCTATGTCCATTGTGCATTTTTTGCGTCCTGATATCATTTGCAAGTGCCAAGATTTGGTGACCAAGACAAATCCCGAACATTGGTTTATCAGCAGCTAAGATATCTTTAACGGTTTGGATCGCGTAATCCATTGCAGCAGGGTCACCAGGACCATTTGAAATGAAGTATCCATCAGGGTTCCACTCTTGCATTTCTGCAAATGTAGTCTTAGCAGGGAAAACCTTTGCATACACCTGACGAGAATCAAAGTTCCTTAAGATGTTCTTTTTGATCCCTAAATCCAATACAGCGATACGAGTAGGAGCACCTTCTTCACCATAGTAGTATGGTTCCTTAGTAGAAACACGGGAAGAAAGTTCTAAACCGTCCATAGAAGGCACTTTAGCCAATTCTGCTTTCAAGGAGTCTACATCTAGGTTCTCAGAAGAGATGATCGCATTCATCGCACCTTTACTACGGATATGACGAACCAAAGAACGCGTATCGATATCAGAGATACCCACCAAATTCTCTTCCTCGAAATAATTCTGGATAGATTGGTCAGCCATTTTACGGCTGTAGTTGATGTTATAGTTCTTACAAACTAAACCTGCAATCTGAATCTCTTTAGACTCTTCATCCTCATCATCGATACCATAGTTTCCGATATGCGCATTGGTCGTAACCATAATCTGTGCATAATAGGAAGGATCCGTAAAGATCTCTTGGTAGCCAGTCGTACCAGTGTTGAAACAAATCTCACCTGTAGTAGTACCGATCTTTCCTGCGGCCTTACCATGAAAAACTGTTCCATCTTCTAGGACTAAAATTGCTGGCAATTTGCTGTAGTTGGTCATTCTTATTTCTAGTTAAAACGTATCACTAATTTACTGATAGATTTCCTTAACTCCTAAACATAAAAAAAGCCCAAACGGGCTAACAGATCAATTAATATATTGACGAGAAGTAGAAACTACTTTTTGAAATGCTATTGGGTAGAAGGTCTCTTTCATTTTTATCGGGAGACAAAGGTACAAATTATTTTAATTCGCAAACAATAGTTTTTTAATTTATTCTCTACCTTATTTCCATTAAAAAAGCCCTGTGGTCATACACCGCAGGGCTTCCTATATCTTTGAATAGATTACTTCGTCAATTTGAAAATATCGTTTCCAAAAACGAATATCATCAGTGCGATAATGATGAAGAACCCAACGATCTGGGCTTTCTCCAAGAACTTATCACTCAATGGCTTCCCTTGAATCATCTCAATCAACAAGAAGATCACGTGTCCACCATCCAATGCTGGGATTGGCAAGATATTCATAAAGGCCAAGGCCATGGAAAGCATACCTACCAGACTCCAGAACCTTAACCAATCTACCTCAGTACCGAACATGGTTGCAATCCCTACCGGGCCTGAAAGCGCTTTGTCAGCACGCACCTCACCTTTGAAAATCTTTCCGAAGCCCTTGATGTTATCCGTAATCACCGAGAAAGCTTTGCTTGCACCCAGCGGCAAGGACTCCATAAAGCCATATTTATGCTGAACTACCGGAAGGTTTAGGAAACCTAGGGTAGCAGAACTATCTGCAGCTGCTGTTAAAGCCATTGGACTTCCTTTACGAACAATATCCAAATTTACTTCCTTATTCTTATTCGCTGCCAATTCAGATTTAAATTGATCCAATTGCTGCACTTGAACCCCATTGATCGAAACAATGCTATCCCCTACTTGCAATCCCATCTTCTCCGCCCTACTGTTCTTCTCGACCATCGTTACGGGAAGCATCTTGAACATAGGCTGAACCAACTCGTTCTTCTTATGTTCAGAGACATCATTCAGGATATCGCTGGGCAATTTTATCTCCATTTGCTGACCTGCACGATCAACCGTCAACACCGCATCACCCATCAACACGTCCGAAGTCAACAGATCTTGATAGAATAGATTCGCTTTTTTACCATTTACGGCAAGGATCTTATCCCCTTCTTTCAAGCCAACCTTTTCACCGATAATGCCCGGTTTTACACCGTAAAGCTGCGTGTTGTTAAAGTCGGTAGTTCCATATTTAAAGGTCAACATCCAGAAAACCACGATACCCACGATAATATTGACAATGATACCGCCCAGCATGACGATCAAACGTTGCCAAGCCGGTTTAGAACGGAATTCCCATGGCTGTGGCTCGCCTTTCATCTGTTCGGTATCCATCGATTCATCGATCATACCTGCAATCTTCACATAACCACCCAACGGCAACCAGCCCACACCATACTCACAACCTTTATAATTGAATTTGAACAATTTCACACCCCAGGCATCAAAGAAAAGATAAAACTTCTCCACCTTGATTCCGAATGCCCGAGCAGCTAGAAAGTGCCCAAGCTCATGCAAGATGATTAATAATGACAAGCCTAAAAGTACTTGCCCAATCATGATTACAATTCCCATTGATTATATTTTTATTATTTTATTTACTATTTAATTATTTAAATACGTTCTATTAAACTTCGTGCCACAGTCCGGCTTTCCAAATCGAACTGTAAATAATCCTCTAAACTTAACGTTTTTTGTGATTTCACCTGACACAATGTCTCTTCAATGATTTCACTCATCTGTAAAAAACCAACCTGGTCATTCAAAAAAGCATCTACGACAACTTCATTGGCACCATTCAGCACACAGGCTGCATTACCACCAGCTTCAAGGGCCTGAAATGCCAACTTTAGGTTTCTGAAAACCTCCATATCGGGCTGTTCAAAAGTCAAATTTGGGTAGTCCAAGAAGCTAAAGCGCTTAAAGTTATTTTCAAATCGCTGTGGATAGGTCAAAGCATATTGAATGGGAAGCTTCATGTCCGGCAAGCCCAACTGAGCTTTCAGAGAACCATCTTCGAATTGCACCAGCGAATGGATAATGGATTGCGGATGGATAATGACATCGATCTGGTCATACTCTAAACCAAACAGCCATTTGGCCTCAATCACTTCCAATCCTTTATTCATCAGAGAAGCCGAGTCAATGGTTATTTTCGCTCCCATTGTCCAGTTCGGATGCTTCAAAGCTTGCGCTTTCGTCACCGACTTTAAATCTTCGATTGATTTCCCACGGAAGGGACCTCCCGAGGCTGTAAGGATAATCTTCTCTATAGGGTTAGCCTCCTCACCGGCCAGGCATTGAAATATAGCCGAATGTTCTGAGTCAACCGGCAACAGTTTAACCTGATGTTTTTCAACCAAGCCTGTAATCAGTTCCCCAGCAACCACCAAAGTCTCTTTATTGGCCAGAGCGATATCCTTACCCGATTCAATAGCCGCAACAGTAGGCCTTAGCCCAACCGCCCCAACTACCGCTGTCAGGACGATATCTATATCATCCCGCTGCACGGTCTCCACCAGTGCATCTTCACCGAACAGGACTTCGATGCCCTTGCCCTGCAAAGTATCGCTTACCTTCTCAAAAGCCGTCTTTTCACAAACGACCACTGCAGCTGGCCTGAACTTAAGAGCCTGTTGAATCAATAAATCGGCGTTTCTTCCGGCAGATAGTACAGTAATCGAAAAATGATCAGGATATTGTTCTACTACTTCTAAGGTCTGTGTCCCAATACTGCCCGTAGAACCTAATATGGCTAATTTCCTTTTACTCAAAACTTAAATGATTTTATATAATGTTATCCATAAGGGAAGGATCAGAACTGCCCTTATAGGCTTTAATCATGTCAATATACACAATTGACATAACAACGCTGACCACAGGAATAATCACAAAGGAATTGATAAGACTCAAGATCTTTGAAACCAGGGAATACCCCATGTATTCAGTACCTAATTGTAGTAGATGAGTGAATGCAATAATAAAGATAATGGCCAATAGCCTCAAAACATTCCCCTTCGTCATCGCCAGACTGAACCGATATGACTTAAAGGTATTGAAGCCATTCTCCACGATGAAGAATGGAAAGAAAGTGGTCCTGATCAATACGAACAACATGATTACACCTGTCAAGAATGGGTGAATCTCGGTCTGAACCGTATTCATGTTCACACCTAAATACAATAGAGGGAATAATGCCACATACATAACGATGTAAACCACAAATGCGATCAAACTGTACAGCAATAATCCCAAGATGTAATAGCAAAATTGAGACATGGTCGGCAGGTAGTCCATCAAGCCATGGCTTTTCTCATCTTTAGCCAAGAAAATAGCCTTCTTTAAAAGCACCAATTGCAGACCAAAATAGATAGCCACAAACAGCAGCAACAAAAGCACTTTCACGATCAGATTCGAAGAATCCAAATACATCGCTAGAAAAGATGAAAGGTTAGAGGTTACAAAAATTAAAAAACATAGCCCAGCGATAGAAATATAATTCCTCATGAGGATATCTATTGCTCTTAAAACAACGTCGTTAGCTTTAAATGTAATGTCTTTTAGAAAATCTAGCATGGCATAAATAATATTGCAAATATGATAATTTTTTCGGTGGAATCAATTTTTTTGAAGCGCTATATGTTATAAAAAAAGGCTAAGATTTTATATTCTTAGCCTTTTATCGACAATTCTTACCTTAAATTTTCTGGAACAGGTTTGTCCAATAGGTATTGGTAATAAAACCTTGTTCTTTCCTTGAAATCATAAGCGCTTTTCGAACGATTGAATCCATGTCTGCTTCCAGGATAGATCATCAGTTCAAATGGAACCGCCCTATCGGTCAATGCATCCACCAACTGAATGGTATTTTGCATATGCACGTTATCATCCATATCGCCATGCATGATACGCAACCTACCTTTGTATTGATTTACATAAGGCAAAATAGAACCATTTTTATATCCTTCAGGGTTAGATTGAGGGGTATCCATCCAACGCTCGGTATAATGGGTATCATATAATTCCCAACTCGTCACCGGTGCACCTGCAATACCGTAGTCAAAGTAATCGGCACCTTTGGTCAACGCCAGACAGGTCATGTAACCACCATAACTATGTCCGGTGATCAACAATTTATCTTTAGCTACAAAAGTCTTAGCTTTCAACCATTTGGCAACGGTGATATAATCCACCAGCTCCCAGTTTCCTAAGTTTCTGTGCATCCATGCCACACCCTGTTTTCCAAAATGGCCAGAAGCCCTATGGTCCGCTTCAATTTGAATGATCCCTTCTTGAGACCAATATTCACCATTCACACCTTTCCAGGTATTTCTCACGGTACCCGCATCAGGGCCTCCATAGATACTCATGATTACAGGATACTGTTTCGTTTCGTCAAAATCCGTAGGATAAGTGATGATCAATGGAAGATTAAACTTCCCATCTTCCGAGGGGATAGTCATGTACTCGCGTTTTGCCACTTTATAGTTTGCATAATCATCAGCTTTGCTATCCGCCAATTCTTTCAAAACCTTTCCTTTGTTATCCAAAAGGGCAACCTTATTTGGCGTGTGGATATTGGAATAGTTCGTGATGAAATATTTTCCATCTGGCGACACCAATACATTGTGCGTATAGTCACCAAAGGTCAAACGCTGCATATTTTTGCCATCAAAACCGATTCTATATAGATCCTTGGTCGCTGAATTTTCTTTTCTCGCAGAAAAATAAAGAACTTTACCTTTCTCATCGATACGCTCAATAGAAGTCACCTGCCAATCCCCCTGTGTAATAGGGTTCAGCAATTTACCATCCAAGGTATATAGGTAGTAATGTGCCCATCCCGTTTTATCCGATTTCAGGATATAGTGTTTGTTATCTGCCAAATAAGTGATTCGCTCATCATGGTCTAAATTGATCCATGTTGGCTGTTCCTCATTATAGATTTCCGTTTTTTGTCCATTATCAGGGTTCACTGCATAGAACTTCAAGGTATTTTGCTCCCTGTTCATCCATTGCACCATGATCGATTGACTGTCAAAGCTCCAGTAAGGCTGTCCAAAGTATTGATCATCTTTCTCGTTGAAATCTGCCCAAACGATTGGAGAACCCTCAACTTTCACAAATCCTACCTTTACTTCTGGGTTAGGGTCGCCTGCTTTAGGGTATCGAGTTTCTTCGAGGTAGCCGTGCTGACCTTTCGAAACATAGATCGGGAACATGGGAACCTTGCTGTCATCAAAGCGCATAAAAGCAATTTCCTTACTATCAGGAGACCACCAGAAAGCCCTATAATTGGTTGGGCGACCTAAGATTTCCTCATAATAGACCCAAGAAGACCAACCGTTGTAGATTACGTCCGTTCCATCTGTGGTATATCGAACCTCTTTACCAGAGGATATTTCCAAACCATACAAATCGCTTTTCCTTGTAAAAGCTACATATTTACCGTCAGGCGACAGGGTTGGATTTTGCTCTTCCACGTCCGGGGAATTCGTCAATTTCTTGGCCTCTCCTTCCGGATATTGGATAAAAACATCCTTGTCCTTTACAAAAACCTGCGTCGAGCTGTTCACATGATAGCTGTAACTTTCTTTTTTCCCAGTCTTTACATTGACTTTGAAGAGCTGATTGTTTGCCCTTTCTATATAATGATTGGCATCGGCCCAACCTTCAAAACGACTGATCGTCTTGGTTAATGAAGGTGCTTGGTTCCAAGCCTGTTCATAGGATAATTTTTTCGTTTGTGCCTCTGCCCCTGCTGTCGACAAGATAAACAGCGTAAGACAAGCCGCTGAAAACAACTTGTTCATATGATTTCGTAATTAGTAATTTGTTTCAATAAATCTTCGAAAATAGGAAATTCTAACCGATCTAGTTAAATAATACCTGTAACATATTTAACGAAATCGATAGCATAAAATACAATGGGGTCAAACGGATATTATTGGGGGATTATCATGTAGAGCATCATGCTGTCCGTCAATAATGGAATTGCAAAGCCGATGCAGCTGCCAATAAAAAAGAGCCACTAAATTTTAGTGGCCCATTAATTATGTATTCAAAACTAAATTAAAAAGAGTAATTGTCTTTTTGTACTAGTTCGCCATTGTTCTCAAAACCATTTTCGTCTTGATTTGGCTCATATCTTTTTTCAACAACTTCTTGGTTAGCTTTAATGTATTCAACTACATCCTGAAGGCCTTCTGCAAACTTTTCAAAGTCTTCTTTATAAAGGAAGATCTTGTGTTTAATAAACTGTCCGTCTTCGAAACGCTTTTTACTTTCTGTAATTGTCACATAATAGTCGTTCGAGCGAGTGGCTTTCACATCAAAAAAATAAGTACGTTTGCCCGCTCTCACCTTTTTTGAAAATACCTCTTCACGCTCTTTATTGTCAAAATCTCCCATTAGATTAATATAAAATTTAAGTTTAACCCTCTATTTTCAGTCATAAATATATAATATTTAATTTCAATCATCCAAATTTTATTTAAAAATTATTATTATAATAATTAAAAATTTGCACCAGATTTGAAGAGATCGCAAATTGAATTCGGATTTTTACCGATTAAATACAGTTATTCACCGAAAAAAATGCCCAAGAGACCTATTTGCTCTGTGGCTATGCTTATATTCGCTATACTTTTGAGTAAACTAATTCAAAAGGAAACAATATCATGAATAATCAAACAACGAAAACAGATTACGAAAAGCCACCTAAAAACAACAAATCTTCCAACTTAGTCGGATTTATCATTGTTTTTTTAGGAGTAGCCATCCTATTCAAAAACCTGAACATGGGCAATATCATCCCGAATTGGATGTTCGGATGGGAAACCATCTTGATCGTCATCGGTCTGGTAATCGGGGTCAATTCAAAATTTGAAAAGAAATCCTCTATCGTCCTGATCATTATCGGTTCAGTATTCTTACTAAAGAACGAATTGGATATCCACTTAGGTAGGTTCTTGATCCCTGCTGCTGCTATTGCACTGGGCTTCTACTTGATCAATCGTAACAAAAGCACCCCGCAATTGCCTCCAACGACTCCTCCACGCAACGATGAGTACGACTGGGACAAACGCGTAAACCAAGACTATCAAGGAAATACAGAAGGACCAACTAACCCTGGTACCCAAAACCCTAACGACTCCTATGCTCAGGCCACCGGTACTGAGCATAGGCCATACGGAAGAAAATTCCTGCCCGATTTCGAAAACTACCTGAAAGTAGACAACTTCTTCAGTGACACCAAAAAGGTCATCCTGAGCAAAAATTTCTTGGGTGGCAATATCACATCGGTATTTGGAAGCACTCAGTTGAACTTTCTACAGGCAGATCTGAAACAACCTGTTGTGATAGATACCTTCCAATTGTTTGGAAGCACCAAAATCATCGTCCCAACCAATTGGAAAGTCTATTCCAACGTATCTTCTATTTTTGGAGAGGTAGACGACAGAAGACCCATGATCGAAGTCGTTACGGATGAAAACAAAAAGATCTATATCACTGGCACATCCCTATTCGGAGGATTAACCATTAAGAACAGTTAGTTTAAGGCATGCAAAAACCCATTAGTGAACAATCCAAACGCTATGTAATCCATGCCTCCTCGTGGATTATTTGTGTTTTATATTTCCTTATTGTTTATGGACTTTTGCTTTGGTCAAACATTGCCAAGGTCACTGCTGCTTACGATGCAGTCATTGGCGCCTTGACCATGACCGGAATCTCCTATCTGATCTATAGTACCCTCCAGTTCTATCTTCCGAACAACAAGAACTATTGGAAGCTTTTTTCCATGGCCGCAATCTTCTCAGCTATCAGTGTTCTCATCATCCGCATCTTGATTATTCAGCTTTCCCCCGATGAAAACCTGGTCTATTTAGATTTTAGCCTTCCGTTTCGCTTTGTGATCAACTTCTTGATCATCACTTGCGTCATGACCATCAATATCTTCTGGAATATCCAGGAAGAACTCGTATTCAACAAAAGACGAAAAGACGAAAGTGAGCGCATGGTTCGCGATGCCGAGCTCTACAATTTAAGACAGCAACTACAACCCCACTTTCTATTCAATAGCTTAAATTCCATTATCGCCTTAATCGGCAGCAAACCTACGGAAGCCCGGAACATGGTCTTCCAACTTTCAGACTTCCTTCGTGGTACCATGAGAAAGGATGAAAAACAGTTTACCACCGTAGAAGAAGAAATAAATCATTTAAGCTTATATTTGGATATTGAAAAAGTAAGGTTCGGACATCGACTGAGCACCGAATTTGATTATGATGAAAGCGTACTCAATGGCAAGATCCCTGTAATGATCCTGCAGCCATTGGTAGAAAACGCCATTAAATTCGGCCTTTACAATGTCACGGACCAAGTAACCATTAGAACCAGTATCCATTTAGAAAACAATATGTTGACCATCCAAATCAGCAATCCCTTCGAACAGGATCAACCTGAACAGAAAAAAGGAACTGGCTTTGGCTTGACCAGCATTCAGCGAAGACTGTACCTCCTTTTTGGCAGGACTGACCTATTGGAAACAGCTGTCGATGGAAATACATTTATATCCACCCTAAGAATCCCTCAACTATGATAAAGACAATCCTTATAGACGACGAACCATTGGCAAGAAGCATGGTCCTGGAATATCTAAAAGAACACCCAGATTTTGAAGTATTGGCCGAATGCAACGATGGATTCGAAGGCGTAAAGGCTATACAGCAATTCCAACCTGATCTGGTGTTCCTGGACATTCAAATGCCTAAATTGACCGGATTCGAAATGCTGGAACTGTTGGACAACCAGCCCCATGTCATTTTTACGACTGCTTTTGATGAATATGCACTCAAGGCCTTTGAAAAAAACGCCGTGGACTATCTGTTGAAACCAATTCGACCGGATCGCTTTCAAAAGGCTATTGACAAATTCAAGGCCTCTTTCAATAGCCATCAAGCACCAAAAATAGACTCTGCCAAGCTCCAAGAATCCATGGAAGAGGATACTTCCTTGGAACGCATCGTGGTTAAAACGGGTAACCAAATCAAGATTATCCCGGTCCAACAGATCAATTTCCTGGAAGCCTATGATGATTATGTGAAAATCCATACCCCTGACGGCATGTTCTTAAAGAACAAGACCATGAGCTCCTTTGAGAAACAACTGGATGCTAAACAATATGTCAGGGTCCACCGTTCCTTTATCGTAAAAGTCGATCAACTCCAAAAGATAGAACCCATGGAAAAGGACAGCTATATTGCCACCCTCCTAACTGGTGAAAAGGTCAATATCAGCAAGTCTGGCTATGCAAGATTAAAGCAAGTTATAGGTTTATAATTTGTTTTGTATTTTTGGGCATGAGAATTAAAGCGATCAACCTCCTCATTATCCTAGTTTTATCTTGTTTGGGCACTGTGAATGCCCAGACGGTTGAGGAGAATAACAACAGAGCCGTATTCAATAGAATTGAATTTTTCTTCAATTCCCAGCAAGTTGACTCCATCTACAATCTTGCCAGCGATGATTTTAAACAACACATCAGCAAGGAAAAGATGGCTGAATTACTGGATAATCTTTTTATCCTAGGCCGCATCGAGAATGTGACTAAAACAGGGTTTAGCAGAGGATTGGCAACCTATAAAGTGGAATTGCAACAGGAAACCCTGACCATGCAACTTGCCATTGACTCCAACATGAGGTACAATACCTTTTTAATAAAACCTTATTCCCCTGATGAGGCACCAAAAAAGGAAGAAATCCTTTCCAATGTAGAAGCTAAAAGTCCTTTGGATCAATACATCGACTCGGTAGCACGCAATTATGCGAAAAATGGAAATGCGCATTCCCTTGCGGTTGCTGTCATTCATCAAAACAAGATCAATACATTTTTCTATGGTGAAACCACTCCGGGAAACAACACGCTTCCTGATGCCAATACCTTATATGAAATCGGTTCGGTAACTAAAACTTTTACGGCTACCTTATTGGCAGAGATGGTCAATAAAGGAATTATTTCCCTGGAAGACAGCATCGCAAAATTTCTACCAGATTCCGTAGCTCAAAATCCTGATGTGCAAAAAATCACGTTCAAGATGTTGGCAAACCATACCTCAGGACTTCCAAGGCTTGCAGATAACTGGAATAAGGTTCCTAAATTCTCCAGCAGTGATCCCTATGCTGCATACGATAAAAAAGCACTGTATGCATTCCTAAAAGGCTTCAAATCCAAAGAAGAGGCAGGAACGGTCTACGAGTACAGCAATTTAGGCTATGGCTTATTGGGCGAGCTCTTATCGACCATTTCGAAAAAGCCATATATGACCATGGTCAAGGAAATGATCTTGACCCCCTTAGAAATGACAAACAGCACGGATAAATTGAACCCGAAGGAAAAAAACATCGCTCCACCATTTGATGGAGAAGGCCAACAGGTTCCTTTCTGGAACTTCCAGGCCATAACCGCAGCAGGATCCCTGAAATCAAGTGTAAATGACCTTCTACGATATACCATTGCACAATTGACCTACCCGGAAACTGATGTTCAAAAAGCCATGAACCTGACCAAACAGTTCACCTTCTTCGTGCCACCTAACAGTGACATCGGTCTGGCTTGGCACATGAACATGTTGGATGGCGTTATATACTACCACCATACTGGAGCAACAGCTGGTTCAAATGCATTTGTAGGTTTTGTACCCGATGAAAAATCGGTGGTGATTATGCTTTCCAACTCAAGCAATGAATTGGGAAAGGTAGGCACGGCTTTATTGGAAAAAGTACTTTCTACGAAATAACCTTGCTGAGTATTAGCTTTAACACTTAGATTCACCATGCCAATCGCCAAAATTAACTGGCGTTAGATAAAATAAAAATAAAGGGAGATTTCCAGTGGAAACCTCCCTTTTTCATTGTTTAGTTCTCTTATTGATTTACATTCCAATTTCAAGATCCATCCTGGGATAAAAATTTACATTGGAGATAAAATGAAGAAAAAAACCAATCGCTTTTTCATCTTTAACCTTATCCGGAACTTCCTAAGAAAGAAAATAAACTAGTTTTCCTTCAGGGACGCTACAAAACTCAATTACTCGAATGAAAAGGAATATACGGGTTTAATAAATGTGTGCAACACTAAACTTCTGCGATCAAGTCTACCTCGAGCATATATCCATGACGTAATTCAGCAACCGGAACAACTGTCCGGGCAGGCTTATGTTTACCAATAAAATCGGCAAACAGAGCATTGAATTGGGGGCAATATTTCACATCACAGACATAGGCTGTAACCTTGACAATCTTCGACATACTGCTCGAAGAAGCTAATAGAATATTCTCAATGTTCTGAAATACAACAGTAAATTGACTTTCGAAATCATCTTGTTCGTGATGTTTTCCATCTGCCGATATGGGCAACTGACCCGACACAAACAGAAAATGATTTGATACTATGGCTGTACTATAATGTCCATTTGGTTTTGGCAGTCGGTTTCCCTGTAATATTTTCATGTTAAACAATTGATTTTATTCGCTTGTTACAAAATAAACCTATGCTTAAAATTTAAAATAGAACGATATTAGCGTCAGTTCTTCTGTAACTCCTTAGGCAAGAATCCAATCATTTGACGAAAGTACCTCGTAAAATGGCTTTGATCCGAGAAACCACACAAAAAAGCTATCTCTGTTAGCGAATAACCGCTAAAATGCATCAATTCAACTGCTCGAATAATCCTAATTTTCCGCTGGTAAAGGAGTACTGTACTACCCGCATATTTTTCGAAATATTTCGATATTGTTACTTTATGAACCGCACACAGATTGGATAACTCTTCCAGAGTGATGTGTTTATTCCAATGTTCTTTGATATAATCCTTGGCAATATTTACCCAGTTCGGAAATTGGCTCAGCACCAATTGCTTCTGAGGTCCTAAATCAAGTGACATAATCAAAGTTTCTACCGCCATAAAAGATTCCTTATCGCGATAAGCTAATTCCTTATAAATGTTAATCATAAATAAATGTATACTTCAACCCCAATTGTAATTTCTTGGCCATTACAATATTTTATTATCGACTGGCTGATATTCGCAAAGACTAAAGAATTTTGAAAATGTTTAATGCGGCTTGAAAATATATTTTCCACTTATACGAACCTTGAGTTAAATTACCCCCAAAGAAATAAATACCATTCATTTCCAGCAATTTATCGCCCCGTAAAATTCAAATATCATCAATTGTTTGTTCAAAAATGTTTCTAAAATTTGATTTCAGCTTTCTTTTAGGTCTTCACATTCGCACAAATCGTTGCCTGCATCTATGTTATCTCCAAAACCAAGATCCTTTTTGTTAGAATTTACTATCTACTACCAATCAAGGACAGTTTTTTCCTTAAAAACTTTCAATATGTAAATATATGAAAACAATTAAATAAGTAATATCACTTTATTTTATTAGGAAAATTTTAGAAATATAAAGTAAAATATAGGAAATATAAGGTTTTTAATGCTCTAGTCCTGTTTTTGAAGGTACGGAAGTAGCATTTCTACACGGTTTTCACCGTCAAATTGTTTGATTATTTGTAGAGATTCGGCCTCATAGATATAGGTCGAAGGAAAATTTTTGGGATTAAAACTTAAAATAAATTCGCCTTCAGGATCGTAGAGGAATCTGACACGCTTGTCATTTCGCAAACCTTTTGCAAACATATTGATATACCCATCCACCAATGGTTTTTCCTGCATGGATATAAAGTAGAAATCTACATCATCCCGAATCCTACCCAAGGACTCGGCAATGCCCTGACCAAGCTCTTGGCAATGCCCACAGCCAGGATCAAAAAGGATAAATACCTGGGTATGCTTACGGTTTAATGAGTCAGAAGTAAACTTCGCCCCCGTATTCATATCACTAAACTTGGAAAATGAAGGCATCCTCTCCGGAACCTGCCCTACCGACAAGCTAACGGTTGCAAAAACAGTCAATAGGACTAAGATAATATTCTTCATAACCTGATAATTTGAGCTTAATGTCCCTAAATCTAACAAAAAATACCCCAATATGGAGGTCAAACCGCCCTTTATTGGAAAAAATCAGCTATATTTGTGAAAAATTAAAGTTAAATTTTCAAACGATAACACACTGTGAAAAAGCGTATTGCTATCTTTGCTTCTGGTTCTGGATCGAATGCTCAAAAGATCATGGAGCATTTTAAATACTCTGACAGCGCCGAAGTTGCCTTAGTCCTAAGTAACAACCCAGATGCATATGTTTTACAACGTGCAGATAATTTCGAAATCCCTACGCATGTTTTTGATAAGCACGACTTCTACCAAACAGATGAAATCGTTGACTTGTTAAAAAGACTTGAAATTGATTTAGTAGTATTAGCTGGATTCCTGTGGTTAGTGCCTGAAAACCTTTTAAAAAGCTTTCCAAACAAAATTATCAATATACATCCTGCCCTATTGCCAAAATTTGGCGGAAAAGGCATGTATGGGGATAAAGTGCATAAAGCAGTATTGGCAGCCGGTGAAGACGAACACGGAATTACCATTCACTTTGTAAATGAAAATTTCGATGAAGGAGAGATCATTCATCAGGCACGCTTCCGGGTAGAGCCAGGAGATACTTTGGAAATACTAAAGTTCAATGGCCAACAACTTGAACACGCACATTACCCTAAAGTAATCGAGAACCTGTTGAAAAAATACAACTAAGGATTACTAAGCTTAGAATCATAAAATATAATATAGGAGCTACCTTAGGAACAGCTCCTTTTTCATTATCTTCGAGACCTGATCCAGCATTCCATTAAACTCAAAATTTCCTAGGATACAACTTGACCTCATTCGAGACACATTCCGAATTTTCCGAATGTGTCTCGAATGAGGTCAAACTGAAACCCAAAGATTTCCTATCAAAAAACTCTTATTTTACTTAGGATATTATTGCTCCTAGTCTAATCGAAATCTCGGAAGAGGAAGGTACCGAATTCCACTAAATAATCCCTCCAATTAGACCAAGTATGACCACCCTTGGATTCATGGTAAATATAATCCAATTTTATCCCATCCAACTTCTTCCTAAAATCAGCTCCAGTGTCATAAAGAAAATCATCTTCTCCCATACCTATCCAATATATTTCGTAATCATTTTCCTTTTGTTTCAGCAGATTTTCATCAAACTTATCATAGACCTCTCTTTTTATCTTATCATTGATTCTATAGGCGGCGGAAAACAAACCTACGTATCCAAAGGTGTTCGGATAAAAACTGGATATAAACATAGCATGGGATCCGCCCATGGACAGACCAGCTATTGCACGGTTTTTCTTATTCTTAATGACCCTATAATTGGACTCCACGAAGTTAATGACTTCATCAAAATTGGATTCCATATCCCCCGAACCTACATCGGGCGTAAAAAACTCGATATTATACTCTCCCTTTTCTGAAAAACCAGGGGCCGCTGAATTGCTGGTATGGCCATTAGGCATCACTACGATCATCGGCACAACCTTACCTTCATCAATCAGGTTGTCCATGATCTGCGCGACCCGACCGAGGGTTGGCCATGCATCTTCATCCCCTCCCATTCCATGCAATAAATACAGCACTGGAAATTTCTCCTTGGAAGACTCATAACCTGGCGGGGTGTAAACAGTCATTCTACGTTCGGATTTATTGATCCGAGAGGGATACCACTGCTTGATCATGGAACCATGAGGCACGGACATGGTCTTATAATAATCTGCATTTCCATCATTGGTTATGAAGTAATTGAAGACACTACCCACATCCCTCACCTGGTATACATTCAAAGGATCATTTATGCGCACGCCATCAACAATAAAATTATAGAGAAATAGGTCTGACCCTAAACTATCCTGTCTAACCGACCATAGCCCAGAAGCATCCTTTTTCATTGCAACCCTAGGCAGTTCTTGCGGCTTTTGAACCATCCAATTTCCCGTCAAATAAACAGTTTTTGCGTCAGGTGCAACCAAATTAAAGGTTACCGTATTGTCTGCTGCAACGATAGGGGAACTGACTTTGGTCTCTTTAGCGCCAATGTTTTCCTGAGCAATTCCGCCCAAACCGATGAGAACGAGGGACAAGGTCATTAGAAATATAAGGTGATTTTTCATGGTCAATTTTTTGTTTTAGAATTGGATAATCCAATATACTAATAATTTAAAACTGTTTAGCCGAGGCATTTTAATTAAGTAATAAAATTCAAGAAAATTATATTTTAAATAATTATCTTTGCGGCTCCAAACAAAACGCAATGAATCATCCTGTTAAGATTAAAAATGCATTGGTTTCAGTTTATTATAAAGATAACCTTGCACCTCTAATTCAACTACTAAACAAATTCGGAGTTACTTTTTATTCCACTGGCGGTACTGAGTCCTTTATCCGTGATTTAGATATCCCAGTAGAACGTGTTGAAGATTTAACCGGTTACCCTTCCATTTTAGGTGGCCGTGTAAAAACGCTTCACCCGAAAGTATTCGGTGGAATTTTGTCTCGCCGTCCGTTGGCAGACGACAAAAAACAATTAGAGGAATACGAAATCCCAGAGATCGATTTAGTAATCGTAGACCTTTACCCATTTGAAGAAACTGTAGCTTCTGGTGCTTCAGAGCAAGATATTATCGAGAAGATTGACATCGGTGGTATTTCATTGATCCGTGCTGCGGCAAAAAACTTCAATGATGTAGTCATTATTTCTTCGAAAAACGACTATTCCGAACTGGAAGAAATCTTAGCGGCTCAAGAAGGTGCAACTTCTCTTGAACAACGTAAATCATTCGCTAAACGCGCATTCAATACTTCTTCGCATTACGATACTGCTATCTTCAATTACTTCAATCAAGAAGAGTCTCTAGACGTATTCAAACAATCGGAACAAAATGCCCAAGTTCTTCGTTACGGAGAGAATCCACACCAAAAAGGTGTTTTCTATGGTAACCTTGACGCTATGTTCGATAAATTGAACGGTAAAGAGCTTTCATACAACAATCTGGTTGACGTAGATGCTGCTGTAGCCATTATCGATGAATTCAACGAACCTACTTTCGCTATCCTTAAGCATACCAATGCTTGTGGAGTAGCTTCAAGACCTACTATCAAGGCAGCTTGGGAAGCAGCATTAGCTTGTGACCCTGTTTCAGCTTTCGGTGGCGTATTGATTACCAATGGCGAAGTGGATAAAGCAACCGCGGAAGAAATCAACAACCTATTCTTTGAAGTTTTGATCGCTCCTTCCTATACTGAAGAGGCATTACAGATCTTGACTGCTAAGAAAAACAGAATTATCCTTCGCCGCAAAGAGGTTAAATTACCTACGCAGCAATTCAAAACTCTATTGAACGGAGTAATCCAACAAGATAAGGACAATACCGTAGAAGGTCCTGAACAGATGACTGCTGTAACGGAGGTAAAACCTAGTGAAGAACAGTTGAAAGATCTATACTTTGCAAACAAGATTGTTAAACACACCAAGTCGAACACTATTGTATTCGCTAAAGATGGTACCTTGATCGCTTCAGGAGTTGGTCAAACGTCACGTGTAGATGCATTGAAGCAAGCGATCGAAAAAGCACAATCTTTCGGTTTTGAAATCAAGGGCAGCGTTATGGCATCGGATGCATTCTTCCCATTCCCTGACTGTGTTGAAATTGCTGGAGAAGCTGGTGTAACAGCAGTTTTGCAACCAGGCGGATCAATCAAAGATCAATTGTCAATTGATATGGCCAACGAAAAAGGAGTTGCTATGGTAACGACTGGCGTTCGTCACTTCAAACATTAATAAAAAAAATTAAGCTCAGACTGATACAAAAGCCCTTCGTAATTCATACGAAGGGCTTTTTTGTTGCTGCATATCCTTGGAATTATTTTTGTACTTCCATAGGCAGACTATTAAAAAATTATATGAAACAACTAGCAATATGTTCACTGGCAGCGGTCCTAGCTTTATCCGCTTGCCAAGGAAATAAAAATTCAGGGAATACACTTTCAGATAGCAGTTTGGTAGCAAATACGGATGGGAATGACAGTTCAGTGGCAGCAAGCACGGATTCGACATTGCTGGTCCGAGAAAACTTTGAAAGGATCAATGCTATCAAAGATTGGGATAAAATAGACTCTGCACAAGTACATGAGTCAACTGAAGGCGGTGTGGCCACATATTACTTCAAGAACAACAAATTAGAACTTATCAAGGCGAGGAACTATGGTGAAGGTGGTTATTCCTTGCAGGACATGTACCTGAAGGATGATAAGCTGTCTTTCGTATTTGAGCAGCAGTACAATTACAATACACATATCATAGACCCGAAATTTGACATGGACAAAACCAAAAAGGCGGGCGAGGTACGGTATTATTTCATGAACGATAAATTGTTCAATCTCATTGCAACCGATAAGGAAAATGAAAAATACCTGAAGGAAGATCCAAGGACAGATACACTCATGTTGCATTTGTTCAATCAATTAATCAAGGTCAAGGACAATGGTTACGACCCGAAAGGGATCTCGGAATAAGGTTTTTAAGGTATTTACAGTTCTCAGGAAGCTTCTGTCAACTATGATTATCGGGCATTAAAAGGAAGATGTCGAATTGCAAACCTCTCTAAACGAAAATTTTTCGCTATAATCGGGAGGTTTGCTTATTTTTGCAGCAAGATGTCAGATTTAAAATACAACCAACGAGGTGTATCCGCAGGGAAAGAGGATGTACACAACGCAATCAAAAACATTGACAAGGGATTATTCCCGAAAGCTTTCTGTAAGATTGTTCCAGATATTCTAGCAGCTGATGAGCAATATTGCAACATTATGCATGCAGACGGTGCCGGAACAAAATCTTCCTTAGCCTATGTTTATTGGAAAGAAACCGGAGATGCATCCGTTTGGCGTGGCATTGCGCAAGATGCCATTATCATGAACTTGGACGACCTATTATGCGTTGGGGCTATTGACAATATTATTCTTTCATCGACCATCGGCAGAAACAAGAACCTGATTCCAGGTGAAGTGATTGCCGAAATCATCAATGGTACCGAGGAAATCCTTGCTGAATTACGTGAATTGGGTATCGGCATCTACTCTACAGGTGGAGAAACAGCTGATGTGGGCGATTTGGTGAGGACTATCATCGTAGATAGCACCGTGACCTGCCGCATGAAGCGTGAAGATGTTATTTCTAATCATAAGATCAAAGGTGGCAATGTGGTTGTCGGTTTAGCATCTTATGGAAAGGCTACTTACGAAAAAGAATATAACGGTGGTATGGGATCTAATGGTCTGACATCAGCCCGCCATGACGTGTTCAGTAAGTACATTGCCGAGAAATATCCTGAAAGTTTTGACCCTGCTGTTCCTTATGACTTAGTCTTTGCTGGAGGTAAGGCATTGACTGACATGGTTAAAACTGAAACAGGAGAAGAAGTAAGTGCCGGAAAATTAGTACTTTCGCCTACGCGCACTTATGCACCGGTGATCAAACAGATCTTGGACAAATACCGTAGCCAGATTGATGGTATGGTACATTGTTCAGGTGGTGCTCAGACAAAGGTGCTGCATTTCGTAGACGATGTTCATGTCATCAAGGACAATCTTTTTCCAATTCCGCCACTGTTTGAATTGATCCAGAAAGAATCCAACACCGATTGGCAAGAAATGTATAAAGTATTCAATATGGGTCACCGTATGGAACTTTATGTTCCTGAGAAAATCGCTGCTGATATCATCAAGATCTCTGAATCTTTTGGTATCCCTGCCCAGATTATTGGTCGTGTGGAAGCTGCAGACAAGAAAAAAGTGACCATCCGTTCACCTTTTGGAGAATTTGTATACGAATAGACTAGGCAGTGAGAGGTAAAAAAACCATTGGCAGAACAGAAACCATTGACCTACCGGAACTAGGTCTATACAATATTCACGCAAAGACGGATACCGGCGCTGAAACCTCTGTTCTACATTGCGAAGAAGTGGAAGTGGTAAAAAAAGCTGGCCACCTTTACATTACCGCCTATATCAGGCCCAACGAAGACAGTGAAAAAACCCTGAAACTGACTTTCCCTGTACACAGAGAAAGGACAGTAAAAAGTTCTTTTGGACAATCGGAGATACGCTATATCTTTTTGACCAAGATTCGTATGTTTAACGAGCTATATGATATCAAATTGTCCTTTCGAAATCGATCCGCCATGTCCTACCCCATGCTATTGGGACGTAATTTTATTACGGGGAAATTCTTGGTCGATGTATCTAAAAAAAACTTAGCAACAAACATCATATAAAACTCATAACATCGTTATCTGTTTAACAAATAAAGAATTGTGAAAATAGCTGTATTATCGACTAATAGGTCATTATATTCTACCCGTAGACTGGTAGAATCCGCCATAAATAGAGGTCACGAATGCGAAGTGATCGACCATAGCAAATGCTATGTAGGCATACAACAAGCAAAACCATCCATTCATTATAAAGGTCAAGATATTGCAGAGGTTGACGCTGTCATCCCTAGAATTGGTTCTTCAGTAACCTTCTATGGATCGGCAATTGTCCGCCAGTTTGAGGTCATGGGAGTCATTTCAGCCAACCCGTCCCAAGCGATCACTCGCTCAAGGGACAAACTGCGCTGCATGCAGATCCTTTCAGGTGCTGGCCTTGGTTTACCGATCACGGGTTTCGCCAGGACAGCCTCAAATGTGGACGACCTGATCTCCATGGTTGGAGGTGCTCCATTGGTCATCAAATTATTGGAAGGGACGCAAGGGATCGGAGTTGTATTAGCCGAAACTAAAAAAGCTGCCTCATCAGTAATTGAAGCTTTCTACGGACTCGGAAACAATATCTTGATCCAAGAATATATCAAAGAAGCTAAAGGTACCGATATCCGTGCTTTCGTAGTAGACGGCAAGGTTGTAGGTGCCATGAAAAGAACGGCCAAAGAAGGCGAATTCCGCTCGAACCTACACCGTGGCGGTACCGCTGAAGTTGTTAAATTAACCAGGACAGAAAGGGAAACTGCTATTGCAGCTGCCCGTGCTATGGGATTGACCGTGGCGGGTGTGGATTTGCTACCTTCAGCACGTGGACCATTGATCTTAGAGGTAAACTCCTCCCCTGGCCTCGAAGGAATCGAACAGGCAACCGGAAAGGATATCGCCGGAGAGATCATTAAATATCTGGAAAGACAGTATGAAGCCAAACAATTGGCTAAACCGATTACGACCAGAAGGAAAATCAAAAAGGAAAGTAATCTGTAGGGGTTAGATTTGAGATGTGAGATATGAGATGTGAGAGAACTTTCCATCTGAAAATAATTGGAGCAGCATGTTTTACGTGCTGCTTTTTTTGAACCAGGATTGATGGGATGAGAGGATGGACCAAGATCAAGGGAGTATTGTACAATAAATGCATTATCCTTCTTGGGGAATTATCGCATACGCCCGCAACATAAACAAAAAATTACACCCCCTATAACGCATATTAAACTCCCCTATTCTAATTATTCAAAGGATGGGGTCCATAGTTTTCCGGGGATGGATTTTCTGATGCAGATGATAATTCTGTACTTGAATTTCCGCTCCCACCTAAGTAGTAATAGCTATCCTTATGATAGGGTACTGTAAAGGTTTCCTTAACCCTCTTTGAAAGGTATAGATAAATGGACCAAGCAATAATTACGAAAATAGACCAAAGATCTCCAGGGTTCATAAAACCCCAGGTCAGGCTATTAGGATAAATAAGTGAAATGGCGAAATTAGCAAAAATCAGGATGACCACTCCAGCAATATTCACGAAAAAATAGGTCTGCGGAAAGATATCCCTGCGTTCAAATAACAAAATACAGCAATAGATATTAAATGCTAAATAAGCAGCGTGAGACACTAAATATACGATGAGAAAGAGAAGCAAATAACCATAGGCATCATCTGCATTATCAAGTAATGCCCATAGCGAATCACTGATGGAGGTTGGTGTGATGAATATCATAACAGTTAAAAAAAACACACCAATGACAAGCTTAATTGCCAGAACGATTAACCAACCGCCAATATCATTTCGCGTATGTTCATGATACAGGTTGATAAAACCAGTTGGTTTTGATTTATAATGGGTCTTAAATAAAAAGATCAGCGTCGCGATGACGATGGTGAAAAACGTAAAGAGAGCTCCAAAATTTATTTTAGGTAATTGTACGGGATTAATTGACCCAATTGTTAAATAACCATTATTATCAACAAAATAAAGATACCCCATCCCTTCTTGCATGACCTTGAAATCCTCCACGTACTGCTGAGACTGCTCCATGGGAACAAATGAATCATTATTACGAAAACTAATGGAAATTTTGAGCGTATCCTTATCAGCATACTGCCCTTTTGAATACCAATATGCTTCACGGTCTAAAACCTTTTCTTCTGGTTGAAAAAAGCCTATGGCTTTATTGTCCTTATTGACAATCTTGATTTCATGATGGACATCAAGGGGAAAATTAATGGCAATTGGCTCTAGAATCCCTTCCTCTACTTTGGGCAGGCGATCATAAATGTACTTGGAATACATTGGGGCAGACTTTTGCAAATTCTCTTCGACTATATATGCATCCAAGAGATATTCTTCCTTGATGACCAAAATATTATTTTCCAAATCATCGTCGATGGTCAATGGACTAATATGCTTCGCTTTATCATAAACCCTTTGATAATAATCTTCATACTCCTTTTGCAACTGGTTTTTTGCAGAACTCTGCAGTTGATAGCGGATAGCATCAGCTTCATGGTCATAGTATGTTGTTGTAACCTTTAGATTGGCTTTGCCATCATCCAAGATCTGGAAAACCTCTATGATATTGAGAAAGGAACCATGAGTTGCTACCGGTTTTTTTACCTCGGAAAGCTTCTTTCCATTTTCAAGAAACAGGACTTTACCATAATAAGGAAAATATCGATTCAGGATGCTACCTCCCTGGTTACTAATCGTTGGATCGACGGCAATCAAACGTCCAGCGACTACCCCAGCCAAGACCATATGGTTAAACGCAAATGGACTAGGTTGCACCTTATCCAATTCCTTGTCCTGATAGGTATTAGCTAAGATCAAAGAAGACCCTATTCCCTTGCTCTTGAGCATGGAAGCCAATAACAGTGATTTATCCTTACAATCCCCATATCGTTGATTATAGACCACTTCAGGAAGATGAGCACGATGGGAATGTTCGCCCAATTCAATTCCCATATAACGGATGGAGTTCTGAACGAAGTCCAAGCTTTTCTCAAAATATTTCAGACTATCTCCTCCAGCTTCTTGCCAAAGTTTTTTCACCTCCTTATCCAAGGCTGAGCCGGTTTTAATATTAGGGATCGGATTGATCCTTTTCGCCCAATCTGCAACTTGCCTCCAGGTAGAGAATTCAGAAACCTCAACACGAGGGGTATTATCAAACCAGCTGGGTGTATACAATCCCGTTTCTTCGGACGCATTCATGGGCTGCTCCCAATAATAATAGGTTAGATTACCCTTGACCTGCTTTTTCTCAACTGCTGCACCTTTTTGTTTTCGGATATTTAATATACGGCCCTCAGGAACAATATAAACTAGGTGTAACAGACCATTTGGTTCGGTACTTTCTAAATAATAGGTGTTCGCAAATTTCCCTTCAAATACGGGGTTAAAACCGACTAAGGAATAAGAAAACACAATCTTATCATCTTTCCTGACATCATCCAAAACAGCAACTGCGGAATAAATACCATTGTATATCATTCTCGAAAGTTCAGTCTCGACGGCTACAGTCTTGAATTTAGAAAGATCCAAGCGATTTAATACTTTACCATCTCTAATAACATTAAGTTCATGGATAACCAATTTCTGGTACGTGGGATCAAAGCTGACGCTCGCCTGCCCCGCATTTTCGGCTCCCGCTGCCTCGCTAACGACTTTGATGGTCCTGTTGAAATGGGTCTGGTTCTGCAGATTATATTGGTTTTCGATCAATTCAAAATAATAGCCCATACTGATATCATTCAAATCGATGGATTGGGGCTTCATTTGGCTTGCTCTCAACCAAGTGGGTAGATTGGCCTTGCTGATGCTTACTGCCGATTGGGCACATAAAACAGTGCTGCAAACCAGTAGTAGGAGTACGGTTAAAAAAATTGGTTTTCTCATGTGTTAATAATCAGTAAACGAAGATACTGATTATTCAAGCTGCTTCATCCGGTAAACAAAAATTATTAACAACTGACAAACAGCCACTTAAACAGCTATAATTATCAATAAGCGTTAGAATCATAATAAAATAAAAAAGGAAACCAGTACCGGTTTCCTAAATCTATAAACTTAATTAACCTTGGGTTACTTTATAGCTTTGCTGACCTCAATCGGCAAGTCTGATTCCAGTACAGTTGCTCCGTCTGCAAAAACAGCCCTATACTTTTCAGCACGTTCCTCAACCGTTGCCAACTTATCGTATGTAGGTGCTGTTGATATCATGCATAACACGCCCTTTTCCTTAAAGAAAGTGTACATGGCTTGGTTCGAAGGTTTGATCTCAGGTCCGATATAAACGATCATTCGATCGTAAGGAAGCCCCGAGGCCTTAAAGGCTTCTAAATCCTTTTCTGTCTTGATGTGCATGGACAGATATTGTTTGGGATTTTTATCCAAATAGAACTTGGCCTGCTCCACATTGTGAACTGTAACCCAAACCCAAGCATAGGCATTATGCTTGCGGATGATTTCAGCCGTCATTTCCATCGGGAGATCCTTCTTATCCAAGTTTAGCACCGTCTTGCCCTTTGCCCATTTGATCATCTCCTCCAATGTATTGATCTTATACTTGGTAGGGTTACCTTGATGATCCTTTAATTTTAATGCCTGAAGCTCTTTCCATGTGAAATCAGCTACTTTTCCCTTTCCGCTGGTCGTACGTTCCAACGTGGCATCATGTACCATGACAGGCACGCCATCCTTGGTTAAACGTGGATCAACCTCAAAGATTGCGGAGGTATGCTTTAGGACTGCCTCCATGGAAGGAATGGAATTTTCTGGCATCTGTTCCTCAATGGTCCCCCGATGTCCGGAGATAATCTTCTTTCCTGGTTGATACTTGAAGTACTCATACATTTCCTCAACAGTTTTGAAATTGAGTTTGTGCAGTTTTTGGGAAAATGCAGGAGAAGCCTGCATCATAGCGATCAAAGTAAATAGGACTAAATGGGATTTCTTCATAGGGTTTTTGTTGAAGCTCTAAAATTAAGCATTCAATTTTAACAAATTGAAACCTGAATGTTTATCTAATGTTATCAAGGTCAATGCAGAGTTCTCTTGCACGATCCTTCTATAGTTCTTTAAAGGCATACCCAGCTGTTGCGCCATGAACAGTCTGTTCACTCCATTATGTCCGACCACCAAAATGGTCTGCCCATCATATTTCTCCAACAGCTCAGCATAGAAACTCTCCAAACGATTGATCACTTGGCTTGCATTTTCACCCGTCCTTCCAGCCTCAAAGCTTGCTGGATCTGACAACCAGTTGTACCATGAATTTGGATCTTCGGCAATGAAATCTTCAGATCGCTTGCCTTCCCATTGGCCAAAATCGACTTCAATCAAGCGTTCATCGACTTGAACCACATCGGGTCTTCCGGAAGCAATCTCCGCGGTGTTTTTCGCTCGTTGCAATGGAGAACAAAAGATCTGATCAAAACTGTAATCCTTAAGCAGCTCATTCATTCGCTTGGCTTGGGAAAGCCCTTTTTCCGTTAAAGGAATATCAGTCCGTCCGCAATATTTATTTCCCTCTGCATTATAGGCAGTTTCTCCGTGTCTCAAAAGACAGATTGTTATCATCTATAAATAGTTTAAATCTTTCAATTTATTTTTAAAGTCTTTGTACTGTACTTGGTAGGAAGCATGCAACTGAGGATCTGGATCCACCATTTTTTCAATGGCTGTCATATGCTCTGATGCTTCGGTCAAGGTCTGGTAAAAGGTATTGGAAGCGGCCATGATAGCTGCACCAAAGGCACCGCTTGCCTCTTTGCAATTGTAGATGGGCACATTCAGCGCAGAAGCCCTGATCTTTAACCAGACATCACTGTTACTGCCTCCTCCTGCAGAATAAACCGCATCGATCTTTTCTCCTGAAAGCTCTTCGATAATATCGTATGCTAACTTTTCTATAAAAGCTACTCCTTCCAGATTTGCAGCAAACAGCTTCTCACGGCTGATGTTGTCGGGAGCAAATCCCTTGGCATGGGAAGCCATAATGGGATATCGCTCTCCTTCTTGGAGTAGTGGCCAAGCCAACTCATTGGTCGGGATCAGGTGCGAAGCTTCTTGGTTGAGTTCTTCTAACCCCTCTGCAAACTGTAGAGAAATCCAATCTGCACCTGTATTGCTGGCTCCTCCTGGCATCCAATAACCTTCTGGATGTCTATGGCTGTATAATCTGCCTAATGGATCTACGACGTTGTTTTTCGTTACGCCTTTGATTACAAGGGTTGTTCCAATCGTGCTGTTCCAAGTACCAGGCTTGACAGCTCCTGAAGCCATTTGTGTAGCGCAGCCATCAGTCATGCCCACGACCACCTTGATTTCGGGAACACCCCATTCCTCAGCCAAGGCTGGCAATAGTGATCCCACCACGGTTCCTGAGGGTACTACTTCCTGTAACCACTCTCCTTTTAGGCCGATCTCTTCGGTTACATAAGTAGGCCATTCCAGTTTCTCCAGATCATAAGCGGATTTCAACACATTGGTATAGTCGGTCACTTGGTAGTTTCCGCAAAGTTTCCCTACGAGGAAATCTGAAGCATGGATCCATTGTGCGATATCCTGAACCTTTTCAGGATAGGTTTCGATATACCAAAGCATTTTGCTGATTCCGCTGGATGCATTGAATCCGGTATAGCCATGTGGCACGTTTCTTTCTGCGATCACTTTGATTCGCTTTCCCTGTTCAGCTGACCGGGGATCGCTGTACATGATGGCGGAATGTAAGGGTTGGTTCTGGTTATCCAAAGGTATGACCGTTCCTGATGTTGAGGTAACGGAGATAGCAAGGATATCTTTTTTGTCAATGTTATCTGGAAGTTTCTGGATCAGCTTGGATAACATCTCCTTACAATCATTCCACCAAAGCAATGGCGATTGCTCCTCACGGAATTTATCATCCAATTGGAATTTTCGGGAATCAGATGCTAACAATTCACCTTTCTCATCCACCAAAACGACCCTCGCCCCCTGGGTCCCGACATCTAATCCAAAAAAATATGTACTCATCTAGGAAACTACTTCTTTAAAGGTTTTACGAGCGTTTTTCCACTCTTGATATAGTTTTTCAAACTCCTCATGGTCTTTCGGGTGTATCTCTTCCAATAACTCCGGACTCACGTTCTTGACACCTAAAGCATCATTGCAGAGGAAAACACCACCCAGCACGGAAGCTTGGCGGAAGGTATCCCTGATCTTGATGCTCTTTCCAAACAGGTTGGCAATAAACTGACGCAGTTTGCGGCTCTCCACCCCGCCGCCACAAGCCCAGATGTAGGACTCTTGGTGTGGAGAGACCACACTCAGGAACTTATAGTTCTCATAGATACTGCAGGCAATATCCCATAAAATCGCAAAAACAAAGCTCCCGCGAGTTAACTGATGGGATACCGGTGCATTGAAGATAAAACCTCCCTTGGTCAAGGGTTCTTCTTCATCTGCAATCAAAGAACCTAACGAAGCCACACACTGCGAATAGGTTGCATCTTCTAATTCTTTTTCAATGACATCATAGCCCTCATTTGGATAGAAAATCTCCTTCAGACGTTGATAATTAAGTCCTGTCACGCCGGCATTGGCCTCTAGGATAAAATTATCCGCATCGATATGCCTGCTGGTCCATGTCCGCTGCTCGGCATCTTTTTCATAGCTATCAACAATCTTAATGATTGGTGTAGTCGTACCCGAAACGATGACAACGTCATTAGCCGAAGGTTCCATACTACGGATGGCCAATTGGGTGTCCCCTCCACCAACGACTACTACTGCCGCTGGATTGATACCAAAAGCGGTCGAGACGCCTGCTTTGATATCGCCCAGGATCGATCCTGAATCTTTCAAATCTGGTAAGATGCTAGAGGATAGGTTGAATTGATCCAATAATTCTTGGGACCATGATTTCTTTGCCACATCGTACAACAAGGTTTCAGAAGCTTGAGAATGCTCGTATCCTGCAACCCCTGAAAACTGGAATTGGATCCAGTCACTGATGCTCATTACGCAGGCAATCTGTTCAAATAGTTCTGGATATACTTCCCTTACTCCGACAAGCTTGAAAGCAGAAAATAATGATGTAGGGTAACGACCAGAAAGATCATAGACAAGATCTTTATCTTGTAAGTCGATTTCCCATTTTCTTCCTCGATGGTCGATATTAGGCATGCCGAGCAATGGCTTTCCTTCTTGGTCAACCACCACAATACCTTCCCTTTGGCTAGTTGCTGTGATAGCATTGATCTTCACCGCTCCAGCTTCGGCCAATGCTTCTTTCGAAAGCTTCAGGATCTGTGACCACAGCTCTTCAGGATTGAAGAAGATGGAGTCTTCATATTGAGTATCCGTTTCGTAATGAACGTTTTCTCTTTTGATACTTAAGATTTCGCCATCGATAGCACATACTGCAACGCGTGCATTTCCTGTGCCGATGTCGACGATTAAATAAGCTTCTTTTGTTGCCATGTTTAGCTAATTGATGTGTTCTCTAAAACTGCTTTGTTGACAAGCTGTTTGATAGATTTATTACCCTTATGGAAAAACTCCCTAAGGTTGTTGTTCATGATAAATGCGTGGTGGTCTTCTACCTCATGGGTAGCACCAGCGATATGCGGCGTTGCAATGACATTCTTGTTCAGGATCATCTTGTAGTCAATCTCATCTGGTGGCTCATTGTAGAATACATCCAAAACGGCACCACGGATTTGCCCACCTTCGATCACTTCCAATAAATCTTCACGATTGACAACCGTCGCACGCGCTGTATTCACAAAAATCGCATCTTTATTCAACAATGAAAGATATTTCTTGTCTATCATTCCTGTAGTCTCTGGCGTAACGGGCAAATGGATGCCTACTACATCACAAGTAGCGAACAATTCTTCTAATTCAACCTTTTTAAAATCTGTATTAGGATCTGTAAAATAAGGATCGAAATAATAGATCTCACAAGGAAAGTTAACCAACATCCTTGCAATATGCTGTCCTACGGCACCAAATCCGACCATACCGACCTTTTTCCCTGCAAGCTCATTTCCTTTGAACTGTAAATAAGAAGTATGCGCTCCTTCTCCCCAGTTTTTTCCTTCTAACCAATCGATAGCAGGAACGGTATTTCTCATCAAAGTGATGACATTAGCAATAAACATCTCTGCGACTGCCTGTGCATTCCTTGCCGGAGTATTGAATACGGGAATACCTAATTCTGTAGCGACCTTCAAATCGATATTCGATGGGGTACCACGGCATATGCCGACAAATTTCAAGTTCGGGTTCTCACGCAATACCTCCTCTGTGATTTCATCATGTTCGGAAATCAAGGCATCAACCCCTGTCTCCTTCAATAACGCTTTTAGTTCTGCTGGATTATAGGCGCGTCCATTTGGTTTCCATGAACGGTAAATGACTTCATCAAAAAGACCTTTCAATTCATTCAAAGCTTTTTCGTTCTCATAAGGCGCAGTTAGCAATACTTTCATAGGTTGTTATTCTATTTTTAATCTAAATTCTTTAATTATACGGTATTCAATTCTTTCTCCGATTCCCTCAGCTCTCCTTCTGGAATCGTGATAAATTTTGTCAATACTGCGCTGATCAGATATAATACAGCCAGTACCCAAATCACCCCCTCACTTCCAATGGTGCCGATCAACAATCCTACGATCGCTGGCCCCACAAAAACTGGCAGTCCAGCTCCAAGGTTCAGGATGGCCATCGCTGCTCCTTTATCCTCCTTCACCAATGAAGGCACTAATGCGGATAAAGGAACATAGCCGGCCAAAAGCCCTCCCCAAGCTATACCTGCCGCCATTACCGCCCAATAGGCTCCTCCGAACCATACCGGCGAATAATAGAAAAGGACCGTGGTAATCGCACAGCCAACTCCACCAAACCACATAATGGTGCGTTGCCAGCCTAAGCGATCGCCTACAAATCCAAATATTAAGTTAAATGCAATGTTACTCGTGAAAATGGTTCCCCAGATCTGTAACCATTCTTTGGTATTGAATCCATGTTCTGCCATATACATCGGCAAGAACACCGGAAATGCAAACTGGGCAGTCGTATTGATTACCCTCACAATTCCTCCGATCAATACCTTGGGCTCCTTTTTGACAATGGTCAGTCCATTCATCAACTCCTGAGCTTTTGAACCTTTGGATGCTTTTGTTTCAAACTTATCCCTGTTCAGGACCAGTGCAAAAAATGCACCTATCAAGACCCACAGTATAGAAGACCAAAGTGTGTTTTCATAACCCATTTTATCCAATGCCCAACTCGAATAGTAGGCTCCCAACACATTCAGCCCCCCAGTGAACACAAACCAAAACCAACCTACTGCTCTGCCCAACATATGTTTTGGACTACGGTAGTTGATCCAGACCATAAAGGAATAGGCAAACAAAGGATAGCCAAAGCCTCGGATGGCATAGAATAACAGCATGGCATTGTAATCCAATTTGGCCATTCCCATGGACACAAAACCTACGGTCCCGATCAGATACAACAGCAAACCCATGAACATGGATTTACGCGGTCCATAACTCTCTGCCAATACGCCAGAAAACCAGGAAGAAATTGCAATGGTAATTCCATATACGGTGAAAAGAGCTGCCGATTGCTCCATACTCATGCCATGACTGACAAGGTAAGGACTGAGCCATCCCTGCTCTACCCCATCACCCATCATGAAGATAAGAATACCAAGGTAGCCCCATTTTAAATGACTAGGTATACCTAGCCTATCCATTGTGCTTTGCTGTGCCATTAAATTTAGTTAAGGTTTTAATTGAAATATGTGTTTAAGTAAAATAAAAATAAACAAAATATAACATAATTAAACCCAATCGCTCTAAAAAAAGAACAGTACCAAAAACTGTTCTTTTTTTAACTGTTTATTTGAATCGTTCCTTTATTGATACGCCAATACGGCACTCACAAAATAATGATCGCTTGGCAGAACGCCTTTATAGCTATCCTTGATGATGTTTGTGTCAACGGCCTTCAAAGGTCCGTTCAGGAAGATAAAGTCAATTTTCTTGGATTTCTTCCTGTTCGGGTCATTTCCCTTAAATCCATGGGTAGTACCCTCAGGAACTACATTTCCTCGGACCTGCACATAAGAATCTTTCCATCCCGCATCAATAACATCCTGATAAACCTTAGAATCCATCCCCACATTAAAGTCCCCGGTCAAGATCTGCGGAAAGTCAGTTTGATATTGCGCAGCCTCATCTAGCACCACCTTGATCTGTCCTTCCTTGGCTTCATTACTGACATGGTCCAAGTGCAGGTTTGTTAAACGGATTTCCTTATTAGTTATTTTATCCAGCAACCTTACAAACACTGCGTTCCTCGCTCTTGCTGAACCCCAGGAAAGGCTTCCTGCCTTTAAGGGGGTTTCCGACAGCCAATAGGTATTGGCTGTCAACAACTCAAATCTCTTTTTGGAAAACAATATAGGGTTCTTGGCAATGCCATGATAACCTTCCTTAAACTGATCCATTTCAGGGCCATCAAATCCAAAAGCAAAGTAATCTTTCAGGTTTTCCTTGAGATCCAAAAACTGACCTTTCAAAACCTCTTGAAAACCTATTAAATCTGCTTTCTCCTTTTTAATGATTGCCAAACAGGCACCTCGGCGATCTTTCCAGCCTAAGCCCTTTGCGGCATCTTCCTCTAGATCAACCCGGATATTGCAAGTCAGCACCTTAATCTGACCACCCAGTACAGGAGCAACAGCAGCCTGTAAATCCAGCTTCGCCAATAATGGCATTGCTGACAACAAACCTACTTTCTTAAAGAATTCCCTGCGATTGGACATTTCGGAACGTTTCATTGTATTATTTTTAAACGGTAGCCGTTAGGTCTTCTCCTAAATATGCCCCTGAATTGATCAATTCTGCCCTTAGCTCTTCCACATTGACATCTGCCGGGCTTACGCCATGACGAACCGCTAGTTTAGCCGCACGCCCCGCCGCTTCACCCATCGCCATACATGGGGCCATCACACGGATGGCAGACATAGCTTCATGCGTCGTTGAAATCGAGCGTCCAGCCACCAATAAATTCTTTACCTTTTTAGGTACCAAAGAACGGTATGGAATATCATAACTATCGCCACACCAGGTCAAGGTACAGCCACCACCTTCAGGATGATGGATATCTAATGGATAACTTGCCACAGCAACGGCATCATCAAAACGACGGCAGGTCAAGATATCATCTGCAGTCATCACATAATCTCCAACGATACGGCGAGTCTCACGAATTCCCAGGAATGGAGCCATTTTAGTGAAATGTGCATCTTCAAACCCAGGAACGAAATCCACCAAATAACGTTGAATCTCTTCCACCTGTCTGCGACCTTCAATCTCCCCAAAAGTCAAACTTTCTGGATTAGTTCCATCTACGCCATTGATCCTGGACATATTTACCCAAACCTCTCCTTCACGAAGACCGGTGATCAAAATCGTACGTTCAACCGGAAGGTGATAGCCAGCTTGACGTGCTTTTTCCATCACACTCCTAAGACCAACCACGATAAACTGATGGTTTTGCCCAAAGTATTCCGCTGGTATAAAGTCAGTCAAATAAGTTCTTGGCTCTTCAGCAATGGACATCCGCAATTTGTCTGTATCCACTCCAGCCATACAGAACATCAAGGTCGGAGGCTGGGCACCACCAACATCGTTTCCTTGCTCGCATTCCACCCCTGCTTTATAGGCAACATCAGCATCTCCGGTACAGTCAATGACCGTTTTCGCCAAAATGACCTCTCTTCCAGATTTGCTCTCAATGATTACACCTTTCAGCTCATCGCCTTCCATCACAACACCAGCAGAGAAAACATAAAGCAGTACTTTCACGCCAGCTTCTTCCAAAACCTTCAAGCCAACATTTTTCACTGCTTCCGGTTCCACTAAGGTCAAGCTCATGTGCAGTGGACATGGACGGTGTTCTGAGGCTGCATCCACTTCTTTCAAGCGTTCTATAAACTTCTGTGGAAGACCCTTGATGATCTGGTTTCCTTTTTGCCCCAAGAAACCTAGGATCGGTAAACCGATGGTCATATTCCCACCAACAAAGCTACGGTTGTCAATCAAGGCAACCTTTAACCCGTCTGATGCAGCAGCCTGAGCAGCAATAATACCAGCAGGACCGCCGCCAACAACCAAAACATCAACTTCCATACGAACAGGAGTCTCTCTTGCAGGCTCCAAAATGTTCTTAACTTCTCCCATAACAATAATATGTTGTAATATTTTTTAATTAATTATTCTCTACTAATACAGCCTCCTTGGGCTTCTCCTTTTTGACCATGGTCCAAAGAATCAATACCGCAATGGGATGCATAAATGCCATTGCTATAAAAATGGTCCCTGCACCCAGCGATCCCATCATCTGACCAACGAAATAGTTGAACAGAACTGCTCCCAATGCACCAAAACCACCTGCGATCCCTAAAACAGAAGCTACATTCTTTACAGGGAAAGCCTCGGCTATCACCACTGAAATGGTAAACAACCAGCTTAAGCAAGCCACGGCAACCAAGGAAAAGATCAGAATGGTGAGATAAGGATTGGAAACATAGTCCGTCAAACAGCACAATGGTGCCAATATTGCAATGCTACTCAACATAATTTTCCTGGCCAACAAAGGCTCCTTGCCCTTGCGGACCATTTTATCCGACCATGCAGAAGTGCCAATAGCTCCTAAATCGGCCACCAAAAATGGAATCCATCCAAACATACCGATCTGTGCCAAGGTCAATCCACTTTCTTCCTGTAGATAGCCGGGCAACCAGAAAAGACAGAAATACCAAACGGGATCACTCACAAAACGAATCAACAGGATCCCCCACAAGGTCTTGGTCTTCCATAACTGCCCCCATGAGAAACCGTATCCGGCAGATTGAGCATCCGCCTCACCGATTGCTTCCTTACGGATCCCTGCTGGCGGTTCCGTATAGATCAGGAACCATAAAAGGGCAATGATCAAGCCTACAACCCCGGCAACGATAAATACCGTATGGAAATTATAGCGCATGGCGAGCCAAGCAACCAAAGGCGGCGCAATGATCGCCCCGATCGAACTTCCCGCAACACATAGGCTATTTGCCGTAGCGCGCAATTTTCCTGAAAACCAAACCGTGATCACCTTCAACTGAGCGGGAAAGTTTGTAGGTTCTGCCGCGCCGAGCATCCCTCGGAAAAACAGGAAAGAACCAAAAGTCCTTGAAAAACCACCTCCCAAACATGCTACTGACCACCCCAATATGCCGACCAACATCACCTTCCGTTCACCGAATTTATCCACCAACCAACCAGACACCGGATACATCAAGGCATAGAACACCGTGAAAACATTGATCACCAAGGCATATCCATCGTCACCCAGATCAAACTCGTCCTTTAGCATAGGCTTCAAGATCGACACAATCTGCCTATCATAATAATTGAAGACAATGGCTAAAAAAATGACAATTATGATATACCATCTCCTTTTAGTGGCTGGAATAGGCAACGTAAATTTCGACATAAATTAGATTCGGTTATTAAAATAATACCAGTTATGAATTCAAATGTAGGAATAAATGAATATAAAAAAACATTTTTAAATAAAAAAAAAGAATAGGCAAGTACAGAAATGCTGACTATATTTGCTATTATATTAACTTATTTTAATGAATTATGATGAATATCACAGACAGACACGAATTCATTCTAAAAAGCTTAAAGGAAAAAGGGAAAATTACGATAGACTGGCTCTGCGAAACCATGAAGGTTTCCAGCGTAACGATCCGAAAGGACCTTAAAGTACTAGAAGACAAAAACCTGTTATTCAGGATCAAAGGAGGAGCTTCCAACAGCAACCCTTACGCTATCGACCGCCCTATCATGGTGAAGGAATCCATCAACAGCGAGGAGAAACAGCGCATAGCACAGGCCGCGATCAAACTGATCAAAGACAACGACTCCATCATGATCGGATCCGGCACAACCGTGTTCACCCTAGCCAAAAACATTGAATCCACACACATGCTTACGGTCATCACGCCGGCATTAAAAGTAGGTTTAGAGCTCAGTGGCAAGCCTAACATCGAGGTTTTACAGCTCGGAGGACTAATCAGGACCAATTCATCTTCCGTTGCCGGGCAGTATGCGATCCGCATCTTGGACGAGATCAGCTGCGGGATCCTGTTCCTTGGAGCCGACGGAATCGACCTGGAATTCGGAATCTCCATCAGCAACCTACCTGAAGCAACATTAAACCAAAAAATGATCGAAACCTCCCAAAAGATTGCAATCCTGGCAGATAGCAGCAAATTTGGAAAAAGAGGCCTAGGCAAGATCTGCGAACTGATCGACGTAGACTACATCATTACCGACAACAAGGTGTCCCCAAACATCGTCAAGTCTATCGAAGACTTGGGTATCAAAATCATTCTAGCTTAAGCTACCTTTCTAAGTCATTTTCAGAAAAAAGATTTTTAAATTTTTGGTTTAAAAATCTTTTTTTTATTTTCGAAACGCTTTATAAGCGAATAACCTATTGTTATTTTTGAATAAAATCTAATATGATATCGGCATTTATGCCTTGTTTTAACATAACGAAAACAAAGCCTTAATATTGATTTAACATTATTAAGCTATTTTCGAAACAATTTTAAACATATTGTAAGGACATTAAAACTCTACTCTAAAACATCTGTAAAAAGAACCTATTTATTATTAATAAGCATCTAAATGAAAAAACAACTGCAACTCATTTTTTTGCTGTGTTTTCTACCTATAGGCATGCTATGGGCACAGCAAAAGAATATCTCGGGGAAAGTGACCAATGAAGATGGAAACCCTTTGGAAGGCGTGACCATCAGCATTAAGGGTCATCTTAATGCCTTGTCCCAAACTTCAGCAACTGGCGAGTATGCTATCGAAGCCAACACTGGAGATGTTTTGGTTTTCGCAAGCATGGGTTATGCCAATGCGGAAAGAACCATTGCGGACCAAGTGACAATCAATGTTATCCTTACAGCCGACCTGACCAACCTGGACGAAGTCGTTGTGGTTGGTTATGGGACTCAAAAAAAGGTAAACCTGACCGGAGCTGTTTCTACGATCAATAGCGAACAGCTGGAAAGACGACCAATCGTATCCACCTCCTCTGCCCTGCAAGGTCTCGCACCGGGCGTAACAGTAACCTCCCAATCCGGCGCACCAGGCGGCGACCAAGGTCAGATCCGTATCCGCGGTGTCAATTCATTCGGCGGATCAGATTCTGAACCTCTTGTGATCATCGACGGTGTAGCAGGATCCTTGGACAATGTAGATGCGAACCTGATCGAGAACATCTCCATCCTTAAGGACGCAGCATCTGCGGCAATCTACGGTTCCCGTGCCGCTAACGGGGTAATCTTGATCACAACTAAGCGTGGTAAGGACCAATTTGCCCTAAACTACAAAGGCTATACAGGTTGGCAGGACCCAACCTTTATCCCGAAGGTAACGGATGGTGCAACTTTCATGAAAGTATTTAACGATGCCAACATGAACGATAACGGCTCCGTAATCTACAGCGAAAAAGATTTTGAAGAATTCAATAAATTATATGCAGAGAACCCAGATAATTTCGACTGGCAAAAAGGCATCCTAAATGGTTCAGGATTCACCCACAACCATTTTGTTTCCCTCAATGCCGGCGCTGGGAAGATCCGCGTGGCTCCTTCCCTGGGTTATGTATCCCAAGATGGACTGATTGACAACACCGGTTTCAAAAGATACACCTTCCGAAACAATATGGACATCAATCCAAATGATAAATTAAACATCCGTTTTGACCTTTCAGCCGTAAACAGCAACCGCTTACAGATCGCTAATGAAGGAACTATCTGGAATTATATTGGCCGTATGCCAACCAACATCCCAATCCGCGTAGGCGATGGCCTTTGGTCAGAAGGCTGGGTAAAAAACAACCCCGTAGCTTTTATTGAAGATGGTGGCAATAAAAAAGTAAACAACCTGGAGTTATTGGGAAACCTTTCCATTAACTATAAACCATTCGATTGGTTGAGCATCTCAGGTATGGCAGCACCAAGATACCGCACCCGTAATATCCATGAATTCGCAAAGGCAGTCATGACCTATTACGAAGACGGAAGCGAAGCGGGCACAGCCTTACCTTCTACGGAACTGACTGAATCTGCTTACCGCTATTTCAACGGAAGCTACTCTTTCCAAACCACTGCACAAAAATCATTCAATGACCACAACTTCAGCTTGATGCTCGGTGCCTCAAGAGAAACTTATGACGAAAAATACCTGATGGGATACCGTCGTGATTTTACCTACGACACCTATGAGGTATTGAACGCTGGTGCAGACACAGAAACCAAGAACAATGCTGGAAACCAATTCCAATGGCTGTTGGTTTCCACTTTCGGAAGATTTAACTACGATTACAAAGGCCGTTACCTTTTGGAAGCCAACCTTCGTTATGACGGAAGTTCCAGGTTTGCAAAATCAAACCGCTGGGCAGCATTCCCATCTTTCTCTGCTGGATGGAGAATCTCGGAAGAGCCATTTATGGCTGACCTAAAAAATTCCATCAACCAGTTGAAACTCCGCGGTTCATGGGGTATCCTAGGTAACCAAAACATCGGAACAACCTACCAACCATACATCGAAACCTTGAATCTAGGAAGTATTTCCGTTGGTGGTGCGGTTGACCAAATGATTGCCTTGAACACCATGGCAAACTCGGGCCTATTGTGGGAAGAAACCACCATGGCCGGTTTAGGATTGGATGCATCCCTTTTCAACAACTTCAGCGTTACATTCGATTGGTACACAAAACAGACCGATGGTATCCTGATGAAACTTTACGTTTCTGAGCTATATGGTAAGAATGCACCATTCCAAAATGCGGCCAAGGTACAGAACCAAGGATGGGAAGCATCGGTGCGTTACGACAACCAATTCGGCGATTTTAAATTAGGTATCGGCGCCAATATTTCCGATGTAAAGAACAAGATCCTTGACATGAAAGGACAAGTTTCAGGAACGTTATTGAGACAACAGGAAGGATATTCCATCAACTCCATTTACGGCTACCAATCCGACGGTCTTTATCAATCCCAGGAAGAAATAGACAATGGACCTAAGCAGTTCGGCACCTTAAAACCGGGCGATATCAGATACAGGGACATCGCGGGTGATCTAGATGCGAATGGCAATGCCATCCCGGATGGCAAGATCACGGATGCAGATAAAACCATTATCGGCAGCACCATGCCTCGATATACCTACGGATTCAACCTAGACTTAGGCTACAAGGGTCTTAGGTTCAGTGCCTTTTTGCAAGGTGTAGCCAAAGCAAATGGCTACCTGGATTCACATTACGTGATCCCAGCGGTGAACTCTTCGGCGATTAAACCTTGGCAATTGGACTACTGGTCCGAAGACAACAGAGGAGCCTCATTACCACGCGTATCGGTAACCTCAACAAACAATACGCAGAACTCTGATTTCTGGATGAGAAGCGCTTCTTATCTCCGATTGAAAAATGTTCAGTTAGGCTATGAGATCCCTAAAAGCTGGCTGGCGAACAGCAAGATCGGCGGAATATTCATCTATGCCAACGGACAGAACCTCTTTACAAAAACAAACTTCTACGAAGGCTATGACCCTGAAATCAATTATAACTCAGGAGCACAGGATGGAGTAACCTTAGGTTCAGGTAACTTCTACCCCCAGGTTAAGGTGTACACATTTGGTTTAGACTTTAAATTTTAAGAACAATGATCAAGAAGACAAAATCTATCATAGGAATCAGTTTATTATGCGCAGCTCTCATGAGCTCTTGCGACCTAGACCGATTACCATTGGACGGCCCATCGTCTGAAACCTTCCCAGCCAGCCAAAAAGAAGCTGAAATGGGACTCTTAGGAGCATACAAAGGTTTAACCCTTCTAGATGCTTCCAGCACCCCTATCTGGCACGTTATGGACAACATCACCGATATTGGCTATGCTAGACCGGGAAACAACTATACATCACCGATTACCAGTTCTATCACGACTGACAATGCCTTGGCAACCAAACCTTGGGCTGCCCATTACAAAACCATCGGAAGGGTACATGATGTCCTGGATAAATTGGCAGACATCAAAACCAGCATGTCTGAAGCTGATTACAAAAAGATCGATGCAGAGTTGAGATTTATCCGTGCCTATTCCTATTCCCAACTGATCGAATTGTATGGCGATGTTCCCTTATTGAAAAACGCATTGAAACTGGGCGATGAACTACCGGGTAGAACCAAAAAAGCTGAGGTAGAAAAATTCATCTTGGATGAACTGACTGCCATTGCAGACAACCTACCCCAATCACAGGCCGGAACAAAGTTTTCTAGGGCATCCAGCATTGCTGCCTATACCCTAAAAGCCAGAGTTGCCCTCTATGCAAAACAATACAAGCTCGCTAGCGAAGCATCACAAAAAGCTATCACCCTATCCAATGGGATCCATGCCTTGACGGAGTTCGACAATTCCATCGACTTTGCCAACAAGTCCCACAAGGAAGGCGAACCAGAAGTTGCCAATATATTTGGCCACAAAGGATACGAAAGCAGCAAAGAATGGATTTGGGTGGCTGAATACAACCGCAATATCAGCGACAACGTACATAATCAAGGTTATTATCTAGCTTCCAGACTTGGGAAAGGCGTATGTTATTGGGGACCGACCCAAAACTTCATCGACTCTTTCCAGGATCTAGATGGCAAGTACATCACGGAATCGACCAGTTACAACCCGGAGAAACCTTTTGAAAACAGAGACCCTCGTTTGGACCTTTACACTGTTCGTCCGAATTCCAGGTTTATGGGATTCCAATTCGAGCCAAATGCCTCATTCTCCAAAGTGAACAACTATTGGCCTGTAATCAACGGTACCTCTACCAAACCTAGTTCGCAGACCAATGCTGATGCCACCAATGCATACCGTTCCTTTAGCGGATATCTATGGCGTAAACATACCGATCTAGTGGACTTCCCGACGACTTCGGTTTCCGGATTCTCGGACTTAAATGTTGGTGTGTTGAGATATGCAGAACTCCTGTTGATCTATGCAGAAGCGAAGATTGAAGATAACAGCATCGACGGTACAGTGTATGATGCCATCAACCAGATCCGTAAACGCGCGCATATGCCAAACCTTCCTACAGGACTTTCTCAGGCGCAATTGCGCCAAGCCCTACGCTATGAAAGAAAGGTAGAGTTGGCCAATGATGGTTTGCGCTGGCACGACCTTCGTCGCTGGGGAATTGCAAACCAAGTCATGAACGGCCATATCTATCTAAACCGATTGGCTAATGCTTGGGATAAAAACGTATTGACCCGTATCGATGAGAATGCAAACCCAGTGTACAACCACAGTGTAGCAAGTAAAGTCTTCGGCACTCAGGCTGTAGTCTTCAAGGAAAACAAAGATGAGTATTGGCCAATCTCTGCGCAAGAGATGGATGCCAATAAAAACCTGACCCAGAACCCAGGTTATTAATACGTTTACAATTCATACAAATACTTTTATTTCTCAAACGTGACCGGCCCAGGTCACGTTTGTTTTTCTCAGCAATCCTAAAAAAATGAACGCAATCAAAAAAATCATATGCTTCTGTGTCCTATTGGTCACAGTCACTTCTTACGCCATAGCACAAGAAAAAAAAGCCTTTGAAAAGCCTCATCTATCCGATTCCAGCTCCTGGACCATGGTCCTCTTACCTGACATCCAGAACTACGTGAAGTTTCAGCGGAACCAACCTATTTTGGATGTCATGATGAATTGGATCGTGGAAAACGAGGACAACCTCAACATTCAGATGGTCATGTGCACGGGAGACCTGGTAGAGCACGATGACATCATCAATCCAGATCCCAAGAAAATGGACCAGACCGGTAAACAGCAATGGGAAGCAGCCGCAAAAGCCTTCGAAAAACTGGATGGCAAAATCCCCTACATTACCGCAACCGGGAACCATGACTACAACATCTTCAGCTATACCCATAAACCCAAGACCACGCATTTCCCAAATTATTTCTATCCGGACAAAAACAGCGAAAACCAAAAGATCCTAAGGGAAGTTACGGAGAACATTTATGGGAACCCAAGCTTAGAAAATGCGGCCTATCAATGGAAATCACCTCATGGCAAGCCGTTTCTATTCCTTTCCATCGAGTTCGCTCCTCGAGATACTGTATTGAAATGGGCAAACAAGGTCGTCAACCAAGACAAATACCGAGACCATAGCGTAGTCTTGTTGACCCATGCCTACCTAAATTACCAAAACGATCACATCAAGACCGCCAAGTATGATCTGCAGGACGCCAATTACGGGACTGCTGTATTTGAAAAACTGGTAAAACCATCCAAGAATATCGAAATGGTTATTTCCGGCCATATAGGCTCTCCAAACGACCCCAGGAAACATGTAGGCTTCCGTATCGACAAGAACGCTGCAGGTAAAGATGTAAATCAAATGACCTTTAACGCCCAAGCCTTGGGTGGTGGAACCTATGGAAGTGGTGGAGATGGCTGGATAAGGATTTTGGAGTTTTTGCCAGATGGTAAAACCATAAAAGTAAAAACCTTTTCCCCATGGTTTGCATTGTCAAGCAGCACCCAAGATATGGCCTGGAGAAAAGCAGATTATGATGAGTTTGAGATTGTATTGGGGGAAAACAGACGATAGACATTAGACAATAGACAACAGACATTAGAATTTGGGCAAGGATGTGGTTCTCGACAGGCTCATCCAACGGCTGGACCAAGATTATGATTTGAAGATTATTTCCTGGCAAAAATTGACCCCATTTCCGTAGGGGCTTATTGCATAAGCCTGCTGCATATTTAGAACATATAAATGGTTTATATGGCGAGCAGTTCAATTATCCTCGATAATGGATGACAGGATCTAAAATATAATTAGCGTACGGAACCAAAAATGAGCTAAAAAGGGATTCAGAGCAAAGCGAAGAATCTATTTTTTGTTTTTTTAGGGATGCCAGTCATTCCAAAATCGTAAGATGAGGAAACCATTTTTTTATTGGTTGGAGGAAGGAATTTTGACGTCAAACAGGAAGTACAAAGAATCCCATAATCTGTACCTGCATCCGTCAGCCGGATGCGATACACCCGTACAAAAATCCCTAATTTCCTTCAGCAAAAAAAGCCATCCCTTTCGGAATGGCTTTATTTATATCTAACAAAAAGATGCGGTTTAAACTTATTTTACTGCGTCTACAACTGCTTTGAAAGCATCTGGATTGTTTAAAGCTAAGTCAGCTAATACCTTACGGTTCAAGCCGATGTTTTTAGCGTTTAATTTACCGATCAACTGAGAATAAGAAATTCCGTGTTGACGTGCTCCAGCGTTGATACGTTGAATCCATAAAGCTCTAAACTCGCGTTTTTTGGTTTTACGGTCGCGGTAAGCGTACTGTAAACCTTTTTCTACTGTATTTTTAGCAATAGTATATACTTTGCTACGGGATCCATAATAGCCTTTAGCTAATTTAAGGATTCTTTTTCTTCTTCTTCTAGAAGCAACTGCGTTAACCGAACGTGGCATAATTTTTAAAATTTAATTTGGTAAAAGGCGTTGCGTTTTTCAGCAATCTTACGACCCTATACCCGGTTAAAAAAATATTGTTATAAAATGTTTTCTAAACTTATTTACCGATAGCTAGCATACGTTTTACGTTGCCTGTATCAGCATCACTCACATAACTAGTAGTAGTTAAGTTACGTTTTTGTTTAGTAGTTTTCTTAGTCAAGATGTGGCTTTTGAAAGCGTTTTTTCTTGCTATTTTACCTGTTCCAGTCAATTTGAAACGTTTCTTCGCGCTGGAATTGGTTTTAACTTTTGGCATAATACTTATATAATTTTTATCAATCTGTTAGATACGTCTTATTTCTTTGGGCTGGTTTTGGGCGCCAATGTCAAGAACATGCGCTTACCTTCCAACTTAGGCAACAGTTCCACTTTACCATAATCTTCTAGGGCTTGGGCAAAGCGCAACAACAAGATTTCACCTTGTTCCTTGAACACAATTGCACGGCCTTTGAAATGTACGTAAGCACGAACTTTCTCGCCACTTTCCAGGAATCGCATTGCGTGCTTCAACTTAAACTCGAAGTCATGCTCGCTGGTGTTAGGTCCAAAACGGATTTCCTTAATCACCGTCTGCTTCGCATTCGCTTTGATTTCCTTTTGCTTTTTTTTCTGTTCGTAAACGAATTTACTGTAATCAATAATTTTGCAAACAGGAGGCGTAGCGTTTGGAGAGATTTCAACTAAATCCAATTCTAACTCATCAGCTAATGCTAATGCCTGACGTGTCGGAAATACCCCTTGCTCTACATTGTCACCAACCAAACGTACTTCTGGAACACGGATGTGCTCATTGATACGATGTTCTGGTTCTTTTTTTCTTATCGGGCCTCTCGGGCCGAAATTGTTACTTTTTGCCAAATGTTCCTTTAATTAAACAGTTATTTCTTTTATTAATAAATCTTTAAATTCCTCTGCTGTGATCGACCCTAAGTCCACCCCACCATGTTTACGAACTGAGATTGTTCCGCTTTCCATCTCCTTCTCCCCTACAATCAACATGTAAGGCATCTTTTTCACTTCGGCATCACGGATCTTGCGTCCAACTTTCTCGTCACGCAAGTCAATCAGACCGCGAATATCGGAATTATTTAGGGATTCCAAAAGTTTTTGCGCATATTCTTCATATTTTTCTGACACTGGCAGGATGATAAACTGCTCAGGAGCAAGCCATAACGGGAATTGACCCCCGCAGTGCTCGATCAGAACTGCAACAAAACGTTCCAAGGATCCGAATGGTGCGCGGTGGATCATAACCGGACGATGTTTCATGTTATCACTACCCGTATATTCCAGCTCAAAACGCTCCGGAAGGTTGTAGTCAACCTGAATGGTACCCAATTGCCACTTCCTGCCCAAGGCATCTTTCACCATGAAGTCCAATTTAGGACCATAGAAAGCTGCTTCACCATACTCCACTACGGTAGGCAAGCCTTTTTCGGTAGCCGATTCGATGATCGCTGCCTCAGCCAATGCCCAGTTCTCGTCCGAACCGATATATTTGGTCTTGTTCTCTGGATCGCGCAATGAAATCTGAGCAGTAAACTCATTGAAACCTAATGCCCCAAATACATACAGCACCAAGTCAATCACTTTCTTGAACTCCTCTTTCACCTGATCTGGACGACAGAACAAGTGCGCATCATCCTGAGTAAACCCTCTAACACGGGTCAAACCATGCAACTCACCCGACTGCTCATAACGATAAACCGTTCCAAATTCTGCAAAACGAACCGGAAGCTCTTTGTAAGAGCGAGGTTTTGTTTTGTAGATCTCACAGTGATGCGGACAGTTCATCGGTTTTAGCAAGAACTCTTCGCCATCTACCGGTGTATTGATCGGTTGGAATGAATCCGCACCATACTTCTCGTAGTGACCAGAAGTGATATACAATTGTTTATGACCGATATGCGGGGTAATCACAGGCTCATAACCAGCCTTGATCTGCGCTTTCTGTAAAAAGTCCTGAAGTTTTTGTCTCAATGCAGTTCCTTTCGGCAACCACAATGGCAATCCCATCCCCACTTTCTCCGAGAAGGCAAACAGTTCCAATTCCTTACCTAACTTACGGTGATCACGTTTCTTGGCTTCTTCGATAAACTTCAAATATTCGGTCAATTCCGAAGCCTTAGGGAAAGTAACCCCATAAATACGGGTCAACTGCTTACGAGATTCATCACCTCGCCAATAAGCACCTGCCACATTGGTCAATTTTATCGCTTTGATAAAACCTGTATTCGGGATATGTGGTCCACGACACAGGTCAGTGAAATTTCCTTGTGTATAAAAAGTGATCTTTCCATCTTCCAAGTCCTTGATCAAGTCCAACTTGTACTCATCACCTTTTTCCTCGAAATAAGCCAATGCATCCGCTTTTGATACAGCTTTACGCTCAAAAACCTCTTTTTGCTTAGCCAATTCCAACATCTTGTCCTCAATCTGCTTGAAGTCATCCGAGGAGAATTCACGGTCACCGAAGTCAACATCGTAATAGAAACCGGTTTCGATGTTTGGACCGATACCAAATTTAATCCCTGGATAAAGGGCTTCTAGTGCTTCTGCCAATAAGTGAGCGGATGAATGCCAAAAGGTAGATTTACCTTTATCATCATTCCAGGTCAATAATTTCACCGAAGCGTCTCCTTCAATAGGTCTTGAAGAATCCCAAACCTCACCATTTACCTCTGCAGCTAATACATTTCTAGCTAATCCTTCGGAAATCGATTGGGCAACCTGCATAGCAGTTGTACCCTGTTCATACTGACGGACAGATCCATCAGGTAGTGTAATGTTAATCATTTACAACTATGATTTATTGTTTGTCTAAAATTGCAACCTTTCCAATATGTACAATTACATTGGTTTATAAAGGCCGCCTTAATTAATGCAATGCAAAAATACGAAAATTTTTAGTCTTTTCGAAATGAACTCTAGGGGAAAAAAGTTTATTTTCAGTCATTTCAGAAAAGTTTTTGCTTATATTTCAAGAAACATGGACTTCTATTTCTGGCCTCGTTACAAATCCCAGCTTGAAGAAAAAAACTTCAGCAAAAATAAAAGGAAGCAATACAGCTGGGACTCACCTTACCCTTATTCGGGACATATTTCGAAAATTACGAATATGCCTCGAACAAGACTAAAAGGAATCCCGAATGAAATTTTCGATTTTAAAAATTTGAAGGTCTATTTTTTGACCTTCAGCCGACAGGCTTGAAGGACTTACAAGGGATTGAAATTCCATTTATCTTGATTTTTTTCCTACTTTTGCAGCTCAAATTCAGTAACATGTCAAATCAAGTTCCAGAGGACGGCACATTTCTTCCCTTGATGGAAGAATTCTACACGATACAGGGGGAAGGATACCATACCGGAAAAGCAGCATATTTTATTCGTTTGGGAGGTTGTGATGTAGGCTGTCATTGGTGTGACGTCAAGGAGAGCTGGGATGCTGAAATGCACCCCTTGACTTCTGCAGACGTCATCGTGGAGCATGCTTTGCAACATCCGGCAAAAACCGTGGTGATTACCGGTGGCGAACCTTTATTGTACAACTTGACCTACCTGACCCAAAAGCTTAAGGAAGCAGGCATCAAGATTTTCTTGGAAACCTCCGGAGCTTATCCTTTGACGGGATATTGGGACTGGATCTGCCTTTCTCCAAAAAAATTCAAGGGACCGAGAGAAGATGTGTTGAGTGCAGCAGGTGAACTGAAAGTCATCGTCTTCAATAAAAGTGATTTCCAATGGGCCGAAGAACACGCGAAGTTTGTTAGCTCGACCTGCAAACTCTACTTACAACCGGAATGGTCCAAGGCTGCAGAGATGACTCCTTTGATCATTGACTATGTTAAGGACAATCCAAGGTGGGAAATCTCCTTGCAGACACACAAATATCTGAACATCCCTTAATGGCGAATACATTTTGCCCATTAGATATAAAAAGGGAAGGGCTGCAAATTTTGATTTGCAGCCCTTCCCTTTTTGTAGCCAATCTTTTTTATTGAAAGGGGAAAATATCACTTTCCGTTCTAGCTTCAGCCATGATCTTCTTGGCTTTTTTCACCAGTTCAGGATGCTTGGCAGCGATATTGTTTTGCTCGGCAACATCGGTCGGTAAATGGTAAATTGCTATTTCAGCATCCGGATTACCTTTAGCATTCAAGCGGATAGCCTTATAGTCACCTAACCTTAAGCCTTGCTTCCCGCCTTGTTCATGGAATTCCCAATATAGATATTCATGTTCCTTTTGCCCTTTTTTACCCAACAGGGTTGGCAAGAAACTGATACCATCGGTTTGTTTCATCGGTTTCGCTTGGGCAATTTCCAATAATGTTGGTGCTACATCCCAGAAAGCGCCTATATGGTTAGATTTGCTATTCGCTTTTACCTGAGCTGGCCAATGCACAATAAAAGGCGTTCTTACCCCACCTTCATAAACATCACGTTTATTACCACGGAATGGACCCGAACTCTTAAAGAAATCAGGATCTGCTCCGCCTTCCCTATGCGAGCCATTGTCGCTCGTAATGATGATAATGGTATTTTCAAGCATTCCTTCTTCTTCCAAGGCAGAAACTACATCTGCTACCTGCCTGTCCATACGGGTAACCATAGCTGCAAAGGTCGCTCTAGGCTTAGCTTGGCTGGTATAACCTGAACTCGCATTAGGTCCATAAGGGCTACCTTTGAATGGTTTTTCCTCAAACTTCCCGTCAAACTCCTGAAAGATTTCATCTTCCGGAACGATCAATTCAGCATGGGGCAATACCGTTGGGATAAACAGGAATATAGGTCCATCCTTGTAATTATGGATAAAAGTCAATGATTTCTGATGGATCAGGTCTGGAGCGTAGGTCGTGGTTTTCATTAAGTTCTCATTGCCCTTCAGGTCAATACGCTCCTCATTATCCCACAGATGAGTTGGATAATAACGGTGGGATTGTCTTTGGCAGTTATAGCCATAGAATTCATCAAACCCTTTTTCCAGGGGATCACCTGTCGTTCCAACCATCCCCAAGCCCCATTTTCCGAATGCACCGGTTCTATACCCAGCATCTTTCAGGGCCATGGCAAAGGTTTCAACTTGCTGAGCTAAAGGTTCCTGACCTTCAGGAACTATTTCTTTATTCCCACGGATATGCGTATGACCCGTATGCTGCCCGGTCATCAAGGCAGAACGTGAAGGGGCACATACAGGAGCCCCGGCGTAGAAGTCCGTGAAGAGCATGCCTTTTTTAGCTAAGGCATCGATATTTGGGGTGCTGAATTTTTCTTGTCCATAGATACTTAAGTCTCCATAGCCGAGGTCATCAGCGAGAATCAATACAATATTAGGTTTCTTGGATTGAGCTAACAGCATCAGGTTGAGAAACAGCAACCCGAACAAAAGAGAGTATTTGCGCATTTTAGAGTTTTACGATTTCACCAGTCTTTACAGATTCATCACATGCAATAGCGATTTGGAGGCTATTGATGGCATCCTGCATTGATTTTTCCAAATTTAAGTTTTCCTTTATGGCTTTCAGGAAAAAGCGTTGTTCCCTGTTGCAGAGTTCCTGATGGTCAGGCTCATCGGTTAGGTCTAGCCATTCATCTTTTTTCAAAAATTCATTCTGCGCATTGATATCAGCATAATGGACCTTTAAGGATTCTGTTTTGGTATGTGACTCGACAGAGTCTGAATTTCCAGCTTTTCCAGCTTCTTTGGCCACGATGGATACGCAGCCCTTCGGCCCGATCACGTCTTTTACAAAGAACGCCGTATCACTGATCATAGGGCCCCAACCTGCCTCATACCAGCCTACACTGCCATCATCAAAACGGATCTGCAGCTGGCCATAATTGTAATTATCTGTCGGTATATCATCCGTTAGCCTTGCACCGATGGCCGATACAGTGACCGGATTGGCATTGGTCATTTGGCACATCACATCGATATAATGCACCCCACAGTCAACAATTGGGCTCAGGCTTTTCATCAAATTACGGTGCACATCCCACATATAGCCTTGGCTTTGCTGGTTCAGGTTCATGCGCATGACCAAAGGATACCCCATGGTCTTGGCAACCTCAATAAATTTAATCCAGGAAGGATGATGCCTTAAAATATAACCCACCACCAGTTTTTTATCGGCAGCATTGGCCGCATCGATTACTTTCTGGGCCCCTAAAACCGTATCCGCAAGGGGTTTTTCAATGAAGACATGTGCTCCTGCCTGAAATGCCTTGATGGCATAGTCTTCATGGGTATCCGGATAGGTAGAGATGCAGACCGCATCCGGTTTCGATTCTTCTAGGGCCTGCTCATAGCTGTCATACAAGGGGTATTGCGCAGCTAATTTCTCATTCAATTTCTTTTTACTGTCTCCACGCGAGACCAGTCCTACAATTTCAAATTCTTCCATCTCATGATAGGCCTGCGCATGGGATGCTCCCATATTACCACAGCCAACCACTAAAATCTTTATCTTTTCCAATATTTCCCTTTCACCAATAATTATGTCGCCAATCCCGGTCTAGGGATTCTTGCAGTATCTATTTCCATTTCCCAATTATATCCATCTGAACTCGGACCATAGGTTTTGGTTGAATTCAAGATTTCATCCAACGAAATAATGCTACCAGTATAAGCAGCTTCGCGCGCCCAGATAGCCATTAAGGTAGAATCCGCCATAAAATCACCATCATTGATCACTTGCTTATTCTTGATGGCCGCAAAAAGCTCATCATGTTGCGTCTGGTACATATTGTTCATCTTACCGTTAAATTTCCACGGATTTGATCCATTGATTGCATAGGAACTCAAAAGGCTTACATTAAAATTGCCTTTGGTCCCGATTGCTTCTACGGAGTTTCGTGGTTGGGTACCATTTTGCTGTCTGCCGAAATGGAACCCTTTCAAGCCATCTCCATAATCAAACTCAATGGCAAAATGGTCGAAGACATTGCCATACTTGTCCCAAGGACGGCTCTGTCTACCTCCTGTTCCTGAAACGGTTTTAGGCAATCCGCGGTTTAAGATCCAGTTCATGAAATCTATGCTGTGCACGGTCTGTTCAACGATGATATCACCCGAATAGCGTTGGTAGTAAAACCAATTGTACAATTGATATTTTAGGTCGGTCCAATTTGGCTGCCTAGGTTTTTCGGTCAATTCACCGCCCAACCTGAAGGTACTGATGGCATAGATATCACCTATACTGCCATCATGGACTAATTTTGCCAATTCACGGTTAGGAGTTGAATACCTAAAGCAATAGCCAGAAACAAGGTTCAACTTTTTCTCTTTGGCTACTTTTACCGCTTCACGCACTTTATGTACACCGGGCACATCTACCGCCATAGGCTTTTCACAGAAGATATGTTTACCATGTTTAACCGCTTCGGTCAAATGATCCGGTCTAAAGCTCGGAGGGCTGGCCAACAACACGACGTCAACGTCGGAGGCTATTAAGTTTTTATAGGCATCAAAACCTACATATTTCCTTTTTTCAGGAACATTGACGCGATCTTTGTGCGCTTCTTGCAGGGAAGCCAGCGCTGTTTCCAATTGTTCCGGAAAAATATCGGCCAATGCCACAATTTCGACATCTGGATCAGCAGATAAGGCCTGAAAGGCGGCTCCTGTTCCACGACCTCCACAGCCGACTAATCCTACTTTTATTTTTTTCTTGAAATCAAGGTTGGTATTTGAAAAGTCTAATGAAGTGGCACCAAGGATAATACCACCGTTTTTAATAAAATTTCTTCGGTCCATTCGGTCTTTTTTTGAATGATTCAGATTGATCTAATGTTTTTGATATGTTGATTATTTCAATAAATAATTGAAAAATTATCTATTTTCACAGCAAAATAACAATTATTACAATTTTATGCAAATAACCGATACAGAAGCCGGACCATTGATAGAGAACACTACGGTGGTCTTTGGATTATTGATGACGATCTTAGGTTTGGTTTTTTACACCTCCAGTCTATCCAACAGATACATCAAGGGATTTTATAATGTCATCCCGCCATTGTTGCTCTGTTATTTCTTACCGGGGCTATTGAATTCGTTTAATATCATCGATGGTGAAAATTCGCCATTGACGACGATCGGGAGCCGTTATTTTCTTCCGGCCTGTTTGATCTTATTTGTGAACAATCTAGACCTCAAGGAGATGTGGGCATTGCGCAAGAGAGCAGGATTGATGTTCATAACAGGTACAATAGGTATCCTATTGGGCGGCCCATTGGCTGTTTACCTGACTTCCTTGGTCGCACCAGAAGTCGTTGGGGGCACAGGGCCCGATGAGGTCTGGCGTGGATTAGGTGCATTGGCAGGTTCATGGATTGGTGGATCTGCAAACCAAGTGGCCTTAAAGGAGATCCTTCAACCTTCTCCTAACCTCTTCTCTTCCATCATCGCCGTGGATGTTTTTGTAGCCTATATCTGGATGGCCATTCTATTATATGGTGCAAGCAAATACAAGGCCGTGGACAAATTCTTCAAGGCCGATTCCCAGGACGTGGAGCACCTAAAGGCAAAAATGGATGAACGCGTAAAAGTTAACAGCCGCATTCCGGAGACGAAAGATTTTATGATCATGATTGCGTTAGCCTTCGGCGGAACGGGACTGGCAACCTTATTGGCAGAACCTGTTGCTAACTTTATGGCAACCCATTATCCGGAGACGGAGAAGTTCTCCCTGACCAATACTTTCTTCTGGTTGATCTTCTTTGCTACTGCCATTGGGATATCCCTATCTTTCACTCCAGCAAAAAAACTGGAATTTGCCGGAGCATCCAAAATCGGAACCGTTCTGTTATACGTACTGATCACCACAATCGGAATGCAGATGAACATCATGGCCATTTTGGGCAACCCTGGTTTATTTGTAGTCGGCTTTATCTGGATCAGTTTCCATGCTATATTGTTGATCATTGTTGGAAAGATCTTTAAGGTGCCATTCTTTTACTTTTCTGTGGGAAGTATGGCGAATGTAGGTGGTGTTGCCTCCGCATCCGTGATGTCTGCTGCCTTTCATCCCTCTTTAATTTCTGTTGGAGTAATCTTATCAGTATTCAGTTATGCAATCGGAACCTATGCAGGATGGTTAACGGCATTGCTGATGAAAATCGCTTCAGGCGTATAAAAAAAACCTATCATTTCGAGAAACAGCGCTAAGTCAAATAGCGCTGTTTTTTTTGCTTGCCGACACACATTTTCCACTCTCCCTCTGAATTGATTAAACACTTAACTTAAAGTTTATACTTAAAACACTAATTTTTACTTTAGTATTAATATTTTTATTTATTTTTGCTAATATTAATTAATTAAGAACCAATTAATTAAAAAATAACGATTATAGATAAACAGCCAACCTGTTATTAAGAACCAAAAAATCATGAAGACCCCACAGGAACCACACTGCTTGGGCGCTGAAGATTTGAATGCCTCTGTAAGGAAAAAAGACAAAAAACCTTACTTACGCCCGAAAATTTCCATTCAGCCCCTACAATTAGATTTCAGTCTTATGGCCACTTCTACCCATGTCAGAATGGGAGGCCCAGGCAATGTCCCAGAAGTTGAAGACTGGGAGGACGAAGGAGAAACTATTAAAGATTTTGACTTTTAGAAAAACCAACTAAACCCTAAAAAGATGAAAATTACAGCCCCCCTATTTATTCTGAGCAGTTTATTTTGCATTGTCATGTTAAATTGTTGCAAGCCACGTGATATAGATTTACCATCCGAAAAAGGGATTGTATTTCGAGTGGTAGGAATCGAAGAAGATAGTAGCGCAGAATTAATGGGCTCCAATAGAGAAAGGGATACCGAAAACCTCAATAAATTCCCTATCCATCGAGAGCTACACAACATAGAAGGCATGGACATCGATTTAATGATCGAAGAAAGCGCTGAAAAGAATATAGCATTGACAAAAGCTGTAAGCAGCAAACCATTTGGTGAATTTAACTGGTACATCATCATGCTCTTTGAAGCCGACGGCAATGGCAACGCTGTGTCGTTTCACCTTCTCTCCACCAGCACTGGCAATGGACCAACTATCCCATTTCCCGCATATCGCAATAGGCAATACAGATGGTTTGCCTATTCCTATAACTCCTCTACTTACCTCCGCCAACCAACAGTTGAATCTCCTATATTAGATGTCAACTCCGCAGCAGCTGAAGACGGAAGCGACTTTCTTTACGCCACGGGCGTAATCACAACGAGCAATGATCCGAACGCTCCAAATGTAGCTTCCATTACTTTTAAAAGAATGGTCAGTGCGATACGTTTTGAAATCGATGCTAGAGGCGCATTCTCTTCCATCAAAAATTTGAGGGTGGATTTCCCAGCATCCTCTAATGGTTTTAAAAACGGGAAATTCTCCCTTAGAAATGGGGTATTTAAAGAGACAAACGCTGAGGAGCCATTTAGTAGACCAACATGGCTTGATCATATAGCCGATACCATTCCAACCGGATGGGTCAAATATCAACAGTTGCTAACTGTTCCGAACGGTGAACCTATGAATTTTCAGGCTATCCTAAAAAGTTTGACCCTTACAAGCCAAACCATTACACCAAATAACCCTACCGCAATCACCTTTGCAGACCGAGATTACGGAATACCTACAGCGGGCATTCCATTAAATTTCCCAGCTTTCACACCTGTTGCAGGCAAGCGATATACCATAAAATTAAGATTAAAGGAGAGCACACTTTTAGTGGGTGGAACCAATTGGGCTAGGGGAAATTTGACCTATGTAGCCAATTCACCAAAAAACAAATATAGATTTTGGTACGACAACAACTTTATAAAAAATGTCAATGGCGGAATGATAAACTTTATAGAACGCGATTATTTTGACACCAGACCACCCATAGGGGAACCACAAGCCGAACCCAGAAATTGGGACCCATGTGCTTTAGTATATCCAGAAAACACTTGGCGGCTTCCAACAGCAGCAGAATTCACTAGACTCGGCGAATTGGCAGAGTCGATTAACAGAAATCGGGTTGACCAAGAAAATAATGGCGGATGGTATGCGTCTTGGAGAAACCGACCAGGGGTGGGCACTCCAAGGTACAAAAACAATAATTTTAATTTAGTTGCCGCTGGCTTCAGGGACAGAAAGACAAGAGAATTAAGGAGATTTAATTATCGGGGTTTTGGAACGCTTTCAGCTGATGAAGGATTCTTTAAGACCTCGGACACGACCCAGTTTTTCAATTTTGACTATGGCGGATTTGCAGGCATAGACTTTGGCATGAGGGTGTTTACTACTCATGAAGGCATTGGAGCAAATGTTCGCTGCGTGAGGAGATAACCCCCATTTGCTTAGCAAAAAAAACAACAATATTAACCTAGCTGTTACTCAATTTTTGGACGGAAGAGAGGCAAATGTGCGATGTATAAGAAAATAAATAATTAGGCAAAAATATAACTACATATAATATTTTTTCTTGTAGGCGTAATGATTTTCATTGCGCCTTTTTTGTTTTGAATAATTTTCGACTACAGACTTAATAAAACATATGACGAAAGAAAATTTCAAAAAACAGGCCTTTAGTAACATTTTTATACTTTTAATAAATTTTTTACGAAATATTGTTTTGAATTATATAATTTTGAAACAAACGATTATAAACCATTGATAATATTAAATAATTATAGACCAACCAGTTTAAGATTGATCGGATTGAAATATTCATAAACTAAAAAGCATGATTTTATGCCTAATAAAAAAACAAGAAGGAAAACTTTTTTTAAAAACAATGAACATCTCAAACAAGAATATAGCCTTCCAACAATTGAAATCTATGTTGTTAAATTAGATTTTGATGTTGCTATTACATCAACCAGGATAAGGATTGGAGGGGAAAACGAAAATACGCCAAAAGTTGATGAATGGGAAGATTCCGACGGCAAAACCTTTAATGTAGACTTCTAAAAGCAAATAGACCCAAATTAAAAAAACAATGAAGCACAGAATTGACCCAATTGTCTTCATCTCATTTTCTTTTCTAATCCTCTTTTGCCAATGCAAGAGACCTGAGCCTACAATTGGGGGCAAGGAAGGATTAACATTCAGTGTACAAGGCATTGGAGAAACCATAGACACAAAGGAAATCCTTGCAAAGCACAGTTCAAAACAGAACAGTGCTGAACCCTTGATCTTTAAAAAAGAGCTGACTTCTGCAAATGGTGTAGATTATGACTATATGCTAGCCGAATCGAAAGCCTTTGAACCGAAATCCCGTTCGATAGCCATAGCAAACCCGCTACCCAGCAGCACAAAATACCTGATCGTGCTGTATGATGCCAATGATGCCGGTGAGGCAACTACGTATTTTGGCCAGGCACAGGCTTCGGCAACTTCTGAAATCGTGATCGACGCCTATAGGAACAAAAACTACCGTTGGTTTGCCTATTCCTACAATAATGGCAATGATCTAGCGACATTTGACCCTGCAAATCCAAATCTGACCATTAATTCTACAGCATTGGGCCAGGGGTCGGAATTTTTATACGCGACAGGGCTGATCCGAACTTCTGATGACCCTGAAGCCGAAAATAGAATTCAGATAACCTTCCAGCGGAAAATGAGTTTACTCAGAATTGAGCTGGACGCTAGGGGTACCTTTTCCAAGATCAAGAGTACCAGTATTGAATTCCCTCAAAGTGGTGGAAATACTGGTCTTAATAATGGCGTATTTTCAATTATTAACGGAAATTTCACGAGCACCACGCCTGTAGCTTTTAATGCAAGCCAGTGGACCGACGCCATAGCCGACAGCATTCCCTTAGGCTGGGTGAAATACATGGATTTCCTAACTGTTCCCAGTGGTGGAAACATGAGTTTAGCGGGTAACATAAAGAATACCATAATCACAAGTCAATCTGTAAATTCAGAAGCGCCCAATGTAGATTATTTTGTTGATCGAACGTTTGACAATGTCCCATTTAGCGTACCTACTTTTACACCTGAAATGGGCAAACGCTATGTGCTAAAAATACGGCTGATCGAATCGGGAATAAATTATGGTGGCGCAAGTTGGGCACGTGGAAACCTCACCTTTGTTGCAAACTCCTTGAAGAATCAATACAGGTTTTGGTATGACAACGGTTTTGTAAACAACAAATCTGGAGGTATGATGAATTTCATAGAAAGGGATTACTTTGATACCAGACCCCCAAGACCACTTCCACAAACTGGTCCGACGATCTGGGATCCATGTGACCAAGTGTACCCGAAAGGAACTTGGCGCCTTCCTAAAACCTCTGAGTACCATACCATAATAAATTACACGACCAACAGGGTCCGCTACAACCAACCTGGAGACAAAGGCTGGTATATGGCCTGGACAAATGTTTCATCATTGGGTCCACCGAGATATCCAGACAGACACCTACCCTTTGTTGCGGCTGGATATAGGGCAATGAACAGAACATTGAAAGACTTCAATTATGAGGCTGGAAATATAGTACCTTTCTTTCCAAAATATGGGGATATAGGATATTATAGGACTTCAGACACTTTAACGTACATGACCATGTATTACAGGCAGAGTGCCGTGTTTACGACAATGGTACTAGATTTAGAACAGATCAGGGACGGAAGAGGCGCCAATGTAAGATGTGTCCGTAAATAATAAAGAAAGTTATAGGTAGTTTTAAGTATAGGTCAATAGTTAGTGTTGAGAAAAGGCCGCGAAAATTTCGCGGCCTATCTATTATCAATCCAATTGTTGTATGTTATTTTTTTGCATCAATCTGATCTTGGAACTGCTGCCAGTCATAATAATGGAACACCATTCCATTACTCATAGCAACCAAAATTCCTTTCGGGAATTTAGCTCCGATCGGCATAGATATCGCATCGGCACCATCACACTCCACAGCTGATACCGGAACCTCAGCAATCCTTGTATATTGATGAGGATTTCCTGCATCCCCTTCTCGAGGGTAGATGTTAAAGGAATTGTTCTGTTGATTGGAGGCTACAATATAACCTGTACTGTCGCTGCTCTTGTAGATGGCAATACCTTCATGGTCCTCTTTGAAATCCTTTTGTCCGAAAACCGCAAGGACCTCATTGCCCTTAGCCGGATCAGCATAGTATTTATGGATTCCGAAACCTTCATCAGAATAATAGACATAACCTAGTTCGTTATCCACGGCTATTGCCTCGATTTCCTTTCCTCCCTGGAAGGCTCCGAATTCACGCACTTTATTACCTACGACCACGCCATCCTTATCCTGTAGTTCATACTGATACAGGTATTTTCCTGTCGGTCCGATCTTTCTACCTACGATGGCATAGATCTTATTTCCTGTAGTATCCATTTGCGTATATAGCGCGATACCCATAGGTGACCTTTCTGTTTCACCTTCAAACACGGGAATTCCGCCATTATCTATCGGCTTTAGATCCGGTAAGCTGAACACCCTGATCTTATCTGTACCGCGTTCTGTAACTACAGCTATATCCACTTTCTTACCGGCCAAATTAAAGCCATAAGCGATGTCGACATTGTTTGGACGATCCAAAGGAACGACCTTATTGATGATCTTTCCGTCCATATCATAGGCATAAAGCCCACCGGTTTTTTCATGTTTATCTGTCCCGATAACGATTACCTGGGAGCTATCCTGAGGGTTGACCCAAATAGCGGGATCATCGGTATCATTAGGCACCACTTCAGTAATTACGGCTGGTTTCAGCGCATTTTCGGCAACAGGGGCCAACTTATCTCCACAGGAGACAAGCACTAGGGCCGAAAAACTAAATATTGTAAGTTGTTTCTTCATTTGTTGGTTTTTATAAGTCATATTTAATTCCAAGGGTATAGCGCGGCTTGTAATATTCTAATTGGCGCATGCGCTGTACATCACCTTGGTAGTAACGCAAAGGTTGATTGGTTAGGTTGTTGGCTTCAGCAAAAATGCGAAGTGACTTAGTTACTTTATATGCAGCATTTGCATCTAGGAAAAACTGTTTGTCATAATAAGCATCGGTAAATGCATCATCTCCGATTTCATCCAAGTAAGCTGCCGTATAGTTTGCAGATACACGAGCTGAGAATTTATTGTTTTCCCAAGACAAGGATCCGTTCAACATGTGCGGGGCAGTTCTAGGCAGACCTAGGCCTTCACGCAACACACCGTCTTCACCTGAGATACCCTTAGCTTTTGACTCGGTAAAGGTATAGTTTGCATAGATGGCGAATCCTTGCAGGAATTTTCCAGGAAGGAAATCCAACTGTCTCTGGAAAGCAACTTCAAAACCATAAACATCTACCTTATCGCCGTTTCTAAACTGTGCAAAGTCCCATGTTTCACCTGCAGCGATAGGGTTTGCTAGATTTGGGAACACTTCCGAGAAACGAGCATTGGTAAAACTCCTATCATTGTACATGTAGATAAAGTTCTTTAGGTTTTTATAAAATGCACCTCCGGAAATAATACCCACATTTTGGAAATAGCGTTCCAACATGATGTCGTAGTTGGTCGAATAGGTTGCTTTCAAGTTTGGATTGCCTGCGAACAATTCTTTATCATCTATGTTGGAGTTAACATATGGCGCCAAGGCGTAGTAGTTTGGTCTTGCCAAACTGGTTGTCACAGCAGCACGAAGGATAAAGTTGTCCGAGAAATTATGCTTTAAGGTAATACCTGGAAGAATGTTGGTATAACTGTTTTCATTACGGATCTGACCTTTTAATTCTTCTTCATCAACGACATTATTACCGGTATAGTCAATGCGAGTATGCTCCAAACGAGCTCCCAAGATCAAGGCTGTTCTTTCCGTAATATTTTGATCCCAACGTACATAACCTGCAAAGATCTGCTCTTTTGCTTTATAGTTTTGGGAAAGGAACTCTTTTGGGTTTGCCTCTTCTTCAAATTTAGATTTATCGCTTAGGTTTAAACCTCCTAAATAGTTTTTGTCTACAAAGGTCCCTGGAGCATAACGCTCACCTTGGTCCCAAGTTTTGGCGTCCCATGTCACCAATGGCATTCCAGAAGTTAAGGTCTCAAAGCCTGTAACGGGCTTGTATTCAAAGAAATTGTTATCTCTTTCTTTGGTTTTCAACCTTACACGTCCACCAAAACGGATCCTTCCTTTTTGATCTGCAATCACCGACAAAGGAATACGGAAGTTTAATTTGGCACCGAATTCATCTTCATGGGTGTTGTTTTCATTTTCTGTGATTTCATTAAGTTCAAATTTGTCCAAATCTGCGTTTGCATTCGCAATAAATGGCAGGTAAGGATCAGAAATATCGACAGAAAGAGGTCCCGATGGTTTTTCATAAGAGATATACCTTTCGTTAGGTCTCCATTCAGAGGCTCTTGAATAAGAAGCAGCCCAGTCCATATCCAACAAAGGTGAAATAAGGTGCTCCCCTTGCAATGAAAAGTTCAATACAGTCTGACGCTCTAAACGACGGCCTTTGTTTCTGCTATTATCAATACCGCCTTTAGTTTCACGTTCAATTAGTCCTGTGTAAGACTTGGTTGCATTATCGTACTTTAGCTTTGAGAACTTGGTTGCAAAACGGTTTTCGCGGTCATCACGCCAGTTGTACATGGCATTTAAGGCAATCCTGTTTCTAGAATTAAAGTTGTAGTCCCAGGCAGCTGATACACTTCTACGGACACGGACCACATCATATTTACGGATCTGCATTTCTTTTAGGAATACATTTCCATCTTTTTGATCCCATTCGGCTTCAATGTTGTTTGAACCAAAATCATTGGTCTGCATCGTTCCACTCAATACCAAGCCCATCTTGTTATCCAGGAATCGGTTACCATAGATCAAAGATCCATTGTAGATTGCTTTTTCACGAACTGGGGAATATCCACCACTTAGGGTAGCAGAAATACGTTGCTTATTCGGAACGGCACGAGTGATCAGGTTCACACTACCACCGATCGCATCAGCATCCATATCAGGGGTCAATGTTTTGTTGACTTCGATCGATGAAATCATGTCGGAAGGAATCAAGTCCATCTGAACATTACGGTTATCACCTTCTGCTGAAGGAATACGGTCACCATTCAAGGTCACAGAGTTCAATTCTGGGGAAAGACCACGGACAATAATATTTCTTGCCTCACCTTGGTCATTTTGCATCGTAATACCCGGAACCCTTTTCAAGGCATCTCCGATATTCTGATCCGGAAAACGGCCCACTTGGTCAGAAGAAATAATATTCGTGATGTTGCTGTTATTTTTTTGCTGGTTCAAGGCTTTTGCTTGACCTTTTGCAATATCTCCAATGACTTGGATCTCATCAATTGTTTTGCTAGCTGGCTCCAAAAAGATTTCAACAGCCATATCGGTAGTCTGGATCTTTTGTTCAAAATGTTGGTAACCTAAATAGTCAACCGATACGGTATAAGTTCCAGCAGGAAGGTTTAGGAATTCAAAATTTCCGTTTGCATCGGAAACCGTGAATTTATTGCCTTCTGCAATTCTTAAAGTTGCACCTGGTAAAGAAAAATGATCATTGTTGTCCATGACCTTACCTTTTAGGATGGTCGTTGTAGCCAAAGGGGTGGTCCTTTGAGCAAAGGAAATACAACAAATGAAATTGAATAGGAATAATAGGAATAATCTCATAAAGTTAATAATTTAATGGCCCAAAAATATTTATAGGGATTTACTAGATTATTAACTGGATGTTATTAATTTGTTAACATACCAACCTGTCGATTTTCCTATAATGAGTATTTATTTCTTTTTATCAGCAAAATAGCCTAAATGCAAGAAATGCAGTTCGCAAAAAGTTAACATTGAATTCTCATCAGATTGTTAAGCTTCGTATTTCATGGAAAGCCGATTATTTATTTTTCATATTTTTAGAAAAACACTAAAGATTAAGGTCGATGGAAGAAAATATATTTTACGAAGGACAGGTTTTATGGTCGCAGATTGATGCAAATGTGCATTTACGACATTCTGCATATGCGGATTTTTGCGCCCAGGCAAGGAGTAATATGCTGAACAAGATGGGGCTGTCGCTAGAGGAATTCAATAAGCGAAAGATTGGACCTATTTTGTTTCGTGAAGAGTTGAATTATTTGCGGGAAATAGGTTTGGATGAGCGGGTAAAAGTAAGCGTTGTGATCACTAAATTCAACAAGCTCAATTCCAGGTTTTCCTTCAGGCATGAGATCTTTAAGGAAAATGGTGTGAAAGCGGCTGTAGTGTTAGTGGATGGTGCCTGGATGAACATTAGAGAAAGGAAATTGACCAACATCCCAGAAGAATGGATGGAAATTATCAGCAAAATACCTAAGTCCGAAGATTATACTGAAATAGATTCTTAGTTAATCGCTATCTTTGGATTATGTTATATATTGTTCCCACACCAATTGGTAATTTGGAAGATATGACCTTTCGGGCCATCAATGTCCTGAAACAGGTTGATATTATTTTAGCTGAGGATACAAGGACCAGTGCACCTTTGTTAAAGCATTTTGGGATTGACAAAAAAGTCTTTGCCCATCATCAACATAATGAGCATAAAGCTGTCCAAGAAATTATCCGATTGTTAAAGGAAGGGAACCAGATCGCGCTAATCTCGGATGCCGGGACGCCAGCCATCTCTGATCCTGGCTTTTTATTGGTTCGGGAAACGATCAAGGAAGGTTTGGATGTGCAATGTTTGCCTGGTGCAACGGCTTTTGTTCCGGCCCTGGTTAATTCTGGACTGCCAAATGACCGCTTTTGCTTTGAAGGTTTCCTTCCTGTAAAAAAAGGTAGACAGACCCGCTTGAAATCATTGGCAGAAGAAAAAAGAACGATGATCTTCTATGAATCTCCACATCGGATCTTGAAAACCATAGATGAATTCATTCAAATATTTGGACCTGAAAGGCAAGCTTCAATATCCCGAGAAATCAGTAAGATGTATGAGGAGACCGTGAGAGGCACATTGGAAGAGATTAAACAGCATTTTGAATCCAATCCTATCAAAGGGGAATTTGTGTGCTGTGTCGCGGGACATGAGTAATAATAAAAAAGAATTTTTGACGTAAATATCAAATCAATGGAAAATTATCAAATCGACAAATTTGTTCAGGATGGACAGGATCCAAAAGTGGTAGAAAAGATCCATGGAAAGATTTTGGATATGTTGACCCCTGGAGAATCCATTAATTATATAGCCCTGCAAAAGAAACCGGCCGTGAACTTATTGCCGGATAGCATTACCCTTTCTAACAGGAGAATCTTTCTGTGTGAGTTCACAAAATTGGGTCTTGCTACCAACTTCGAGATCTTCCCTTGGAAGGATATTAAGGATATTGCATTTAAAGAGGAGATCTTTGGCTCCAAGGTTACTGTTATCCCTTTTACCGGCGAGAACTTAACGATTGATTATATCCCAAAGATACAGGCCAGGAAGTTGTACCAACTGATAAAAGATGCTTTAGCTAATCTGCAGAACCAGAAAAATGAAGCTAAAGAAAGTACTCCTGTTTATGGCAATAAACCAGCCTACAGTAATCCTGTGGTTAGTCCGGAAGAGAAGGTTGAACCTGTTAAACCAGCTGAAGCTACAAAACCTGTTGAAGCTGAAAAACCTGTTGAACTTCCAAGGTTTGAGGAAAGACCTAGCTTGAATTCTATGTTTGCCCAACAAAACCAACAAGCTCAGGCTCCAAAACAAGAACCTCAAAGCTATCAACAGCCAACTTCTTTCAACTCGCCAGCCCCAGCGTCACCTACGCCTAGTCCGGAAGTGCATAAAGCTGAAGAGGATGATGAAATCACTTTAAAATTAAAGAAATTAAAGAGCTTGTATGACAAGCAGCTTATTACCCAAGCCGAATATGAAACAAAGAAGGCCGAAGTTTTAAGCCAATTATAATAGCATGAAAAACAATTACCTACTAGCCAGTCTAAGTGCTATATTACTGTGGCTGGCTTGGCCCCCTATCCCATATTCTAGCTTTCTACTTTTTATTGCTTTTGTACCCCTATTGGTCGCTGTTGAAAACGTGATCCGCGGGGACTATAAAAAGAAAGGCCGTAAGATATTTGGTCTAGCGTTTCTGACAGGTGTCATCTGGAATACCGCATCCATTTATTGGGTATTTAATGCCATGAATGCTGTATTAGATGTATTTCCATCGTTTATGGTTTCTTTGATTCCATTTACCCTGGCGCCTCTCTTAATGGCTCTGGCATTTAATCTTTACTACCAGATGCGCAAAAGGAACAACATCATGCTGAGCTTTATGGGGCTTGTATCCTTTTGGATGGCATATGAATACCTGCACCAGACTTGGGAACTTGCGTTTCCTTGGATGACATTAGGGAATGGATTTGCCAATTTCCATCAACTGGTTCAATGGTATAGCATTACTGGTGTATATGGTGGAACTTTGTGGATTTGGATAGCTAATATCATTGTATTCCTGTGGTATTGGCAAAGGAAGGAAAAGGTAGAGGTCTATAGCCAGAAACTGCTATTAGGTTCATTGGCTGGCTGGATTCTCGTTCCTGCTATTGGATCTTTAATTGTCTACAGCACTTACGAAGAACATGTCAACCCTTCGGAAATTGTAACTGTCCAACCAAATATTGATCCTTACGGTAAATTTGGGTCAATTACCCCAGAGGAGCAATTAAAAACCCTAACCGATCTTTCGCAAAAGGTAGCAAAACTAAATACCGAGTTTTTTATTTGGCCTGAAACCGCAATATCAGGATCTAATGGAATCAATGAGGAGGAGTTTCGGGAATATGACCAGTACAATAAGATCCTTGAATTCTTGGAGCCTTATCACAATGGAAATGTGCTTTCAGGGATAGAAAGTTACCAGATCTATGAAGATCAGAAGACCTTGACCGCAAGACCGATCGGTAATGTTTTTTATGACAGCTTCAATGCTGCAGTATTGGTGGATGGTTCTAGTAAGCTGCAATTTTACCATAAATCTAAATTGGTACCGGGGGCGGAGAAAACTCCTTTTGGAAAAACCTTGTCATTCTTAACCCCACTGTTCAAGCATTTTGGTGGTACTACGGGTGGGTATGGTAGCCAAGAAGAACCCTCTGTCTTTTATTCTGCCAGTGGGATCGGCGCTGCACCTGTAATCTGTTATGAATCCATTTGGGGGAATTATGTAGCTGAATATATTAAAAAAGGAGCCCAATTTATTGCCGTCATCACCAATGATGGATGGTGGGGAGATACTTCAGGAAAGGACCAACACCTTCAATACGCTAAACTTAGGGCCATTGAGAACCGCAGATGGGTAGTTCGATCAGCCAATACAGGTATTTCTGGCTTTATTAACCAACGTGGGGATATTGTCCAAAAAAGTTCTTGGTGGGTGCCGACTGCGCTGTCTCAGGAAATCAATTTGAATGAAGACCTTACTTTCTATACAAAATATAGTGATTTAATAGTCTATTTATCATTCGTAACAGGCTTAATATCAATAGGCTTAATGATTGTCAGAAAAAAATAAATATAACAGAATTATCCTATTGAATAATTATATTTGCCGCCATGCAAGTTTATTTTGATAATGCCGCCACCACTGCCTTAGATAAAGAAGTTATCGAGGTAATGGTTCAGATGTTGAACGAGAATTTTGGAAATCCATCGTCCATCCATGCACATGGCCGAGAAATGAAGACCATTGTTGAAAAAGCAAGAAGAACAGTCGCTAAATTATTGAATGCATCACCTTCCGAGATATTCTTTACCTCCGGAGGAACTGAAGCAGACAACATGGCTATCGTTCGTGCTATTGAAGCTTATAATATTACCCACGCAATCAGTTCACCAATTGAGCACCATGCTGTACTACACACGTTGGAAGAACTGGAAAAAGCTGGAAAAATTCATTTAGATCTTTTAGGCGTTGATGAAAAAGGAAATGTTGATCTTGGTCAACTAGAGGAGCTTTTGTCTAAAAACCCAAAGACCTTTGTTTCCTTGATGCATGCCAATAATGAATTAGGCAACTTAACTGACCTTAAAAAGGTTAGTGAGCTATGTGAGCAATTTGATGCCATCTTCCATTCAGACACCGTTCAGACGATGGGACATTATGCACATGACTTAGCAGACCTAAAAATCGACTTTATTACAGGTGCAGCTCATAAATTCCATGGACCTAAAGGTGTTGGATTCTTATATATCAATGCCCGCAATAAGATCAAACCGCTTATCTACGGAGGTGCTCAAGAGAGAAACATGCGCGGGGGCACAGAAAACGTTTATGGAATCGTGGGATTGGCAAAAGCATTGGAAATCGCTTATGCTGAAATGAACGAACACCAAACTTATATACAGTCCCTAAAGGATTATATGAAAGCTGAGTTGATCAAAGCCGTTCCAGATGTAAGATTCAATGGCGAGGTTGATTCAGATAAATCGTTGTACACTGTACTGAACGTATCCTTACCATGCACTAACATGGGCGACATGCTATTGTTCAACCTAGATATCAAGGGCGTTTCTGCATCAGGCGGAAGTGCTTGTAGTTCAGGTTCCGAAATAGGCTCGCACGTCCTTCAGGGAATTGGAGCTGATGGTACCAGACCATCTGTGAGGTTCTCTTTCAGCAAGTACAATACAAAAGAAGAAATAGACTTCGTGGTAGCAACAGTAAAAGAAATCTGTAACCATAAATAGGTCTCGTACGATAATATTAAAAAGGCTGTTGCAGTGCAACAGCCTTTTTTTTTGACTAATCCTTATGTAATTTGACAAGGATATAATCTTCATCCTGTTTCAAGGATAGATGCAGTTCATTATTACCAAAATATAGAACTTTAAAAACAGTAAGATGCCTTTTTGTGGAATCATTCAGGATGAGCGCGGCTTCCGGTTGATCAATCCTCCAATTCACCTGCATTCTTTGGTTATATGATTCATCATAAACAGTGTTACGACAATGTGAATCAAAGGAATTAGCCTTATAGTATTGTTTCTCAAAAATTTCCGCTTTGCCATTAGGCTTAAAATTGATCTTAAAGAATTCCATTTTCTGTTCCACCTTACTTACTTTTTCGGGGCAAGGGGTTGCTTTAGATTGGAATTTTATCAGTTTAGCAATTTGATTGACCTTAGAATAATCCAGTTCAGATGATAGGCCTTTGGGGTTGATATTATTGTCATAATATTCATAGGCTGTCCATTGCCCTGTTATTTCCAATGGATCGACTGTATTCTCCTCTTCATTCACTACTACCTGAAAAATACTGCCTATGGATACCAATAGCAAGAGCAAAACGGGCATCATCATAAAAGATAATTTGGTTTTCATCTTTTAATAATTAGTGTTATCCAAAGATAATCAACCCACTAAGCGAAAAAAATACCTAGCATTAGGTATTCCTCAAAATAAATATTAATAAAAGTGTGGGGAGTAGTTCCATAAAAAAACCTGCTATTGCAGGTTTTTATTTTATTTTTTGAAGGACATATTTTTCGGCAAGATCGCCTTTTATTTCCTTGCCAGAGAGATCTAATTGATTGAGTTGGTCCTTAGATATCTTAAAGCTATAATCTACATTCTCTAAACTCAAAATATCCTGGTCAACCTTCCATTTTCCGGTACTTTCAAATACCTCAGCACTTTTGCCGACATATTCATACCGCATGGAGTAATTTTTATTCTTATCTAAGCTAAGTACTGTTGCAATTGTAGTACAATCTGCACAAGGTAATTTACCCTCATAGGTACCAACGATTGCCAAACCTTTCACTGCATTATCTTCGGCAGCAACAAGCTGATTGACGTTGGATTTGTTGTTAATACAACTAAATCCAAAGATCAGCATGATCAATCCGATTAATGACAGTGTTAATACTCGCATAATTTTCTTCCTTGCCAGAAAAAATGCAAAAAAGATACCACAAATCTATTTTTTAGAAAATTTAACATTAATCGTCTTCATCGAGCAGCCCATTAGCCATAAGCATGGCATTTTTCAGTTCATTAAGCGCATGAAAATTTCTTTTTTGCTGAGCAACCAGAACTCCCTTTTCATAAATTTCAAGTGCCGAGTCCTTCTCCCCCTCGCCTTCCAAAAACTTTCCAAAATGATAATAGGTACCTACATAATCAGCGTGGGAATGTACAAGGTCTTCAAATCCATTTCTTGCACTTTGTTTATCTCCCAACTTAACAAACTCCATGGTCAGGGCATACTTTAAAAAAGGATCGTTTGGGCTTTCTCTTAAAAAATTCTGTAACTGTGCTAATCTGCTTTCCATAAACAAAAGTAATCAATATTTAGAAATGCAAAAGCATTGCTCCCGCGGAATAGAATTACTATGCTAGCATACAAAATGACAAATCAATGACTATTAGATAATCGCATCAAAACCAATGATGTATTAATATATTAAAATAAAAATATATGGTTAATTAAATTTATAATATTTTTTATACAATTTTGATGTTATTTTGATAATTAACAATTATCTAACAGTTCCTGAAAATCGAGGAAACACAGCTTTGAAATGCTCCTTAATTAATGTAGGTTTGTGTAAAACGTTTGAATTATGAGAATATTAGTATGTATAAGTAATGTCCCTGACACCACTTCAAAAATAACATTCAGCAACGATAATACGGTTTTTAACAGCAATGGTATTCAGTATATCATTAATCCATATGATGAGATTGCATTATCTAGAGCAGTTGAATTGGCGGAAGGTGGCAAAGGTACGGTCACTGTAATCAATGTTGGTGATGCTAGCACAGAACCTACCATCAGAAAGGCATTGGCAATTGGTGCGGATGATGCAGTTCGCGTAAATTCTCAACCTAGAGACGCTTGGTTTGTAGCCAATCAGATTGCCAACTACGCAAAAGAACAAAACTTTGACCTGATCTTAACGGGTCGTGAGTCCATAGACTATAACGGCGCACAAGTTGCTGCCCTATTAGGCGAGCTATTGAACCTACCTTCGGTTTCCATTGCAAAGAAATTAGATATCCAAGATAACAATGCGACTATTGACCGTGAAATTGAAGGCGGTAAAGAAGTATTGACCGTTTCACTACCGGTGGTGGTCGGTACTGCTGAAGGAGTTGCAGAACCAAAGATCCCGAATATGCGCGGCATTATGGGAGCAAGGACCAAACCTCTTCAAGTTGTGGAACCAATAGCAGTAAATGAATTGTCCAATATCGCGAAATTCGAATCACCTGCTCCAAGGGGCGCTGTGAAACTGGTAGAAGATGTGGACCAATTGGTTCAGTTACTTCGTTCCGAAGCAAAAGTTATTTAATTCATTTACCCCATTAAGAAATAATCATGGCAATTTTAGTATATATAGAAAATACAGAAGGTACATTAAAGAAGTCGGCATTTGAGGTCGCTTCTTATGCCAAAGCTATTGCTGACCAATTAGGCGATACTGTAACCGCCCTTTCCATTGGGAATGTGGACAGGTCAGAATTAGAAAAATTGGGCAAATACGGCGTATCCAAAGTTTTGGATGCCAACCAAGACAAGTTGAAGAACTTTGTGAACAAAGCATACGCATCCATTATAGCATCTGCTGCAAAGCAGGAAAATGCGAAGGTTGTTGTCCTTTCCAATTCATTTAGTGGAAAAGGATTGGGGCCGAGGGTTGCCGCTAAACTAGATGCAGGTTTTGCTGATGGTGCGATCAACCTTCCTACCTTCAATGGAGAACAAATGGAAGTTAAAAAGACTGCATTCTCCAACAAAGCCTTTGCAACCGAAGTGATCAGCTCAGCGGTCAAGGTGATTGCCGTCAACCCAAATGCTTTCGATTTGAAAGAAACAGGAGGCTCAGCAGAGATCGTAGACTTTACACCTGATCTGAACGACCAAGATTTTAATGTTATGGTCAAAGAGATTGTCCGAGCAACGGATAAAATCTCCCTTCCGGAAGCAGAAATCGTGGTTTCCGCAGGCCGTGGTATGAAAGGACCAGAAAACTGGGGAATGATCGAGGAATTAGCCAATGTGCTTGGTGCTGCAACAGCCTGTTCAAAACCTGTTTCCGATGCCGGTTGGAGACCCCATTCAGAACACGTAGGACAAACAGGTATTGTGGTCAGCCCGAATCTCTATATCGCTATCGGTATTTCTGGAGCTATCCAGCATTTAGCGGGAGTAAGCTCATCAAAAAACATTGTTGTCATCAACAAAGACCCAGAAGCACCGTTCTTTAAAGTGGCGGATTATGGAATCGTAGGAGACGCCTTCGAAATCGTTCCAAAGCTGACGGAAGCTATCAAAAACTTAAAAAACAACTAGGAATAACTAAACAATGAACGAGTGGCCTTGCCTAAAAAAACGCAAGGTCACTTTTTTTTTGCTGTTAATATTCCCATCTTTGTAATCACGTTAACGTGTTATCGATGAAGAAAATCAAGTTAGATATTGTAGGCTTATCTTATAGCCAGACCCAGTCTGGAGCGTATGCCCTGGTTCTGGGAGAGGTAGGAGGTAACCGAAGACTACCTGTCATCATTGGCGGCTTTGAGGCGCAATCCATTGCCGTTGAAATTGAAAAAATGACCCCAAGCAGGCCCCTAACCCATGATCTATTCAAATCTTTCGCGGAAACCTTTAAGATAAAATTAGAAGAAGTCCTGATCTACAACCTGGTTGATGGGATCTTCTTTGCCAAATTGATCTGTACGGATGGAGAGCAGACTTCTGAAATCGATGCCCGTACTTCGGATGCCGTCGCACTTGCTGTACGCTTCGAATGTCCGATCTATACCTATGATTTTATCATGAATACAGCCGGAATCGTGATCGAAGGAAATGACTTTGCCTTTCTGGAAAACATCGAAAACGTAGGAAACTATAAACAATCGGACACTCCAACCGAGGAAAAAGAAAAAGAACAGGAAAGCGTTGAAAAAGAACCAGCAAAAAACAAACCATCACCTTACGCTTCCCTAACGCTGGAACAACTTGAAAAAACCCTGGAAAAAGCTATCGAAAACGAACAGTATGAGACGGCTGCCAAAATCAGGGACGAAATAGAAAAACGAAAATCTTAATTTCTACCTACAATAACTAATAGCAAAATACGATGTCTATTAAACTGAGGTTAACGATCATGAACTTCCTGCAATTCTTCGTCTGGGGAGCATGGTTGATTACTATAGCAAACTATTGGTTTGGGACTAAAAACTGGGGTGGTACCGAATTCGGAGCCATTTTCTCAACCATGGGCATTGCATCTTTATTTATGCCTACTCTGATGGGTATCATTGCCGACCGCTGGGTCAATGCCGAAAAACTTTATGTAGCCTTACACTTGCTTTACGCAGCCTGTCTGATCTATCTTGCCCAAGTGCAGGACCCTGGATCATTCTTTACGGTCATGTTGCTCAGTATGTGCTGCTACATGCCTACTTTAGCCCTGTCCAACTCCATTGCCTATACAGCACTCAACCAAGGCAATTACGACCTGATCAAGGCCTTCCCTCCCATCCGCGTATGGGGAACGGTTGGTTTTATCGCGGCCATGTGGATGACAAACCTGAGTGGAAGTAAAGCAACAGAGGGGCAATTCTATATTGCTGCCGGAGGTTCCATCCTATTAGGGCTCTATTCCTTGATCTACCTACCTAAGTGTCCACCGCAAAGACATATACAAGAAAATGCAAGCTTTTCCCAGATCATGGGACTCGAGGCTTTCAAGCTCTTCGGAAACTTTAAGATGGCCATGTTCTTTATCTTCTCCATGTTCTTGGGTGCAGCCTTACAACTGACCAATGCATATGGCGATGTGTTCTTGGATGAATTCAAGTTCTATCCAAAATATGTAGATTCCTTTGTGGTGAAGTATTCCACCATTATCATGTCGATATCGCAGATCTCTGAAACCTTGTTTATCCTTGCCATTCCATTTTTCCTCAAAAGGTTTGGTATCAAACAGGTCATGTTGATCGCCATGGTGGCTTGGGTGCTACGTTTTGGACTATTCGCCTATGGAAACCCTTCCACTGGCCTATGGATGATCATTATGTCCTGTGTAGTCTATGGAATGGCCTTTGACTTTTTCAATATTTCAGGTTCCCTATTCGTGGAGACCAATACCAATAACAAGATCCGTTCATCAGCACAAGGATTGTTCATGATGATGACCAACGGATTTGGAGCCGTATTTGGCTCTTGGGTGTCCGGATGGATCATTGATAGGTTCTACACCCTTTCGTTCAACGACAGCGCTTCTTTAGCCTCTTTCTTGGACACCACAGCCGACAATGGTTCCCTGCAAAAATTCATCAGCTCCAGAGGGGTGAATGTCAGCAATGGAATCTTTGATCAGGTCATTCACTTAAAGGACTGGCACCATATATGGATCGCCTTTGCCCTATATACCTTGGTAATAGCCATACTCTTTGCCATTTTGTTCAGACACAAACATGAGGTGAAGTAGTATTTAGTATAAAGTATTTAGTATTTAGACTTGATGATATAAGGCCTGACAGATGCTGTCAGGCTTTTCTGTTTGTATACATATTTTGGGAAGGGTAGCATAGGTATAAAGTAGGCCAATACGGGTCAAATGTCATAAAAATCTCTGATCATCTCATTTTTGTCATCATAATCTAATCCATCTGTTAAAAGATGTTAAGAGCTGTTATGCGAAATACAATCGGCATATGCTTTGCGTTATAGATAGTACAAACAGAGTAAAAAAGAGTAAAGAGTAAAAATTTCATAATTTAGGTTAATAATTGGTTAGTTAAAATCCTGAGGTTCCCCGCCCCAGGATTTTTTTATTGGATAAATCACTAACCGATATCAACTTACCCCAATTAAGCTTGATACCTATATAGCGATATATTGGCCATAATCTTGGTCTATCCTCCCATCCTTCCCATCCTGGTTCATAGCCATAATCTAGGCCTATCCTCCCATCCTTGCTATCCTGGTTCATAGCCAGATCTTGGTCTATCCTCCCATCCTTTCCATCCTGGTTCAAACCCAAAAAAAAAGACCGCCATGCAGGCGGTCCTTTGTATTTGATAAACTATTTAGTACTATGTTCTTAGAATTGGAATTTAGTCCAAGCAAAAGCATTTACATCAGCACCTTTAGAAGCATCTTTAGTTAACAATGCATTTACAGGATTAACGATTTTCGCTTTGTCTAAACCATTAGCTGGATCAAAGTTGTAGCTAATTGAAGTTTCTGGGTTAGCGCCATCTGTATCGATCAATACATAAGGAGTAGTTCCAGGACCAAATTTAACGAATGCGTTAGTGATAGTCGCTTTAGCACCTCTTCTGATTTTGAAAACCTCTTTGTTCATTACCAATGAAACTTTACCATCTTGTCCTTTGATATCAGCTGCATTGACAACGATAGTCATTCCATTTACCTTGAAATTTGATTGGTTAACGTGGGTTGGGTTTTTACCGTCAAAGTTTCCATCAGCTTCGATACCTCTTGGATCCTCAGTAGCATCAGAGTAACCTTTCATACGGATACCGTAAGCGTTTGTGATTGTACCGCTATAACCTTCAGTAAAGTCAAACATATCATCTGAACAGTTCTCAACCAAAATGTTTGTAGCATTTACTGTACCTCCGAAGAATTCGATTGCATCATCAGCTCCATATCTTAAGTGAAGGTTAGAAAGTTTTGTACCATTACCAACACCGTTCAATGTTAAACCATTGTGCTCTTTGTTTGAGTCCATACGAGCACCGGTATATTCGATCTTCACGTAGTTAAGTACACCTGAGTTGTCAGCTGGATTGTCACCACCATATTTTACAGTTGCATCCATCTCTGTAGTGTTTTGTGTCACTACACCTGCAGGACCTGAAAGAGGAGCTTTACCATTGATGATTACTCCACCCCAGTCACCTTCTTTTGGTGTAGCTGAAGCTGATGTAAACACAACTGGTTTTTCTGCTGTTCCTTCTGCAACGATTTTACCTCCTGGTTTTACCAACAAGAATACACTCGTTCCACCGCTCTTCGCTTTGATAGTAGTCCCAGCTGGGATCTCTAAAGTAGCGCCAGACTCAACGTACAATGCACCTGTTAAATTGTAAGTAACGTTCGCATCTAATTTTGTGTTCTTGTCAATCTTACCAATTAGATCCTGCTCACTTTTTGGAGTCGTTGGAGTTGGCACATTGGTGTCTGTACATGCTGTAAAAGCTAAAGCACTTGCTGCTAAAATCGAAAATAATTTTGTCTTCATAATCTTTTTATTTCTACACAAAGGAACCGTTAACAGTTAACCTTTCTGTTAGGTGAAAATTAATTTATTGTTAAAACTTATAAGAAATTCCTAGGTTAAAATCTACCCCTCTTTTGTACTGCTCAATCAGCACTTTTGGCGAGTCCCCACCAATCTCACGCGACAATTCCCTGTTCGGGTTCAAGATGTTCTCAATCTTTAAATTAACGCCAATACGCTTCTTAATCATCGCCTGAGTAACAAAATCTAAAGATGGAATACCTTTCTCCATGATGTTCTTGTACCCTGATGTACCATAGGAGAAAATACGATCCGAGAAATAGTTGAATACAACAGAAGGCGTCAAATCCACGTTAGCAAAAGCTAATTTATAGGTTAAGTCTGCGTTAACTAGCAATGGAGATGCTCCTTCCATTTGGTCAGACTCTTTATTGAAGGATCTTCCTTCCAGACTCAACTTCTGGTCCGAATGCAGATAAGAAACATTCAAGCCTCCTGACAATACGTTTTCTCCGTTGGCACCTGAAGTTTTGATCAAATCTTTCTTCAATTCCAATTCCGCACCGAATACGACCGCATCCTTACCGATGTTATAGAAACTCAATGTACTTCCTGATGAACCAGATTCAACCTTCGCAATTGGGTTTTTGATATTCTTGTAGAATAGACCAAGGGATACCAATTCTGAATTGCTAGGATAAAACTCCCATTTGAAATCTGCATTGATGCTCTCCGATGGATTCAATGCCGGGTTACCTTGGGTGAAGTTGTTATTACCTCTATATCTTACCGGCGCTAACTCAATAAACTGGGGAACGGTATAGGTTTTGGAACCTGAAGCTCTCAAGAACATATTTTCTGTCAAGGAATATTTCAAATTCAAACTTGGCAAGAAATAGTTCTTGTTGATTTTATTATAGTTAGAAGTTGAATAATCCGGTAGGTTGGTTTGATAACTTACAGATTGGAATACATTGTCCAAACGCAAGCCCAATACCGCTGTAAATTCAGGGGTAAACTGGTAGATTGCTGAAGCAATACCACTTTGGGTCCTTCTGCTACCTTTATAGTAGAAAGGGTTCAAGTTGCTTACATCTCCATCTCCACCTCTATTGGTTACCAAATCAAAATACTTTCTGTAACCTTCAGCACCAATGATAGCCTCGATATTGTTTAAATCTAATGGAGGCGCAGCAACGGCTCTTAATTGATGGTTGAATTCCCACCAATTGAAATTTCTGTTCACAAAGTTCCCGGTATAACCGAAGGAGATCTTTCTTTCCAGCCCTGATTCGTTATCCAGGTTATAGTTCAGGATCGCTTTTCCTATATAACCGGTTTCATCCATGTCCCCAAAGTATCTTTCATTCTCTCCAGCACTGTTTCTGGAAAGGTTAGTACCTGTGGCTTCCTTGGTTACCGCTCTGTTAATTCTACGATCTGGCTCATTGCCGATCACATTATTCATGGCCAAACCTAAATCTGCAGACCATTTTTCATTCAAGAATAGTTTGGACAATAATTGATTGACAAAAACATGGTTATCATTCACCTGTTGTCTTCTCATGTCAACTACGTCAGTCTTGGCATCACCCACATTCTCCTCAAATCCATGGAAATCACTTAAGTCCTGTCTTTGGTCATGGATATACAGGGAGTTAAAGCTCACATTGCTATTTCCCCAAGTGTACCTTAGGTTCAACATACCGGTTTGGGAAACGGTATATTCATTTCTCACGAAATCTTGGTTCAAGATCAAACGACCTTGGTCATCAGACTGCTGGATCTTTCCATTTGCATAACGGTATTTGGAATCCATACTGGCTGTGAAGAAAATGCTCAATGGATTGTTTCCAATCAATACCCTTTTATTTCCCAACAATTTGAAGTTTGAATTGAAAAGAGATCCTTGAGGATTAGGATTCCAGCTATTACCAAAATTATAGGTATCAAAACTGGTCATTTTTGGTTTTGAACCGCCAGGAAGGCTTCCAAACCAATTTGTTCCGTCAATTCTCCTGAAATTATCTGCACCAACCGTTTGCGAGTTAACTCCTCCGCCAACATTGATTTCAAAACTGTTTCCGGTAGCTTCCTTTGTAAAGATATCAACGTTTGCACCAGTCACATCTCCAGCAATATTCGAGTTGAAAGTCTTGTTTACATTAATGCTTTGGATCACATCTGAACTGAAGAAATCTAAAGAGATATTTTTATTCAATGGATCTTCCGAAGGTAATGGCAATCCGTTTAGGGAAGAAGAGTTGTAACGGTCGCCCAACCCGCGTACAAATACGTTCTTTACACCTTCTTGTCTCGATACACCCGCCATTTTAGTCAATGCTGCTCTTGCATCGCTAACCCCTTTTCTAGATAGCTCCTGTGCACCGATGGATTCTACCATCAGGTTGGATTTCTTTCTTTCTTCCAATAAGGCTAATTCTGTAAATTTTTCACGGCGTCTGGTCACCACCACTTCTTCGATCACCGCATCTGCATTTTTCAGCGCAAAGGACACAAACTCAGTGTCGCTAGACTGTAGCGTAAAGTTCATTTCTTGGGCGTCGTACCCCATTAGAGTCGCACGAATCAGATATTCTGCGGATTTATCGCTAGGTAAGGGGATAAAGAATTCACCTTTGTCATTCGTTGTTGTGCCCAACTGGGAGTTCGCAATTGTTACTGTAACACCTGCCAAAGGTTGGTAGGACTCCACGTCCACAACCGTCCCTTTTACTCCAAATGGTGCTTGCTGGGCATAGCTCATCATCACGCCGAAGCAAACAACCAACAATAAAAATACTCGTTTAATACAATTCATACAATGTTAATATTATGTTGCAAAAGTATAATCGCATTGTTACGTGAATATTAATACTCTATTATGTTAATATTAGTCTCTAGTTAATTAATTGTTAAGACACCTATCGGTCAAATTGTTACCCTTTAGATTGGGTTTAGCCAACAATTAGTGTTATTTTGCAACAAAGTTTTATTATGAGCGATTTTGTATTAAAAACCTCCAATTTATCTTATCAATACCCTAAAGGTCCCAAACTTTCTTTCCAAGATCTGCTGCTGGCCGATCAGCAACACACCTTGGTCTTAGGGGACTCAGGATCCGGAAAATCAACGCTATTGAACCTCATTGCAGGTTTTTCTTCTCCAACTACGGGAGAGGTCATCATCAATGGCCAAAATCTCTATCAACTTTCAGGAAGTGATCTGGATAAATTCAGGGCGCAAAACCTGGGATTTATTTTTCAGGAAGCTCATCTGCTCAAAAATCTCTCTGTAACAGAAAATATCAAACTGGCCCAAAGCCTTGCCGGACTTGCCGTGGATGAACAGGCCATTAAATCGCTATTGGAAAAACTGCAACTTGGCGGTTTTGGAAACAGGAGACCCAATGAGCTGAGCCGTGGTCAGGTACAGCGTGTTGCGATCGCCAGGGCGTTGATCAACAAGCCTTCGCTCCTGATCGCTGACGAACCTACCGCAGCCCTAGATGACAAGAATACCTTTCTGGTGGTGGAACTCATCAAGGGACTGGCCAAAGAACAAGGAAGCACCCTTTTGATCTCTACCCATGACAAAAGGTTAAAAGATGAATTTACTAACAACTATATACTAGCTGCGCAATAAGATGAATACATTACAATTAGTCTGGAAAAACATATCACAACAATGGGGCTCCACGCTGTTAAGTATCATCCTAACCGCATTCGGAGTAGCTATCTTGGTGAGTATCTATATTACCAGTGACACTTTTGAAAAACAACTGGACAGCAATAGCAAACAGGTTGACCTCGTTGTTGGTGCAAAAGGGAGCCCGTTACAATTGATCCTCAGCGCACTGTACCATGTGGACAACCCTACCGGGAACATTAAACTGGCAGAAGCTGAAAAGCTGATGGATAACCCTTTCATTGAAAAAGCTGTACCCATTTCACTGGGAGATAACTTCAAAGGCCACCGTATCGTTGGTACTGACACCAGCTTTATGGGCTTATATGAACTTCAATTGGCCGATGGTCAATTATGGAACAAAAGCTATGAGGTAGTCATAGGCAGTGAAACTGCCCGTAAAAACAAATTGAAATTAGGGGATAAAGTACACGGCGCACATGGTCTGGCCGAAAATGCCCATGTCCACGAAGAACATCCCTTTACAGTTGTCGGAATCCTGAAACCGTCGGGTTCTATCGTAGACAACCTGCTATTGACCAATTTAGAAAGTGTCTGGGATATCCATGGCATCGGTCACGAAGAACATGACCATGAGCACGATCATGTTGCAGAAGCCCACGATCACGACCATGCAGACCATGACCATGACGATCACGGGCATGAACATACAGCTACAGAGACCCATCAACATGATGACCATGCACACGACCATGCAGATCACGAACATGAAGAGATCGTAGCGGAAAAACCTAGCCCCCTTGCTCAAGCAACTCCGGATAGCCTAGTGACAGAACGCCCTAGGTCGGATGTATTCGTAAAGAGCATCGCTGATGATATCGTTCAGGACAAAGGATTGGAGATAACGGCCCTATTGGTCAAATTCAGCTCACCTGCTGCCATTGGTGTGGTCCCTAAGTTGGTCAACCAATCCACAAGCATGCAGGCAGCATCCCCAGCATTGGAAACAGCAAGATTGTTTTCTCTAATGGGTGTAGGCATCGATTCCCTTGAAATCTTGGCCTATGTCATCATGATCATCGCCGGACTGAGCGTATTTATCAGTCTTTATAATGCGCTTAAAGACAGAAAATATGACCTTGCCATCATGAGAACCTTAGGGGCAAGTAAGATTAAACTATTCACCATGTTGATTGTCGAAGGATTGGTAATAACCTTCATTGGCGGTATTGTCGGATTGTTCATTGGTCATATCGGCCTGTACCTGATCAGTACCCAGACCAGTCAGAGTGCAGACTTTATCCAGGCATTCCAGATATATAGTAAAGAATGGTTAATTTTGCTTACGGCTTGTTTAATTGGGGTGATCGCATCCCTTATTCCAGCAGTTAAAGCATACAACACAACAATTTCTACCATTTTAGGTAATAAGTAATGATGAGAAAGTTAATATTTACAGTATTCGTATTGATGATGACAGTGAGCTTTTCTAAAGCTCAAATCGGAAACTATAGCAATGAAACGCAAGTTCCAGATCATACTCCTATGATGAACGGTACTTGGGAAGCCATTGACAAGATGATGTACAAGGTGTCTACCGTGGGTAACAAAAAAGTGTATACCCCGACCTACCCACCTGCATTGAAGAAATTAGAGAACACCGTGGTTGATCTTCCAGGTTACATGGTTCCATTAGTGAGTGGCAGAAACCACAGCACCTATATGCTTTCGGTATTGCCGATCACCCAGTGTCAGTTCTGTGGTACCAATGGTATCCCCCCAATGGTGGAGATCTTTATGAAAAAAGGTACGGTGAAGTTTACGGATGAGCCGATCAAGATCAAAGGAAAGATGAAATTCAATCCTGAACCCTTGAAAGGTAATGCGGAAATTCAGATCGTGGATGCTGAACTCGTGAACTAACGGTTCAGTAAAGCAATTTCTGTACAAGCATACAAAGCAGCCGTTTCTGTGCGAAGTCTGGCCTCCCCAAGAGATACCGGAATAAATCCTGCAGAAATGGCTTTTTCTATTTCAGCGGGCGAGAAATCCCCCTCAGGGCCGATCAAGACCAAATACCGTTGCCCCTTTTCAAATTCCTGATTTAAGTATTTCTTTTCAGCGTCTTCCTCACAATGGGCAATTGCCTTGTTCAGGTCTTTTTCTGATTCAACCTTGCTCAGGAAGGTATCAAAACCTATAGCTTCATTTAGAAGGGGCATATAAGCCTTTAGGGACTGTTTCATCGCCGAGACGATGACTTTGTTCAGACGCTCGGTTTTGACCTCCTTACGCTCGGAATGCTCGCTGATGATGGGCGTAATTTCCTGGATTCCGATCTCGGTCGCCTTTTCCAAGAACCATTCGATACGATCGATGTTCTTGGTCGGTGCCACTGCAATATGTAAATGGTAATCCGGTTTTTGGAATTCTGGAGTATAATTTAAGATTCTCAGCTGCGTCCTTTTGGGATGTGCATCCGCTATCTCAGCTTCATAGAAACCACCTACCCCATCAATCAACTGTACCTGGTCGCCCACGTTCAATCGCAATACACGCACGGCATGCTTGCTTTCTTCCTCAGAAAGTTGAAATAAGCTTTGATCGGGCTTTAAATCCGCTGTATAGAATAAATGCACAATATTATGGATTATTCTTCGTCCTCATCGTTTGGAGTTTCGACAAGGTCCAATTTTACAAATTCAATGTTTTGTTGCGTCTTCTTGATGATGGTAAAACGGTAACCCAATTGTTCCGTACTATCGCCAACATCTGGGATCTTCTCAAAGAGATGTGAAACCAAACCAGCTATCGTATCATAATCTGAACTTTCAGGTAGTTCCAACGGCAAATATCCATTGGCATCATGTACACTGGCACCAGCATCCACCATAAATTCCGTTTCCGAAATCTGCTCTACTACTGGAGTTTCCTCATCATACTCATCCTGGATCTCTCCTACCAATTCTTCCACGATATCTTCCAGCGTTACCATACCAGCCGTTCCTCCAAATTCATCTAGGACAAAAGCAATCTGGATCCGCTTCAATTGGAACTCCGTCATCAAGTCGTTGATCTTTTTGGTTTCAGGAATAAAATATGGCTTACGCATGATGTTCTTCAATACCACATCCTTACCCTTAACAATAAGCGGTAAGATATCTTTGGTATGGACAACACCAATGATCTGGTCAATATTGTCATCATAGATCGGAATACGGGAATAGCCCTCTTCCGTTACGGTATTGATAAACTCTTCTGCCGTATCATCCTTGTCTACTGCAACGATCTTGGTTCGGGGCACCATAATGTTCTTGACGATACGCTCATTGAAATCGAAGACATTCTTGATCAATTCATGTTCTGCATTGTTCAAGGCACCACTCTCTTTTCCTTTCTCCAATAGGTATTGAAGTTCTTCGGATGAATGGCTGGCTTCATGGGCACTCACCTGGATACCGATCAATTTCAACAAGAAATTGGCGAAACCATTCAACAACCAAATAATAGGTCGGAAGACATAATAGAAGAATTGAAGCGGCACGGCCACTTTCATGGTCGTTGCTACAGGTTTTTGGATCGCGATGGACTTAGGTGCCAACTCTCCAAAAACAATATGTAAAAAGGTAATGATACTGAACGCAAGGACATGGCCTAGGTTCGTCGCTAATTTACCGGTAAGTTCAATGTTGAAAAATCCGAAGATCTGGTGTACGATTTGAGTCATTACGGCCTCACCCACCCAACCTAAGGCTAGGGAAGCCAAGGTAATACCCAATTGGGTAGCCGCAAGGTAACCGTCCAAATGATCGGTAATGCTCTTGGCCATCTTGGCAACTTTACTGCCCGATTTGGCCTGGAGCTCTATCTGAGAGGCTCGAACCTTCACAATAGCGAATTCAGCTGCAACGAAAAAACCATTTGCCAGCACTAAAAAGATAGTCCAAAAAATATCAATTGCCATGATTTAGGTTTTTATTAGCGAATTCTTTCTTGTACAATTCTAAACTCTCTAATATAACATTTTGAGCGATAGCTCTTCCACTTATTTTGTTAATAATAACTTTTTTTCCTTCTAGGTTTTTATACTCCAGAAAAAACTGCACGATTTCTTTCATAGTGTGGGGCGGAAGCTCCGAGATATCATTGATATAGTTATAGGCCATATCGTTTTTCGCTACGGCGATAACCTTATCATCCTGATCTCCAGAGTCCGTCATGCTCATCACACCGATTACTTTTGCATCCACGAGGGATGCAGGAACAAGATCCACTGAACATAACACAAGTATATCCAGTGGATCTTTGTCGCCACAGTAACTTTGTGGAATAAATCCATAGTTGCTCGGGTACACCATTGAAGAATGCAATACCCTATCCAACTTGATCATTCCAGAAGCTTTATCAATTTCATATTTGCCTCGGCTGCCTTTGGGGATTTCAATTACTGCTGTAACAGTATTTGGGACATCCTTCCCAGGGGAAACCTGATGCCATGGGTGCTGCTCCTGTCCTAGCCCAACAAGGCTTGAAAACAACAAGAACAGCGACAATAAAATTGAGAGGTCCATGAAAATGGTTACTTAGTCCTAATTTCTTTATTGTAAAGTTCGATACTTTCCATGATGATGTTCTGCGCATAGGCACGACCATAAAGATTCTCGATGGTCACATTCTTGCCCTCAAGGGTTTTATAATCTTGGAAGAAACGAACGATTTCCTTCATCGTGTGAGGAGGAAGTTCAGATAGGTCGTTAATGTAGTTTACCGACATATCGTGTTTCGCAACGGCAATGATTTTGTCGTCTTGTTCACCATTGTCGATCATGTGCATCACACCTACAACTTTCGCTTCGATCATACACATCGGGTAAACATCAACTGAGCATAAAACTAAAATATCCAAAGGATCTTTATCATCGCAATATGTCTGCGGAATGAACCCGTAGTTAGCCGGATACATCACAGAAGAAAACAATACACGGTCTAATTTGATCAAACCACTGTCTTTGTCGATTTCATATTTCGCTTTAGAACCTTTAGGAATTTCGATAATGGCATTTACGGAGTTAGGCAAGTCCTCACCAGGAGACACTTGATGCCAAGGATGTTGTGTACTCATTAAATAATTACTGTTTGTTTATTTCGTTTTTCGTTTTTCTATTCTTAAGCCACTTTTTCAGGAGTGCAATCGCGATAGGTAGGAATGCGATGACGATCAAGGCTACGATGATATATTCAACATAGTCGATGATCCATGGGAATTCTATACCTAAATAATAGCCTGTCAGGGTCAATAAAGACACCCACAACAGCGCTCCCAGCACATTGAACAGCACGAACTTCCTGAAGTTCAGCTGTACTACACCTGCAAAGATGGGTGCAAATGTACGAATAATAGGTACAAATCGTCCAATTATTAATGCTGTTCCACCATATTTCTGGAAAAACTCCTCGGCCATGATCACATATTTCCGTTTGAAAAGTATGGAATCTTTCCGTTTAAAGAGCATGGGACCCGTTCGATGCCCAAACCAATAGCCCGCAAAATTACCGAGTATCCCGGCCGATAAAATCCCAAAATACAATGTAACAATGTCCACATCGATTTTATCCAGCGCACAAAACAGCCCCGCTAAAAACAACAAATAATCCCCTGGGAGAAAAAATCCAAAGAAGAGACCGGTTTCGGCAAAAACTATAAGACAAACGATGTAGAAACCACCGTGACTTAAAAGATATTCAGCATCTAGCAATTGTTGAAAAGACAACAAGTATTCTTGCATAGTAAATTATATTTCCCGCTATCGGATTAAGCTGGGTTTGTTATCGTTGAAATTGCATCCCGAATCTGGTCAGCAATCGTGTTCATGGTGTCTTCCGAAAGCTTCAGCTTTGGTTTTTCAAAGTTCATATCATGCACATGGTTCAATGGAATCAAATGAATATGCGCATGTGCTACTTCTAAACCAACTACCGCTACACCAACTTTTTGACATGGAAATGCCTGCTTGATGCCTTGGGCAACAATCTTGGCAAAAACCCACATCCCCATATATTCCTCATCGTTGATGTCAAAGATATAGTCTGTTTCTTTCTTCGGGATGACTAAAACATGTCCTTCAGTTAGTGGATTTACATCTAAAAAAGCTAAGTAATCATTGCTCTCAGCAACTTTATAAGCAGGAATCTCTCCTGCAACGATTTTAGCGAATATGGTTGACATAAACTATAGTTCAATTTCGTGAGTAACAAAGATAATAATTTTGTGCACATATGAACAGACATTCAGCCCCCTAGAAGCATAAGATTTAACTTCAATGTGACATTTATTGATTTCTTAACAATAAAATAATGACAAATAGGATTTATTACCGGTTTCATCAACCTAAATTACCCCTGTTTGTTGAAGTCATTATTCTATCAAAATTCCCAGCCAATTTTTCTGCATAGTAAGTTTAATGGCTACATCAGCTTACCCTCATTCGAGACATATATTGAAAATTCCGAATATGTCTCGAATAAGAGTAAAGCCATTCCCGAAGCAACTGCCAAAACTCAAATGGATAATAATCTGAATTAAAGGTTAGAAAAGACGCTTCGTAGAACCTTGGAGCAAAAAAAAGCCCCGAAATATCGGGGCTGTAAATTGTAAGAAAAGTGCGGTTATGGCATTACCTTACAATATGCCTTTAAAGATCATTAAAGTTTGTTTTGTTCTAAATTTGTACTATCTTAGCAACATCAAGTTAATTTAAAAAGTTATGGGAATTACTAAATATACACTAACTATTAAATCAATTAATTACCTCAACTTAGGTAGGTAATTGAAACAGAATAAAAATTGTTTAAATCAACTTAAAACAGTTAATTCTTCAAGAATGAAATTGATATTACCCTACGGTATAAAATCAGGTAATAACATAATTATCTCAACATAAAAAATAAAATTCTTCAACAGGTAATAAGTATTGGTTGAATGTTTATCATCACAATATTCCAACTATCTCAATAGACTATCGTCAATAGTTCAAAGAATATAATCATAGAACATCAATGTTGAAGGGGTTCCGCTCGCCACCCTGCTGTGACCTACAATTGAATATTATTCAGGAATGATATCAATGGTTCAAACCAAATTAAAACAGCTTAAAACGTCTTATTTAAGGTCAGATTACTTATCTTTAATTAAAACCTATTGCTATGGAAAAAACAGAAACTAATTATGAATTATTCATTCAACATGTTTTCAATCCTGACATTGTTCAATTCATGTACAATCGTAGGCATATAATCAATGAATGGTCTAGAATTGCTACTATTTTGTTTATCAATGATGTGAAGGGAAAAGATTTGACTCTGGATGAATTCATTGTTATTTATAATGAATTTATAAAAGATTGGGATGATTTTAACAACGGTGGTATTGTTATAGACGTTCTTCAACCTGAATAATTTTTTTATTTATAAACTTGACTTTTGACCAATGTTAGTATACATTTGATTATATAGTAGGAGTGATAAGGATTTGTGTTAGGAGTTTAAATCTATATTTGTTTTCAATCATATTGGGGGTAATGAAAATTTACCCCTTTTCTTTTAAAAAAAAAATCTATATTTGAGGACCAAATTCATTTTATCCACTATTTATAATAAACGGATAAAAATGAAAAAATCAATTTTGGCTATCATTGCAACAGTTGCAATTATGGCATCATGCACAAAAACAACCTATGATGATTCAATCTTAGGTTCATGGGAAAAATCAAATACAACTTTACTGAATGCTTGTGAATCGGATGTTGAACCAACATTTTATAACAAGCTTGAATTTAACAAAGGAAATAAGGCTATTATAGATGGATATAAGACAACTTTCACTTATAATGGAAGTATAGTATGGTTGGATTCACCCTAAAAAATGATTCTACGGTCAATTATATGTATAGATTTGAAGATGGTGATTTACACATCAGTACAAAGGAAAATGGATGTAGATATGACATTGAATATAAAAGGGGTAACTAAAAATTACCCCTTATTTTTTGTTCTAATTTTGTTCTAATTTTGTTCTAAAAGTGATTTTTCACACCAGTTTTCCTTTAATTTTCAAATTTCATAAAATAAAAAACCCCATTTAAATAGCTTTAAACGGGGTTTCAATTTCTTGATATTGTCATGGCGGTTATGGCATCACCGCACATAACCTCTATTTCATTATCTTGAAATCTCCAGAACTTCTAGTTCAAGTTGTCCTGCTGGAACTTCTACCGTTGCGATATCGCCAACCTGCAGTCCTAATAGACCCTGCGCAATCGGTGATTTAACGGATATCTTTCCTGCCTTCAGATCAGCTTCTGTTTCAGAAACCAATTGGTAAGACATGACTGCTCCATTTTTCTTATTCTTTATCTTTACGTAAGACAGTGCCAATACCTTTGAGGTATCTAGACTCGACTCATCGATGATCCTTGCTGATGCCAAAACTTCTTCTAGTTTCGCAATCTTAGCTTCATGAAGTCCTTGAGCTTCTTTCGCGGCATCGTATTCTGCATTCTCGGAAAGGTCTCCTTTATCTCTTGCTTCAGCAATCGCTTTAGCGATATTGGAACGACCTTCTGTTTTTAGATATTGAAGCTCTTCTCTAAGCTTAGTTAATCCTTCTTCTGTGTAATAAGTTACTTCTGCCATAATATGTACCTTTTACCCTCTTTTTATAGTTTTCTAATATTTTAATAAACAAAAAAAAGACAAGACCACACTATCCGCTAATAGGACAACATGGTCTTGCTCTTCTGACGAAGTTATATAATTAAATTTAATAAAACAAATATCTAACTTACATCATCAGTCTCTTCATTGATGAATCTATAGCCCAATCCTCGAACGGTTTGCAAGTAATGAGGCTTGTCAGGATTGGTTTCGATTTTCTTTCTTAAGCGCACAACGTGCATGTCCAAAGTACGGGTATTCACGTTGGAACTATAGCCCCATACCACCTCCATCAATTCTTCGCGGGTGATGTCTCTACCTTTGTTCTGTAAGAAGTGCAAGAGGATTCGGTTTTCAAGGATTGTAAGCTCGATTTTCTTGCCATCCCTGATCAGTGAATGTACATTGGGGTGATGTTCGGTATCACCGAAATGGTAAACCTCGTTCTGGGTTTTAGGCACAAAAAAGCGTACTTTATTCTCGATCATGGCCACTAAAACATCCATATTGAATGGTTTGGTGATATAATCGGTCACGCCGTAGCTATAGGCATCAATTTTATCGATATCTTGGGATTTGGCGGTCATCATAATAATGATGTTCTCAAATCCAGACTTTCTTACGGACTCACATACATCTATCCCTTCTTTACCTGGCAGCATCCAATCCAATAGAACGATATCTGGCTTTTGGTCTAAGATGATTTTCTCAGCTTCCAAGCCATCACTGCATTGAATTACTTGAAAATTTTCGGTCTGTAGACGGTGACTAACCAAGAACCTTAAGTTATCATCATCCTCTACAACGGCAATAGTTATATCTTTATTCATAGTATTCTAAACATTATTTAGGAAAAGTCAAAGTAAAGGTCGTTCCCTCTCCTTCCACACTACTGACTTTGATCTCTCCACCCATAAATTCGGTAATCTCTTTACAAAATGCCAATCCAAGCCCAACACTCCCACCTTGATTGAACTGATTCTTTACTCTATAAAATTTCTTGAATATGTTTTTAAGTTCATTTCTGTTTATCCCAATTCCTTTATCACTAAACTTCATGATAAAGTGCTTTTTAGATTGTTGTACACTAATATCAATAAATTTTCTTGAAACTTCTGAATATTTGTACGCATTATCAATTAAATTCTGGAACACGGAATTCAATAAAACCGGATCTGTATGCATTTTGCTGTCCACATCGATGTGATAGCTCAGGTTCAGATCAGGATATTTAATCCGTGTACCCGCAAATACTTCCTCGCAAAAACTGTTCAAATCAATGTATTCTCCTTTAAATTTTAATGATTTATTTTCTATCTGCGTGAAAGACAGTAACTTATTCATCAAATTATTTAACTTATCAGCTTCCTGATCTAGGATCTTTCCGTACATCGCGCGCTCTTGATCACTTATCTTCTCAGCACTTCGGATATTGTTACCCGCTATCTTGATCACACTGACCGGCGTTTTAAACTCATGGGTCAGGTTATTGATAAAATCATACTGCAATTGGAACAACCTACTATTGATGGAGATATTCCTATAAATCAAATAAATAATCAATAACAAAATTAAATATAATAGGGAAACGCCCAACACTACAGGAAAAAATCTTCTATTGATCTCTCCTCTCAAAAAATGTTCTGAGGAATCAAATTGCAGTTTATAGTCGGATAATGCACCTGGCAACGGCATATCTGTGGAAAGAAAGGCTTTTTCTTCCATCACATTAGGGTCAGCTATGGCCTTGATCCGAATGGTTTCATACAATCTCTTTTGGTTATTGACTATTTTTATCTTCTGAGGATTAACCTTATAGACGAATAAATCTTGGTCAAACGCTACAGGCGCCGTCATTGCCGTCGTATCATCCATCATGGATTTATAGGCGCGAAGGGTATTGACCCGTGGGATGTTCAGATAGGTTATTTTTCCCGGAACCGTATTATAGAAGATCCGATAGATATCATTTTCGCTCAAGGAAGTAGAATCATCCAGGACATCCAAGAAGTTCACCATTTTAATGGCCATGCTGTTGAAGTCATCGGCATTAGGCCTGTTATCTACCGAAGAAAGGCTGGCCTTGATCAATTTATTTTCCTTGTCCAATTTATAGGAAAAGATCGATCGGGGGTAAATCAGGAGGTTTTGAAAGCGTACACCGCGAACGGTGGGGTTCTGATTGGTGAACAGTACGTCATAAAACACCAATTCGTCAACGAATGGATTCTTTCGCAAGACCTTTTCAGAATAATTGCTGGCATGTGTGGAATCGAGGTACCCCTGATAATTGGATACTTCGGAAATATCGTTATTGAAAAAGCTATTAAAGGGTTTTAGGGTCGCATCAAAGACATCGACCTTTCTGTTATAAAACTCAGATTCTACAAAGTTGGACATCATTGTCCTGGCCAAGAAAACTGAAATGATATACAGGACTGTCAAAAAAGCCAAAAAGGCGATCAACAACCCAATGTTTTTCCGGTATTTACTTGCTCTTTTCACCATGTGTGATTACTTCAGGTACACTGCAAGAAACTTCTCTATCTCCTGATAATATTCTACGATATTCTCTTCGTTCCTAAATCTCTTGCCTTCTTCTTTCTTAAAGATATAACGCACTGGAACTTCATTGCCCTTCAATTTACCAACAAATTGATTAGCATCGGTTACCGAACTGTATTTATCTTTTCCACCTTGGAAAAATAGGATAGGGATTCGAACCTTATCAGCATGGAAAATTGGGGAAATCGCTTGAAACAATTCTGGTTCAGTCTCTGGATTTCCAATGATTCTATAGAATAACTGTACGTAATGTTTTAGATGAGGGGGAATTTCCCTGAAATAAGTGAATAGGTTGCTATATCCCGATGAGGATATGGCACATTTATAAAGGGAAGGATTAAATGCAGCAGCATACAGGGCAGAATAACCGCCGAAACCGGTGCCCATAATGGCAATCTTATCCTTATCGGCTATCCCCTGATGGATCAACCAAGCGACACCATCCGTAATATCAGATTGGATCTTACCGCCCCATTCCTTGAAACCTGAGGTCCAAAAGTCCTTACCATAGCCCACTGAACCACGATAGTTCACCTGGAACACGGTGTAGCCACGATTGGCAAGGAACTGAACTTCCGGATCAAACCCCCATTCTGATCTCCTGTTAGGACCATCATGGACCAATACCACAACAGGGCTGTTCTTTCTTTTATTTTTAGGATACGTGATATAGGCATGTATATTCTTGTTGTCCCGAGACAGGAATTCCACTTCCTCCATAGGATTGAACTCCAAATCCTTGAGTTTAGGATTCTCTTCGTTCAACAGTTGGATATCATCCTTTTTCTGATTGTAATAATAGGTTTCTCCAGGATGGATATCGCTATACACACGTACGACAAATCCAGTTAAGCTGCTGTCGCTATCCAAGAAACCGATTTCGGAACCTTTGAATTTCTTTTTCAGCTTTTTATAGACCTGCTCATATTTTTCGTTGAAGATGTTCTTTTTGAACTTATCGATGAAGGAAGTCGCATACAGCATTTCCTGTAGGTTGGCAGAATAGCCCTCTACGCCAAGGTCACCAAGTTTGTTCTCATAGATATTGCGGATTTCTTTGCCATTTTCGGCATCAAACTCCACCAAAGCCATCTTATCTCGGTTCTGATTAGAAAGCGCATAGACATTTTTATCGGAATCCTTTACAAAGCCAAGGGGTACAAAAATGGTTTCGAAATCATTCTTCATGACCTCTTTGAAAGGCTGTCCTTCATGCTTTCGGTACAATAATGACTCCTGTACACTATCACTGGTCAATGCCATCCTTACGACTCCATCAGGAGCTCCGATCCAGCTCACCACATTTCCTGGGTTATGCTGCACCAATTGGGGCTTTCTACCGTCTAGGTAAATCCTATACAGGTCAAACAGCGAGGAATCACGTAAGTTCATCCCAGCCATTAGGCTATTGTCTTTCTCAACAATGGGATAGACCCAGCGCAATCTTGATTTTTCAGGTGAAAATAGAGCTTGTCTTTTTTCGGTCTTCACATCAATCTGGAACATCCTCAAACTATCCGTTGGAGATTGCGTATTGGAAAAGACAATGCGTTTGTTGTCTAGCCAGAAAAAGCTTTGGACATTCAGGTTGACCTGATAAGTAAGTTGTTTGGAAGAATCGGGTTCTTCGAGGTCGAGAATGAAGATATTTTTGCAATGGTCATGCACCCCCAGATAAGCTACCTTGCTTCCATCGGGAGACAGTTTAAAAGAGGTCCTTTCTGGCTTAACGAAAAAGTCCTCTATTGGCACATGTAACTGACCGCCCTGCTCTTGCTTACATGAAACCAAAACCATCATCATAAGTAGAACAGAGAACAAGTAATTTAAATTCATTCTATTTTTTTAGCCTCTAATCAAATATTATAAAAAAATACCGTAAAGTTCCTTTTGCAACCTTAATTTTACAGCTTCAATCAAGCTATAGATTTCTATGTTTTTATACAACGTTTCGATCATCATTGAAGATTCCATTCATCAGGAAGTCATTACTTGGACCAAAGGTCTATTGAATGAGCATCCTGGATTTGCCATTAAACTACTCAAAATGCTCCATTCTCCACACGAAGGGCAAACCTATTGCCTACAGGTGGTATTAAACAATGAAGAAGAGATTGAGAGAATTAGAGAGCAGGTTATTCAGAGGCTTCAGGAATATATTAGCACGCATCATGTAGAAAAGGCTTTTCTGTTTGATAGTATCATGCAATACATCCCCCATAATTAGCCCTTTAGGTTTGCACTATTTTTTGGGTCCCCGTATAATTTGGGGTCGAAGGATACCTTCGGCGAAAGATAGTGCAATAAAACCAAACGTGAATAACGATAATTGAAAGGTGCGAAAATAACGATCGCACTGAAAAGGACAATGATATAGGTCCAAGGAGACTCACTGCCCGTTAAGTAAGCCGTAATTAAGGCTAACATTAACACCTCGCCTACGGAAAAAGCATAGCTAACATACATGGCAGCATAGAAATAGCCGGGTTCTATCTCGAATTTAAATCCACAGTGCGGACAAAATTCGTGCATTTTTTGTTTAGATAGACCATAGGCTGATCCACTATACATATTTCCCGTTCTACACTTCGGGCACTTACTTTGGCAAACAGCTTGAAATTTAGAGATCATTCCTTATTCTTCCACCTGTTTAACCATATTCAATGAATTGGCTGAGCCGGTATTCCTGAATTTCTTATACCAAAGGAACCCTACACCAGCAGCAATCATAAATGGCATTGCTAATAAAAACAAAATCCCATCATTTAGGCCCTTACCTTGGTTATTACCTTCCTGTGTGCTGTTTTCAGCATTCAATGTACACATAGCACATTGTGCTGAACCTGCAGTAGGAACAGCCAACAGTGTAATACTTAGCAAACTAGCAATTAGACCTATTCTGAACTTTTGCATGAAACTCATATTGCAAAGTTAACGTTATTATCCCAATTTTCTTATATGTTTCCCTTAATCAGGCCATTAAATTTCTCCCAGAAGCCATCTTCCGGCAAAGGAGCCTTAATGATCATTTGCTCATCCTTGATGGGATGTACGAAACTCAAGGACCTGGAATGCAAACAAATGGTCCTTCTATGGCTACCACGTTGATATCCATATTTATTGTCTCCAACGATGGGACAGCCCATATATGCGAGTTGGCTTCGGATCTGATGTGTACGGCCCGTCAATGGGTTGACCTTTAGCAAATAATATCCATCTAGGGTACCTACGACCTCATAATTAAGCTCGGCATAACTTCCATTCTTAACCTCGCGGTCATAAGCTTTGGTGACCATCTTTTTTCGATCACGCAGCAACCAATTTTTCAGGGTCCCTTTTGGATGTGGCGGCTTTTCACGAACCAAAGCAAGGTAGGTTTTTTCCACCTTGCGATCATGGAAAAGACGGTTCATGCGATCTAATCCTTTACTGGTTTTCGCAAAAAGGATCATTCCACTCACTGGCCTATCCAAACGATGGATAACCCCTAGAAAAGCTTCGTTTGGTTTATTGTATTTCTTAGCCAAAAACTGCTTGACCATATCCTCCATGGAAGTATCTCCAGATACATCTACCTGAACGATATCACCTCCACGTTTATTGATGGCGATAAAATGATTGTCCTCGAAAAGAACATCTTTCTCTGTAATTCCCATATCCATTATCAAATATAAAAAGCGTCTTTAGCAGACGCTTTTCTATACTTTTTTGACGATCAAATTCTTTAATTATTTAATTGAATTCTGAGCTGCCTCTGCTTCTTCCTTAGCTTTTTTCTTAAAGAAACCTCTTAACAGGAAGTTGCTCTGCAATGCTTCCATGTTTTCATCCAATTTCTCTGTGCTCATATTAAGGTTTCTAAGGATCTGTTTGATTTCATTAGCTGCTTCAGGGTCATTGGTCAACACACCAATGGCGTTATCCTTGTCATTTAAGCGTTCTGAGGTTTTATTTAAGTTTGCCATCAAAGCAGTCGCTGTTTGGGTCACCCCTTGCAATTGTGCTGCTGATTCTCTCAGACTTGCAAACACTGCTGTATCCGTAGATAGCTCATGGATCAGGCCTTGGTTGCTGTTTAGCTTTTTGGTCAATTCCACCAAATTATTGACAGCATGATTGGCCTGCGACATGGTACCATTCAATGAAGCAACAGATTGCCTTAAATTATTGGCAATTGTTTCATCGGTCATCATAGCGCCCACCGCACCTTTTCCTTCGAGCATATTCTTGGAAAGCGCAGCAAAGTTTTTAGTGATCTCCACCAGGTTTTCATTGTTGACCTGCAGGGTTGCCAACATGGCATCCATACCTCCAGAAACACCGGACTTGATTTCATCACCATTCTCAATCTGAGGAAAGGTTTCTGTACCGCCCACAAGACTGATAATAGCATTACCGATCAAACCATCGGAACTCAATGTAGCGATGACGTCTTTACGGATAAATTTGCTGGATTTCTCTTCAACGTTCATGACCACACGAACATTCTCCACACTTTCAAAGCTGATTTCTTTGATAATCCCTACCTTAACACCTGAAAACCAAACGTTATTTCCAACTTTCAAGCCTTTAACATCTTTAAAGTAAGTCGTCACGGTCAGGTTTTTAGAGAATTTGTTCTGTTGTGTTCCAATGACCAAAATCCCTGCAACCAAAATGATTAATCCGATGAAGGTAAACAATCCTACAATTATTGATCGTTTTCTCTCTGATGTTGCCATATATCTTGCTATACTATAAAATTATAATCATAAAAAGGTTTCACTCTCTCATCATCCGTATCAAAGATTTCAGAGAATTTACCTACACGTTCAAATTTGCCATCCAAAAGCATGGCTACCCTATCGCCTACCATTTTTGCACAAGCCAAATCGTGTGTAATGATAATGGAAGAGGTTTTATATCGTTCTTGAACTTCATTGATCAAGGTATTGATATCCAAACAGGTCAAGGGGTCCAATCCAGCTGTTGGCTCATCATACATCATGATATCAGGTCTTAAGATCAGGGTGCGTGCGATACCGATACGTTTTCTCTGACCTCCGGAAAGCTCTGATGGCATTTGATTGATCGTCCTTAAAAGGCCTACTCCATCTAATACATCTTCGACTTCACGGTCAATTTCTGCTCTAGTTAGGTTTCTTTTATTTCTAACCAAGGGAAACTCTAGATTTTCACGCACGGTCATACTATCATAGAGCGCACTGTTTTGGAAGGAGAACCCAATTTTCAAACGCAGATCTCGCAATTCCTTCTCGTTCAATTGGTTTACCACTTCGCCCAACACGGTAATATCACCTTTATCAGGCTTTAACAAACCGGAAATCAGTTTAATCAAAACTGATTTACCAGTACCAGACCTCCCTAGCACCACCAAGTTCTCGCCATTATAGAGTTGCAGGTCAACGTTTCTCAGGACATGTAAATCCCCAAAGGACTTACTTACCCCTTGCACATTGATCACTACATCGTCGTAATTAATATTTACTGGCTTTTTCTGTTCCATAATCCATTATCCCATTAAAGCTAGAACCTGAACGATCAAGAGTTCCTCGATGAACACTATAAACATGGATGCCACAACGGCACTGTTTGCTGCTTTACCCACACCCTCGGTACCTTTTGAAGAATAATAACCTACATAGGTACTAACAAAACCAATGGTAAAACCGAAAACAATGGCGCGGAATACCATGGCGAAAATATCTTTAGGAGCGATAGCTTCAAATACCTGGGTAATAAAGCTTAGAATACTCAACTGATCTTTGGAAATAATACTCAAATAACCACCTGCTAATCCAATTCCGGCAACATAAAAACAGAGGACAGGAATCATAAAAGTTGTGGCCAATATTCGACTCACAATCAGGAACTTGAACGGATTGGTACCTGATACCTCCATGGCATCGATCTGCTCGGTAACATTCATGGAGCTTAATTCTGCACCTATCTGCGACCCTACCTTACCGGATGCAATAAGCGCAGTAACCAATGGGGCCAAGGCCCTTACGATAGCGATGGAAATTAAGGCTGGCAACCATGAGGCGGCACCAAATTCCTCCAGGGAAGGTCGAGATTGCTTTGTAAAAACAAATCCTACAATAAAACCCGTTAAACTTATTAATGGAAATGATTTCCACCCAATTTCATAACATTGTCTAATGATCTCTTTAAACTCGTAAGGTGGACTTACCACTTCGCGAAAAAAACGCATCAGAAAGCGGTGAATCTTCGCAAACTCTAGTAATAAGGACTCAATTTTTTTAGCCATTAACTATGTGATTAACGTGTTTTTCCAATTGCTAATTCGGAAATATTTTGTGGCAAATGTACAAAATTTCTTAATATCCATTCGGAAAGTCTATCCAATATTAGCAGAAACATCAGTAAGAGCAAAAAAGTTTGACAAAATAATTATACAATTAAACCTTTTCTTAAAAGTGGCGGTCATACCTACAAATTATGGTAATAAGATTAAATGGTTTACATATGAAAAATTTAAAAACATCCACAATATATACTGCATTTATGATGATGCTCTTGGGGCTTTTCAGCGTAAATTCAGTATCGGCACAGGGATATCAAGATGTCGATTTTGATGTTTTTCATGAAGAACTGGACCCTTATGGGGATTGGGATCATGATGACGAATATGGCGATGTTTGGTATCCGGATGAAGACGATGACTTTCGTCCTTATGGTACCAATGGATATTGGACCATGACCGAATATGGAAATACCTGGGTCTCCAATTACGATTGGGGATGGGCACCATTTCACTACGGTCGTTGGATCCACAGACCACATAGAGGTTGGGCATGGGTTCCAGGCTATGAATGGGGACCAGCATGGGTAGATTGGCGTAGTGGTGGTGGATATTACGGTTGGGCACCGATGCGTCCTGGCATCAGTGTCAATGTAAGCATCGGTTTACCGCTAGACCTATGGGTATTTATTCCGACTACGCGTATCTATGACCGTTATATCAACAGACATTGGTCTTACGGACGCCGCAATATCTATAATAATACCACGATTATCAACAATACTTATATCGTGAACAACAACCGTTACTATGGAGGTCCTGCTCGCAGAGACATCGAAAGACATATCGGTAGACGCGTTGATGTTAGAAATGTAAGTTTTGATAACAGACGTGGGGCATCACGTGTAAGTCGCAGTTCAGTATCGATGTACCGTCCAGATAGAAACAATCGTTCGGATCGTGCTGTCAGCAGCAGAAGTGGACGCCTTGAAAACAATCGTAGCTCACGTTCTTCTGACAGATCTCCTGCCAATCGCGTAGAGAACAGGTCAGGACGTAGCCAAAGCGGAAGAAGTAATTCTGACTACAGAATCACTAGAAATGCGAAGGGGCAACGTGAAATGCATATTGGAAACGGCAATTCAAACCGTAGCAATAGAGAAGCAACCACGAATTCACGTTCTGGAAGAGTAGAGCGAGGAAACACAAACAACAACAACAGAGACCGTCAGCCTTCTTCTCGCGGACGCGTTTCAATGGATCGTCCTGCTTCTAGAAATGAATCAATGAACCGCAGTTCTAGACCAACTAGAAATGAGTCTATGGACCGCAGCTCTAGATCGACCAGAAATGAATCGATGAACCGCAGCTCTAGACCAACTAGAAACGAGTCCATGAACCGCAGTTCTAGACCGGCTAGAAATGAGTCGATGAACCGCAGCTCTAGACCGGCTAGAAATGAGTCGATGAACCGTAGCCAGCAAAGGCAGTCTGCTCCACAGAGAGAACAACGCCAACCTAGAATGCAACAGGAATCTAGGTCGCAAAATAGAGTATTTCAAACACGCAACTCCGAAAGACCACAAAGTCGTCCTTCGGTACAACGTAGTTCAAATCATGAATCTAGATCATCTTCAAGACCACAATCAAACCAACGTTCTGAACGTGGTTCAGGTCGAGGAAATAGAGGATAAATTTTTATATTTAGTTGAAACAATTTGTTAAAGCGGGCTGATCTTGATCAGCCCGCTTTGTTTTTTTACTCGACGACTTAGCCAAGCTAAGACCTGAATGACTAGAAATCTGTGGTTAGTATTTAATCCAAAAGGAGATGATTTTTTGTTTTGTTGTGGATAAAAAGGCATTTTTGTTCCTGCTTTTTGTTAACTTCAATTCAAGCACAAGCATAATTTTTTTAAGGAATGGCAAAACTTACCTCCATTTTAGACAATGATTTTTACAAATTCACCATGCAATATGCCGTGGTGAAACTCTTTCCAAAGGCGAAAGCACGTTATCAATTTATCAACCGTGGGAAGCATGAGTTTCCGGCGGGCTTTGCCGAAAAACTGAGGGAAGCTGTAAATCAATTGGCAAACTTGAAGCTTACGGTTGCAGAAAAAAACTTTTTTGCAAAGACCTGTCCTTATATCGACCCGACTTATTTTGATTTCCTACAAGGCTATCATTTTGACCCAGATGAAGTCAAGATTACACAAAATGGCCCCGATCTATCGGTAAAGGTCGAAGGCTATTGGTATAGGACCATTTTATGGGAGGTGCCCCTGATGGCATTGATCTGTGAAACCTATTATGAAGTAACTGGACAAAAAAGGGTGGATGATGCTGAGGTCATGAATATTGTTCATGAAAAGATGTACAAATACGATAAGCTCAACATTACGATTGCAGACTTTGGGACCCGTAGACGCCACTCCTATGCCGTGCATGACTTGGTGATCAAAGCCTTGAAGGAGCATCCTTCCAAGACATTTATCGGCACGAGCAATGTGCATTTCGCCATGAAATACCATACTAAGCCAATCGGTACACATGCCCATGAATGGTTTATGTTCCATGCCGCAAAATATGGCTACAAGATGGCCAACCTCTTAGGCTTGGAGAACTGGTCGGATGTTTACCGTGGCGATTTAGGGATCGCCCTTTCGGACACCTATACTACAGAGGTTTTCTTCAAACAGTTTGACAAAAAGCTAAGTAAGCTATTTGATGGGGTCAGACATGATAGTGGCGATGCGATTGAATTTGCGCAAAAGACTATTGACCACTATAACAGTAAAGGAATCAATCCGCTCAACAAGACCATCATCTTTTCTGATGGACTGGATTATGAGAAGGTCGTAAAGATTGTCAATTTCTGTCAGGATAAAATCGGTCATTCATTTGGTATCGGAACAGACTTCACCAATGATGTCGGTCTGTCGAGGATGAATATCGTAATCAAGATGACGGAAGCCTTTCCAGATGAAGGCGAATGGACTCCTGTAATCAAGCTGTCGGATGAACCTAACAAACATACCGGTGACCCCGAGGAAATAAAAATGGCGAAACGTTTCTTAAATATCGCAAACCATGAATAGAGATGTTTATGGTGAAGCGCTATATGATTATCATGCTGTAGGCAAGCTAAATGAACCTCTCCTATTGCACAGCAGCTATGGCGATATTGAAGAAATGCCCATTGAAGTGTTTTTCAGGGAAGAGGAAGATATTCCGGAGCTGGAATTTATTGCGCTATCCCTTTGCGACGGCAAGGTCCTGGATGTTGGCGCAGGTGCCGGAGTACATGCATTGTACCTGCAAGAGAAGGGATTTGAGGTCGATGCCATGGAAATCTCGGAGACAGCCTGCAAGATCATGGAAAAGCGCGGTGTAAACCATGTCATCCATGCTGATTTCTTTAAGTTCTCGGATAAAAAATATGATACCCTATTGTTCTTGATGAACGGAATAGGGATCGCCGAAACCCTAGATGGATTCAGGAATCTTCTAAAACATTCAAAAAAGCTGCTTACCGATAAAGGACAGCTTATTTTCGACAGTTCCGATATTTCCTACCTCTATGAGGAGTATAGGATTGCCAGACCAGAACACTACTTCGGTGAGATCAACTTTCAATACGAATACAAGGGTAACCTTGGACAGCCTTTCAAATGGCTTTACATCGACCAACAAACCTTGATCAAAATAGCCCATGAAGAGAATTGGGTTGTGCAGGTCCTATTTGAAGATGATAATGATCAGTATTTGCTGAGGATGGAGCCTAGAGGAGATATGAGTATTGAGATGTGAGGTCGGGATATGAGTATTGAGATGTGAGATATGAGATAGAAAGGCGCTACGACAGATGTGAGTATTGAGATTTGAGATTTGAGATAGAAAGGCGCTAAGAGAGATGTGAGTATTGGTATATGAGATTTGAGATCATACAGGTTTCAAATTTAATATATCAAATCTCACATCTCATATCTCAATACTGACTAAAAAAAATATCCCCGAGAGATCGGGGATATTTTTTTAGTCGATATAGTCAAATCCAACATAAGGGACCAGAACTTCTGGGATCTTGATTCCTTTTTCGGTTTGATTGTTTTCTAAGAGTGTTGCTACGATTCTAGGTAAAGCCAATGCGGAACCATTTAAGGTGTGCGCCAATTGGGTCTTGCCATCCTCGCCTTTGAAACGAACTTTAAGACGGTTTGCTTGGTAAGTTTCAAAGTTTGATACTGAGGATACTTCTAACCATCGTTCTTGTGCCGCTGAATAGGTTTCCATATCGTAGGTCATGGCAGATGTAAAGCTCATATCACCTCCGCATAAACGTAAAACGCGGTATGGCAATCCTAACTTCTGCAATAAAGATTGTACATAGCTACTCATCTCCTCTAACGTTTCGTAGGATTTCTCAGGATTAACGATCTGAACCAATTCAACTTTATCAAATTGGTGCAATCTGTTCAAACCACGGACATGCGCGCCATAAGATCCCGCTTCTCTGCGGAAACATGGGGTATAGCCACAATGTTTGATAGGGAAATTCTCACTTTTAACAATGGTATCACGGTAAATATTTGTGATTGGCACCTCTGCAGTTGGAATCAGATAAAAGTCGTCGTTTGTGACATGGTACATCTGACCTTCTTTATCAGGTAATTGACCAGTTGCATAGGCAGAATCTTCATTCACTACAATAGGGACCTGAACCTCACGGTAGCCCATTTTAGCAGCTTCATCCAAGAAGAAGTTAATCAATCCTCGTTGCAAACGGGCGCCCTTTCCTTTATACACTGGAAAACCAGCACCGGTGATCTTAGTACCTAATTCGAAGTCAATGATATCGTATTTAGCTGCTAATTCCCAGTGAGGCAATGCTCCTTCAGGTAACTGAGGGACCGTTCCATTTTCTAGAACAACTTCATTATCTTCTGGAGTCAATCCAGCAGGAACCAGTTTATAAGGCAGATTCGGCAATTGGATCAACTTATCGTGCAGTTCTTTTTCGATTTTATCCAATGCTTCTGAAAGCTCTTTGATTTGCTCTTTATATGATGCAGAACGCGATTTTATTGCTTCAGCTTCCTCTTTCTTACCTTGACGCATCAAGTCTCCAATTTGCTTAGCGGACGAGTTTGCCTCAGCTGCAATAGAGTCAGATTGATTTTGAGTTTTGCGACGTTGTTCGTCTAAAGCAATGATCTGATCGACCAATTCTACTTCGTTGAAATTCTTAACTCCAAGCCTTTCAACTACATGGTCCCGATTTTCGCGGATGTAATTTAATTGCAACATATAATTATGCTTTTTTATTTGTAACGTGAGCAAAGATAAGAAGACCTCCGCAATTAATAAACTTGAATTTGTAGCCTATCCATTTTTAGAATCCATGCAATTTTGTATCATTGCATCATGAAAAACAGATGGTTTCTTTTCTTATGCCTTGGTATCTTGTACCTTATGCCCCTAGAATTGCTGGCGCAAAACACAATTATTAAGGACTTTACAGTTAAGGAAAACCTTTCGCAGAATGGAAAATTAGCGATAATTGCCATCGATACCGCTGAAAAAACGGACAATACGGTCAACGGCAATTATAATTTCACCATCAATGGTTTTTCGCAGGAACTGAAATTTACCGATGGTGTGGCTGTTACAAGCAATCCCATTGAATCTTCAACCTTTGTGTTTTTTAAGCATAAATTCGCAGGTTCTGATTTAGGGAAACTTTTTTTCTTGCGGGTGACCGACAAAGGCATTACCCCTTATAAAATCAGTGGATTTCTTTTGATCATTATTCCCTTGTTGATCCTGTACATTGCCTATAAGTTCAAGCGCTTCTTGATTACCCTGTTAATTCTAGCTGCTATTTATTTCTACCTGAACTATAGCAAAGGATTGGATGTTCGACAGTTGATCGAAAGCAGTATCATGGGATTGAAAGGCCTGCTCTAGAACGGCATCCCTACCCCGAAATTGTATTGGATAAAGCTATATCGGTCTGGCCAGTTGGTCTGATAATAATCCTGTTTGAATTTCTTGGCATTGAAGAAGTCCTTGATAACCCATTGATCCGAACCTGAAAACTGTGGATCTTTCAGTTTAAGACCTGCATCTAAACGGATAATAAAATAATCGAGGTCGACACGAAGACCGAAACCAGTGCCCAGTGCAATTTGCGAAAGGAATTTATCCCCACGGAACTCCCCATTAGGATTGATGATATCTTCACGGATCCTCCATACGTTTCCAGCATCTAAAAATGTGGCTCCATTTAACTTGGCCCCAAAGAAATTGTTCAGCATGCGGAAGCGAAATTCAGCATTGGTTTCCAACTTTATTTCACCAAGCTGATCGAGGTTTCTCAGGTTTACACGGAATTCAGGATTGATGGAAGAACGGTTATAGCCCCCTGGACCCAGCGTACGGGCCTGCCAAGCACGGATACCATTCATACCCCCTGCAAAGAAACTCTTTTCAAAAATCATGTTCAGGGAGGAGTTGTTACCATAAGGAACCGCAACACCGGAGTTGACCCGAAACACAAACTGTTTATTTCCGCCCAGATGTCTGTACCAACGATAGTCTATTTCACCTTTCACATATTGTAGAAATGGCACCCCAAAGATCAGCTTCTCGCCGTCTTGATTCTGCTTGAATTTCATGACATTCCCAAACACACCTAACAGATTTCCACTGACATCGACCGCTCCCCTGAAATAACTGAAGTTTTCTTTGGTTGTTAATTTTGGTCCATTGTAGGTATAGGCATACTGTGCACCTAAGCCAAAGTATTTACGGTCATTGCTTCGAACATATAGGCCATAGCCCTGATCGATCAGGCTCTGTTTAAATTCTTCGTTCAACTGTCCGTGTCTATACTCGATAACCACCGGAGTCAGACTATGCATCTTATTGGTTGCCTCATACCAGATGTAGTTTAAGCTATTGATCCAATACCTGTTGGCATAGGTTTGATCCTGAAAGAACAATTGCAAACTAGATGAAAAGGTGGTTCTAGGCAAACCGTAACGACCTACGCTACGAACCCGGAAAGGGGTCAATAACCTAGGAAAGGACAGGTTAACCCCTACCTGAAAGTCATTGTTAAAGATCTTATCGGCCAAGCTACCCGGCAACCTGGAATCAAAAAGTACTCCATAGCGCATTTTGACCTCAATGGTTTCCGATCCACCGAAGACATTTCGATGGGAGAAGGTATTCCCCACGTTAAAACCGCTCATTCCAGAGCTGAAAGTAAATTCGCCTTCAATCTGGTTGCTCATGGCAGAACGTGGCACCACATTATAATGGACATCCAATTTATTGGAATCTTTTTGCTGGTAATTGATCTTTACCGATCGGAAACCATTCATTTCATATAACCGGTCGTAGGCCAATTCCTCATTCGCACTATTGAACTTTTGTCCTGTTCTCAGGAATGCATATCTGGATAACGGTCTTAGTTTAAAATTGCCGGTTTGATCGGTATAGAAAATCTTGGTCAGGCTGTCAAATTTACCCTCAGAATTCTTCTTTAATTCCGGATCGGCAGCTTCAACCGTAAAGTACACACTGTCAATATAATAAATCTTATGTTTAGTTGAATCTTCTCTATTGGACACCTGGATCAATAAATCAGCTTGATTTTCCAAATCAATGGTATCAATTCCAGCCCGCATATATTGCCTTAGGTAATCATAGTATCCCGATTCTCTCATATTGGTATATAAGCGCTCTCGTTCTAGGTAAAGATCAGAAGCATCATAGCGTTTTCCTGATTTCAGAGGACTAATTGGGACGACCTTTTCTTGATAGATGGAATCGACGGCGGGGTCCTCTACTGTCCTATCGATTTCCCGAATGGTATAAGGGTTTCCCAGGTTCGCATTGAAGTTGATTTTTGCTTTCTTTTTATTGAATTCTATCTGCGGTTCAACCTTGGCATTAAAATAACCTTTGGTTTGGAGGAAGCGTTGAATTTGGGTCGCCGATAGCTCGACTACCGCAGAGTCTAGGATTCTCGGTGCCTCACCGACATTTTTTATTTTTTCAGTTTTATATTGACCGTCTCGGGTATTGAACATGTTATAGATGGTCAGATAGAGCGGAGAATTCGGACGAATTTCATTGGCCACGTACATGCCAGCGGGTTCTTTCAATTCGGGAGTTACGCCATTTAGATCGACATCTGTGACCAGGTATTGATTGTCGTCGAGGTATTTCGCAGATCGACAGGACGCAATAATTAGCGACAAAAACGTTATACTTGCAAAAAATAATAAACTTCTTTTATTAGTCATTCATCCCATGTTGTCAAAAGCTCAAATCAGTCTAATTACTTCATTGCAGCATAAAAAATTTCGAACTCAGCATAACTTATTTGTGGTAGAGGGCATAAAATCCGTTTTGGAGTTTATACATTCCAGCTACAAGATAAGTAAAATATTTGCGACAGTAGATGCCGCTGCAAAATTGGGCAAAATACCGCAAAATATAAAACTTGAAGAGCTTAGTGAGTCAGAGTTTGGGAAAATAAGTGGCTTAAAGAATCCGCAAGGGGCTTTGGCTTTGGTGGAAATCCCTCATTTTAATCAATTACAGGTAAAGGATTTACAGGGGAGGCATAGTTTGATCTTGGATGATGTTCAAGATCCGGGCAATTTGGGAACCATCATCCGTACGGCGGAATGGTTCGGGATTGAAAACATTATCTGTTCAATAGGTACTGTAGATGCCTACAATCCCAAGGTCGTACAGGCGACCATGGGTTCACTTTCACGTATTAAATTACACTATCTGGATCTGGAAGAGTTCATTCAGAAAAACAGCATGCCGGTTTTTGGGGCTTTGTTGGACGGGGATTCTATTTATGGGGCCAATTTTGGGAATGAAGGGTTTATCATGATGGGCAATGAGGGAAATGGAATCAGGGAAAGCTTGATCCCTAAAATTGATCAGGCAGTGACCATTCCGCGGGTTGGCAAGGCTGAGTCATTAAATGTTGCAGTGGCGACAACAATATTTTGTTCAGAATTGACGCGACAAAATATGGAAAAGAAAAATGGATAATATCGAAAACGAAGATCAACCTTTATATACAATACAATTTGGACTGCTCTGTTTGAGCTCTCTCCTATTCTCTGCGAGTTTCAACATGATCATTCCAGAGTTACCCAATTTCCTGTCCTCTTTGGGAGGTGCAGCCCACAAGGGCCTGATCATTGCTCTTTTCACGCTTACAGCTGGGATTTCAAGACCATTTAGCGGTAGATTGACGGACAAATGGGGCCGAGTACCTGTGATGGCCATAGGGTCTACCGTCTGTGTCATCTGTGGTTTTTTATATCCTATCCTGAGCAGTGTAGCTGGATTCTTTCTCCTCCGCTTAGTCCATGGTTTCTCCACTGGGTTTAAGCCCACGGCCACCTCGGCATATATCGCTGATATTATCCCATCGACGCGTTGGGGTGAGGCATTGGGGATGCATGGGCTATGTTTCAGCATCGGTGGTGCCGTTGGACCGGCAATCGGAAGTTATATTGCCCTAAAGTATGATCTGAATACCATGTTCTATAGCTCTTCAGCATTTGCATTCCTTTCCATCATTATCGTGATGAACATGAAGGAAACCCTGAAGGACAAAAATAGATTCTCGCCTAAGATGCTCAAGATTTCACGCCGTGATATTATTGAAGTGCGTGTGATTCCTGCAGCAATCGTTACGCTTCTCTCCTACTCGGCTTATGGTGTAATTTTGACTTTGATTCCGGATTGGAGCGAACATTTGGGCATAGTAAATAAGGGGCTGTTTTTCACGGCCTATACCTTGGCGTCCATAGGGATTCGATTTGTTTCGGGGAAAGTGGCCGATCGCTATGGTAGGATCAGTGTGATGAAAGTAGGGCTGGTAGTGGTCGCTATCTCTCTTTTGTACCTTGGTTTTGGAAACAGCATTGCTCAATTGGTGATCGGTGCCTGCCTTTACGGGATAGGTACGGGTATTTTTTCGCCAGCAGTCAATGCCTGGACCATTGATCTTTCGCTGCCGCAATATCGTGGGAAAGCCATGGCGACCATGTATATCGCATTGGAAGCTGGTATTGGAGGTGGCGCATTATTTGCTGGATATATCTATCACGATGAAATCCTTAGAATTCCGTATATTTTCTATGGGAATGCCCTGATCATCTTGCTGGCATTTTTTTATGTGATTTACTGGAATTCAAAAAACAAAAAAACTAATAACCTGTTATAGCATTCGTATGGAAAATAAACAAACCAAAAGACCGTATTCCTTTGAGCTTGCATCGAGCTTGATGGCCTTGGTTCTTATCATTGCCGTCATGTACTTTACCCAGGGTGTTCTATTACCGCTCATTTTTTCAATCCTGATTTCAATTTCCCTTTATCCATTGGCAAGATTATTTGAAAGAATCCGTCTTGGAAAGGCCTTTTCTGCGATCTTGGCTGTCATTGTAGCCATAGCAATTATCTCGGGTCTATCGTGGTTTATTGTTTATGAGAGTATCTTGATCGGTAAGGATGCATCAGCGATCACGGACAAAGTGATGTCTGTATTAGAGGGTGGGCAGAAGTGGCTGGAAAGCCAATTCGGCATTGAAAGGACTGAAGTGATGGAAAAACTGCGCGAGCAGGGGGAAAAAGCCATGGAGAATGCCGGAGGTATGGTATCCAGTACATTTGGGTCGATTGGGAATATCCTGGCCAGTGCCATCTTGGTTCCATTATTGAGCTTTTTCCTATTGTATTACCGTGATTTCTTTCGGGAATTTTTCTTTAAAGCTTTTAAAACAACTCCTCAGAGTAAAGTCAATGAGGTGTTGAACAAAATATACGATGTGGTTCAGAGTTATTTGGTAGGGCTGATTACCGTAATGGGAATTGTTGCTGTACTGAATACGGTGGGACTCATGGCGATGGGTATTGACTATGCTTGGTTTTTCGGCTCATTGGCCTCCCTGCTGATGTTGCTTCCTTATATAGGTATTGCCATTGGATCGATCTTGCCTGCATTATTTGCATTGGCCACAAAGGATAGTGCCCTATACGCGTTGGGTGTGGTGGCTTGGTTTCAAGTGGTGCAATTCCTGGAGGGTAACATCATTACGCCAAATATTGTGGGTTCCAAGGTCAGCATCAATCCATTGATGGCAATCATCGGAATCCTATTGGGCGGGATGTTATTTGGATTGGCCGGTTTGATCATTGCGCTGCCTTTTATCGCAACGTTAAAGGTTATTTTTGATGCAAACCCAAATATGGAAGCATTTGGTTTCTTGATTGGTGAGCCAGAGAAACTCCATCTCAAGCGGAACTCGACACAGGAGCTGCTGATGAAATGGGGAATCGTTCGGATGCCCAAAAACAAGAAAAAAATTGAAGTGGATGTCAATGTTACGGTAGATGGTCCTGAGGAAACTCCGCATTCTGAAATGACCTATAAAGAGATCAATGAATCTGAGGAGCTCCCTTATGAAGACCTTCCGCAAGATAAATTCAAGAAGAAGGACGAAGAATAAGTTTTTCGGACTTAAGACAAAAGACATAAGGTTCGCCTTATGTCTTTTGTGTTTTTATACTTCTTGCTGAATGTTGAATCCGAGCTTCCGCATGGCAGAGATCTCGACACTGTAGACTCCAAATTCTTCCATAACCCTTCCATGGAGTTCATAAAAGCCGCTTCCCTGGAAAGGGTATTGACGGAGTACGGGCGGAAAATGCACGGTATCCAACCAGTCTCCCTCCACATCGAGAAATGTCCCGAAACACATCCGTTCTTTTTTAATGGTTCGGGTTTCTTTCAAGGTGACCAATCGGCCGATGATCTTGATCTGTTGGCCAAGGAGATCAGGCAACTGATTGACCAAGACCGAACCTTTCAGATGCTCCTTATTCAACAGCTCAAAGAAGTCGCCCACGACAAAGCCCAAGAGATCGAGTTCATCACGCAGGTCATCCATCCTGTTCTTTTCAAAATCAGGCAGGGAAAACTTGATTTCCTCTGTTTGGAAAAGCGTTTCAGGATCATCTTTCTCTGTCCGTTTATTCCTGAAGTTTGCTTCCCATAGCAGGGTTTTCTTATCCAAGCCCGTGAACCGCAATGCACCGATCCGGATCAGGATATTGAGCTGTTCGGGAGCCGGATGCAATCGCTGTAGGACATCATTCAAGCTCTTATAAGGTCCATTTCGCTGCCTTTCCTCCACGATCTGATGGGCAAACTCCTGCTCCAGACCTTGCAAGTGGATAAAACCGACATAGACCTGTTGCTCGGTAATATTGGTAAGATGATCGCTGTAGTTCAAGCATGGAAGTTGGATGATGCCGCCATTCCTCCGTAATTCATGGAAATAGAATTCCGTGCGATAAAAGCCGCCGAAATTATTGATAACGGCGACATAAAATTCACAGGGGTAATACGTTTTGAGGTAAAGGCTCTGATAACTCTCCACAGCAAAGGAGGCCGAGTGTCCTTTGGCAAAGGAATAACCACCAAAGCTCTCCATCTGCCGCCAAACCTCGGAGGTGACAGATTCATCATAGCCTTGTTCCCTACAGTTTGAAAAGAATTTCGCACGCATCAGCTCAAACTTATTTTCAGAACGGTACTTTCCGCTCATGGCCCGTCTCAGGATATCGGCCTCCTCCAAGGATATCCCACCGAAATGATGGGCAACCTTGATCACATCTTCCTGATAGACCATCACACCGAAGGTCTCCTCGAGGAGTTCCTTCATTTTAGGGTGCAGGTATTCGATTTTATCGCGATCATGATAGCGTTCGATATACTGTTTCATCATGCCCGATTGAGCGACTCCTGGCCGAATGATCGAACTGGCAGCCACGAGGGTAAGGTAGTCAGAACATTTCAGTTTGCCCAAAAGCTGTCGCATAGCAGGGCTTTCGATATAAAAACAGCCAATGGTATCTGCCTTTCGGATCATTTCTGCAAGCTTGGGGTCTTCAAAGAAGCGTTCCACCTGATGAATGTCGACATGCTTACCTTTATTTTTCTGCACCAATCCTAGAGCGTCTTTGATATGCCCCAAGCCACGCTGACTCAGGATATCAAATTTAAAGAGTCCTATCCTGTCGGCCTCGAACATATCCATATGGAGGGTCCGAAATCCCTTTGGCGGTAATTCCAATACGCCGTATTCATTCAATGGTTTTTCACTGATCAGCACCCCACCGGCATGGACACTGATATTGCTAGGGAAATCAACCAACAGGGCTCCATATTTCTGGATCCACCGTTGGATTTTATCCTCAGCACTCCATTCTCGCTTATGCACCAATTCATCGATCTCCTCTTTAGGCAGTCCAAATACCTTTCCCAATTCCCTCACAATGGCCCTTCGCTGAAAAGTATTGTACATGCCCAGTAAAGAGACATGCTGACGACCATATCGCATAAACAGGTACTCAAAGATGGCATCACGATCTTTCCAGCTAAAGTCAATATCAAAATCGGGCGGAGAGGTCCGGTTGGGATTTAAAAACCGTTCAAAATATAGATCTAGCTTGATGGGATCCACATCGGTAATGCGCAGGCAATAGGCAACGACCGAGTTGGCACCACTCCCCCGCCCCACATGATAGAACCCTTGCTCATTGGCATACCGCAACATATCCCAAACAATCAAAAAATAGGAATTAAATTCAGATTGCTTGATAATGGAAAGTTCCTTTTCCACCCGCTCCATGGCCTTTTTGTTCTTGCTGCCATACCGGATCTTGCAGCCTTCAATAGCCAACTTTCTTAACAGTTCATGGTCATCATCCATGCTCGCAGTGAAGTGTTTCTTGTTTTTATCGATATGGAAGGTCATTTCAATCGAACAGCTCTTGACCACTTCCATGGTCTTGCTGATAACAGATGGGAACTTTGCATAGGCGGATACCAGGCTTTCTTCATCCATCAAGGTCTCATTTGGTCTGGCATAATCCTCTTTGACCAATTTCGACAGTAGCGTATTCTTAGCAATTGCCCTTAAGATCCGATGCAGGTCATAGTAAGTCTTATCTTGATAGGTCACAGGTTGCAGCACGACCCAGCAGTCAGCTTGAAGTGCCTCTTGCCAGCTCAATTTATTGAGGTCCTCCTTCCTTAATCCAATGAGTTCATTTGGCCTTAGCTGTTCGATCTCAGGATGATTCTCAAAAGTATAGATGACCCAAAGATCATCGGATTCAAAAGGTGGCTTTTTGGGGAAATCCAACTTCCTCTGTTTATAAAAGGAAAGGAAACTCTGGATGACGTATAGACCGGCATTGTTTTTCGCCAAAAGGATATAACATAATTCGTTTTCATTGCGAATTTCGACCCCTACAATAGGTTTGATGTTTGCTTCCTGACATTTGAGCACAAAATCCCAACAATCTGCCGTACTGTTGATATTTGTCAAAGCCATGGCCTTAATCCCTAAAGACTGCGCACTTTCTACCAAATCCTTTGTAGGAAAGGTTCCATAATGAAAACTAAACCAGGTCTTGCAATTCAAAAACATTTTACAAGATTAAGGTTTTTTTAATTCATTTTACTAAAAATATTAGCAAAAATACTTTCAAAAAAGCTGAACTATTGAAGCCCAGCTAAATCTAATATTACTAATTATATACTAAATGGTCAATCAGCTATTATGGAGATTAATCCTCCCAGGTCCAGTTCAGTTGCATGGAAACCGCCAAGTGGTCAGACAGGGCTTCTCCATCGGCACTTGTGAAATGCTGGATCTCGACCTGATAGTCCATTGGCTGAAATTTCAGGTGGTCGCTATTTCTAAAGAAAATCTTATCTAAACTCTCCGTGTCGTTGTTGAGGCTCAACATATGCTGCGCAATAAACTTGGGAATAACCTCTGGAAAAACACCTTTACGGAGGAATTGGACCCAACCATCAGACAGCCCCGTGGTCAAAAGGAACTCATGCAAATTGTCTCTTTTATAAGCATAATGGGCATTAAAATCACCCATGACGATTAAAGGCCTACCTGCGGAATTATCGTTGATATAAGTCGCCAACTGTCTAAAGTTTTCCCTTCTTGCCCGAGCTGCGCGAGCAACATCGCTTGAGTTTGCATGCACATTATAAACATCGACAGTTACTTGATTGGCCAATTGGATCTGTGCAAAGCTAAACCCTTTCACGGTCCAACAATCAGGACCACTGCAATGGCGCCATGGAATCCTTCTGTATTCAATGATAGGATACTTGGACAAGGTATTCAGACCATCGCCAATGGGAATCTTCCCTTTGGTCTGCGTACGATAAGGATGTAAGTTCTTGGAATAAAAAGAAGTATTATAGTTAAAATCTTCTTGGACATTGACAATATCATAAGGCTCAACTTTTTCACCGATTTCGGCAATACTGAATTTCCTAGGGAGCTTTGCAGCCGAGATCCCTTGGGGTAACCCTGCGATATTATAGGTCAACAATGATATTTTCCCTTGCAAAAAACGTTCTGAAGAGGATTCTTCTTGGGGGATAGCTACGGAAATCAGCTTTCCCTTTAAGCTCTTGAAAACAAATAGTAAAACTATAATTACCGCTGCGAGTATAAAAAGTATGGTCATCTATTAACTTATATGAAATAAAAGTATCTTCTTCAAATTATCTAAATGGGAATTCAACATTAAGTTTTTGTTACTCACCACCATGGAAACCTTCTAATTGATCAATGACCTTAGATTTCTTATCAGAAGTCATTAAAGAATCGTTCAATTCCCATTCCAATTTTAATGAGATAGCACAATGATCGGAAAGAGGTTCGCCCGTATCGGTACTGAAAAGCTCATGTTGCACTTGGTAATTTTTTGGTTTGAATATCAACTGTTTGCTATTGCGAAAATAAATCTTGTCGATGCTCTCGCAATCGTCCGTTACGGTCAAAGCGTGCTGTGCAATAAAGTTTTCTTCATGCTCGGGCAACCGGCCTTGGTTTCGAAGAAAAACCCAGGTATCGACTAAGTCCATCTCTTTTTGGAAGGTCCGCACATTATCTTCAGCAAAGGCATAATGTGCATTGAAATCACCCATGATCAACAGAGGTTGTCCTGCAGATTTTTCTTTTATGTAGTTCGCGAACTGCTCTAGATTTTTCTTTCTTGCAACAACCGCAGACCTATTGTCCTGGGCTGTGGCATGTATGTTATAGACATCCAGGAACACATCCTTAGCAATCTCTAATCGGGCATAGCTGAATCCCTTCGGTGTCAAGCAATCACTGCCGCTACAGTCTTTCCAGGAAATTCGCTCGGAGTCTTTAATAGGATATTTGGAAAGGGTACTCAAACCATCCCCGAAAGGAACAGTCCCCATGCTTACGGTTCGAAATAAATGCAGATTGGAAGCATACAATTCAAAATTGTAATTGAAATCTTCTTGAACATTGACGATGTCAAAGCGGTTGATCCGTTCACCAATGGTCCGGATACTGGCCGCCCTTGGAGTTTCGGCACTGGAAATCAGTTGCGGAAGCCCTGCAATATTATAGGTCAATAGCGATAATTCTCCAGATGAACGATGTTCCAGTTCAGGATAGTTCAGCAAGGGCATTGCTTTGGAGCCATTGCTACGCTTGTAACTGAACATAAAAACAAGGGAGAAAATAATCGACATCAGTACTATAAACCTGAAATGCCACGCTTTACTTTTCTGAGGATAAGGAAGGTTGATCAGCATATCTATCAATCGTAATTCCTATAGCAAAACTACCGTACACGGTTAAATCTAATCTTAAGATAAGATTAAAGGTTTGTTGATTTGATATTTAGGATTTATTAAGACTTCATCATTCCTAAACATTTCATTCACAATAGCATAACACCAAATTAGCAATAAAGAAACACTGAGCCTATACTTTTACCCGATAGACAATTTGAATTCTAAATGAAGAAAGTTGCTTTTTTTTCTGAGATTCTCATAGAAGATTTTGACGGGGCCTCAAGGACCATGTTTCAAATCATAAACCGAATCGATCACACGGCTTTTTCTTACCTTTTCATTTATGGAAAAGGTCCTGAAAACTTCAAGACGCATCAATCTTATCAAGTCCCGACCTTCCGCATTCCGATCAATGATGATTATTCATTGGCAGTTCCCCAATTATCAAAATGGAAACTGGAAGAAGCCTTGGATAATTTTGCTCCGGACGTGATCCATATCGCAACTCCCTCCCTTTTAGGGTTCTTTGCCATGAAATATGCGAGGAAAAGGAACATCCCGATCCTGAGTATCTATCACACCCACTTTATCTCATATATCGCTTATTATCTCCGCAATCTATCTTCTTTGATCAGGCCTGCAGAATATTGGATGCGCAAGGCTATGCTCCGCTTCTACAACAGTTGCCATAAGATTTATGTGCCCGCCAATAATATCATGGATGAACTTAAGGAAATTGGGATACAGTCCGATCGTTTGACTTTATGGCAAAGGGGTATCGACCTGAGATTGTTTAATCCCGAGAAAGCTGACCGAGCCTATATCCGGAATATCACAAAAAACGACAAACCCAATATTTTGTTTGCAAGCCGCTTGGTCTGGGAGAAAAACGTGCAAACCTTAATCGACGTTTATCAGCATCTCAAAAAATCAAAATTTGAATATAACTTAATTATCGCAGGCGATGGAGCCGCAAGGGAAGAAGCAGAAATGCTGATGCCTACAGCTCATTTCTTGGGAAAATTAGACCATACTGAACTATCAAAACTATATGCTTCTTCTGATGTGTTCCTTTTCACCTCTACTTCGGAAACTTATGGAAACGTGGTAATAGAAGCCATGGCATCCGGTCTTCCCTGTGTCATTGCCAATGGAGGAGGGAGTTCCAGCCTGATTGAACATGGAAGAAATGGGTACAAATGTGTGCCCAACAATGCCTTGGAATACATGTATTTCATACATAAGATCCTGAGCGATCCCCAAATAAAAAACGAATTCCAACAGGCTGGACTGAATTACGTGAGAAAATTGGATTGGGGGGAGTTGGCACAAACTTATTTTGATGACATCCATGAGTTAGCTTCCGAACCCATAAACGGTATTGCATGGGCAGGAAACTAAGGATCAGCAAAAAAACGGTCAAAACTGGGCTTATCCTCATCATAATTGGTTTTATAGCTGTCTATATCCTCAACACCGATTTCTCAGCTATAAAAAAGGAATTGCTAACAATTGGATATAGATTCACCTATCTCCTTGGGGTTACTTTCTTGGCTTATTTTTTTGGTACCTGGTCTTGGTATGTCTGTCTGGCTGATGACCGCAAGAAAATCAGTTTGATGAAGATGTTTGCGGTCCGGCAAATTGGCGAAACCGTCGGTCAGTATAACCCGACGAGCATAGTCGGAGGAGATTTACTGAAAGCTGAAATGCTCAAACCTTATGGGATCTCTACCGAAGTAGCTTTAAGTTCTGTGGCGACTTACAGGATCACAGTGGTACTTTCACAGATCCTCTTGTTCCTGATTGCCTGCCTTTGGCTGAGTGGCATGGAAGCTGGGCAAGCTGCATTGAAGAGCATAGGAGTTGCTTTCTATGTCTTTATTGCATTCTTGATCCTGTTGAACTTAGTTTTTTTCTATTGGCTCATCTTTAGCAGATCCTCTTCAAAACCCGTGAACAGTGAAGATATCGATGGCTTTTGGAAAAAACTCAGATCAAAGGTCCTGAAATTGATATTCAATATCCGAAAGTCTTACCGGTTTAACCCAAGGTTATTTTGGTACTCTTACCTCTTAGCGGGTATCCATTGGATTATCGGCAGCTTGGAATTCTATCTCATCCTGCTTTTTTTAGGCTTTGATGTAGAGCCCATGCATGGTTTGCTGCTGGATATGGGCGTCATTGTATTTAAAAGTGCGGGAGCCTTTGTTCCTGGACAATTGGGAGTTGAAGAGCTTGGAAACAAGATGATGCTACAGATCATAGGTATCAGTGCCTCTAGCATCTGGATTTCGGCCTCCATCCTTCGCCGCGCAAGACAGCTTTTCTGGATAGCTGTAGGGTTTATCCTATACCTATTTGTCAAAAAGGACAGTACACAATCATCTACGCTGAAAAATGGAAATATTATTTGTTAGTCATAAATATCCACCTGCAACAGGTGGTATGGAAAAACAAAGCTTTGAACTGATCAACAACCTTAGCAAGCATCCGCAGGTTCAGATCCATATGCTGGTTTATAGAAAAGGGGAAGAGAGCCTGTTGAAGTTTTTCTGGAACCTCAATAGCAATATCCTAAGGACATTGGAACTCCATCCCAATATTCAACTGATCCATTTTAACGACGGACTGATTGCATCGCTTGCCCTCTTTCATTCCGGTTATAAACATTTGAAAAGAGTGATTACCCTGCATGGTCTGGATGTGGTGTTCCCTTTGAGATACTTTCAGAAGAAAATCCTGCCACGTTTCAATGAATATGACCACATCATTACCGTTAGCTCAGCCACTGCAAAAGCTGCCATCCGTCGTGGCATTTCCGAAGATAAAATAACCGTTATCAAAAATGGCGTTGACCATGATATTGCCAAATCCAGACCGGCTCCTTTGGAACAGATCAAGCATTATTATCCACAGATTGACCTCAACAAGAAATACATGGTGACCTTGGGTCGTCCCGTGAAACGAAAAGGCTTCGCATGGTTGTTGAGGGAAGTTGTTCCTCAAATGCCATCCGACTTTCAACTGTTGATGATTGGCCCTTTCAATCAAAAAGCTAGTTTTACGGAAAAAATCCTTCGTCTACTTCCTAAAAAAATATTCCACTTGGTTACTCTTTTTTTGGGATACCCTTCAGATGAAAGCGAAATCCGAAAACTTTTGCAAGACCCTATCATCGACTCTCGGGTAAAACATCTTGGCAAAGTTCCTTTTCAGCATCTTCAATCGCTTTTAGGGCATGCATCGGCTTTTTTGATGCCCAACATTCAGGTACCGGGTGATATGGAAGGTTTTGGATTGGTCTGCTTAGAAGCTTCAGTGGCTGGCACCTTGGTCGTTTCTTCTTCTCTGGAGGGAATAACCGACGCTGTTCAACATCAGAAAAACGGGATCCTTCTTCCTTCCAATGATTCAGACCGTTGGGTCGACCAATTAAATGCAGTCCTAGATAATACAGACGGATATCAGGTCTTGGCAAAATCTTATCAAGCCTTTAGTTTAGAGCACTACGGTTGGGAAATCATGGCCTCATCTTATCTGCAGACCTTTCGACAGTTGACCTATAAGAAATCTTCCTTAAAGCTATTGCACTCCAAGGAATGTTAAAAATGGGGACTCCGATCCTTTTTATTGATTTCTTTTAAGGATATCGCCCGTTTGATTGCCTCGTCACCATATCGAGCTCGCATGGCATCCATGGCTTGATACAAGCGCACAGCCTCTTCAGTATCTTCAAATAGATTGATCTGTTGTGATCCCTGCACCAGATGGCTGAACCGAACCCCGATCAACCGGACCAGCATCCGGCGGTCGTAGAGCTTAGCAAAAAGTTCTTTGACCTTCTTCAGCAATACGGTATCAGAGGCGGTATAGGAAATCACCATCTGTTTACTGACCGTATCAAAATTGGCATACCTCAATTTTACCGTAACACAACCGGTCAATCGCTCCTGCTTGCGCAATTGAAAAGTCAACCGTTCTGTCATCCGGATCAATTCACTGTTCAGGAACTGCATGTTGATGGTATCTTGCAGAAAGGTTTCTTCCGTGCCGATGCTCTTTTGTTCAGAATAGGGAATAATGGGTGAAGGGTCGATCCCATTGGCTTTTCTGGAAAGGTCAATCCCGTTTTTCCCTAAAAGGTTATGCATCATTGGAACCGGGATCTCACTCAATATCTTGATCGTTTTGACGCCCATCTGCAGCAGGAGCATGCTGGTCTTATCCCCTATCCCCGGCATCCGTTGGATTTTCAGAGGAGCCAGGTAATCTTTTTCTAGGCCATGCAATATCTCCTTGCGTCCATCGGGTTTTGCATCATCGGTCGCCACTTTGCTGATCAGCTTATTGGATGCTAAAGCATAACTAATTGGCAGACCACTCTCCTTTTGGATCTTCCCTTTCAGCTCTATCATAAACTGGCTGCAACCGAAAAAACGGTCAACACCTGTCAGATCCACATAAAACTCATCCACACTCGCCTTTTCCATTACCGGAACAGTCTCTCGAACCACATCGGTCACCACCCTTGAATAATAGCTATAACTGTCCATATCGCCCCGTACCACAATAGCATGCGGACATAAACGCAAAGCCAGTTTCATCGGCATCGCACTATGGACTCCAAATTTCCGGGTCTCATAACTGCAGGCCGAAACTACCGCACGGTCGCTCAACCCTCCCACAATCAAAGGTTTACCAATGAACTTACTGTTCTTCAGACGTTCTACGCTTACAAAAAACGTATCCAAGTCCAAATGAGCCACAAAACGCTTGTTATCAACCAAATTCATAGTAATTCCGAATATGAAACAATTCAAAATTACTAAAAATATTAGTAAAATAAACTTTTATTTATTTATTCAACCGTTCGATTTCTTTCAATAAAAGCGGGAAAGCGGGATAGGCCATTCCATGATCATACCCGTCCAATTCTAATAATTTAACCTGAGTGTGGCCAACTATCTTAAACATCCTGGCTAAGTAGGCATTCTCTTCATATCGACCGACCATTTCAAGCTCCCGGTCTCCTGTGATCAAGGTCATCGGCACATTGCTTTTCCGGACCCAAAAAAGAGGTGCAAATTCATCAACGACAGGTTGATTGATATGGATCCCTTTTTCGGCACGGGCCGTAAAATGGCTGATGCATTGAGCACTGAAGGGAACTACAGCAAATAGATCGTCTGCATTGATACCTTCATCAGCTAAATAGCGGGAATTTAAAGCAAGCATCAGGTTCAAATACCCTCCAGCAGAATGACCGGAAAGAACAATCTTTTTGTTGCTGCCACCAAATTCAGCAATATGATCGAAAGTCCAGTGAACCGCTTTTGCAGCATCCTTGATGATATCTTCAACCTTGACATTGGGCGACAGTCGATAACCGACCCCTACTACGGCGACACCTTTTTCTTTCAGGTAAGCAGGAATCTCTTTCCTTCCTTCCGTCAATCCACCACCATGGAACCACACGATGGTAGCAAAATCTTTCTTGTCCTTCGGGTAGTACACATCCACTTGACAGCGTTCCTTGCTATACGGATCCGCATTGGAAGGCACATAAGAAATATTCTCCTTCAAGCCATAATTTGCACTTTGGGCAAAAAGAAAATTCAGGAGGGAACAAAATAGCAAGAGGGTCACAAGTCTTTTCATCTGATAGGGTTTTGATAGATTGTAGAATAATCCTAAAAATAAGACAAATAAAATGAATTTTGTATTTTTACGAGGTTTGCGGAAATCAATCCTGTAAACCCATCAAAATCTTACGAAAATTTCATGAGTGACGAAATCAACGATATAGAAGAGAATAACGACTCAAACCCAAATCAAGACCAACAAAGCAATACCATCCCCTTGTCGGGACTATATGAAAATTGGTTTCTGGATTACGCTTCTTATGTCATATTGGACCGCGCGGTACCACATATCAATGATGGTTTCAAGCCCGTTCAACGTCGTATCCTACATTCCCTGAAGGAAATGGACGATGGACGATATAATAAAGCGGCAAATGTCATCGGTAATACCATGAAGTACCACCCACATGGGGATGCTTCCATTGGGGATGCGATGGTTCAAATAGGGCAAAAAGATTTACTGATCGACTGTCAGGGTAACTGGGGAGATCCGATTACCGGAGACTCCGCTGCTGCCCCTCGTTATATCGAAGGCCGACTGTCTAAGTTTGCCAATGAAGTGGTCTTCAATCCTGATACTACCGATTGGCAATTGAGTTATGATGGGCGGAATAAAGAACCGATCACCCTTCCTGTTAAATTTCCATTGTTATTGGCTCAAGGAGCAGAAGGAATTGCCGTAGGTTTGGCGACCAAGATCATGCCGCATAACTTTATTGAGCTGATCGATGGATCCATCCAAGTTTTAAAAGGTGAAAGACCGGCAATCTATCCGGACTTCCCAACTGGAGGGATGGCCGATGTAACGGGATATAATGAAGGACAGCGTGGTGGAAAAATCCGTGTCCGCGCAAAGATCGAGGAGCGGGACAAGAAAACATTGGCCATCACCGAAATCCCATTCGGCACTACAACCGGCTCATTGATCGATAGTATCGTTTCGGCCAATGAAAAGGGAAAAATCAAGATCAAGAAAATTGAGGACAATACCGCTGAGTTCGTTGAGATCATTGTGCACCTTGCCCCTGGAATTTCTCCAGATGTAACCATAGATGCATTGTATGCTTTCACCGGCTGTGAAACTTCCATTTCGCCAAATACCTGTGTGATCAAGAACAACAAACCTCATTTTATGAGCGTGAATGATATCTTGATCGAAAACACAAAGCAGACCAAGAGCTTGTTGAAACAAGAACTTGAGATCAGGTTGCATGAACTTCAGGAAAAGATTTTCTTTAGCTCCTTGCTGAAGATATTTATCCAAGAAGGCATGTATAAGCATTCTGATTATGAAAATGCCGGCGATTTCGACACCGTGGTAGCAGTGTTGAACCAATTATTTGAGCCATTCTTTGATCAGTTCTACCGTGCGATCACACCTGAAGATTTCAAGAGGTTGATCGACAAACCCATGAGTAGCATCACACGCTTTGACGTCAAAAAGGCAGATGAGCAAATGAAAGCCCTTGAGGATGAGATCAAAGAGGTTAAAAAGAATTTAAGGAACCTAACAGAATATACCATTAAGTGGTTTGAATATATTCGTGGAAAATACAGTAAAGGAAGAGAACGGAAGACTGAACTTCGTGTATTCGATAAGGTAGAAGCAACCCAGGTTGCCCTAGCAAATGCAAAACTTTATGTGAACCGCGAGGAAGGATTTATTGGAACCAATATGCGTAAGGATGAATTGGTTTCAGATTGTTCGGATATCGACGATATCATCGTTTTCCGCGCGGACGGTAAATATTCCGTTGTCAAAGTACAGGACAAGGTGTTTGTGGGTAAAGATATAATCCATGTTGCTGTCTTCAAAAAAGGCGATGACCGGACCGTATATAATGCCATCTATAAAGATGGGGCTACCGGAACCAGTTACATCAAGCGGTTCTCCGTGACAGCAGTCACAAGGGATAAGGATTATGATATAGGTAAAGCTAGTAAAGGCACTAAGATCCTTTACTTTACTGCCAATCCAAACGGAGAGGCCGAAATCGTAAATATCCAGCTCAAACCTCATTCAAAACTACGCAAGCTGAACTTTGATATGGATTTTGCTGAGATCGCAATCAAGGGACGTGCTTCCCAAGGAAACATTGTCAGCAAATACCCCGTTAAAAAGGTTGCCTTTAAAAGCGCAGGGGTCTCAACTCTTGCCGGTAGAAAGATCTGGTATGATGATATCCTAAAACGCTTGAATGCCGATAATCGAGGTAAGTTCTTGGGCGAATTCGATGGTGATGACAAAATCTTAATGGTTGTCAACGATGGAACCTATGAGTTGAGCAACTTTGACCTGAACAATCACTTCGACGAGAAAATGATCCGTCTAGAGAAATTCATTCCTGAACAAATCTATACGGCCATCCATCAGGACAGTAAATCTGGAACCTACTTTGTCAAGAGATTCAACTTTGATGATAATCCAGTAGGAAAACGAGTTCGTTTCATTCCTGAAGAAAGCAAATTGGTTCTGTTGACCAACAATGACACACCAATCGTTTCTCTGGATATCCTGAAAGGTAAATCCCAGACCCACGAACATCTAGAGCAGGAATTAAATGAAATCGTAGATGTGAAAGGAATGAAAGCGCAAGGTAATAGGTTATCATTCCATACGGTACAAAAGATTAAGCTTCTTTCTGAAGAAAAGGACCTTTCAACCTCACAAGAAACTGAGGAAAATGAGATCGCAGCACCTGAAACACAGGCTATGGTCGAGAAGGAAGTCAAGTCTGAAAAAACAACAGTAGAACCAGAAAAACCGAAGCAACCAAAACCTGCTGAACCGGATGATATTCCTTTTGAAATCACCAACCCTGATGATATCCAAATCGATACCAATGGGCAGCTGGGATTGTTTGGAGGCAACGAAGAAGAAGAAAATTAAGATAAAAGGGGACTTGGTCCCCTTTTTTATTTATGAATTACAAAATTTTGCCCACCTCGTAATCGCAATATTTACTATTTTGGAAACAATGAAAAAAGGAGCCATAGTATCCTATGAACTCCTTTAAAAAAACAAGTAGTAATTATGTGATATTTATGATATCCAATGGAATAGTTTAAAATAGGATGAAGCTGAATTCCAAGCTAATCCTTGATAATATTTAGCAAATTCATTCTCCGATTGTGCAGGAATATAACAGGACACCCCAGAGAAAGAATTAATTGCTGTTCCTAAAAATTGAGGGGTTGCAACCTTAAAGAGGACAGTTCGATCGATTTGACTCTTAATCATGGCTACATGTTCCTTCGAATAATTTTTCTCGCAGAAATCCAAAAGATCAAATGCAGGTACGGTAGAAACCATATTCGGATCAAGATCCAACCTCTGCACATCATTCCTGGAAACTTGCCCATATTTTCCAGTTTGGATAACACTTTCCATGGTCTTAGCCAAATTGGTCATCTCTTTCATATTTATTAAGGAATAACTAGCTGAACGGAACAATCCCTTCTGGTTATTGTAAAAATCAAAGTAAAGCTGTGCTGCCTTTATGAGTCCTTTTTCCACATTCTTATCAAAAAAATGTCCAATGATCTTGTCATATGGCAGACCAACACTGATGACCTCTGTTGGGGAAGCTAATACATAGGGAACAATATCTTTTAATTCATACAGAACCTCCACAGAACCCATCGAGCAGGCATCAAAAATCAAATATTCTAAATTCCTTGGCAAAGCTCTTTTTAGGTCCATTACATCCATGGTCTCCCCATTATCGTCTCCAAATGATTTGACTTTTGCCATTTTCGAGTTCCCAGGATACCAATTGGTAGCATGGGACCATAGTATGGCCGCATAACTTTCTGCCTTTCCGAGTTGCTCCATATCTTCAAATATCATTCTCATGATATTTGGATCTGAGGCATTGTGTTCAGGATAATCTTTTAAAACCTTACTGACAATCTGTGGGGTATCATCATGAACGATTTCGTAAATCTTGGGATTTTGGCCAAAGACCTTGGCATAAACTAATAATTTCCCTCCAAAATCTGCATAGCCGGCCTCCATTTGATTGATATTTGCGTAAGCTTCCGGAGCTAAGTTGTTGTTTGCTGACATATAGACCATAACAGTCTTGGAAACTACTTGCCTTCCTTGAAGGTCCGTTTTGCTGCACGAGGCTAATAAAACACTAAATAACAGGACAAATCCTATTGTAAAACTTTTCTGAAAACAATTTCTCCTGTTGTTCATTTTTTTATTCAATCTAACTCTTTTAACAAATAAATTAATACGGGAAAGTGATCGGAATATCCATTCTGGAATAGATTACCAGAAAACGTCCTTAAGGGATATCCTTTGTACCGACCGTCCTTGGTAATTAAATAATCGGGATTATAGATTTCAGATTTCCAGAATTTCAAACTGCTCCTATCATCTCCTAATAGTGGCTCCGAAATAATAATCTGGTCAAAAAGGCTCCATTTGGCAAGATATCCTAATGTTCCAATACCTTGTGTATAATGCTTAAACATAGTATTGTACAATTCCCCTGGCCTTACATTTTCACTATAGCGTTTTGCCCCTAAAATCTCCTTTACGCTGATATCAACAGGGTCGTCATTGAGGTCACCCATGATGATGATCTTTGCTTTATGATTTTTCCTGTAAATGGAATCTACAGCGTTTCTGACTATGCCAGCAGCATGCTCGCGAAGTTCAGAGGATTTGGACCCAAACCTGGAAGGCCAATGGTTAATGAATACGTGGACCATCTCATTGGCAATTACTCCCTTGACCATTAAAATATCTCGAGTAACGTATTCCGGCCTACTTTCAATATGGTAAGGCAATATCTGGGCATGAACTAAACGAAAAAGCTTGGGATTGTAGAGCATTGCAACATCGATTCCTCGACGGTCTGGAGATTCGTAATGTACAACTTCATAACCATTATCTTTTATAGCACTTTGCTTGATGAGGTCATTTATTACCCTCCTGTTCTCAATTTCAGATAGTCCAATAATTACGGGCCCTGATTTACCATATTTCCTTCCGATACTGCTCAACACAGAAGCAATTTTCTCCTGCTTTTTCCAGTACTTGTCCTGGGTCCAGTTCATCCCGCCTTTTGGTGTAAATTCCTCATCTTGGATACTAGTATCTCTTTCTGTATCAAATAGGTTCTCTACGTTATAGAATGCAATAGGATATACAGAATATTTCCTGTGCTGACTGAGGCCGTTCAACCATAGTGCTGCAAAAAGAAATAACAGAAGGTATTTTCTATTTTGAATACTAAACATATCTGTTATTTCAATTGAGGAATAATGATTTCTTTCTTTCCTCCATTTCCTGAATCCGCACCCACCAATTCTATATTATCTAACCTAAAGCCAATTTTGTTGTTAGCAGAGTTGGAAACAAACTCAATCCTCAAATTATTGGCTTGTGGAATCTTAGGAATACTGATGGTAAACCATTTGTTGTTGTCCCCCGCAGCATTCGATATAGGCTTACTTGGGACTGACATCAATTGCCCATTGACCTTGACCTGGATTTGGTTAAGGTCCGCCGATGCAGATGCATCAAACAGGTTTGCTGTCAGTTGATAGCTTAAGGTCACTTCGCCTTTACCTTGGGAATTGATTCCGGAAATCTCTACAGTAGCATCTCTATTGGCTGGCAACCAGATGTGGGCACCATTTCCTCCCGATATACTTCTAACATCGGCAATACTCGCATCTTCCTTATATTGAACCGGAGGCTTCATGTCAAAATCTTTAAAATCATTGATTTTTGGTCGATTTCCTGATGGATAGGTTCCCTGTCCAAAGGTTTCTTTGAAAAAACTGCCGGCAGTCGGTTTGACCTCTTCCGGATTTTCTCCACTAAAACTCAGAACATCGGCCTTTGTCCGCAACAAAAGCTGCCAGGTACCATTGAACCTTCCTAATATCCCAATAAGGCTACCGATCCCCCTAGGCAATAGGTCCTGGGAAAAATTCGAATAATTACTCGTCCGAACAACCAGCACTTTCCCATCCTGATCCCTTATTTCCTCATTGCTGGTGGCATTTTTTTCCGAAAAGGTCCTTTTTCCGCCATTGACAAAACGTATGTCCCTTACTTCAACGATTTGATGGACCAGATCGTCCGTCAGTTTATCAAACGATATTTCTTTATATTTTACATTCGCTGGGTTTGGCCATGAATTCATCTTGACCTTATCCTGAAAACTCTGCCAGGAAATCCTATTGGCATTGGTGGTCCCCAAACCGATCTGCAATTCACCACCATACTTTAAGATATATAAGTCCTTAAGGTTCACATAAACTTCCTGACCAACCTGATAGGTCACATAGACCGAATTTTGTTCCACGCCTAAATAAATGCCTGCCGTTCCATCCTGTACATAGATTTGCTTATAGATGTTGCCAGATTCATCATTTGCAGTCACAATCCCTTTTATGATTAATTCCTCCTCCAAAAATACCGGATCCTTAATATCCTTAAATCGTTCTTTTAACTGTTTTATACTGATGTTAACCGGTTTCCCCTTATAGACCGGTTCAGTCAAAGGTGGTGGGGTATACTCGCGTTCACATGCCAAGAAAAGCATGCTGAATAAGAACAAATAGATTAACCTAATATTTTTCATCTAATAACTTTATTAAAACCTATAACTTGTATTAAAAAACACATTGAAACCCTGCATATAGAAATATCGAGAATTGAACCTATCTGGATATACTAGGTCCAACCTACCTTGTTCATAACCGCCAGTCCCAACATTTTTTTGGTTCAGTAAGTTCATAATCGACAGATTGAAGTTCAAGGCACGTCGGTTCCGAAGGTAGATCAACTTCCCAACCGAGGCATCCAAGGTAAAATTTCCTTTCAGCCTCTCTTGGCTTGTCAATTTCCTATATGATTCATAACTATCTTGATAGGGGTTCACCGTGGAATATACTGAAGCCATTCTCCTCAAAGCAGCAGAGGACATGTAGTTCCAGCTGACAAGATTCCCACTCATCTCGAGGAACCAGTAATCGTAGAAATACCTGGCAGCAAAGATTCCGGCTGCCTGTGGCGTTCCAGAGACAAAGAGGTTCTTCATGTAAACTTTCTCCTCCAAATTCACCATAAGGCCATTTTCTGAGTTCATGGTCCCCATGGGATTGTTGCTATAGTAATATTCAGCTAGGGTACCAATAAAATCGAAATTCCAGTTTTGGTTCAGACTATAGGTTACACTTGCCTCTATTCCTCGATGTTTTCGATCAACTCCACTTAGGTTGTGAAAGACAAAGGTCCGCTGGGAATCATGGTAATAATTCATCCGTTCCAAATGATCATAGAAATTAGTCTGGAAGAGTGACAGCCGCCCAGATAGATGCGGTAAGGAAAAAACATAATTGATATCATTATGGAGGATCCTGCCACTAGAAAGTCCTTTAACGACGCGGTCTGTAACCCGCGGCATCACATATGATCGATCGGGAGCTGGTGGCTCTGTGATATAGGCAGAATTGGCAGAAAGGAAATTCCGGCCATCAAACTTATAGGTCAGGCCAGCTTTTACCGTAAAATCCACAAAGTCATATTTAGGACCTTTCCCATACGAATGGTCAGGGAACCGGCCGTTCCTCATATTTCCAACCCGACGAAAATCGGTATAGCTGATTTTTGTTCCGTAATAAAACTCTAAATTCCTGGATTGAAAACCATTACTCAACCATGCATTCACAGCCTGAATATCTATATCGTAATCATAGCCGAAAATATCGCCCTCATAAACCTTTCGGTTGGGAAAAAGAAGGTCATTTTGCTTGACATTTTCATTACCTGGATTCTCCCGTTCGGCAAACTTGTCTAGATCAACGACATGGTCGGCTCCCAGCAGATCATCTATGGTCTTATACTGGTATGATCTCGTCTTTCTAGCCTCAATACCTGCTGTTAGATTAAAATTATTTTGATAAAGCTTATTGAATGTTATGTTCACTGTCCCTTCCATCAGGTCAGAATGCCTGCGTTCTAAGGTGTACAAAGCAGCACCGTTCGTTTTTCTAATATTCTCAGGATTCAGATTCTGACGGTACATTTCTTCCCAGTTCAACTGAGTGACCTTAGGGTCCCTAGATTTCCAAAGCTGGGTATACTGTTCGATAGTCCTCATGTCAAGTCTAGGGGTAAACCTTGAAAAATTGGAGGGCAAATAACGATAATAATCAGGTCGTGGATCCATGGCGTTATACCAGTTCAATGCCGAATTACTGTATCGACCATAATGTAAAATACCTCCAGAGGTCAAACTGCTCCTGTCATCAATTTTCCAGCGATGGGAAATGACCAAGGTCGGATCATAGGCATGGACCATTCTTGAATTACGGATCTTACCATTTTGATAGCCCCAATTTGGATTATATAGATTATCACCGACCAAGTCATAGACCTCCTGAAAAGAGGATCCTTGTTGGCCCCGAACTACTGGTGAACCAAAGCTGAGCACGGAAAGCGAATGATCGCCGCCCTGCCATTGTTTTTCCATCGACAATGCATAGGAAAAGTTTCTATAGGATGTCCCCGGAATAAATCCCTTATCAGAAAACCTACCACCGATAGCACCCGTAAATGCCCAACCTTTTTCATTTAGCCCTGTTGAATAACTGAACATGGAGCGTGCATAATAGTTCCTATTCGTATAGGACAGTGTGAGCTTCCCTCCCTTTGCATAGGAGCTTGCTCGCATATTGATGTTTTCAGAACCTCCAATGGTTCCGAAAGTGTATGTTCCTATTTGATTGTAATTGACCACATCCCCATTTCGGGTCAGGTCATTTAACGCTCCGATTGAAGCGTAATTAAAAACTCGGCGGTATTGGTCATTCGCCAAAATGCCGTTGATATAGATCTGTTCGTAATGTGGGTCGTATCCACGAACTCTAAAACGATAAGGAAAGAGCTTAAACCCTACTTTATTCAGGTAAAGGTCATTGGAGAGAATAACGGATGCCTGAATATCTTGTGAGCTCATGTCCCCTTCCGAGGAAATGATATCATCATCTATCACACCCAGAACGGTCTGCACATCGATCTGATTTTCAGCAACCAATTCTATATCCTCCAATCTCATGAAACTGGAATCCTTAATTTCAAATTCCATCTCATAGTTTCTAAATCCAGCTGACTGAATGATTAATTTTTCAGGTCCGGATTTCAAGTTGACAAAGACAAACTCCCCTTCCTCGTTGCTACTGCTGTTCATCTTGTTCTGTTCCAAGTAAACCGAAACACCCACCAAGGGGATTTTCGTGCGGCTGTGGACCACCTTACCTGATAGTTGAATTCCTTCCTGCCCCAAGACGGCTACACAAAAGCAAGTCAACAAAAAGATTATGGAAAAAATCCTTTGCATATTCTTTAATATTCGAAAGGTTTCATTGAACAAGGAAGGGGAATTTTATCCCCCAACCTTGATTAAAATGATTATTTTGTTCCTACTAATTTGATATTATCGATACGATAACCACCCTCATTTAATGCTGAAATCGCATCAAATTCAATAGTGATCGGAGCTGCAGGAATACCTGTGTTAATAGTTTGAGTAGAGAAAGAGTTTTGACCTCCCAATACGCCAGGTTGTTGCATTTCTTGACCATTGATTTTAACTTTCACATTCTCCACCTTCTGTCCAGGACGATTTGAAGCCATTGAATAGGTCAGTTTTAAATTAGTAAAGCCAGTTGTATTAATGTTTTGGATCTTTAACCCTGTGGTTCTATTTGCTGGCAACCAAACATGGGCATCCATGGTAGTGGTTCTACGGATGTCGGCATATTCTGCAGTATACAGATCTGAATAGCTTACGGTCTTATTATAAAATCCAGTATACTGACCGATTCTAAACCTTTTAGACCTATCATCCATTGAGATATCACCAAAAGTTTCTTCAAAAATAGTTTGTTCAACACCAGTAGGAGTTGGAGGAGTAACTGTACCACCATCTTTGCCAATAGTATGTGTTCCACCAGTAACTGAGGTCCAATCTGTGATAATCGCATTTCCAGTAACGGCAACTAATCCGCCTACCTGAAGAGTGATATTATAAGTGTATTTCTTACCAGCTTCATAGTTCAAGTTTGCCGGTAAAGTCCATTTATAATTATCAGATCCAACTGTAAACACAACCTCTTTTGTACTATAATCAGAAGGAATTAAGATAGCTTCAACAAATTGATCCGCATTTTGAGCTGTAACCTTTGCGTTGATATTTGCATTGCTAGTTCCTGCTGCGATAGCTCCTGTCGAAAGTTCCATACTTGAAACGGTAGGTACATTATTATAAGCTGCTCTTAAACCTGTTAAATTGTTCACGCCAGTTCCAGCCTTAACAATCAACTCGATTTTTGTCAACTTATGTGCAAATTCCAAACTTGCAGGACCCGAATTTTTCCCCAAATTCTTTGCATTGTCTGAATACATCACATCAATCTTCGCTAAATTGCTCTGATCCGTAACATTAAAATCTAATCTAGTTCCATTTATCGCAGTTGAAAAAGGATAATATGCGATAAAATCTACCTGCCCAGTTTCAGGATAATTGATGATATCACCTCCCGTTGCCGTAAAGTTCCCGTTTCCATTGGTGATGTATTTTTTGTTCGCCGCCAAGATATTTGACAATCCTGTACCTTGCTTCATAAATACACCAATTTCATCATTTGCATCCCACGCATTTCCATTTGCTTTTGTTGCAGTTGTACCTAGAATCCTAGAAGTGAACTTAACTTCCGATGGATTGGTTTTCTCCAACTTCCTGTAATCATCTTTTTTACAAGAAGATACCAAGGCGATAAACGCCAGGGTTGCAGCTAATAATTGTTTTGTTTTCATTGTAATTTATTTATTTGATTTATAGTAAGTCCTATCTCCAGATCGCATTATTGATCATGCTTTTTGTCGCTTCCGGAAGCCCCGGAAAAAAGCGATGTCCAGTCTTCCTTTCCAATTCCGCTACAGTCATGCGATAACTGTTAAAATGGGCACTGGCCTGCGTAGCCTTATTTTCCATATAGAAACCTATGGTATAATAATCCTGCCCCCTTTTTACGGCCAAAGCCTTATAGTAATATTTTGGTTTTGCAACATCCTCACCTCTATTATCCTTCACATATTCTACAGGAGCATTGCCATCCCTGATTCCGGCTCCTGTTACTACATACATGGTATCCACCCCCGAATTCCTTGCCCAAGAACGGATCTGATTTTCCAATCTTGCCCACAGCCCCTGGTTCAATGAGCTGTTCTGAGCAGTCATATTGGTATAATAAAATGTCGTGGAGTTTTCGGCATAATTCTTTGTCCTATCTGCACTCGGGATCTGATGACCACGGTCTATCCCTCCGATTCCAAAACCTCTGGATAATAAAGGTTGAGTAAAGTTGGAAAAGCTAGGGTCATAGGCCCAATTGTCCGTACGAGACTGCCCCCCTAAATAGTCACCACTCAATGGATAGGCCACCCAGTGAGCAACCCTATTTTTCTTGTCGTAAAGCATTGAAAAATTTCGTTTGGAACGATCAGGAGTCATCTTAAAATTATATTCAAGATCTGCTGAATTTGAAATGACTGGCAATTCCATATAAGAGACAGTCGGGTTGGGATCCACCGTACCATCATCAGTCAAATCGATACTATACTGGTATCTATTTCCCCGCACATAATCTGTTGCCAACTTGCCAATTTCCCAGGTATAACGATCTCCTTTATTACTAGTAAACACCATTACGGATTGACCACTCAATTTTCCAGGAAAAATGACCCATTCGATTACCGTTTCTAGTCCTGTAGACAGGACCTTACCCTCCACGTCCTTGGAGACTTGACGAGGGGTTAACTGAGACTGATCAATTTGAAAAATTGCTTCCGTCCGTAAAGAGCTTATTTTTGCATTAACCGCATTGATCCCCACTCCTTTTACTCGAACCTGGATCTTGGCCATCAGTCTTTCAAAATTCAATTGAACTGGCCCCTGCTGATAGCCCATGGCATTAGCACTGTGCCCAATCATATAATCAATGGTAGCCTGTTGTTGCTGATTGGATATGTTCAATTCCCTCTGCAGATCAGATCTTCGTTGAAAAGGATAAAATGCAACAAACTTAACTTGCTTATCCTTGGGAAAATCTATGGCGTCTGCCGATGTTTTGGGAGAAAAATTCCCGTTCCTTTGCGTTAAAAACTGTTTATTGAACCCCACAGGTATCACATTGCCTGCTGTCAGAGCCTCTCCCTGATACATAAAAATTGAAATGGAATCCTTTTCATCCCATTGCGTACCTGACATACGGGTCTGAACCTGGCCAGTAATCTTACTGGTAAACAAAACAGATTGTTCTTGCTTAACTTGGATATTACTGAAGTCTTTCCGACATGAACCCAAAAACAATAACGCAACTGCGAGAACAAAGAATAACCTCTTAATCATTAACTTAATATTTATTATATAAAAACCAATTATTTCGCATCATAATAAGTCTGGCTCAAAATCAAGACTTTTCCTGAGTTTTAATTTTGAATTCACCACCAAATTTACCTTTGAATTAATACAGTTTAATTAAAAAGATATTAAGAATATATTACTAATGAGGCTTTGGTTAAACTCTATGTTAAGCAACAAGATAAAAACCAAGGAATTAGCAAATTGAACAAGCTTTTAAGCCTTTATTAAGAGGACAAAAAAAAGGCAGAAACAAATAATGTTTCTGCCTAGCACCTTTTATAAAAATTTCTTATTTCGGCTTGTAATGGAACTTACCTTTTTCTATCAGATCTTGTTGTTTTTCATCACAGATGGCAAAAGTAAATCCATCTTGCAATGCATATGAACCATATTCACCATTTTTATTTAAGGCTAGAAATCCTACCTGAATATCTTTGGCAATTTCAGGTTTTTTCTTGACGATCCTCATAACCGCTTCCTTGCAGGCATCTTCAGGGGAATAACCTTGACGCATTAATTCTACCACCAGAAAACTACCTACATTCCGGATCACTTCCTCTCCCACACCGGTTGAAGTAGCTCCTCCAACCTCATTATCAACATATAGACCTGCTCCGATAATTGGACTGTCGCCTACTCGGCCATGCATTTTAAAAGCCATGCCACTGGTAGTGCAGGCTCCAGAAAGATTACCGTCAGCATCTAGGGCCAACATGCCTATGGTATCATGGTTATATTTGTTTCCCGGCAGTCTTTCCGTGGCAAATGATTTATTTTCAATGTTCATGACCGGTTTGTAGTTCTTTTCCTTTAACCACTCTTTCCAAGCTTCCTCAGAACTGGGGGTCAATAAATTCTCGGCCTGGAATCCATTCTCCAGTGCAAATTGCCTTGCTCCGGCACCAACCAACATCACATGTGGCGTTTTTTCCATCACTAATCTCGCTACCGAGATAGGATGGGCAATATCTTCCATCGCCGCCACTGAACCACAATTACCAAGCTCATCCATAATACATGCATCCAAGGTCACATGTCCATCACGGTCCGGATAACCACCTTTTCCCACTGTTACATTCTTTAGATCGGCTTCAGGGATTTTCACACCTGCTTCGACCGCATCAAGGGCCCGACCATTTTTCTTCAGGATTTCCCAAGCAGCTTGATTGGCAGCAACACCAAAATCCCAAGTGGAAATCACAATAGGTTTACGAACCGATTTCGTGGATTTCTCTGTCGCTTGACAGGAAATAGCAGAAGCTACTGTACCTATACTGGCAGCCCCTATGATACCTTGTTTTATAAATTTTCTTCTTGAATGCATAGTAATTACAATATTAGGAATACAATTTACAAAGAACAAGGATTAAACGATTGTAAATTATGCGTTATTTCCAGTTAATTATTTGGAAAAAACGTAAAAATACGCTTAATTACAGTCTATTTTTCGCATATTTATGCGGTTTTACCAAGATAACAATTATTAAAGACTAGAATGATGATACGTATCACTGCGCTATTCTGCACATTTTTCTGTTTGAACAATATTTCTTTCGCACAAACAGACTCCACGATCTATAAAAAAGTGGATCAGATCGTACAAGACGCCAAACAACAATTTGCTCCGGATAAACGAACCAAAATCGTTGCCCTTACGCAAGCAAATGCGATCAATAATCAGTATGTCATTGAGTCGAGTGTTGCTGAAGCCAGCAACTTCATCAAGTCTCAAACAGCTAATATTCCTGCAACGATCCGAATCAATGCCCTTCCAGACTCTACCGTAGGTCAAAAAGTTCATGGAGTCGTCAATCTTTCGGTGGCAAACTTTAGAACAAAACCAGGAAATGCCTCTGAAATGGCAACACAGGCCATTCTTGGAACAGAGGTTGACCTGTTGCAAAAAGTTGATGGTGAATATAGAGCAAGAACTCCTGAAGGCTATATTTCATATGTTCCAGCCTCCTCTATTGCAGCAATGGATCATGCCGCTTTAGAAAAATGGAGAAAGCTTCCCAAATTAATCTACACAGCTGAATTTGGAAAATCACTTTCTCAAGCTGACCCAAAAAGTGTCCGGGTTTCTGACCTGGTTTATGGAAATATCCTAGGCTTATTAGCTGAAGAAGGTAACTATTATAAAGTAACTTATCCCGACCATCGTATTGCCTTTATCCTAAAAGATGAAGCATTAACATTCGACAAATGGTTAGGCTCAAGAGAACTGACGGCAGACAATGTGATCAGCAGTGCCAAAACCATGATGGGGCTACCTTATCTTTGGGGCGGAACATCTGTTAAGGGTGTAGATTGCAGTGGTTTTACCAAAACTGCTTATTACATGAATGGCTACATCATCCCGAGAGATGCATCTCAGCAGGTATTGGCTGGTCAAAAAATTGACATCCTAGATAAAGACGGACATTTCGACGCTAAAAAAGCACTTAAAAACTTGAAACCGGCTGATTTATTGTTCTTTGCTTCTGGCAAAAACAGCAATCCTAATGCGCGTGTTACCCACGTTGCCCTATATATTGGAAATGGTGAATTCATACATTCGGCAGGAACCGTTCGTATCAACTCCATGTTGAAAGATGCCGCAAACTACGATGACTTCCAGACCAGGACCGTCGTTGCAGCAAAAAGATATATCGGCGTGAAAGATCAGCAAGTGCAAAAAATACAAGAAAACCCTTACTATAACCAAAAATAACCATGAACAGCAACGAGTGGCAAAGCAAAAATATGGGGAAATTTACCCTGCGTTTCAAGCCCTATACGCTTGAACTACGCCATGTATTTACCGTAGCTTCTTTTAGTCGATCAACAACCCCTGTTGTCTTGACTGAACTCGAATATGATGGCATTATTGGCTATGGCGAGGCAAGCATGCCCCCTTACCTTGGGGAATCCCAGGAATCGGTCATGAATTTCTTGAACAAGATTGATCTTTCTAGGTTCAACTCCCCTTTCCAAACCGAAGAAATCCTTCAATACATCGATCAGGTCGATGCTAAGAACACGGCAGCTAAAGCTGCTGTCGATATCGCATTACACGATGTATTAGGCAAAATAATGGGCCAGCCATTTTATAAAATATGGGGATTAAACCCTGATCTTATTCCGCCAACTTCCTATACCATTGGAATAGATACGGAAGAAATGATCCGCAAAAAAGTAGCTGAGGCTGAGCAATTCAAGATCTTGAAAGTAAAACTTGGTCTAGATACAGACAAAATGATCATTGATACGATCCGTTCAGTAACGGATGTCCCTTTATGTGCCGATGTCAACCAAGGCTGGAAGAACAAGGAAGAAGCTTTGGAAATGTCCCATTGGTTAAAGGAAAGAAACGTTGTTTTCCTGGAACAACCGATGCCAAAGGAAATGATCGATGAAAATGCTTGGCTAACTGAACGTTCTCCAATCCCTACGATTGCGGACGAAGGTTGCCAGCGCCTTGCCGATGTGCCGGCTCTAAAAGATGTTTATACAGGCATCAACATCAAATTGATGAAGTGTACTGGCATGCGTGAAGCCAAAAGAATGGCCGAATTAGCCCGCTCTTTAGATATGAAAGTGATGTTGGGTTGTATGACTGAAACCTCCTGTGCCATTACCGCAGCAGCTCAGTTAGCTCCATTAGTGGATTGGGCAGATTTGGATGGGGCCTTATTGATTGCAAATGACATCTACGACGGTATGCAGGTAAGAGATGGGAATTGCATTCTTCCCAACCGTCCTGGAATTGGAATTTTAAAAATATAAATTGGACAAAAAATCCAAAAAACACATTACCTAGAAAAACAGATTACCTAAGAATAACAAATTACCAAAATTATGAAACATCACTTGCTCACAACTTTGTGCGTAGTGGCTTGCACGTCTATGCAGGTCGTTAATGCGCAACAAATCGCTGTGGCTGGGAAAGTTTCTGGATCAGATGGCACTCCGCTCGTTGGAGTAACTGTATCTGTGAAAGGAACAACAATCAGTACCAGTACCAACGAGAATGGCTTGTTTTCTCTAAATGCAGATCACAATGCCACATTGGTTGTATCTTATATAGGATACACAAGCCAAGAAATCCCACTGAACGGAAGAAAAGCCATCAACATCACCTTAAATCAAGATGACCAAGCCATCGATGAAGTTATGGTTGTTGCTTATGGTACTGCCAAGAAAAGCTCCTTTACAGGTTCGGCAGCAACCGTAAATTATGAAAAAGAGGCAAAAGACATTCCCGTTACCTCCTTCGAACAAGCTTTAACTGGTCGCATACCAGGTGTTCAGATCAATACGACTTCGGGCCAGGCTGGATCAACCTCCAGTATCCGGGTTAGGGGAATCGGTTCCATGAACGCCTCCAACGAACCTTTATATGTAGTGGATGGAGTACCGGTAGTTTCTGGAAATGTGGGCCAAATGAGTGGAGCTCTTTCGGGAAGCAGCAACAATATCATGGCCACCATTAACCCTAATGACATTGAATCCATTTCAATTCTGAAAGATGCCGCGGCAGCTTCATTATATGGTTCGCGTGCAGCAAATGGGGTAGTGATCATTACGACTAAATCAGGAAAAGCCGGAAAACCAAAAATCGATTTCCGTACCTCCTATGCCGTAACTCCTAATTGGGCGACCGACAACTACAAACCTGGAAATCCTCAGGAACAGATCCAGTACTTCTACCAAATTTTCCACGATTACAGAACCTCCAACGGATACACCCAAGAACAGGCAAATCAATATGCCTTAAACCGTATGAATACGAGATTCGGGATCCACGGCTATGAATTCTCTAGCGAAGGAACCGGCTTGTATGATAAAATTATCATCAAGGGTAAAACGGACGGTGTTGAAAATAGAGACGGTCAATATTTTGATTGGAATGACGCTCTTTTCCGCACTGGAAAATATCAGACCAATGACCTTGCTGTGAGTGGTGCTAGCGATAAAACTAAATATTATTCTTCTTTGTCTTATACAACCGACAAAGGCAGAGCCTATACCAATGAGTTTGAAAGAATCGGCGGCCGATTGAATTTTTCCCAAAAACTTTCTGAAAAAGTCGAATTTGCCACCAACTTCAATTTAAACCATAACAACAAGGAAGGTTACAATGACACGCGTAACACAGGGACAAACTATATGTACCTTGCAAACAACCTATTGTTCCCTTTCTATTGGCCTACGGATTACAGGACAGGCAAAGAATACACAACACGTTATAATTCTTTAGGTTACAACCCATTATACTATGATAAACAATGGGAAAATAATTCAAAGACACTTCGTATTGTTGCTGCTCCATCCTTGACTGTAAAATTCCTTCCGGAATTGACCGGTAAAACCATCTTCTCCTACGATAATGCCGAGGTTAAGGATCATTTATATTATAGCCCTTTGCATTACCATACTACTTATGGTGCTACAGCTAACGGAACTGTTTTTGAGTACAGCACGAATTACAAGAAGTTGATTTCTTCTTCAACCTTGAATTACAACAAAACCTTTGCTACGGAACATACCTTAGATTTATTGGTAGGATTTGAAGCTGAAAAGAATGAAACAAATTATCAATTTGCAAGTGGTTCCAACTTGCCTTCCAGTTCGCTGCATACCGTAGCTACTGCCGGTATCAAAGACGCTGATGCATATATGTGGGGGAATAATATGATGTCTGTATTCTCTAGAGCTGAATACAACTTTAAAAACACTTATTTCCTTTCAGGATCCCTGAGAAGGGACGGTAACTCCAGATTAGGCCCTGATACCCGTTGGGGTAATTTCTGGTCCCTGTCTGCTGCATGGAACCTAAAAAATGAGAGCTTCATTTCGGATATCGAAGAAATCAATCTCCTAAAACTAAAAGCTTCCTATGGTACCAATGGAACTCTTCCTACTTCGAATTTCGGCTGGAGATCCTTGGCTTCGTATGGATATAACTACATGGACCAACCAGGTGGAATCTTGACTACCATTGCAGACAAGGATTTGAAATGGGAAAAGAGCCATACCTTCAACGTAGGTGCTGAATTTGGTTTGTTCAACAATAGACTTTATGGAACCGTTGAATATTTCAATAGAGATTCAAAAGACCTATTACAGGATGTCAACATCTCTTTAGTAACCGGATTTAACTCTACTCTTCTGAATGTTGGGGAAATCAACAATAAAGGCCTTGAAATTTCAATAGGTGGAGACCTCATCAAAAAAGATGATTTCCGTTGGTCCGCTAATGTCAATACCTCTTTCCTGAAATCGAAAGTTTCGAAACTTTATGGTGGTAAAGATATCACTTGGTGGGACCCAACAGGTGGAGATTCAAGAGTGCAATTCATGTACAAAGAAGGGGAAGATGTGTATTCATATTACATGGCTGAATGGGCAGGTGTAGATCCAAGCAATGGTAAGCCAATGTGGTATACCAATGATGGTACAGAAGGAGAATTCTTGCACAACGGACGTGGTGCTACCAATAAGGTAAGCGATGCAAAACAGGTTATCGTTGGCTCTCCGATCCCTAAAGCATATGGAGGTTTCAATACCGATATAGAATACAAAGGTTTCTCTTTGGGCTTAAACTTCACTTATAAAATCGGTGGGAAGTTATTTGATGCGGGCTCAAGAGATGTTGCAGAAGATGGTTATTACTGGGAAAGGATCCGTTCATATTACGCCATACAGAACGTATGGACACCAGATAACACAGATGCACTTTACCCTTTTGTCAGTGGAAATGACCCAGAAGATGGTATCACACGCTCCACCCGGCACCTATACGATGCATCATTCCTGCGCTTGAAAAACGTGAATGTATCATATCGATTGCCAAGTGCAGTAGTCAGCAAAATTGGATTTAGCAATGCTAGGATCTTCTTCAATGGTACTAATTTATTAACCGCTTCTAAATTTAAATGGGCTGACCCTGAGGTTAACCAGTTTGGAACAAGAGGTTGGGAAACTCCTTTCGGAAAAACATACACCTTCGGATTAGAAGTTAGTCTATAACCTTCAATTATTATCATCATGAAAAAGAATTCATTATATATCATAGCACTTGCAAGTTTATCGTTGTTTTCTTGTAAGGATTTCTTGGATGTAAAACCAACCAACTCCACCGATTCCAGTGTAACCATTCAAACAGTTGCCGATGCGAAGGTGATGATCAATGGTTTGACAAGACAGATTGTAAAATCAAGCTTATTTGGCCGAAACTTAATGCTCTACGGAGATGCAAAAGGAGGTGATCTTACCATTGTCTCCCAAGGCCGCGGGCTAGATGCATTATATGTATTCAACCACTCCGTCAATAACAACAACTATTCTGATTTCTGGGCAGATGGATATAATGCCATCATGCAAGCAAACAATATCATCAAAAGTATTGATGACCTCCAAGCAGCCGGAACTGAACTGGATTTCAATAATTTTGAAGGTCAAGCTTTGACCATCCGTGCCTTATTACATTTTGAATTGGTCAAACTTTACGGAAAAACCTATACACAAGACCCGAATGCATTAGGGGTTCCTATTGTTACTGAAGCATTAAGTACCTCTGCTCAACCCTTGCGTAATAAAGTTTCTGAAGTGTATGGGCAGATCATAAAGGATCTAACTGCTGCAGCAGAGTTGCTTCCTAAAACAAAGGCAAATGGTTACATAAATTACTATGCCAATAGGGTTATCCTTTCAAGGGTCTACATGACCATGGGAGATTTTGACAAAGCTTTGGCTGCAGCCGAAGAAGTCATTGACTCCAAGGTTTACTCCTTATACTCCAACAGCGAATGGGTACCTTCTTGGGCAAATCAATTTGGCAAAGAGTCGATTTTTGAAATCACCTTAGCCAAAGATCAAGGCGATTTAGGGTCCGCATCCTTGGGTTTCTATTATTTGAAGAATAAGGATAACAATGCACTTGGTAATTTCACAGCTTCAGACTATTTCTTATCACGTTTAGGACAAGATGAAGATGATGTGCGTTGGGGAATATTCACCAAAGATGAATTGGACCGTCAGGCAGCATGTTATAAGTACGTAGGCTCAGTTGAAAAAGATGGGGATGGCAAGGATACTTATACGGCTGTCAATATTAAAGTAGCCCGTTTATCTGAAGTCTATTTAAATGCGGCCGAATCAGCATTGAAAAAACCATCTCCTGACAAAGCTAAAGCGGCGAACTACCTGAACGAAATCCGCAAACGTGCTCCTGAATTGGCAGCAGCAACGGCTGCAACTGTTACAGAAGCCATGATCTTGGATGAAAAGAGCAAGGAGCTTTACGGCGAAGGTCAACGTTATTGGGATATGATCCGTACAAATAAAACGATCACCTTCAATGATGAACATGTTGGAGTTACCATGTCACATAGACAAAAATCCATCAATAGGACTTTCTTCAAAACCATTCTCCCTATTCCACAAGTGGAAATCAATGCAAATCCAGGACTTGAAGCACAGCAGAACCCAGGATATTAAGAACCAATTATTATACAACATCAGGCGGTCAGATTGACCGCCTTTTTTTGACCCAAAATGAATGAGCAATGTCATTAAGTCTAGGTTTCTGTGTTCATGTTGTGTAACGAAGCATCTCCGATGCGAATTTTCAAAATTTAAGAAAACTAATATTGAATTGGCGTACAGATTTTCCATTGATCGTACAGAATTGCACATGCACTAAAGAGGGATTCAGAGTGAAACGAAGAATCTATTCTTTAATTTTTTGTGGGTCGTGGTCATCTTGAGCACAGCGAAAGAACTGTTTTTTTTTAGAAGATTTATTGAAAAACATGTCACCCCGCTGGGGGTTGGCCGTAAAACGGTTTAAATTCCTAAAAAGATTTCACCCACGCTGTGGGTTCTAGAAATAAGCATTCCACCTTCCGAAGGAAGCCCTTTAGCAACCGACTCATTTCCAATGGCGGAAAAATGGAAAGAATGCCGTTGTCCTGTGCGATGGGATTGCTAAAATAATTGAACCCTTCTAGGGTTCTCTTTATTGCAAGAATTCTGCATTGTTAGTCACTTAAGGAACATTCCACCTTCCGAAGGAAGCCCTTTAGCAACCGGCTCATTTCCAATGGCGGAAAAATGGAAAGAATGCCATTGCCCTGTGCGATGGGATTGCTAAAATAATTGAACCCTTCTAGGGTTCTCTTTATTGCAAGAATTCTGCATTGTTAGTCACTTAAGGAACATTCCACCTTCCGAAGGAAGCCCTTTAGCAACCGGCTCATTTCCAATGGCGGAAAAATGGAAAGAATGCCGTTGTCCTGTGCGATGGGATTGGCCTTGGAATGCTTCCTCAAGAACATCCCTTTTGATGGGGTGTTCTTGAGGAAGATATTCCCGACATCAAGGCATTCTTTTCATGTGTGCTGGCTGGTGCGAAAAGCCATATTAAATGAGCCGAAGCCTTTTGGTTACTTTTGGGCTTCAAAAGTAACAAAGAATCTATTTATGTTTTTTTTGCCATTGCTTTCAGTGATGCAGATCCACTTATCAAGCAAAAGGATCGGAGGGATTATCTCTTTTACAGCCCTTTACAAACAAAACCCTATCCTCTTTCCACATCCTATAAATATTCATTATTTATTTCTCTTTTTTAGCAAAATCTTCACAAAAACGCAAGGTTTTTAACAAATCCCTCAATATTTCGCAAATAGAGTAACTTAACAATAATGTCCTTTGCATTTTTTTGCAAATTTTTCATTGTTTTTAACATGAATCCGTTATATTCGTTTATCTAATAACCAATAACTCTAAAGATGAATTTACCAACTTGCTTATCAATTGCGGTTGCATCATTATGTTCCATTCAGATGCTCTCCGCGCAACAATTGTCCATAGCTGGAAAGGTGACCAACGCCGAAGGTGAACCCATTGTTGGGGCCTCCATTTTTGTAAAAGGCACACAGCAAGGTACTTCCAGTAATGAGAGCGGATTGTTTACTTTGAATGCACCAAGCAGCGGAACGCTGTTAATCCGTGCTGTAGGATACGCTCCTTTGGAAGTCCCTATCAGCGGAAGAACGAACATTTCCATTCAACTTCAACACGATGACAGTGAAATCGATGAAGTTGTAGTGACAGCTCTAGGTATCCAAAGAAGTGAAAAATCGCTAGGATATGGAGCCCAAAGTGTGAACAGTGCCACTTTGAACTCCAACAAACAACCCAACTTGGTCAATGCATTACAAGGTAAAATAGCCGGTGCGACCATCAGCTCTACCGGTGGTGCGCCTGGTCAAGGTGCAAATATCCAAATCCGTGGTATTAACTCCATCGACCCTACCCGCGATAATCAACCTCTTTTCGTAATCGACGGTATCCTAATGGATAACTCGACCTCTACACAAGGTGGTGCCGAAGTACGTGGTATGAGTAACCGTTCAGTGGATATCAACCCTGATGATATTGAAACCATCAATATCCTTAAAGGTGGAGCCGCCACCGCACTTTATGGACTTCGTGGTGCAAATGGTGTTGTCATCATTACTACAAAGAGTGGTAAAGCTGGTTCTTTGAAAATTGATTACCAAGGAACAGTTGGTTTTGAAAATGTCAACAAATTCCCTAAAATGCAGGACACCTATACCCAAGGATGGAAAGGTGTTTATGATAAAGATGATTTCTGGCCTGCTTGGGGACCTACGGTAGCTGAAGCTATTAAAGTAGACCCTACGCATCCAATTACACTATACAAACCTTTTGAAGAGGCATTCGAAACCGGAAACCAATTCCGGAACTCCTTAAGTTTCTCCGGAGGATCTGAAAAATTCAGTTTTTTAACGTCTGTATCCCAATTGAAACATAATGGGGTACTACCAGCAACAGATTTCAAAAATTATCAAGCTCGATTGAACACCAATTTCACCTTAAGTGAAAAATTAAAAGGTGGTTCTTCCCTTGCAGTGACCAACTCAGGAGGTTACCGCGGAAATGCCAATCGCTATGCCGAACAGTTGATCTATTGGACCCCAAGATACAATGTAAGGGATTACCTCATGGAAAATGGAACCATGAAATCTTACGGTGAAACCGACAACCCTATCTATGTCGCACATACCAACAGATTTAAAGACGATGTATTACGCGTAATCGGAGGTTTTGACCTAACCTATTCTCCAGCAAAATGGGTGGATTTGATGTACCGCGTAGGTATTGACGCCTATAGGGATAATCGCGAAGGAACAGCTATTGGTTACCAAGGACTGGCAGATGAGCGTTTAGTTTATGATAATGGTGTTGAGGGTGCTGATGGACGCGGATTTTATAATGTCTACAACAATAATTTCAGGGCATTGACCAGTACTTTCATTGCAACCTTCAAACATGATTTCAACGATGACCTCAATGCTACATTACGTGTTGGACAGGATGTTTACGACCGATTCATTAAAAGAACAGCTACCGAAGGTGGAGATTTAACGGTTTATAACTGGTTTGATCTAGGCAATGCCAACATCATCAAAGCGGCCACATACAATGAAAAATATAGATTGATGGGCTTCTTCGGTGAGTTGAACCTAGCTTACAAAGATTATCTATTCTTAACCCTAACAGGTAGAAATGACATCACCTCTACCTTGAGCAAGAACAATCGTTCTTTCTTCTACCCTTCTGCCACATTAAGCTATGTGCTTTCAGACCAATTCAGTATGCCTGAAGCTATTAACTTTGCCAAATTGCGCTTGTCGTACGCACAGATCGGTAAAGACGCTGCACCTTATTCAACCAGTGCTGGTTTCGCTCCTTATACCAACCTGCCAACAGGTTATATCGGATTTACAAGACCTTCCTTATTGGGTGACCCGCAATTAAAACCTGAATTTACCGACACCTATGAGGTAGGGATGGAAATGAAGTTCTTACAATCTCGATTAGGATTAGATGTGAACTTCTATAACTCGGTAAGTAAGGACCAAATTATTCAAGTCCCTGTATCTTCAACAACTGGATTTGTTACCGCTTCGATTAACGCTGGTAGTATCCGTAACAGAGGTTTAGAGATCACCTTAAATACAACACCTGTTAAGAAGGACAACTTCACATGGAATTCAGACATCAACTTTTCCTTCAACAGAAACAAGATCCTGTACATCCGCGAGGATTTAGATGATGAAATTGTAGTTTCTTCTGAATATGGCTACTTGAACTCAACCGTTTCCATGCGTATCCGTCCAGGAGAGTCCTATGGTACACTTTATGGTAGAACGTACAAGCGTTACTATACTCCTGATGAAATCGCTCAGGGCTTGGATAAAACCCGTGAATACGACGAGAGCCGTCCTCTATTGATCGGTGCAAATGGTTTCCCTGTATTGGAATCAACCTCAGTTCCTAAGAAATTAGGCAATGTTCAACCGAGCTGGGTAGGCGGCTGGAACAACACCTTCAATTACAAGAGCCTATCTTTAAATGTATTGGTCGATGCACGTGTGGGGCAATACCGTTACAACCAATTAGGAAACTTTATGGCTGCATTCGGAGAGGCTGATTATACAGAAGACCGAAATGACTACAAAGTATTTGATGGTGTATTGGCTGACGGTTCAAAGAACACAAAAGAGGTATGGTTAGGCCAAGGAAAAGACCCTAAAAATGGTGTAGATTATGGGAATGGTTATTACCGAGATAACTTCCGTGGAAACTCCCAATTCTTTGTGGAAGATGCTTCATGGTTAAGATTACGATCTGTATCCATTGGCTATAGCTTACCACAACAATGGTTAGAAAACAAGTTTGTTAAGAACGCTAGAGTTTCTTTGATTGGAAACAATCTTGCCCTTTGGACAAAGTATTCAGGATATGACCCTGAAAACTCAACCACGGCAAGTGGATCGAATATCGAAGGTTTTGCAGGGATGACTTACCCTGCTGTCAGAAGCTTCTTATTTAGCTTAAATGTTGGCTTTTAATTCTTAAGATCATGAACAAATTCATCAAAATAGGTAAAATTTCCTTATTGGCCCTAGCCCTGTTCTCCTTGAACAGTTGCAAGGACTATTTCGAAATGACCGATAACCCTAACTTGGTTCAAACCCCGCCTTTGAACGCCCTATTGACTACAGCTACACATAAGGCTGCATTCAACAACTATAGGATTGCATATTTCAACAATCAGTACTCGCAATATTTCGCGAGCCCTTCTGGTGGTTCGGATACAGATACTTACCAGATCACCAATAACTCCTCAACTTGGAACAACCTTTTTTATTCTTTAGCAGACCTGTATGACTTTATGGTCAAATCGGAAGAAGCTGGAGCTTCGCATCACCTTGCTGTCGCACAAGCTTTGACAGCGTATCAATTGGCCTTGGTCGCTGATACTTGGGGCTCTGTTCCTTTCAGCAAGGCCTTTGGAAAAGAAGAAACCCTTACCGTTCCTTTTGACTCCGAAGAAGACTTATATAAAGCGCAGGTCGACCTTATCAATAAAGCTTTGGAGAATTTCAAAAAAACGGATGCTACCCAAGAGCTGAGTGCCAAGGATGATCTTTTATGTGGCGCAGACCTAGACAAATGGATCAAACTGACCAACGGATTAAAAGCCCGCGTCCTGAACAAGATAAGCAAGAAAGCTGCATACAATCCAAAACAAGTTTTGGCAGCTGCCCAAGCTTCATTACAATCCAATGCTGAAGATATTGGTATGTCTACCTTTGATGGTGTAAATCCATGGGCATCCATCTCGATCAGCAACCTATTGAATAACTTGGACGGTTGGTTAGGAAGTAATTTCATTGATCAAATGAATGGTAAAACTTATGGAATTGTAGACCCAAGAATTTCCAAGATCACAGAAAAAACAGTTCATGGCGTTTATGTAGGTACAATAAGCGGTCAAGGTAACGTAGGTGCTGCCAATACGGTTCGCGATGAATGTTATATCAGTTCCAAATCACCTGTAAGCAGTGAATCTTCTCCATTGATGATCTTGACTTATGCTGAAGTAAAATTCATTGAAGCAGAAGCCGCTTTTAGAGACAATAACAAACCTGTAGCTTATGCTGCTTTCCTTGCCGGTGTCAAAGCCAGTATGGATAAATTAGGTGTTCCTGCTGAAGATGCCACAAAATACATTACGGCAATCTCCGTAGGTCAGGCAAACCTAACGCTATTGGACATTTTCCGCGAAAAATACATCGTCACCTACCTCAATGCTGAAGCATGGAACGATGTACGCCGCTTCGATTACAAGTACAAAGACTTCAAACTACCGATCGGCGCCGTATTAGGCGACAAATTTATACGCAGAGTAGCTTACCCTGCTGATGAAATCACCGAAAACGGATCCAATGTACCAGCTGAAGTACCATTGAGTACCGAGCTATGGTGGGATAAACCGTAAGGGAGTATTGAGATATGAGATTTGAGTATTGAGATATCAACTCTACGAGGTATTGAGATTTGAGATTTGAGTATTGAGATATTAACTCTACGAGGTATTGAGATATGAGATTTGAGTATTGAAATATCAACTCTACGAGGTATTGAGATTTGAGATTTGAGTATTGAGATATTAACTCTACGAGGTATTGAGATATGAGATTTGAGTATTGAAATATCAACTCTAAAAAAAGGGGATCAAAATTGGTCCCCTTTTATAATTTCTATAATATCTATCTTATCTCATTTCCTACATCTTACCTCTATAGACCCTTTCTATCTCACATCTCACATCTATAGCACCCTTTCTATCTCACATCTCACATCTCACATCTCACATCTATAGCACCCTTTCTATCTCACATCTCACATCTCACATCTCATATCTAAAAAACCCTATTCTTCAATAGCCCAACCTCACTTAATGGTTTGGAAAGGTCTATGAGGTATCCATTGAGAACGGCGTATTTTAGGGTCCCGCTGGAATCACCGATATAGAAATTGGCGGTTCCACCAAGGTCTATAAAAGGTGTTGCTGCAAAGGCTTGGGTTCCAAAAATATGGATTGGCAAATTATGTAACATGCTGGCCTGTTCAGGTTTTAAGGTTGTTACCTGTACACCCATATATCCTTTTTTCAAGAGGTCATAGGCAATTTCCGGGGTAACGGACTCCAATGTTGGAACGGGTTTTTCGGCAATTTTACCTTGGATAAATTTAAGGCCATTTCCATCCACTTCATCATATCCAAAAGATTCAGGAAGGTCTCCTATATCCTCAACCCTACCCCGCACAAAGAAATCCCTGCCATCTGTCGTTTCACTGCGTCTGATAGCGATATCACTTTTCAATGGAATAGAATCTGATCCGAATTCCAAACCACGAATGACGATATCATGCATATTGCTTGCGTTGAATGGGATATCTTCATAACCTTTGGCATCATAGTTTTCATAGGTTCCTTGGGCTATTTCCATCAATGCATTTAGAATGATCACGAAATTCAATTTCCGGATTTCTTGTTTCTCAGGGTCACCTTTTAAGCCTCCCGACTCAATTAATACGGTACTTGCACCCCAAGATTGGAAGTTATCTCCAAACCCTCGTGGGGTATAGGTATCATCATATTTCGCAACCGCATCTGGAATATATTGCTGCAGGACTTTATTCATTCCCACAATGATCTGCATCGCTCCCTCTCGAACCTCATTGATCTCACGCTCTGTATTATAGGCGGGGGCCAATAAGGAAATGGTCACTGGATTCTTCGTACCTGGAACATTGTAATAAATATTCTGATCATGCAGATTGAAACCATAGCGAGGTTTTATTTCCTTAGCACGTGCTTTTAACAGTGCGCCTTCAACTGTCTGTCCAGCTCTGGCATCCCTATTGAGGTCAATGCTCTGTGCATTCCTCCGAAGATATCGCTCTGCACCATCAGGGTTCAACATGGGTATGAAGTGAATATTCAATTGATCTTTCAGCAAGGTCCTGACGCTATCAAAACCATCATCCTTACCTTCCAAGAAATTAAACAGGTCAAACAAGGCCATGGTAGCTGTCGGTTCATCGCCATGCATCTGCGACCAGAGCATTACTTTTTTGTCACCATTTCCATATTCCAACTCATTGATCGAACGACCTTCAACCGATTTACCAATTTCAGAGATCTTAAAAACATTGCTTTTCTTATGCAGTTGCACCAGGGAGTCAACGTCTTTATGTTTAAATCGTCTTGAAAAAAGTGCGGATTCTTTATAGGTTGAATGAATCTTATTCATTTGTGCAGTATCCAGGTTATAACCTGGAATATTACCATTAGAGGATCCTGAAAATGGATTACTGCAAGTCGTTGCGGCCAAAAGGCCTAAGGAAATGACAAAAAATTTCATACTATACTAACGCTTTCTCTAAAATTTCTATTGTACCCTTATTGGCATCTATTCTAGCTCTAACTCCAACGGGCAGCAAGAACTGATCATTGATATGTCCAATTACCGCACCAGAATAGGATGGTATATTCAATGGCTTTATAAAATCCCTTAGGATCTGGTCAAGATTTAAGGAACCATAACCACCTGAGGGAGAACAATCGGTACATTTGCCAAAAACAAATCCTTTGATTTGCGAAAGAATACCAGCATTCATCAACTGGCAGAACATACGGTCCACCTTTTCTGGAGACTCGTTGATTTCTTCCAGAAACAAGATGCTGTCCTTGAAATCTGGCAAAAATTCAGATCCACAAAGGCCTGAAATCAAGGTTAAATTGCCCCCTAATAACTTTCCTTCTGCAACTCCTGGATTAATGGTCGTTATTCTATCTTTATATTGAATGATATCATCTCCTTTTTTCGCAGGGTTGCTATAGCTTACCAATTTGTTATCCACGAATTGGTCGGTAAAGGTCTTCGCGACAAAGTTACTCCATGTACTCGTCCCTACAGGGCCATGGAAGGTAACCATGCCAATTTTGGCTTGGAAAGCCATAATCAACGCCGTAATATCACTGTAGCCCAATAAGGCTTTAGGATTCTTAGCGACCATATCATAATCTATACGTTTCAACAACCGGGAAGCACCAGCTCCCCCACGGATACATAAAATGCCTGCGACGGATTTATCCGCAAACATATTATGCAGGTCCTCCAATCGTTGATCATCCGTACCAGCTAAATTGCCATAACGTTCGCGGATATATTTCCCTTCTTTTACATTGAAACCAAAATATTCGAGAACCTCTCTTGTCTGGGTGATGGAATCTTCCCCAGTAACGGCACTCGCAGGGGCAATGATACCAATAGTGTCTCCGGCTTTTAAGACCTTCCCTTTTAGCAAAGGCTGGACCTGATTAGCTACGGCCATGGCCTCTGATTTTCCAAACAAAGGAATGGCGGCTAAACCTATCCCCAATGATTTAATAAATGAACGTTTATCCATAGGTTAACGATTGAAAAGTAAACGATGTCCTGAACCTACCTCTTGAATCTTGCCATCTGTATAGGCCAATAATCCAGAAACAAGCGTATGTTCAATGGTAGATGTAAATGTATGGTTTTCGAAAGGAGACCATCCACATTTGGATAAAATATTCTCCTTAGTTACCGTATATGGTTTGTTTAAGTCAACCAAAACTAAATCTGCCCAATATCCTTCACGGATATAGCCTCGCTGTTCAATTTGGAACAAAATCGCTGTATTATGGGCCGTTTTCTGTACCATTTGCTCCAAGGTCATCTTTCCTTCTTTTACCAGATCCAATAGCGCCTGTAAGGCATGCTGTACCAATGGGCCACCAGATGGTGCCTGTAAATAGGATTGAGATTTTTCCTCAAAAGTATGAGGAGCATGGTCTGTTGCAATAACATCAATATGTCCATCCAATACGGCCTCAAGAATAGCATCACGATCGGCTGCAGTTTTGACTGCGGGATTCCATTTTATGAAATTGCCCTTTGTTTTGTAATCAGCATCAGAAAACCAAAGATGGTGGATACAGGCTTCTGCAGTAATCCGTTTTTGCTCCAAAGGGATATTGTTTTCAAATAATGCTGTTTCCTTAGCTGTTGAAATATGCAGGATATGAAGTCTGGTATTATTCTTTTTCGCTAATTCCACAGCCTTGGATGATGAAAGATAACAAGCTTCGGCAGAACGGATTAAGGGATGCATTTCAATGCTGACATCTTCGCCATATTGCTCTTTGAACTTGGCCAAGTTCGCTTGAATGGTAGCCTCATCCTCACAATGTGTCGCTATTAAGGTTGGCGCTTGGCTGAAGATGGCTTCCAATGCTTTTTCATTGTCAACCAACATGTTCCCCGTGGAAGATCCCATAAAAACCTTGATACCACAGACGTCTCTTGGATTAGTTTTCAGGACTTCATCCAAATTATCATTTGCAGCCCCCATAAAGAAGGAATAGTTCGCCAGCGAATTGTCCTGCGCTATATCATATTTATCCTGAAGTAACTTTTGGGTCAAGGTATTGGGAACGGTATTTGGCATCTCCATAAAGGATGTTGTACCACCAGCTACCGCTGCTCTACTTTCTGTAAAGATATTCGCTTTATGGGTCAGACCCGGTTCACGAAAGTGAACTTGATCATCGATCAATCCTGGAAAAAGATGTAATCCTTCAGCGTTTATGGTTTGGTCGGCATTGGTTTCAATCGTGTCGGCTATTTTTTCTATTCTGCCATTTTTAATAAAAAGATCCTGCACCTTAATGCTGCCTTCATTCACAACATGGGCATTCTTTATCAATATTGTAGACATGTAATTTATCTTTAAAGGTTATGCTAAGCAAATATACTAATTTCAAGGAGCCTACAGGAGTATAAGCACGATTTAAAAGCTGTTTTTACTGTCGTTTTCTGGGGAATTTCCACGGTCAAATGTCCCCAGCGGAACATAGAATTGCTCCAACTCTTCCTTTCGGTTTATCTTTCGACAACCACCATTCTCCAAAAGCAGCAACTCGGTCGCAATATCTAATACGTTCATATAATCATGGTCAGAAATCAATAAACCTTTGATTTTGGATTTTTCAACCAATACCTCCTGGATTTTCTCCTTCAGAATGGGCGATATGCCAGAAAATGGCTCATCCAATAAAATAAATGTTGCTTTCTGTTCGATTAATAGCATGATTTCTAAATAGCGCAACTCTCCTCCTGCCAAGTCCGCAATCTTATTGTTCAGGATAGGCATGATCAACTCATCGCTTTCAACTTTCGCCCGGCTCTCTTTATCGGATAGCATAAATTCAATGGCTTTCTTTACTCGAAAGGAAGTGGGCAAAAAGCTATCTTGGGGAAGATAACAAACTTCCCTGGTCGGGAAAGCCTGACTCACTTTATGACCATTTACCCTGATATATGCATTGTGGGCTCGCAAGGATCCAAAAATAATTTTCATGAGAGTTGATTTCCCAGTCCCATTGCGACCTAGTAGTCCGATAATATCGCCTACTTTCAATCCCAGATAGCCCCCAGTCAGCAACTGATTGTTATCAGTATAACTGAACTGCACCGAGTCCACAAATAATTCTTTATCCTTTGTATCCATAATGCATGATGATAATGAGGAGGAAGGAAATCAAAAGATTGGCAAGGAAGGTATATACGACCAAATGCTTGCGGGATAATCCCAGATTAAAAAACAGGTATTTGGTATTGCCTTCAAAAAATCGAACCAATGCCGCCGAGGCTAAGTAGCCAACGGTCATAAACACAAAGGGAAAGTAGCCAAAATATTGAATGCTCATTGCAAGACTCAACACCAGGTTGATGAATAGAATTGGCTTATAAAATTGCCAGAGGTGTTTCAGTTCAATTGGCATAATTAAATCTACTAAGAAATTAACCAAGTCCAAAATAAATAATCTATTAATCAACAGCTTGTTGAAAGTAATTTTTGCATAAACTAAAAACTTTGGCTCTAAAAGTTATTTATTAACCTAATCCTAATGAGCAAAATTTAATTTTACAGGATGAATCAACCTGAATAAATCTGAAGGAAAACTAGGCCTTATTCGAGACATATTCGGGGCAAGTTCCAAAAGTTTCGAACTGGATAGAATTATTCTCGAATATGTCTCGAATGATTCTCGAATCAGGTCAAAATAAAAACCATAAAATAGGATGATAATTTCTAAAAAAATCAACCAATAAAGAAAGGGCTACCCAAATGGGCAGCACTTTCTCCAATAAATGATTTCCTTATTCCATGCTAGGATTGAACTCCCCACCCCAGTCTTTATTTTGCAGCACCTTAGGGTTTCTGTCAATAATAGATTGTTGGATTGGGAAGAAATAATACGTATCAGGTACTTCACTAACCTTAACTCCATTTTTCGGAACTTGAAGAATGCTGTACTTGAAATTAGCTTCCTTCAACTGATAAGTTTTGGCCAAGGTATTAGCCTGTTTGATATCCATTTCAGCTCCATTTGCTTCGATAGCGATGGCTTCTACACCAAATTTGGTTCCTTTATCTAAGGTATTCAATTTCCGGCTTCTTCTCAGATCCCAGAAACGGTGTCCTTCGAAACAAAGTTCAATGTTTCTTTCTGCCAAGATAGCTTCGCGCATTTGATCGCGGTTAGTCGCAGTGATACCGTATTTTCCATCGGTACCAGCCTCGATTCCGGCACGTTTCCTCAATTGGCTCAACATATCCTGTGCTGTACCTAGATCACCGGTTTCGTTAGCAGTTTCTGCATAGTTCAACATCACTTCCGCCAGACGCATCAATACAAAATCTACATCGTATTGGGTTTCCACTTCCGTTTGTTTTAGGGACAGTTTACTGTTCTTTAAGATAAAGAATCCACTGTAACGGTCTTGATTTGTTGAGTTGATACCTGCAGCAGGATTGATACCAAAGTTGTCAAGGGCATCAGCAATACCTAGGGAGGTATATTGGCGTTTGCCAGCTTTTCCAGAAACTTCATACACCTTGCCGTTCCAAACAATGGATTTTTCAAATCTTGGATCTCTATTCATCCAATAGGATTGCAAGAAATCATCATCCGATTTAAAGTATTTGCCGGTAGGATCTGAATAGAGCTTACCATCTTTCATCGGGAATTCTTTTACAAAATCCCAGGTTGGAACCGACCCGGCAGGGCCACGGCTTTCTGAACCTGGACGCACACCATAATCCCAAGCAGCAACCTTATTAGGATAGGTATTGATTACTGCGAATACGACCTCTGGACCTTTTTCTTGCAGGGTGATGTTTGCATAATCAGTTGTCAGGGCATAATTGTTTTTGATCAATTGGTCATAAGCCGCTTTATTGGCTGCATTTGCTTCTTTCCAATATGCATTATTATACGGATTGGAAGGGTTGAATTGAGGGGAAGCTTTGTAAAGCAATACTTTTGCTTTAAAGGCCGCAGCAAAGTTACCATCAATTCTACCATAGTTTGATGATGATTTTTCGATCGTTTGAGGAAGCAATTTAATGGCTTCATCTAAATCTTTCACCAAAAGCTCGAAAGACTCTTTTGTGGAGTTTCTCGGCGAATTTAAATCATCTGTCGCTTGGTCCTGCGGTACGGTTATGTAAGGAATACCGCCATAAAGCCTGACCATATCAAAGTAAACAAATGCCCTTAAGAAATAAGCTTCACCCAAGGTGCTGTTTTTCACCTCTTGACTCAAGCTGCTGCTTTCCTGAACTTTTTGGATTGCGGTATTGATCTTACGGATATTGGTATAGTCCCATGTTTTGAAACCGCCTGCAGTCGGCGATATGGTATTCAATTGGAAAGGAACACCCACCAATTGTTCACTATATACATCTGCACCGGCACTCCAATTACCAAAAACGGTATAAAGGTTTGCCATGTATGCGTTTACTAAATTCGGGTCTTTCCATACCTTTTCTTCATCTAAGGATTGGAGATCTTCGATATCCAACACATTCTTACAGGAAGTAAAAATGGTTGATAGTCCTAGTGCTACTAATAATATTTTTTTCATGATTCAGTTCCGGTTAAAATTTAATGTCCAAGCCAAAGGTGAATGTTTTCATTAATGGATATGAGTCATAATTCAATTGTTCAGGATCATGAAACTCGGTCATTGGTGAGAAAACAAAAAGGTTAGTACCATTGAAGAACAAATTGATACTGTTCATTTTGATTTTTTCAGTGAAGCTCGTTGGCAATTGGTAAGCAACATTGAGGTCTTTCAATCTGAAGAAGGCTCCGCTACGCATCCAGAAGCTAGAAGGGTTCGTGCCCGACTCTGCCCAGTTATAACCGATAGGTCTAGGATACTGTGCATTTGGATTTTCTGGAGTCCATACATCATCTGCCCAAATCGGGTAATAGGGACGGAAAGTTCCACCATGTTGACGCATACCGCCACCCTCTTGATTGGAGATCATACGGTCGTAATTAAACACCCCTTGGAACAGGGCATTGATGGAAATTCCTTTCCATGAAGCGTTCAAACCTAATCCATAATCCCATCTTGGAGAATTGTTGGTCGACAATAAGGTAACGTCATTTCCATCGATCTTTCCATCTGGGGTATCAGAATAACCCTGTCCACGGATATCTTCATATAAGATCATTCCTAAATAAGGATCCCTCCCATAAGTTTTGAATCCCTTGGCCAATAAATCATCCAATTGGGCTTGCGTACGCACCAACCCTAATGAATTTAATCCATAGATTACGTTGTTAGGTCTACCGATCCTGGATCTGAAATGTTCAAGTCCGCCTTCTGCATAAGCAGCAGGTTCATCGAAAATATCCCATTGATCAACGGCATATCCTAAATTTCCAGAAATGCCATAAGCAACCTCGCCTATTCTGTCATTCCAGTTTACAGAAACCTCACCACCTTTATAGCTTCTCGCAGCATAGTTTTCAGGCGCCAAGGCGCGACCATAAGTATCCGGCAACAATACGGTTCTAGGACCTAAGATATTAGTTTCAGCACGTTTGAAGACCTCAATGGAACCATTCAATTTGTTGTTGATGAATCCGTAATCCAAACCTAAGTTGTAGCTTTCTGACCTTGTCCAGGTAATGTTGGGGTTAGGGGTTGAGCCATAAGTCAAACCATTGTAGTATCGATCACCGAATATAAAACCAGTGGTCGTTGCATATTTCTCAGCAAAAGAGAATGGATTGATTGCATTTCCATTCACATCCAAATAGTTACCGGTAGCACCATAAGCAAATCGAAGTTTCAAGTCGGAGAATTTATCCTTGATTCCAGCGAAGAACTCTTCTTCAGAAATTCTCCATGCTGCAGAAATCGAAGGGAAGAAACCGAATCTTTTTTGCTCAGGAAACAAAGCCGCTCCGTCATAACGGAAAGAAGCTTCAGCTAAGTATTTACTACCATAAGCATAGTTGAAACGACCAATAATGGATTGCCTTGCATCAATTCCTTCCAGACCATTGGTATACCTAAAATTGCGGTCAGTTGGGTAGACATGCATTTGATCCAGTGCAGTGATTGGGCTTTGTGCAGTGGAGGTGATATTGGTGTATCCTTTTTCACCTTGTTCAAATACCAAAGTCGCACCTACATCATGCTTTCCAAAAGTCTGCATATAATTGATGAAGAAGTTCATCTGGTATTCCCATTTACGTTGGGTATAATAATCCATAAATGGATTTTGCTGACTGAAGGTGAAGACGTTTATCCTATCTTCCGAAGGTGGCGCAGGGATAAAAGGGTTTCCATCTGGATCCAAAGAAGTGAAAGTATAGTTCTTTTGGAAACTCATATAGCGCTTACGCAGATAATCTTCAGCGATATAGCTACCAACAAATTTCGTTGATAGACCAGGAACCAGTTTATCCAGTTTCAGGTTCAAGGAAAGAATTGGGTTGATCTGCCTCACCTTACGATCGATATAACGATCGCCGATCACCTGATCGATTACGTTCCAAGCCTGCCAGCTACCCATTGGCGTCTGTACCGGATATTCCGTTGGTTCATTACTAGGTGTACCATCTTGGGTCAAATAGAAGGGATACATTTTTGGCCAGTTGAAAGTTACGCGATAAAAATCGGAAACATCAAAATCATCATCATTTGATGAGGTACTGAAAGGCCAATAGAAACGATTGGAGTTCTGCTGGTTTGCAGAAATATTCATATCGATACTGAAGGCATCGGTAATATTCGCTGAAACATTGGACCTTAAATTGAATTTCTGGTGGTCTACCGATTTATAGGAACCATTTTCATTTCTAAAGCTCAGCAAATTGTAATAGGTAATTTTATCACTACCTCCAGAAACGGAAATTGACTGCCTATGGCTGACAGGATTTCTCCAGATCACATCGTTTACACTATAACTTTTATCCTTGAAGTAAGCAAATTCCTCCTCACCATTGGGGATTGGTAAACCTTGAAATTCGGCAACCCTATTTTGATAGGTTAATTCATCTGTAGCGGTAGTTAAATCGGCCAGCGGTGTCATCGTCGGGTTACTGATGGCCACATTGCTTTGGATATTGAATTCAGGCTTTTTAACCGTTCCTTTTTTTGTGGTGACAATTACAACACCATTACCCGCACGGGTACCATAAACCGCAGCTGCACCAGCATCCTTTAAGAAAGACATCTGATCCACCTCATTGGCCTCTAGAGCGTCGAATGCGGCTTTATCGCGTACAATTCCATCAATAACGAACAAAGGTTCAGCAAAACTACCTCTAAATCTGATTTTGGAGGTAGCTCCCGAAAGGCCAGATGTTCCAGTTACCTTAACACCAGGTGCACGACCGGCGATGGCATTGGAAAGGTTGGAAGGAGAGACATTTTTTAGTGCATCACCATTTACGGTGGAGATTGCCGAAGTAATATTAGCACGTTTTTGGGTACCGTATCCCACTACCACTACCTCATCAATATTAGCATTATCAGGTGCTAGGGAAATATTGATATTTTGGGCATTTGATACCGTAACTTCTTGGGTCAGATAACCTAGGTTTCGGATAATAATGATGTCACCATTATTGGCAGTGATCGAAAATTCTCCCTTGGCATCGGTACTAGTTGCTCTTGTTGTCCCTTTAACGAGCACTGTAGCACCTACAATAGGGTTCCCCGCATCATCTTTAACAGATCCTGAAATACTTTGTTGCCGAACAGCAACAGCTGAATGGGCAAAATTTCCTTTTTCGGCGAAGACTTCCGGTGAGCTCATCAATAAGCACATCGCAAGCAACGACAAGGATTTTGCCCCAAAAAAAACACGATTTTTTTGAGTCATTATAGTAATAATTGAGAATAAAAAGATTGCCTAAAAGGCTTTAATAAAGGTTCTGTTTGTAATAGGTGTTCGGAGTTAGGATAGCTTATTTCACGTTCATAATTTAATAGTTTTTTTTTTTGGGAGAAAAATAGGAGAATCCAACCTAAATACAAAATCATTTTTTCAGGCAACCAATTTAAATTTGAAATATATTCCCCTAAGAAAATAATAGCAATTTTCAAGGTTTAAAATATCAAAATAATTAAAATATAAACATTAATTAAGCTTAATAAATGTTTTTCAATAAGCAATTGTAACAAGTTAAAATTATAACCAATATCCTTCCAGCAAATTATTCCATTTTCTTAAATGTGGGCAAGTCTTTCCACCATTTCATCAAAGCCTTGCTATATTTTTTCACGAGATGTTTTCTTTCATCAGCAAGATTTACACTTTCGTTGGGATCGGATTTGAGGTTGTACAGTTCGGGGTCACTACCATCTTGATTCATCATAAATTTCCATTCCTGATCTCGGATTGCCAGAGCTGGGCTACGGTTTATTTTCTTGGGGAAGCTGAATACGGTTGAATCATTCCTTCCATATTCCCAGATGAGCGGTTTGTTTCGGGTAATGGGATTTCCAAGGATTGCACCGCTGAGATCTTGACCATCAAGCCTCTTGGTATTCTTCAGCGGAGCTTCTGCCAACTTAGCTAAGCTTGGGAGCAAATCAAGTGCGGAAATAATGGTCTGATCATCTACCTTTCCGGCTTTAATCCTTGCTGGCCACCTCATCAACAAGGGCATCCGGATTCCGCCTTCATATAAGGAGAGTTTACTACCTCGCAGCCCTGCTGAACGGTCCTGTCTGAAATTAGGCAATGGGCCATTATCGCTGATAAAAATGACCAAGGTATTTTCATCCAGCCCCATTTCTTTCAAGCCTTCCATTAATCTTCCTATTTCTCGATCATATTCTTTGAGGACAAACTTAAAGCTTCTCTCCTCCTGGGGTTTCCAATCAAACTTTCCGGTTTCATCATCACCTGCAATCCAAGGAGTATGCACATCGTCTGTCCAAATATTGATAAAGCAGGGTTTATCTCGATTCTTTTGCAAGAAATCAAGGGTTTTGTCCACAAAGTATTTTGTCCGGTTCCATCTTTTCACACTGTCCTGGTCCGACCATATCCAATCCGTTGCGGTGATTGCTGGGTCGGGATCGGGGCTTTCATAAGTTCCTGCCCAAGCATCAAAACCGTATTGATTGAAGTTAGGCGCGTCGGTCACGTCACGACCACCTCCGAGATGCCATTTACCAAAATGTGCTGTCTTATAGCCCTCAGCTTTTAGCATATCGGCCATGGTCAGCATATCAGGGTCAAGAAAGTCTACCTGTTCTTTTTTCCTGTTGTCTTCACGGGTATTCAGAAAGGTTGTAAAATGGAGTTTCGCAGGACGCTGACCGGTCAGTAGGCCTGCACGGGATGGGGAGCAAATTGGAGAAGCACTGTAATAATTGTTGAATCGAATCCCTTCTTTACCCAATTTATCGAGATTTGGCGTTTCATATCGCTCATGGTAGGACCTTAAATCGCCTATTCCAAGATCATCTGCAAGGATCAAGATAATATTGGGTTGTTTATTGTTTTGAGCAATGCTATACTGGACAAACAAGGACAGTAAAACAAAAATAGCAGGTTTTAAGGCGTTCTTCATGACATTAGGGTAAGTATCCTGGATAAACATTTACCCAATTAACGACACAAAGCCCAAAAAGTTTGAAAAAGAACGCCTTGACCTGCTAACACTCAATTAACCGAAGTTGGTAAATACAGGTACATGAATACATAGTACATGGCCCAGCCCATGAAAACGATTATGATGATCCATACCCACCAAGGAATCCCCTGAGGAGTTTCACTTCCATCAATCATAAAGGTTTCGGAATTTCCTTTCCCATAGGCGTTGATCATGATGGGCACCAAGTCATCGATCACGGCGTTTTCTTTGATTCCGGTAATTTCGATCGCTGGACCGTTTCGGACTTCAAAAGGAATAATCCTTACCCCTTCTTTTCCTCCAGGGTCTTGGCTGACAATTCGAAGTTGGTGTTTTCCGTCGACTAGTTTGCGAGTATCCAGTTCAAAATTAACAGGACTATATGTTTCAGCTATTGGGATCTTTTCATCGTCGATGAAAATAAATATTTTACTTCTTTGGCTCATAGTTATCAGAATTTAGAATAAACCTTTTGATATGGTCAGACTGTTTTTCCCCTGGTTTGATGATCATTTTCAAGAACATTCCCAAAGCGATCAATGAAATCAGGATGATGGCGATGACCATGATGTATTCGAGGTTACTTTTTGGAGCTGTACCATGTACCCAGCCTCTTAAAATTTTAGGTTGGTTTCTTTCACATACCGGGCAAGCCATCAAAAAGGTAATCCAAGTACTAAAAAGCAGTGTCAATTGAAATTTTTTCATGATTATTTGGATTGAGTCTTTACAAAATCTACGATTTGCTTGATATCTTCAGGTTTTACTTTTTCACCATTATTACCCCAACTGGTCCTTTCATAATTGATAATGGCGGCTACTTCTTTTTCAGTAAACCCAGCATTTACTCCTACCGCTGCCATCACACCATAATCAGGTCTGCTATCATAACCGTTCATAATGATATCGATATAAAGCTCCAGATCATCGCCAGTTACGACAGGACTGCCCTTTAAGGGAGGAAAAGCTCCTGGTAGCCCATTGCCATCAGCTTGGTGGCATGCTTGACAATGTGCTACATATAGGGCCTCGCCGTCCAATTCTTCTTCGGCTGTTCCTTGGCCAGCGGCGGCCTGAGCTTTTCTTTTATATAGAAACTCTGGAACATCAGCTTCCAGTTTAACTTGTTTCAAGGACTGTAAATAGGCTATCAATTGCATAGCCTCTTTACTTGCTACGACTTTCTTCCCATTACTGGGTGCAAAGTCTTCGGGAATATTGACCACAACATCTTCCTTGTCTGGTATGGATTTATATTCAAACAGGAAGGGATAAGCGGGCATAATGGATTCCTTGACCACTATACGAGGGTTATAAAGGTGGACCAAATTCCATTCTTTGCTGGGTTGGCGATTACCAACATCAGTCAGGTCGGGTCCAGTTCGTTCTGTTCCCATCAATGTTGCGGTATTCCTCCAAACATCCAGTCTTTCATTATGTGCATAATCAGCTGCTACACTTGGTCGCTGACCAAAAACCTTATCCATATCTACATTTCTGACCTGTTGAGTATGGCAAGCCACACAGCCGTTGGCAATAAATATAGACTTGCCAGCAGCAGCATCTGGTGAGAGCGGTTCGGATTGAGGTAGAGGTGCATTTATCAACTGGTTGTTCAATGCGGGAAGAATGGCAACAAAAATCGTCAATACAATAAAGAAGATTGCTGCAGTAATAAATAGTTTCTTATGATCGTCGAAAAACTCCATGATCGTTTATTTTATTTTTGAACTTTAATAGTTGATTGGTTTTCAAATTGGCTTGTAATTTCTTCAGCAATGTCTAATTCTTTTACATCAGCCATCATCTTATATAAGTTATAGGCGAAAATGAGGTGCGACAGCCACATCAGACTACCTCCGATGGCTCTCCATAACCAGTAAGGCGCCATAAAGGCCACACCATCGATAAATGGCTTGCCTTCTAACCACATAATTCCTTTCAGGGTGGATCCATACATCAATGGTACGGTATACATCAACATTCCGATGAAAGCGAACCAGAAATGGGCTCCAATACTGATTTGGGGTGCCTCTCTTCCAGTAAATCGCGGTACGATGGTATATATGGATGCCCACAAGAAAAAGCTGATAATGCCGTACATGGTTAGGTGGGAATGGGCAACGGTAAAGTCAGTAAAGTGCCAGATCAAGTTGGTTTCGCGGAAGGCTTCGGCGGTACCTTGCATCGATCCGGTGAAATAAAAGATGATGCCGACCAAGAAAAATGGAAGGATATAACTATCGCCCAATTTATACCAGGATCCTTTAAAGGTCATGAGGAAGTTGGTCGTTCCGGCAATAACGGGAATGGCCATACCGGCACTTCCGACAATAGCAACCGTCTGTAACCACCAGGGAATGGAGCTGAACACAAAGTGGTGGCTTCCGATCAGCGTATAGAATAAAATCTGTGTCCAAAACGCAAGAATCCCTAAACTATAGGAATAAATAGGCCTATTGAGTTGCTGTGGAAGGAAATAGTACACGAGGCCTAGACAAAAAAGCATAAACCACATACCGACACCTTGGTGCATGTAATAGCCTTGAATGATTGTCTCTCCGAGGCCATTCTGCCAAAAAGGCAAATAGGCTGCTAGGCTAATCACAATAGTAAAGATTACCGCAGCGACTATATACCAGTTTGATATATAAATTTCCCGAGTTGTCCTTTTTGCAATGGTTTTATAATAATTGATTAGTGTCAAAACCAATGCAATTCCAAACAGCAACATAATAGGCCAGATATATTCCCTATACTCGCCTCCGCTATTGTTAATTCCTGCCATCAGGGAAATGGTTCCCACGAACACACAGACATTGATCAAAACAAGGCTGTACCAGCCTAGTTTTAAGCTATAGAGTTTGGTGTTACTGACCCTTGGGACCACATAATAACCTAAACCGATCATGGCTAGGGATGCCCATCCCCAGAAGACGGCATTGGTATGGACTGGCCTTAACCTCCCGAAGCTAAGCCAGCTAAAACTCTCCATGTCTGGAGCGACGAATTTAAAACCGAGGTATTCACCGATGGTGGTTCCAAATACCAACCAAACGGTTGCCGATATCAAGTACCAGTTGACCATCTTGGATAGGTCCACGTCAAAGTTGGTCCTATCGGTTGATCTTTTCTTTTTGGATACGATCGGGATTCCATGGTTTTCATTAATGGACAATAGCCCTTTGGGATCCACCGCTTGATTGGAACCAGACAGTACATCAGCTTTCAATCTATAATCAGCAGCTTCCTGAAAGGCTAATAGTTCTTTTTCAACCTCAGCTAAAGGCCTGTTTTCCAATTCTTGGACAATTACTTTTGCTTCCTCTCTTTGAGCGTTAATGTTCAACTTAGATAACCTCCGATTGATTCTGACGAACAATAAAACTAGAATGAAAATGGTCGGTATCAAGAGCAACACTAAGGTGATAATAACGCCTGCCTTAGACCAGATGGATTCACTGGTACCATCAATGGAAACAGTCTGCGCTAAGGATTCCAGGGGGAACAAGGATGTTCCAATGAGGAAAAAGGCCAGTAACCAAGATTTCAGCTCCTGCCTGCTCTTTTGCTTGATAATTCGCGCAATTTGGCTGGAGTTCATTTTCTTGAGTGAGTTTTTCCAAAGATTAACATTCCGTTTGGATTTCTCTTTTAAGAGAAAGGTGCTGACCTGTTTAATGCGATCGATCAAAAGGAGAACCACAATGAGGATGGAAAGGAAAACTAGCAGTAGAAAACCTATCCAAAACTCAACCGGACTGATCTTAGAATGGAAAAAAATGGATTGTGTGAGTAAATCTTGGACTGAATTACCGTCCGAAAGGATTAAATTAAGAGTTAAAATAGAATTCATGTTAAATTCGATATGATCTTTGAATTTAGATTAAGCCATATTCTTAAATAAAATGAATTTGAAGAATTCGCGATTTGATGAAAATGTTAGTTTTCAGGAAGTCGTAAAAGTATTGCTGGAATGCAACCTACCCTCGCTTGGATTTATTTGAACAATTCAATGACTTAATTGAACAAAGTTAAGACTTGAATTAATAAAAGACAAATTTATCTTTTATTAATTGCAAAGAAATTTAAACGACACTGTTTATAAATGATTTACAAAAACACCAATCCTATTTTCAGAAGGATTAAGCGGAATTTATTGTTTTGGCTGGGCAAGTTCGCGTCTTATCCTGCTCAAGGATTGCGGGGTGATTTTAAGGTAGGAAGCGATATATTGTTGCGGAACCTGTAAAGCTAGTTGAGGATATCGTTTAACAAATTCAAGGTACTTGGTTTTAGAATTGCCAAAATTTAAAAAATCATTGTCTTTAATCTTATTCAACAATGTGGCTTCTGTAATCGTTTTGAGGAAGATAAAGAAATTGGGGATCTCTTGGCATAATCTTTCTACAACCAACTTATGGATAGCATATATTTCTGTTTCGACCACTGCCTGGAAAGCTTCACTCGCCGGAATACTGGAATAGTAACTTTCCAGATCAACAAAGAATTGATTCTCCTTAAAGAAATACTTGGTGATTTCATTCCCTTCATGATCAGGTTTAAAAATCCTGACGATACCGGATTCAATAAAAGCGATTTCGTGAGCAATCTGTCCTATTTCCAAAAAATAATCGGACGCCGCTAACTGTTTCTGCTTGAAGTTGGAGGCAATGACCTCGATGTCTGCATCAGAGAGTATTGCCCCAAATCTCAATATGGATTTTAACCTTTGCATTTACTTAACGATTCCTAGTTCTATAACACTATTTGCACAATCTAAAATGGCCTTCTCCATCGAATGTCCTTTCCAACCTAATTCCCTTTTGGCTTTGGAAGCATCTACCTTTCTTTTTAAACCCAAATCCAATAATACAGGTTTTAAGGCAGGTTCAAAAATTGACATTATTCTAGCCAAAAAATTAGGGAGGTTGGCGGTACTGATTTTCCTGTCAGGGAAATGGGTTTTTAGGACTTCAGCTAGCTCCTTCATCGACATGTGACCTTCACTTGCCATATATCTATTTCCAGCAGCATTTTCCAGTTCCATCGCATCTACCAATAATTTTGCAACGGAACGCACATCAACTATTTCAAATCCTATTTTTGGCATGGCAGGCATGCTACCTGATAAGATCTTAACGATAATATTGGCGGAGGTACCATAATCCTCCTCCAACACAGGTCCTAACATGGCACCCGGAAGAATGCTTACCAGTTCCATCCCCTTGCCTTCTTCTTTGATAAAGTTCCATGCAGCTTTTTCAGCAATGGTCTTGCTCCTCATATACGGAGCAGTATCCTGTTTATCGCTTTCATCGGTCCAGTGCTCCTCAGTAAAAACCCTGTCCATTTCATCAGTTTGTTTTCCATATACCACTGTGGAAATGGAGGATACCAAAACCACTCTTTTTACATGGTTATGCTTGGCAGCTTGAAGAACATTCAATGTCCCCTCTTTTGCTGGGATGATTAATTCATGCTCATCCTTAGGTAGTTCTCGCGGGAATGGAGAAGCTGCATGGATGACAAAATCCTGATTTTCGCAAGCTTTTAACCATGCTCCTTTATCGAGCAGGTCTGCCTGTACAAAAGATAGGTTATTTATACTCTGGGTATGTTTGGCGATTACGTGCTGTATAGCGTCTGCACGTTTCATGTCCCGTAGAGACCCTGTAACCTGATATCCTCTGTTGAGCAATTCAATAGCTGTATGAGAACCCAAGAAACCGGTCACTCCTGTCAATAATACTTTTGATTTGTTCATGACTTTGAAATTTGATTAATACAAAGTACCTGAACAATCCGATGCCCTCAATTACCAATTGGTAAAAAATGAAAACAGATTAAATAGCTTGCCCAAAGGTAATTAGGTTACTGTCAGGATCGAGGATAGCGAATTCTTTCTGTCCCCAAGGTTTTTCCGTTAAGCTTCCATTAGGATGAATGTTGACGCCACGGTCAATCAATTCTTGGTAAAGCTCTTCGATATGGTTCACACGGATATAAACCTGACCATAATTTTCTTCGGGAACAAGATCCAAAAAGATAAAGAAATGAAGTTCTGCATCATCTTTTTTCAGGATCATATAGCTTTCAAAATTTGCAAAACCAATTTCTTGAAAACCTAATTGCTGAACGTAAAAGTCTTTGGTTACGGTCTTTACGCGCATGGGTAATTTGGGGCAAGCAGCTGTTAACATAATTGAATTATTTAATTGTTAAATTAAGTATAATTTTTGGAGTAGAGAGTTGGCCTTTTCTCTATTTTATCTTCAATATGAATAAATCACCACCCAAATTTCATACCATAATAGTTAATAATTTTACATCAATCGATAATATTTTTAAACATCAAAAAGCATAAGCTATAAAAAATGAGATGGAATAATAATATTTCAAAAAATAGAAATTTTTCTAATTGATTAACTATCAATTATATAATACTACCAACCTCTGATATTCACCTATATTCAATAAGATTTAACATAATTAGACAAAATATATCCAAAATATGTTCGTTTTTGTATCAATTGTATCATTGCCGTTACAATGATATCTCATACTTAAACTTATATTATGTATAAAACACTAACCCATCTATTTTTATGGCTATTTGCTATACAATTATCTTATGGACAGGATCGAACAGTAAAAGGAAACGTTGTTGACGAACAGACGAAATCACCTATAGTCGGCGCGACAGTCCGTTTAGACGCCAGTAAAAAGGCAACTCAAACCGATGATTCCGGAGCTTTCAGTTTAGAAATTCCTGCAGGTGCTGTAAACCTGACCATCAGTGTATTAGGCTATAACACAGTGAAACAGGCTATAACAGCAACAGACTCCGTTATTTCCATTTCCATGACCGCACAGACCGCAAGGATTGATGATGTCGTTGTCACGGCCTTGGGAGTACAGCGAAAATCAAAAAGTTTAACCTACTCTACCCAAACGGTTAAAGGGGAAGACCTGACCAAAGTCAAGGATGCCAATCCGATGAATAACTTGACAGGGAAGGTCTCTGGGATGCAGATCAACCGAAGTTCTTCGGGTATCGGAGGTTCGGTCAATATCGTCCTCCGTGGTTTTAAATCCAACCGGAACAACCAGCCACTTTATGTGATCGATGGTTTGCCGATTACCAATACAGGTGGATCGGGATCTGAAGGAGCTTTTGGTGGCGGGCCAGACCGTGGAGATATCCTGAGTACCCTGAATGCAGATGATATCCTGAGCATCAACGTCTTGAAAGGAGCCTCTGCCTCTGCCCTTTACGGTAGCCAAGGTGCAAATGGTGCCATCATGATCACCACCAAAAAAGGTGCTGAAGGTAATCTGAAAATCGATGTATCCTCAAGCATTACGGCTGACCAAGCTTTCTACCTTCCGAAGTTACAATACCGCTATGGCCAGACAACAGAGGGATCAGAAGAGAGCTGGGGTGAGAAAGGTTCTTTCCAAGATCCTGTAGATGGATTCTATAATACTGGAACAACTTTGATCAATACCGTTTCCTTGAGCGGAGGAACTGAAAAGATGCAGAACTATTTCTCTTATGGCAATACCACCAACAAAGGTATATTGCCAACCAATTCGTTTAATCAGCATTCAGCAACCTTTAGAAATTCCACTAATTTTTTCGATAATAAACTAACCTTCGACGGTAGTATGATGTACTCTAGACAGGATATCCACAACCGTCCAACATCTGGCTTGTACTTTAGCCCGATTGCAGGTCTTTATCTGTTCCCAAGAGGTTTGGATTTTGATAAATACAAAAACAATTATGAGTACCTATCCCCTACGCGGAATCTATACCTGCAGGATTGGTGGAATATCAATGCAGATGCAGGTTTGACGGGTACACACCATTCACAGAATCCATTTTGGGTATTGAACCGCAACCCAACATTCCAATTGCGTGACAATATCATTGCCCAAGGGCAATTGAAATATACCATCAACGATTGGTTATCAGTCAGTGCAAGAGGTACACTGAACAAGCGATGGGATAAATGGGAAAGACATGTCTATGCCGGTACGCAAGGTGTTCTTTCTGGAGAGAAAATAGAAGGTGTTTTAGATGATAATGGTCGATATACCCGTGACCAGACTGAAAGTACCGCTTTATATGGTGATTTACTCTTCATCGGTAACAAAACATTTGCCGAGGATTGGGACCTGAACTTTACAGCTGGAACTTCAATCAATGATACTAGATCCACAGGTTGGAACCTTGATCAGTTAAAACTAGCTGTGGCCAATAAGTTTTTATTGAGCAATATTTACAGGGACGCGCCAATCAATGTATTAAATGAATCCATCAGCAGGCGCCAGTTGCAATCTGTGTTCGCGTCTACCAACTTGGGCTATAAGGACAGGATATTCTTGGATTTAACGGCACGTAACGATTGGGCTTCAACCCTAGCCAATACTCCGCAGGAGAAAAAAGGATACTTCTATTGGTCAGCAGGTTTATCGGCAGTGCTTTCAGACATGATCAAAATGCCAAGTTTTATTACCTACAGTAAATTAAGGTTGACCATGGCGGAAGTAGGAAATGATGTCGGAATTTACAGTACCATCCCGACAAACAGCTTGGCAACCGGTATTTTGAACGCAAATGTTTCAGGACCTTACCAAGGACTACCTTTGCGCCCGGAGATCAGCAGAAGTTATGAAGTGGGCTATGAAGGAAGGTTTTGGAACGACCGCATCAATTTTGATTTGGCCCTTTACAAAACAAACACAAAGGATCAATATTTCTCATACGAAGCCCCAGTTGGACAGGTATTCACGACCGTTTTCCTAAATGCCGGAAATGTACAGAACAAGGGTATTGAAGCAGCCTTGGGTGTTGATGCGATCAAGAAGGATAACTTCAGCTGGAATACGTCTGTGAACTTCACGGCAAACCGCAATAAGATCCTGGAACTGGCACCCAAACTAGGCGAACGTTATTCTGTAGGCGGCAATTTCAATGTGCTTCGTTTAAATGGATCATTTGGAGATTTCTGGGCAAGGACCTTCTTGCGTGATGAGAATGGGGTGATGGTGGTTGATGATACCGGAAGGCCGCAGATTGGACCGGAGGGATATATTGGAAATAACAATCCTAAATCCATAGTTGGCTGGAACAATACCATCAATTACGGAAAATTCGGTTTAAGCTTTACGATAGATGCCCGATTTGGAGGTCAGGTCATCTCAGTGACCGACGGTTATTTGAACTCCTTCGGTGTCAGTGAGGTTAGTGCTGCAGCAAGGGACGCAGGAGGGTTGGATATCCCTGCCGTTAAACTGGACGGTACCCCTTGGTCAGGTAAAATCCCAGCACAGGCCTACTATAGCGCGGTAGGAAACAGAGATGGGATTATCGAAGGCCAGGTGTATGATGCAACAAATATCCGGATGCGTGAGATTTCATTGAGTTATGGTCTTCCTATCAAATGGAAAGGTGTAAAGAGCGCGTCCATATCATTGACAGGCCGAAACTTGTTTTTCTTCCGTAATGACGCACCATACGATCCCGAGCTCAACACCACAACCGGTGTTGGAGGACAGGGCTATGATAGTTTTGCCTTACCTGCTACCCGCAGTTATGGATTGAACCTTAAAGTATCCTTTTAATCAGCAAGAGAAAAGAAATGAAGACATTAAAATCATATTATAAACTGTCAGGAATATTATTGAGCAGCCTTTTCCTGACGATGAGCTGCACCAAAGACTTTACGGAATTAAACACGAACCCTGCTGGGGTAACGGATGAAGAAGCCATGGGAGACTTTGCCTTGGTCGCTTCATTCCTTGCACAAGGACAACGAGCTATTCTTTCTGAAAATGTAGGTGAGTATCAAGTTTCAAACAACTTGACCAGCGATGCCTATGGCGGCTATTTTGGGGCTGAGGCGCCCTTTGTTGGGAATGCCAACAACCTGACCTATAGTTTAGTGCCAGGTTGGTATTCTTCCTTATGGGTTGACCGGTATATCCGAGCGATGAATCCCTTATCGAGAGTAGAGTTACTGACCAGGAACGACGAAAAAATGAAAGACATTTTTGCCTTTGCCAAAATATTGAAAGTGTCTGCCATGCATCGTACCTCCGATAAGGTTGGACCTATCATCTACAGTAAATACAATGCGCCAGATGAGAATGATCAGATCCATTATGACAATCAGCAGGATGCCTATAAAAACTTTTTTAAAGATCTGGATACCGCTACGACAATACTAAAAACTTACAAAGGCAAAGAGGTGTCTGCGGCCATGAAAAAGTCTGACTTGGCTTACACAGATAATAATTACGATCGCTGGTTGCGAATTGCCAACACCCTACGATTAAGACTTGCGCTTCGTATCGCATTCAAGGATGCTGCATTGGCTAAAACTGAAGGTGAAAAAGCCTTGAACCCTGAAAACGGAGGTTTATTGGAAGCCACAGCAGATAACTGCTTTATCAAATTAAGTACGGACCATCCATTGAACATCATTACTACGACATGGAGTGATACACGGATGCATGCCAGCATAGAAACATTTCTGGGCGGTTATAAAGACCCGCGTCTAGGAAAATTGTTCCAACCTGCTACGGACCCAGCGGTCAAAGGACAATTTAAAGGGATCCGTACCGGAATTGACATAGATGCAAAGAGCCGATATGATAACTATTCAAAATTACAGCCATTACCAAATAAGATGCAACTAATGGTATCCTCTGAGAGTTGGTTCTTAAAGGCAGAAGCGGCATTGAGAGGCTGGAGCAATGCAGGCAATGCCAAAACCAACTATGAAACTGGGATTGAAAGATCATTTGAAATGTACGGTTTGAGCGCACAGGCAACAGCTTACAAAAACAATGCTACCGACAAACCTATGCCTTACATCGATCCAAAAGCAATCAAGGCCGGACAGAACGATATCAAGGCTGGCTCTCCATATTTGAGCACCATCAGCATTGCTTGGAATGAAGGCGATAGCAAGGACAGGAAATTGGAAAGGATCATTACACAGAAATGGATTTCCATGTTCCCTGACGGAGATGAAGCTTGGGCAGAGTACCGCCGTTCGGGATATCCGATCTTGTTCCCAGTGGTGGTCAACTACAGTAACAACACGATCCCAACAGTCCCAGGAATAAGAAGGATGCCGTATCCGGAAAGAGAATACAACAGCAATAGTGCAGCAGTAAATGAGGCCGTGAAAATGTTGGGAGGGCCAGACAATGGCGGAACTCGGTTATGGTGGGATGTAGAAAACAAGAAATTATAGTAAATGATTCAGTGGTAATTTCAGGAGCGGAGAGGATTATTCCTTCTCCGCTCTTTTATTTCCGTTCATTATCGAACAAATAATGTCCGAAAATGAACAACTTAAGGACTAATCAAATCACAATTAATTGATTATAACCCAATTGATGCAATGGCAATAAAATTGCAAGCTGTATTCCATATCTATAGAACACAACTGCATCTGCTAAAATCTTAACAATGAATTGGAGCTATATAAAAATTGCTTGGCGAAATATCAGTAAGAAAAAACTTCAGAACATCATCAATTTAATCGGATTGATCTGTGGCATTACTTTTATCATGATCGTCGGTGCCTATATCTGGGATGCAAAGCAGGTGAATGCACATCTAAAAAACAAGGATCAACAATATCTATTGCAGAGTTCATATAAAAAGGAGGGTTTAGGATTAGACATCACCACTTTGGGTGCACTTCCGAAAGCACTGGCTGAGGAGTATCCTCAACTTGTTAAGAATTACTACAGACTCGACGGGCTGACTTGTATTGTGTCCAATGGTACAGATAAGTTTGAAGAAGGGGCAAGTTTGGGCGACCCAAGCTTATTAGCCATGTTTGGATTTGAGCTCCATGCAGGAGATATCAATACAGCATTAAAAGACCCTTTTTCATTGGTCATAACGGAAGCAGCCGCCATGAAATACTTCGGCCGAACCGATGCCCTTGGTGAACAATTATCCATTAGAAACTTCAATGGGGAAAAGCATGATTTTATGGTAACTGGGATAATCAAACCAAGTTATCAAAACTCAGTCCTTGAATTAACCCCTGCCCTACGCAGTGATTTCTTTCTTCCTATCGCTTCTGAGAAATACTTTGGAAGGGACATTGATAATTGGGAAAATCCATACATCATTGGTTTCTTGGAATTACAGCAAAACGTATCTCCAGGGCAGCTCACTACAGCGATAAAAACCTTAGTCAGCAAACATACTGACAAGACTTTTGCAGACAATTATAGTCCGGATCTAAAACCGCTGAAGTCCTATTACCTGGAAAGCAATGATGGAGCTATTCAAAAAATGATTGATATCCTGCTTTACATTGCTGGGTTCATCCTGTTGATGGCAATCATTAATTTCATCAATTTTAATCTCGGTCAAAATATAGGTCGTTTAAAAGAAATTGGGATCAGGAAAATAATGGGAGCCCAATCCAATCAGATAGCTTCTTTATTGCTAACGGAAAATGTAATTCTCCTGTGTTTGATTTTATTGATCTGCCTACCATTGTATATCCTAGCCAAACCACTTTTTGAAAATATATTCATGCGCAGGCTACCGCAATTAACAGAATTGCCCTATTATTTCTATTTGGGTATTTTGTTGTTTTCGATATTGATCGGGTTAATTTCAGGCCTATTCCCTGCTATCAAACTTTCAAGAAACAGCTTGTTAAATTCAGTAAAGCTTCAGTTTGACAAAGTAAAAAACAAACACAGCATTCGAAAAGCTTTGCTGTTCCTTCAATTTACTACAGCAATAGTCATTTTGACTTCCACTATAATCATTGCCAGACAGATCCACTTATTTGTCAATAGCGATTTGGGATATAATAAAGAATATATCCTCACGGTCCAGACGACTCGAGATTGGAGCCCTGAAGGTGTTCGGAAAACCCAAACTATCCAGCAGGAATTGGAAAAGCTGAATGAAATTGAAGATATCAGCTTATCCTATGAAACCCCAAATAATATAGTTGGGAAGGCAGAAATTGCATTGATGGACAAGTCTGATGAACCAATCAATTCTCAAATGATTATTTCAGATTCCAAATTTGCTGACACCTATCAAATCCCGATGCTGGCAGGTCAATTCTTTAGCTCCAACCTGGTAGATTCCATGGCCCCTCAAGAGGTGGTAATCAATCGAAAAGCGATGAATGTTTTAGGGTATGAGCATGCTGATGATATAATCGGCCGGAATTTAAGAATCAATGGATCAAATGACCCGATAAAAGTCGTTGGGATTACTGAAAACTTCATTCCCAACTCCATGCACAATCCAAATACTGCAATTATCTGGCTGAATGTGGCCCAGAATAATTTTTATCGCTATTTCAATATCCGAATGAAACCAGGTTCCATTTCAAATTCTATTCAAAACATTGAGAAGAATTGGCATTTCCTAATGCCCGATGCTCCATTTGAATACCATTTCATGGAAGAAAATATCCGGAAAATGTATGAAACCGAACTGCAGTTGTACAGAGCTTCAATTTCAGCTACAGTTATTACTTTAATTATCGTTTGCTTAGGCATTATCGGTTTGGTCTCCTTATCAATCAGTGCGAGAAGTAAGGAAGTAGGCATGCGAAAAATATTGGGCGCAAAACTATCAGATCTGCTGGTCTTATTTTCAAAAGAATATTACCTGTTGTTTATAGCATCTGTCCTGACGGCAGTTCCTATCAGTTTCTTTATGATGAAGAAATGGTTAACCAATTACGAATTTAGAATTCAGATTTCTGCCTGGAACTACCTATTACCAATCCTTCTGCTTTTGGCATTATTGGCTGGATTAATCCTCTTCATCTTATATAGAAACGGAAGAGGTAATCCTATCCATAGGTTGAAGGAAGATTAATTAATAGATCAATAAAAAAGCCGGCTTGAACCGGCTTTTTTCATATTTCTATACCTTCGGGATTTGATACCCGTTATTGTATTTCGCTGCTAGATAGCCATTCGCTTCTTCATCCGTAAATTTCGCCTTATCCTTATCCCAATAGAGCTTCTTACCAGTTCTGTAGGCAATATTCCCCATTTGGGACAAGATAGCAATATGAGCTCCAGCTTCCACAGGAGCATGTAAGATGCTCTTGTCTTTTGTGCGGATTGCGGTCACAAAGTTCTCCATATGTTTCTCCAAACCATTATCTTTTGAAGGTTGATGTGGAACAGCTTCCATCCTACCTTTCTCCGGAATGACTTCCCAGCCACCTCTATTCACCACCAAGGTACCATTGTTCCCGATAAACGAAACGCCATGATCTTTTCCATAAGGACCTAAATCAATACCTGTCGCTTGTTCCCATTGCAGGTAAAAGTCGTCAAATGCGAATACAGTAGTTAGGGAGTCCGGTGTTTCAGCGGCATCATCTGGATAAGCAAACTTACCGCCTGTTGCCATGATGGAGTTAGGGTTAGACACTTTCATGCCGATCAAGGCAAAGTCCAACATATGCACCCCCCAATCAGTCATCAGGCCACCTGCATAATCCCAGAACCACCTGAAATCAAAATGGAAGCGATTAGGATTGAAAGGCCGCTTTGTTGCCGGTCCTAACCATTTATCATAGTGCACTCCAGCTGGAGGAGCAGAATCTGGCTTTACAGGGATACTCTTCATCCAACCCTGATAAGCCCAAGCCTTGACAGACCTAATTTTCCCTAATTTGCCACTGTGCACAAAGTCCATCGCATCTCTAAAGTGCTGCTGACTACGTTGCCATTGTCCTACCTGTACAATCTTATCGTACTTTTTGTCCGCTGCCAACATCACTTCACACTCTTTGATGGAATTCCCCAAAGGCTTCTCCACGTACACATGCTTACCTGCCTTTACTGCATCGACCATCATCATGCAATGCCAATGATCGGGCGTTCCAACGATGACAGCGTCTACATTAGGATCTTTCAATAGATCCTTATATTCAATATATTTTTTGACCTTGATGTTTTTTTGTTCCAGTTCCGAGGATCTTTTGTTCAGCACATTTTCATCGACATCACATAAAGCAGTACAGGTAACATTATCTATTTTTAATATCGCATTCAGATTGGACCAACCCATGCCGTTTGTACCGATTAAACCTATACGCAAAGGGGTATTCTGATTAGCGAAAGCTTCCGTTCTAAAAAGCAAAGTCGAGGCGGCGAGCACGCCGGCACTCTTGAGAAAATCTTTTCTTTTCATTTATTGTTGTTGTTTTAGGTTTTAAAAAATTAGGTGTGTAATAAAAGTATTATTTACATTTCATCAAGATACAAAAAATCTGAAAAATTTAAGGCTATTTGATTTCAAAGAATTGACTGTTAGTAGTTAAGGATATTTTAGTATATTGTTATAAGCAAAAAAATGTACCCTATGGAAGAAAGTATCCCTTTTAAGCCGATAAACTTGCTTATTGTCGAGGACCAACAGATTATCGTGGATGGCTTGATCATGATCCTCAGCGGACACCCGAAATTTGGCGAAATCAATGCTTGCACAGATACAAAGGAGCTTTTGCATGCCATCGACACCTACAAACCCGATGTCATTTTAATGGACTTCAACATGCCCCATATGGATGGTATGCAATGTATTGAAGTGGTACTGGAAAGCAATCCAGACCAGAAAATACTGATGCTGACTGGTTATGATGACACCGAACTTATTCGTGAAGCGTTACGAAAAGGAGCTTTAGGCTATGTTCTGAAAAACATAGCAAAAGATGAATTGATCAAAGCTATTGTTGCCGTAAATGAAAGGAAGAGACATCTGGACCAACAGGTACAGAACAAGGTCGTTGAAGCATTTTTAATGAATGAGGAGCATAACAAAGTCGAACAAACCACCAATAAAGATGCTTTCAATCTATCGAATCGTGAAATTGAAATCTTGAAATTGATCGCTGAGGGTAAACCGAGCAGCAAGATAGCCGATCAACTCTTTATCAGTGCCAATACCGTAGATACCCACCGAAAAAACATCATGGCAAAATGTGGGGTCAAGAAAATAACAGAACTGATCACCTTTGCCAATAAGAATCAACTTCTTTAGCTTTTGAGAGGCAGGGTAATTGAAAAAAACGAACCTGCATCCAATTTGCTGTCTACTTCAAACTTTCCTCCAATTAACTGGGATCGGGTCAATATACTCTTTAGACCTAACCCTAACGTATTTTCAGGTTCATAAATAAATCCTTTCCCATTATCCTCCAGACTGATGATCAACTCCGATTCATTATCGATCAACTGAATATTGATTTCCGATGGCTGGGCATGCTTTACCATGTTGTTTAGCAACTCTTGGATGATCCTATAGATATGGACTTCCATGCTGGCCGATAGATTTTTGGAATCATATTGCTGGTAAAGGTTGAACTTGATATTCGGGTAGCTCGATTTGATATGGTTGACCAGTTCCTGAATGGCGGATTTCAAGCCCAGTTTACTGAGCGAAATAGGCATCAAATTATGCGAAATGGTCCGGATATCAGCATTGACCCGATCGACATCCTGCATCAATCTTTGGATATCCTCAGCAGCCTTTGGACTATCCAGATGATCCTCAAGATGGGTCAGTTTCATTCGGATGGCTGACAACTGGACTCCAGAGCTGTCGTGCAGTTCTTGGGCTATCCGCTTCCGCTCCTGTTCCACCGTCGCCATCAAGAGCTTGGTGTCTTCTTCCTGCTTCTTACCCAGTTCCATCAACATGGCATTATGCTGCTCATACATCTTCTTCAACCGCAGCATCATCAGGGTAAATACAATCAGGACCTCCCAGACCATAGACCAAAGCATCATGTTCTGAACGTGAATGGTCCATAGAAAAAATGGCACCTTGGAGATCACATCGAGCTCCAAATTGAAATAATACTGCCCAAGTTGCCTGATACTTGTAGTCAGGATCGTATAGGCATGAGGTGCAAAGGCAATCATAAACCAAATCGTTTCGGTCTTGTTCCTTTGCCTGGTCAACAATATTACCAATATGTACAAAATAATCCCACAGGTAATGGAGAACATAACCGTATTCAACTTTTGGATCAGAGAGAATATGGAGTGTGGGATCCATTGATAGAACATCGCAATAATGGTCAGCAGCAAAGAACATAAAACAAAAACCCAGAGTACCTTATCCAATCTCTTAACAAAACGACGGGTGACAAAATATTCCCGAAAAAAACTGACCCCAAAAATCAAATACAGGTTGGTGAAGATATAACTGGAGATATTTTGAACCGATGGATAATCTCCCCACAAATACTTATAGGAGAGTCCTAAATCGGAATAGATATAGCTGGCTCCAAAAAATATATAAAAGAAAAAAGCCCATTGCTTTCTTTCTTTGGTCAATACCAAGGTGATGCCCAAGATAAAAAGGAACGCTGTGGTAATGAAAAAGAAGTAGGAAATGGTTGTCGTTTCTTTTAGGTAATAGGCCTCCCGTTCATGTTTATCCCACAGCAATAAATTGAAATTGATGGCCGAATAGTCGGAATGAACCTTCACAAAGTAATTTCCAATTTCCAATGGTTGCAATTCTATGGAGAATATCAGGTTTTGATGCTTAACCGTACGATTGGCAAAGGGATAACTGGAACCAAGGATCTTGACTAGTACAAAGCGATCTCCAATTTTTTTATACAAGGTCAGCGAATTGAGATTGGGATTGGTAAACTCTAAATATAGGTTTCTGGCAACAGAATCCTGATTAGCCAGATTTACCCGTACCCATAGGTTACCATCTACTTTTCCAAAATTATAGATGGGCTCCTGAAAGGGTTGAAATTGATTCTCAGCAGGAAGGCTATCGCTTGCAGTGTTATCATAGTAGTAGGCTGTAGAAGTGGAAATATTGAGGTGCTCGGTCGTATCAGGTAACAAAATGGTCTGCGCTTCCAATCGACTGGAAAACAAACTGAGGAGCAGACTAACTGCCAGTGTCAATATCAAACCATGCAGCTTCATTATCCTAATTTACAGTTTAATCCTGTAGAAAACCTAGCTAAAGCACTATAAAATAAGGCTATCCGACCGAATATCACCTTTTCAGGTTAGTGAAATACACCAAAAAAGGGATTTGGTTAAAATCCTCTTTTTGGATGTTTTATGCGGTCGAAATTTGTCGTCACTTTGAGTTAACAAATCAGAAAGGAGAAAAATATGAAAACCTTAAAAATAAAATCGCTCTTATTCGGCCTTGCTTTGATTGGCTTAAATTATCTTCAAAGTTCTTGTAGCCGCTATTACTATCAGCCCAATGCAGTGAATGCTCCAATGATGAAAGAAAAAGGAGATTTAAAAATTGGGATATCAGGAACCACAAGCTCTGAGGATCTGAACGGTACCAATACCAGTTCATCCATTATCAATCTGCAAACAGCCTACTCACCCATCAAACATTTAGGTGTGATGGTCAATTACTCCAATTACAATTACAACTTTAATGAGGAAGATCCATCAATAGGAAATGTGGATGCCCATGCGGGGCTATTTGAAGGAGGCATCGGTGGTTATTATCCCATTATTGCCCGTGAAAACGGATTTGGTCTGATTGCCGATACTTATGTTGGATACGGCGGAGGTAAACTGAGCAGTGATGTGAACATGAATTTTAACCGGACCTTTATCCAACCAGGTATAAACCTTACTTTTCCATATTTTGATGTAGGTCTAGCGACTAGGATTTCAGGTATCAAATATAGTAATTTTGACGCCAATGGCATGACCCCTGAATATATCACCGAACATAAATTGGACAATATCACAGATAAAAGACATTATTTCTTTGAACCGGCATTTACCTTAAGGGCAGGATATAAATTTGTCAAGGCAGAATTGCAGGTCGTGGGAAGTACCCCAATGAGTGAGATTGATTGGGAAAGCAAAGGAACGGTTGTCACCTTCGGGATCCATTTCTCCTTGATGGATGCTATAAAATTTGCAAAAGATAGATAGTGAATCATCCAAAAATAACGGAGCAAATGTTTGCTCCGTTATTTTTATTTAAGCACCCACTTTAAGGATTTCTTTATCTTTTCATACTCCGCTTCAACAGCCTTATTCCATTCTTCAGCAGAAGTTACCTTTCCAGCTCGATTCCAAACCGCACCATTATAATACACAAAATCTTCATCGTTCCTAGCCTTGCTTGATAGCAAGAATTGCTCAGGCCTTCCGGAATCTAAAATGACCTTTTGCTTTGGGATGATGACCGCTATTCCGATCTGTCCATTATTTGCAATTTCCGGCTCCCAATAGGCCAATGTTTCATTTTTTTGCCCAACTGCAATTTTTGGCTGATCTTCTTTCCGTTTAGCAACCCCGATCGCAATTGCAGTGTTACTGGCTTTACTATTTTGAACCTGCAACACTATTTTATTGAAATTACTGCCCGCATCCAAGCTTATTATCTTATTCAATTTCACTTCCTGCCCGTCCAACTCCTCCGGATCATACTCCAATTTAAAGGTGGTCCTTAAGGGTCCGTTATCCAAGATCTGGTATCGACGATAATGCTTTGTAAATTTCAAACCTTTATGGGAAAGTAAAGCTACATCTCCTGCACCAAGCGTTTGCCCAACGGTATAATAATCCATTCCTTCCCCGTTATCCTGATGGTAGTTTTCTACCTTATACCATTTATTTATGATCAATTTATCGGTTCTCTTCGCCCAATAGTCCATCCCTTGACCATCATCTTTTCTGCCTTCCAATGCCTTTCCATATAAGCGGAAAGCCACGACATCATTTTCCCAAGCAAAATCATCAAAACGTTCAGGCACATAGCGAGCAAAGGTTTTTGGTTCTATCCCAGTTCCTGCTTGTTTGTCTAGCTTATATTTTATGGTAGTCAGGGCAGGAAGCTCCACTTGGATCAGTACATTCACAGGAATGTCAGCACCCAACCTTTCTAATTGAAAGGGAACATGCTGATTTCTTTCATCGAGAATACTAAAGACCGTATCGACCTTAAAATGTTCCTTAAATTTTTGAAATGGAATGGAAATCAGTTCTTTTCTAGGATGCTTACTTGGATTTTTCACCTCAATATATTGGGCATGGCTAATTGCCAAACAGTGTATTATGATTAGGCAAGTCAATAGGAATCTCTTCATAGCTACTAATTTCAGAAAATGAATCTATCGAAAAAAGAGATATTTTACCCCAACCCTCCTCAAATCGCCTGAATGCTTTTGATATTTACGCCATTGAAGCACCCATCTTGACAATTGCCCTCAACATAACCAGCTAAGGAAATCATACCGTTGTTTTTAGTTTCAAAATACAGCTTTGCATTTTTACGCTTGATTATCCAATCCGTTTCTGCTAATTTATAAATTTCATCTAGGGTCCTGATTTGGGATGCATACCCTACTTTAGCACCTAATTTCCCAAGATTATTTTCGTTTTCGGTCCACTGTAAGAATTCAAGAAGTGTTATACCCTCCTTTTTTAATTGTTTCTCAAATTCTTTCCCCTTTTTCTTAAGGATCTCATCTAGCTCATTCGATGTCCAGCCATTTGCCGGCAATTGCACAGATTCAAACGCAGTAAAATAAAACTCGCGTTTTACAACCTTTCCAGACTTAATCGTCAGCTTTGTCTCCCAAGAATATCCAAAATATGAATTCCCCGTAACAATGTAAAAGTAGCTGTTGTTGCTGTTCGCTTTAAACTTCTGAAAAACATCATAACTGTCCTTAAATTCAGATTCATATTTAAGATCTGACTTCTCACAGGATAAAAATAAAAAAGGAATCAGCAAGGAAATAATAATTGATTTAATTCGCATAACTTTAAATTTTTAGGTGTATAAACATTAGTTTTAAACTAAAACGAAAGACCGATAGATTTTGCCACAGGGAATCAAAAAAACTACCCCAAGTTGAGGTCTTTTGATTTCTGGATTTTTATTAGGGGAAGAAGTAAATTGAATCACATTCTATTGGGACGGAAATACTCTCTACTAAATACTACGCAAGGGTGGCAGGATTGCTTCAGCCCCACAGGCCCCAAACTCTAACCCTGAAGCTCCTTCGGATCGAACCACGGTTCGAATCTGCCACACCCGAACACAAAAAAAGCCCGACCTAAGTCGAGCTTTTTTGTGTCGGGGTGGCAGGATTCGAACCTACGACCTCCACATCCCAAATGTGGCGCGATACCGGGCTACGCTACACCCCGAAAAGGTATCACCTTTGATTTTGTGTGGCACAAATATAAGGGGATATTTTTTAAATCCAATACCTTAAATAATTTTTCTGTGTAACCCATTGACTATTTGATGGATATTTTTAAAATCCATCGTAAAAAGCAGATAAAAAGACTATTTTAAGGTCACATCCAAATACACTGAATGACGGCCATACGTATCATAGAACGGTTTATAAACCACGCCGTCAATCTGGAATTCCAATTTCTCAGGATTGCCACTGATGGATTTCCCTAAATCCTTTGCGTCTAAGGTTACCTTCCTCCACTCCTTTTGAGGTTCGGTTTCTTGTGCCGCCAATAGAATTGGACCATAGAATAAACTCGCAATATTGGGTTGATCCATGACCGGATCCAAATGGAAGTCAAATGGCATGGTCAATTCTATGTTATCGCCATTTTTCCAGTCCCTTTCAATTGCAAGATAAGTACCTGGCTTAGCTTCCACTTTTTGATCTTGACCGTTAATCTTCACAAAGAATCCTTTTGTTGCCCAATTAGGTACACGAACTTTTACTGCAAACTTGCCATTTCCCTTGATGTCCAAGCGGGTGCTATTTTGTTTAGGATAGCTGGTAGTCTGCGTTATAGTGATCCCTTTCTCCTCCCAGTTCAGGGTAGATGGAATAAACAGATTCACATAAAGTGCATTATTGTCCTTACTTCTAAAATAGATCGTATTCTGCAATTTTGTACTGCTTTCGATTGCGGTACCATTACAACAGGTAAATCCTTTCATGTCGGGGTTACCAAATTGCTTGTTTGCTCCCGGTCTCAAGGATACGTGATAGGTATTTGCAGGGCTGTTTTCAGCTACTGAAGCCAAGATATGGTTATAGAGCCCTCTTTCATAATAATCCATGAGTTCTGCGCGCTGATCGAAGCGGAACAGATCACTGGTTAATTTCAACATGTTGTAGGTAGCACAGGTTTCATTCTGCCCACCAGCTGAAAAACCATTCTCATATAGTGTAGCTGGCTGGCTGATAAAGCACTCTGCATTTGCAGGGTTTCTTGCTCCTGCCACACCACCAATGCTGTACATATAGTCATTGACGGCCTTGTACCAAAAGTTATCCGCAATCTTGAAATAATTCGGATCATTGGAAGCTTTGTACATTTCAATACTTCCTACAATCTGAGGAATATGCTGGTTGGCATGCAAACCACGAAAGGTATCCACGTTCTTTGCCAAGCCATGTGAATGTTCAGGATCACCATAGAACATCTTGATATTATCGAATAACTGAGCCGTAGCAAGGAAATGAGGGTTCTTAGTGATCTCATACAACCTCGCCATGGATTCATTCATCCCTCCAAACTCACCTGCGATATAGGTGTTCCACATTTTGATCAGGTTATCCTTCGGAATCTTATTCAAGCGTTTATAAACCCACTCGCCCATTCCTTCGGCTACCTGAAGCGCTTTTTTATTTCCAGAAACCTGATGGATATCAATAAGTCCAGCCAATATCTTGTGCAGGGTATAATAGGGTGCCCAAACCTGGGTAACCTTGGTGCCATAAGTAGCTCCATTCTCCAGCATGATGAATTGATCCGGTGGATAGGCACTGATAAATCCTTCGCCCCAGTTCCAATAATCGGTACGGATACCAGCTTCTGTTAAATCAGAATCAAAAGCGGTTTTGCCAGGACCAACAGGTATGGCAGTGGGGTCTGAAACATGTTCACCTCCATTGCTTTTAGCTTTTCCAGACAACTGTGCTAAATCATACAAAGTATTCACCATGTAGTCCATTTTTTGGGCAAAGTTATCCTGTAGAGTCTTATCATAGGCCGTACTCGCATAGGCCTGAGCAATAGCAGTCAAATAGTGTCCGGTGGCATGTCCGCGGAGTTTGGTATCCTGACTGTCCCACACCCCTAAAGGAATGGCTCCAGCAGGCTGTTTCTGGCCAAAGGCATGGCGAAACATGTACAAGAAAGAGTTTGGGTCGGTCTTGGCTAAAGTATTGACGAACTTATCACGGTTTTCGATAAATTTAGTTTCTTCATTATGGCTATCCGCATTCAAGGATACCTGGCTCAGTTCAAAAGGCAATAGTTTCTCGGATGGGGTCTTGCTGTCAGCAAAGCCCTTCACCGTTACAAAAGCTTTCGGTTGTAAGTCTGTTCCTGGGATCCGCCCAGTTACCACATATTCTCCGGCTTTCAATACCGCATCGTTATCAATATCTGCTGGCCATAGAACACGAACCTTCGGTCCTTGAAAACCTTCTTTATACTCACCCTCCACGAAAGAAGGCAATCGAGGAAGCTCACCCAATGCAGTCTCTACGTTAACGTCCGAAACTTTAAGCAAATACTGGTTATAAAGCTGTGCTTTTGTCAATTCATAGGTCGGAAGATTATCTTCTGCCTTTCCCATTGTTTTCTTGTCCTCACGAACGGCATTCTGACCGTTAAAATAGATTCCCGAAACCTGTTTTTTGGTCAGGGCAACTCTATAGATTCGGAAATCATGAACTAACGCATTTAAAGTAGACCCATCAGCTGACAAGGATTTCCCGATATTGAACTTTCCAGAGGGTTCAAACAACTTGGCAATCTCTTTAGGGATTTCATTGCCTTCGGCGACCTGTTTTCCATCTACATAAGTAATGATGTTTTTCGAAAATACATCGACTACAATTGCAACATGTAGCCACTTATTCAATGCAGGCACTGCTGCAATGGCTCCGCCTTTATTTTCTCCTTGCTCGGTGATCAATGCCTGAAAACCCTTTTGAGAGGAAGTTCCAAAAGGTGCAGCAAAGAAATGTTGGTTATTATCCTTTCCAAAGTCAAAGATATACTGTCCTGTTCCGTCCGATTTCAAGGAAAGCCAAACCGAAATACTTAAGGACTCCAAGCCGTTTAAGGTCCCAGCAGGCAAGGTCAGATAATCATCCTTTCCTCCAGAAAGTGAAAGCACATTGCCGAACTTTTCATCTTTAATGAATTTGGGCTGGTTGTTTTTCGAATTGGCATGCAAGCCATTCCTTGACCAATCCTTGAGACTACCATCAAACACATACCGTGCGATCATGCCAGTTTCACCGATTCCATCCAATATCTGATCCCCCGACTCTTGAGCTACCAACAGGTTAACTCCGCCAATCCAAACGATCAACAACCCAAATATCTTTGCCATGCTATTTGTAAGACCCATAAAAATTCTTGAATACTTAAATAAATAATGTTTTCCTGATCTAGATTTCTCAGATTTTAAAGTTGGAAAAAAACTTCCTATATCTTCAATCCCTTTTTAGCCAGTATTTACAGGATTTTAACTTCCGTAAAAAACAAAAGAGCCATCCGCTGATGGCTCTTTCTAGGTTTAGGTTTTTGTTTAACAATAATTAAAATTTTCCAGTTCTTTTATCCCACCACATCTGTTCACCCCAAACAAAATCTTTCAGTTTTTCTGCTTCTTTATTTACATTGGCTGCATTATAAAGGTATTCATTGTTTGGATATGGTAATCGGAATGGCTGATCGTTATGCGCTTTGCCATAAATAGAGTTCAATGAAGGGTAATTGGTAGACGGAATACCGGTACGACGGTACAGGGTCCATGCTTCGAAATTATTCTTGAACAAGGCTACCCACATATCCCAATAGATACGGTCTTTCGTATTATTCCATTTTCCTTTGCCAGCCAAATATTTCACGATATCAGCTTCTGCAATCTGGTTGTCTTCCATAGAAATCCTGACTGCTTTTTCATAAGCCTGTTGAGCGGTCATTTTAACATTATAACCAAGCATCGCAGCTTCAGCTAGGATATAAAAAGTCTCAGAAGATTTATAGAATGGCGTAAATCCAACAGGATCGTTCATGTATTTATCACCAATGAATGAAATGGAAGTTAAGGGAGTAGGTCCGCTTTTCGCTCCATTTTGATAGCCACGATAAACTCCATCGGAGGTTTTGTTTGCTACTTTGGCAATCCTTGGATCTTCTGTTTCCAATAAATGATCGATAAAAATATCAGCCATCCCAAAATTGTCTATACGCTTGCCTACGATACCGTTGTTATACCAAGGCTCGTAATATGGAGCTGCTCCAGGATATTTAAGGTAACAGTTCTCGGCATTGGTTTCCAAAACAGGGTATTTGGTTGAATTGCCTGCAATCTCTTCAATGGTCGATTTGGCTAATGCTGGAGCAACCCCCGAAATACGCATGGCAAGGCGAAGACGAAGGGAATTACAGAACTTCTGCCATTTTTCCATATCACCTTCATAGATGAAATCGCCGGCACCCAGCTCATCTGTCCCTAATCCTGCCGCCATTTCATCAGCAATGGTTTTTAAGTCCTGCAAAATCTTAGGATAAATATCCTCTTGCTTATCATAGGCAGCCTTTAGGATATTGCCCTTATCTTCCGCCCCTTTCAAGGCCTCTGAATAGGGAACATTACGCCATCCATCGGTCAAATAGGACCACATATAATTTTGCCAAATACGGGACACAAAACGGATGTTTTTAAAACCATCCGGACTTGCATCGGTTAATTTCATCAGTTCCTGCAACTGCGTGTTGTTATAATAACATGCCGCCCATCTATTTCCGAAGGTATTATTGGTAGGGACCAATCCCCCCATATAGTCCATATACTGGATCTTCACGATATAACCTGCAAAAGTACCGTAGCCATCCACATCACCCCCAAAAGATTCACCGGTATTGCGCAATACATTGGCCAAGATATTGGTTGGCGGCACCTCGGTCAGCGCATCAGGATCAGTGTTGACTTCTTCAAAAGATTTGGTACAACTTGATGTTGCCAGCCCTATCATCAAAAAGCAAGCAATTGTATATCTATTAAATTTAATTCTCATGATTTCTGTTTTCTTAAAATGTAACCCCCAACTTAAGACCGATACTGCGAGATGAAGGCACTGAAGCTTGTTCAAAACCTACCCCACGGCTATCACTCGATACACCTCCTGTTTCAGGATCTATCCGCATAGTATTGGATTTATGTGTCCAAAGCAGTGCTAGATTGGAACCAATCAAAGACAGATTTACTCGTTTGATACCACGCATATTCTGTAGGTATCTAGAAGGAACATTGTATGAAAGATATGCTTCCCTTAGTTTCAGGAATGAACCATCAAAAACATAGGTCTGAGCAATACCACCGCTTTCAAACCAAGTCTGCGCGTCAGTTTCGATTGTATTTTCAACCCAGTTTCCGTTTGCATCCTGCATAACGAATTTCTCATCGGTCATCACATCTCTACCTGCCACGATCGCCTTTTCACGAATTCCGTTCTCTGCAGTGATGGATGCAACCCCAGCTGTATAGGAGTGGCTCATGGTTTGTGACCAGATATCACCTCCAACGCGTAGGTCAAACATAAAGCCCATGGAGAAGTCCTTGTACCTGAAATCATTTCGCCAACTGGCTAAAAATTTAGGCGTAGTATTTCCAATAATCTGGGCATTCTTATTCACTACCAAACCTCGGTTATTCACCTTGATCGCACCTTTCATCGGTCCGTCTTCAACGCGGTCATATCCCCCGCCAATCAACGAGCCCCAACGTTCGCCTTTACGGGCAACATTGGCTATACCCCAAGTCCATCCAATCTGATAAACATTTAAGTCCAGCTCTGGATAGAGTTCGATAACCTTACTGTTATCTTTGGCATAATTGATATAGGTCGTCCAATTAAAGCCCTCTTCTTTTCTAATCACATCTCCTCTTAATTGCACCTCAATACCTTTATTCTCAATTTCTCCAGCGTTTAGCAGCATGGAACTAAATCCAACCACATTGGAAGTCGTTACCGCCAAGATCTGATCTTTTGTTGATTTATAGTAGTATACGACATCGGCATGGATTCTATCATCCAAGAAACCGATCTCGGTACCGATCTCCCAAGTCCTGATTTGCTCTGGTCTTAGGTTTTCATTCGGGAACACCATCGAGCGGAACATCTGTGCTACCCCCCCAAATGCGTTGTTCTGCGGGTAGTAATATGCTCTATTCTGGTATGCTGTAGTACCCGCACCAATCTCTGCCCAGCCACCTCGGATTTTCCAAAAGTTCAACACACTATTTTTCAGACTCGGGAAACTACTCGTAGGCAACCAGCTCATACTGATGGAAGGATAAAAGAAATCATCCTTAATTGTGGAACTCCAATCATTTCTGGCACTCAAGTCCATATAGATCTGGTCTTTCCAGCCTAGGTTGGCAGTCGCAAAAACAGAATTCGAACGGACATGGCTATGGTCCATTGTGGTAACCGCATCACCGACCCTATTGGCAATGGTATATACTCCCAGAACCGTCAAAGCATCCGCTCCCATTACATTGGTTTCCCACATCAGGTTCCTGTAATTCGCTCCAGCAGATGCCAAAACGTTGAAATCGCCGAATTGCTTGTTGAAGGTTGCAATGAAATCGAGGTTTAATTCTGTATTGTCTGTCTTGCGGTCGCGGAATCCACCATAAGGAAAGGCACTGTTATAATAATTTTGCTCAAAGGCCTTTAAATTGTAATAATCCAGACCGGCACGTCCTTCGAATTTCAAGAATTCAAAAGGTTGGTAATACAAGGAACTCTTTCCGAAAAAACGATCCCTTTTGTAGGAGTTCGTATTCTCATAGATATTGAAATAAGGGTTCACATGATAATTGGTATTCCAGTTGTAATAGGTATAGTTTCCTTGTTCATCCCTTTGATCCCAATTGTCTTTTAGGCTTTGCATATTGATTTGCCTACCTGACCAAATAAATCCGTTCATCGGGTTGTTGCCATCATAACCTTGGTTCAAGATATTATCGCTCTCTGTACGGGTATAATTGGTGCTCACATCGAATGAAACTTTTTCTGAGATGCTGGTATTGTTGTTCAACTGCAGACTGTACCTTTTTTGGTCGGTATTCGGAACTGTACCATTTTGGTCCCTAAATGACAGGGAAGCACGAGTGCTCGATTTATCACTTTGGGCTAAAATGGAAAGGTTATGGTTCATCGAGAATCCAGGTTGGAAAAAGTCTCGGATATTATCTTTTTGAGAAACCCAAGGCGTAGGAGTCCGAACCCCATTATTCACCGGACTATCAAATTGCGGCAGTTTCAGCCCAACATCCAAACGCGGTCCCCATGATTCATCGAATCCATCCCATACCCCTGTTTGCCCTGTTCCATCCACATAGGCGAAACCTTTAGTCTGCGCATAATCTTGATAAGAGATCTTGCCATTCGTTGCCTGAAAGTCATTATAGTGTTTTTCATCACCATTATATCCTTGACCGTATAGGTTTTGGACTTTTGGCAAGTAGGCCGCTTGGTCCACAGAGAAGTTACCATCATAGGATAACTGTATGCCTTTGTCACCTCGCTTACCTGATTTGGTTGTAATCAAGATTACACCATTACCCGCACGCATACCATATAAGGCAGCTGAACCTCCTTTAAGGACGGTTATTGTTTCGATATCTTCAGGATTGATATCGTTTATTCCTGATCCGTAATCGACACCTGAATAGGTATTATCTCCGGAACGCTGAGTATCATTGGAAATAGGCACCCCATCGACTACGATCAGGGGTTGCTGATCAGCCTTTACAGAGGAGTTCCCCCTTAAACTGATCCGGGATGACGCTCCTACTGTTCCTCCAAATTGATTGACCTGGACACCTGCTACCTTTCCAGATAGTGCACTGGTCACATTCAACTGACCAGCTTGGGTCAGCTCTTTCGCCCCTACTTCCTGCACCGTATATCCCAAGGATTTCTTTTCCCTGGAAATACCTAATGCAGTGACAACGACTTCGTCAAGCCCTTCTGTACTGGGATCCAGTATGATTTCTAGAGTGGTCTGATTTGATAAGTTGATAACTTTTCTGCTGTATCCCAAGGCTGAGACATTCAACTGTCCAGCTTGATCATAAGAGAGAGTAAATTCACCATTGGCACCGGTTTGAGTCGCAGTACCATTTTTCAATGCTAGTGTAACTCCTGGGATTGGTGCCCCGCTTTCGTCGACTACTCGGCCTTTAAGTTGTGTTTGAGCAAACAAAACGGTCGAGAAGAATAGACTAGCTGCCAAAGAGGTAATAAATCTTTTGTTCATCTAGTTAGTGTTTATTGGTTATTCAATTTCTGACCTCCTAATTTCCAAAGATTTAAGACAGCATAGTGACCGTATTATACCCTATTACAACCGTATTTTAACCTTAACATTTAGATTTTAACCTTTCGGTAAACATTAGTGTAATCAAGAAAAACAAAACCTAAAAGGTTCATTTATTGCGCTTTAGCCAGATCAAAAAATAATACTTTAAAAAACAGGTGGATATTCAGGAATAAATATGGAATTGGTTTATATTTTTTTTACTTTTGCAGGCATTCGACGAAATGTGGAATATTTTTAAAAAAGAATTTTCAAATATCAAAATAAAGCTGTAATATTGCATTCCGATTTTTACAGGTTAAATATCGTTATTAATTACTCAGAATCATGGATTTAGTAAAATTTGTAGAAGAACAAGCGGTAGTAAAAAATGAAAATCCCGCTTTCAAAGCCGGAGATACCATCAGCGTTCATTATAAAATTCGCGAAGGAAATAAAGAGCGTGTACAGGTGTACCAAGGTGTGGTAATTCAATTAAACAGCGAAGGAGCTAATGCTACTTTTACCGTTCGTAAAATCTCTAACGGTATTGGTGTAGAGCGTATTTTTCCTGTAAACTCTCCTAACATTGAGAAAATAGAAGTTAACAGCATTGGTAAAGTACGTCGCGCTAAATTATTTTATTTACGTGGTCTTACCGGAAAAGCTGCTCGTATCAAATCAAAAAGATAATCGAGAGACTTTAAAAATTATATTTAAGGGCTTCGCATTTGCAAAGCCCTTATTTATTTGTCCTTAAACCAAGCGCGCTTAATTCTGTATGACAACAGGCTTGGTTCCCATAATCTCATCAATCTTTTCTTTCACTTCTGCTGTAATCAGGGGAAGTACATCCAATGCTTTTAGGTTTTCGGTCAACTGACTTTCTTTGGTCGCTCCCAAGATTGCCGTTGTTACATTCGGATTGCTGATGCACCATGCTATGCATAAAGTTGGCAGTGAAACTCCAAGCTCATTGGCGAAAACTCCTAGCGCCTTCACCCGATTCAATTTATCATTAACAACAGCCTTATCCCGCAACCATTCATAGCCTTCCAGGGACATTCTTGAACCTTCTGGAATGCCATCATTATATTTACCAGTCAAAAGCCCAGAAGCCAAAGGACTCCAGATGGTAGTGCCCATGCCAACATTTCTAAAGATTGGATCATAATCTACTTCAATCTTTCTTCTGTTGAACAGGTTATATTCAGGCTGTTCTACTGATGGACCTTCCAATCCTAGATCCCTGGCAATCATGTGTGCCTCCATGATTTCAGCTGCTGACCATTCCGAGGTCCCCCAATAGAATATCTTTCCTTGTTGGATCAAGGTGTTCATCGTTCTGACCACCTCTTCAATGGGGACATTTTGATCAGGCCGATGACAATAATAAAGGTCCAGATATTCAACCTGCATCCTTTCCAAGGCTTCATGACAGGCTTCCATCAAATGCTTTCTGCTCAATCCATGTTGGTTCGGCTTCTTGTCTACGCCTTTCCAGCCAAAGTAAGCTTTGCTAGACAGGACATAGGACGACCTATCCCAGTTCAGCTTTTTCAAAACCCTGCCCATCATTTCCTCAGAAAGCCCAGCAGAATACACTTCAGCATTGTCAAAGAAATTTACGCCGGCCTCATAAGCCTGTGCCATCAGGCGCTCATTGGTGTTATCATCAGTTTGTCTGGCGAAAGTGACCCATGAGCCAAATGACAGCGCACTCAGCTGAAGGCCACTCTTTCCCATTCTTCTGTATTCCATATTATTTGATTTTTACCCTAAAGTTAGCAGAATTCCAATTCCACAACCATCTGTGGAAAGTAAAAAAACGACTAAATACCGTTCCAACTGATTGACTTTCGTTTCGTTAACCTCACAATTGGTTTCGAACGATTTTTTTTAGACCTTATTTAATAAAAATTCGTACCTTTGTATCCCGTACATAGAGCAGATGAACGATGCTTTTTATCTAGGCATCTAAGTTAGAAATCCATTATTGTTATGACTAAATATATCTTTGTTACGGGCGGCGTAACTTCGTCGTTAGGGAAAGGAATTATTGCAGCTTCCCTTGCCAAGCTTCTCCAAGCACGTGGTTTAAAAGTAACCATCCAGAAATTTGACCCGTACATCAATATTGATCCAGGAACATTGAACCCTTATGAACATGGAGAATGTTATGTTACAGAGGACGGTGCAGAAACGGACCTTGACCTAGGTCACTACGAACGTTTCCTGAATGTCCCTACTTCCCAAGCAAACAACGTTACAACAGGCCGTATCTACAGCCATGTGATTGAACAAGAACGCGCTGGTGCCTACCTTGGCAAAACCGTTCAGGTCGTTCCTCACATTACTGATGAGATCAAACGCCGCATGTTGCTATTGGGTCAATCTGGTGAATATGATATCGTCATCACTGAATTGGGTGGTACCGTTGGTGATATCGAATCCCTACCTTTCATTGAGGCAGTACGTCAATTACGTTGGGAGTTGGGCAATAACGACTCTTTGGTAATTCACTTGACCTTGGTCCCTTACCTCGCTGCTGCTGGTGAGCTAAAGACCAAACCTACTCAACACTCCGTAAAAACATTATTGGAATATGGTGTTCAACCAGACATCTTAGTATGTCGGACTGAACACAAACTGAACAATGACATCCGTAAAAAGTTAGCTTTGTTCTGCAATGTAAACATCAATGCCGTAGTGGAATCTATCGATGCTCCTACGATTTATGATGTGCCATTGAATATGTTGAAAGAGCAATTGGACAAAACTGTTTTGGCGAAATTGAAACTTTCAACCAAAAATGAACCAGATCTAGAAAACTGGAAATCATTCCTAGGCAAATTGAAGAACCCAACAGACGAGGTGAACATCGGTCTTGTAGGAAAATATGTGGAGCTTCCAGATGCCTACAAATCTATCGCGGAAGCCTTTATCCATGCAGGTGCTACCAATGAAACCCGCGTAAAAGTAAAATATATCGCCGCAGAAAGTGTCAACCAAGAAAACGTTGCTGAAAAACTGAAAGGTTTGGACGGTGTATTGGTAGCTCCAGGATTTGGAGAGCGCGGACTTGACGGAAAGCTAGAAACGATCCGTTACGTTCGTGAAAACAAAATTCCTTTCTTCGGAATCTGTTTAGGCATGCAATGTTCGGTTATTGAATTTGGAAGAAACGTATTGGGCCTAAAAGGTGCAAACAGCTTCGAAATGGATGAAAATACGCCACATCCAGTAATCAACTTGATGGAAGAACAAAAGAACATCAAAAACATGGGTGGAACCATGCGTTTGGGTGCTTATGATTGTGAAATCAAAAAAGGAACAAAGGCATATGGCGTTTATGGCAAGTCAAAAATTACTGAAAGACACCGCCATCGTTACGAATTTAACAATGCGTATCTAAAAGATTACGAAAAGGCCGGAATGATTGCCTCAGGTATCAATCCAAGCACTGGTTTAGTGGAAATCGTGGAACTAAGGGACCATCCTTTCTTTGTTGCTGGACAATTTCATCCAGAATTAAAGTCAACAGTGGTAAATCCTCACCCACTTTTTGTTAGCTTTGTAGCCGCTGCATTAACACATAAAAAATCAAAGTAGAGTTTAGACCTCTATATATTAATAGTAATTAATAAACAATGGATAGAAATAACATTCTAGGTTTCATCTTCATCTTTGCCATCTTGGCTGGATCCTTCTACTTCCTGAAGCCATCCGATGCCGAGATCAAAAAGGAACAACAACATCAAGATTCAATCAAAAGAGCAAAAGAAGGTTTGGCTCCGATCAGCGACTCCTTAAAAGCTGCTACCACTACCACTCCTGCCGTTGCAGATTCTGTGCTGTTGAGCCAACCTTTTGGTTCTGCTTCCGTAGGTTCGGAGCAGATCGTTACGTTGGAAAACGAACTCCTTAAAGTAAACGTAAGCACCAAAGGTGGTCGTGTAAAATCAGTTGAACTTAAGGGTGAGACCAATTTTGACGGATCTAAACTTATCTTATTCGAAGGCGATGACAACCGTTTTGGCCTTGAATTCAATATCCCTGGAAAGGCTGTAAAAACGAATGACCTGTTCTTCCAAGCCCAAGGAGCTAGCTTCTCGGTCGCTGGACAGGACGCCAAATCATTGACCATGCGCCTTTCATACGCTGCAGACAAATACATTGATTATATCTATACCTTAAAAGGCAATGATTACAACGTTCAGTTTGACATCAAAACCGTTGGAATCGGAAGCTTGGTGGATGTAAGCTCGAATAAAATGTTATTGAACTGGGAAACCACTTTATTGCAAAAAGAGCGTAACGTAAAGTCTGAACGTGAGAAGTCGGGAATCTTCTATAAAGAAGTAGACGGTTCTGTAGACCATCTTTCAGAAACTAGCGATGATGAAGAGAAATTAGAAAAGAAAGTATCTTGGATTGCTTTCAAACAACACTTCTTCTCTAGCATCCTGACCAGCAAAGAAGGTTTCGTAAATGCAGACCTTAAATCAACCTTGATCACTCAAGACAGTGTGGTAAAACATTACCGTGCTTCCACTGAACTGGCATTAAACAAACAAAATGAAAGCCTTCATGGCTTCAGCTTCTTCTTCGGTCCTAACCAATACAAAACGTTAAAGGCTGAAGGGAATGGTTTCGACAAAATCATTAATATGGGCTGGGGACCAATGGGCTGGATCAATAAATTCATCACCGTTCCTATCTTCGATTTCTTAGATGGTTTCAACATGAACTATGGTATCGTAATCTTGATCCTTACCTTGTTCCTTAAACTCCTGATGTTCCCATTAACCTACAAGTCTTACCAATCTATGGGTAAAATGCGTGTGTTAAAACCTCAGCTGGACGAGATCAAAGCAAAAGTTGGTGATGACAATCCAATGTTATTGCAACAGGAACAGATGAAGCTTTACAAACAAGCTGGAGTAAACCCACTTGGTGGATGTCTCCCTCTATTGCTTCAGATGCCTTTCACCTTAGCATTCTTCTTCTTCTTCCCGAACTTGTTCGAATTACGTGGAGAAAGCTTCATGTGGATCAAAGACCTATCAACATACGATGCGCCGATCACCTTTGCACCTCTTCCTTTATTAGGTGTAGACCACATCTCGTTCATGTGTATCTTGATGACCTTGACAACCTTGTTGACCACTTGGTACAACAACTCCACATCAGGAGCTGTAAACAACCAAATGAAATACATCGGGTACATCATGCCATTGGTATTCTTCTTTGTATTGAATAGCTTCCCAGCAGGTCTGAACTATTACTACTTCCTGTCTGCGGTTCTTACCTTCTTAACCCAAGTGATCATCCGTCAATTCGTAAACGACGACAAGATCCTTGCAGGTATCGAAGCAAACAAAAAGAAACCAGCATCTGAAAAGAAACAATCCTCCTTCCAAAAGAAAATGGAAGAAATGATGAGAGCTCAACAAGCCGCTCAACAGAATAAGGACAAAAAATAAAACAACAATCCCCGGTCAGAAAAAACCGGGGATTGTTGTTTTATTAGTATTGAGATGGGAGTATTGAGATATGAGATATCAACCGTAATAACTATTTTATTAGTATTGAGATGTGAGTATTGAGATATGAGATATCAACCGTAATAACTATTTTATTAGTACTGAGATGTGAGTACTGAGATATGAGATATCAACCGTAATAACTATTTTATTAGTATTGAGATGTGAGTATTGAGATATGAGATATCAACCGTAATAACTATTTTATTAGTATTGAGATGTGAGTATTGAGATATGAGATATCAATCTTGATAAATTTTATGGATTTTAGAATCGATAATATGTACCCTTTCTATCTCAAATCTCCTATCTCATATCTCACATCTCCCTTTACACAAAAGCACTAAATCCCGTAATACTTCTTCCAACGATCAAGGAATTGATTTCTTTGGTTCCTTCGTAAGAGTAGATAGCTTCGGCGTCTGCAAGGAAGCGAGCTACGTTATATTCCAATAGGATACCGTTTCCGCCCATTACCTCGCGGGCCTTGGATACGATATCGCGCATGCGAAGGGTACAGAAGACCTTGGCCAAGGAAGCATGTTCATCTCTAAGTTTTTCGTCGTCCTGTAATTCCGAAAGACGGAAAACCAGCGTTTGCATGGCGGTCAGATTGGACAACATTTCAACCAGGTGGTTTTGGATCAACTGGAAGGAAGCGATGGGTTTACCAAATTGTTCTCGCTTGATGGTATAGTCCAATGCATTTTCATAGGCTCCACGAGCACATCCAACAGCCATCCACGCCACTCCTGCCCTCGTCATCTGAAGCACCTTGGCCGTATCCTTGAAGGAATTGGCATAAGGCATACGATCTGATTCCGGAACAACACAATCTGTCAAGGTGATCAGGCCATTCTGCACAATGCGCAAGGCCATCTTATCCTTGATCTTCTCTACGGCAAAGCCAGGATTCTCCTTGCGGACAATAAAGCCTTTCACCTGTTGGTCATCCAGGTCCCTTGCCCAGATTATGGTAATATCCGAAAAGGTAGAGTTACCTATCCATTTCTTTTGACCGTTCAATATCCAATTATCTCCATCACGTTTACAGGTCGTGGTCAAACCACCAGCTGTCGCAGAACCCACCAAAGGTTCCGTCAAGCCGAAAGCACCAATTTTGTTCAGCTGTTGCATGGCCGGCAACCATTCATTTTTCTGCTCATCCGAACCGCACATATAGATAGACCCCATGGCCAAACCGCTCTGTACACCCAGGAAGGTAGCAATGGAAGGATCGACGCGGCCGAATTCAGCGGCAATAATACCATCCATAAGGGAAGTACCACCTGCACAGCCATAACCATCATAAACATAACCACAGACATTGAGCTCCCTCAACTTGGGAATGATCTCGAAAGGAAATTCATCATGTAACCAATATTTATTGACGATGGGCTGTATTTCAGTTTCCAGGAAGGTCCTGACTTTCATCTGCAGGGCTCTATCCTCTTCCGAAAGTTTTGCCGATATATCATAAAAGTCAGCATTGATTGGAGGTGGATCTTTTTTCTTTTTACTTCCAGTCAACATTTTCATGGCCATTTTGAGCTGATTTTCGTCCATTTTCGAAACAGCACCCAAAACTTCCGCCAAATCCACTTTCTTCGATATCTTCTCCAATTGCTCCAAATCCACTGATTTCATGAGTTTTAGGATGTTCTGTAGTCTTTCTAGCATAGTATTCTTTTAAAAATTTAACAGAAATATAACAATTTTTGTTTTTTCTTGTTGCAAATCAGCAAAACAGTAGTATATTTGCGCTGCCTTAAGGAAAATATTTAAAATCAAACGACTGAAAATCAAAAGGTTCAATAAAAATTTTAAAAAAATATCTTTTCTTGGGTTACCTTTTTAGGTATTGGGTATTAAGAATTAAATAAACAAATTTGTTTCAACTAAATAGAAAATTAAAAATGAAAAATTTATTCAAATTCGGATTCTTAGGTTTAGCATTAACTATCGGTGTTGCTTCTTGTAACAACGCAGAAACTAAAACTGAAGCTACTGCTGACTCTTTGTCAAACGTTGTAGATTCAACTACTGAAAACGTAGCTGATTCATTAGAAAATGTTGCTGATTCAGTTCGTGCAACTGGTGATTCTATCGCTGATTCTTTGAAAAACGTTCAATAATCCGAACAGATTTTAAAAATACATCAAGAGCTCGTTTAAGAAACGAGCTTTTGTTGTTTATGGGAGGGAGATATGAGTATTGAGATATGAGTATTGAGATATTAACCTACATCTCTACTGTATCAAATCTCACATCTCAAATCCATCCCCAATAACCTACACCCCCACTGTCTCATATCTCACATCTCAAATCACAAATCTATCCCCATTAAATTACCCACTCACTGTCACACATCTCATATCTCACATCTCAAATCCATCCCCAATAACCTACACCCCCACTGTCTCATATCTCACATCTCAAATCACAAATCTATCCCCATTAAATTACCCACTCACTGTCACACATCTCATATCTCACATCTCAAATCCCATTTCCCATTTCCCATATCTCACATCTATTTCTTATTTTTGCATCCGTACTAAAGAAAATAAAATGACTTTATCCCCATTGACTGCAATCACACCCATTGATGGCAGATATTACAATACCACCAAAGATCTATCGAATTACTTCTCAGAGTTCGCATTAATAAAATACCGTGTCTTAGTTGAAGTAGAATACTTTATCGCGCTCAGTGAATCAGGTATTCCGCAATTGAGCCATTTTGATGGTAGCTTAAATGATAAGTTACGTGATATCTACAAAAACTTCAGTTTGGAAGATGCGCAATGGATTAAGGATACAGAAAAGGTAACGAACCATGATGTGAAAGCCGTGGAGTACTTCCTGAAAAATGAATTTGAGAAATTAGGTCTGCATGACTCCCTTGAATTCATCCACTTTGGCTTGACATCCCAGGACATCAATAATACCGCAATCCCGCATTCCTGGAAGGATGCCCTGAAAGAGGTTTACCAACCTGCCATCAGCGAATTGCTGGAGGAATTGAAAAAACTGAGTGCAGAATGGGAGAATATTTCCATGTTGGCCCGTACACATGGACAACCTGCCTCTCCTACCCGTTTAGGAAAAGAAATCAAAGTATTTGTAGAACGTATCGAAAAACAGTTGCACCTGTTGAACCAAGTTCCATTCTCAGCTAAGTTCGGCGGAGCAACTGGAAACTTAAACGCGCACCATGTTGCCTACCCGAATCATGATTGGGTGGCCTTCGGCAATAAATTCGTTAACGAAACATTGGGCCTTGATCGATCGCAAACCACTACCCAAATTGAACACTATGATAACTTCGCTGCCAGCTGCGATGGCTTAAAGCGAATCAACAATATCATTATCGACCTTTGTCGTGATATATGGACCTATATCTCCATGGATTACTTCAAACAAAAGATTACTGCAGGACAGATTGGTTCCTCAGCGATGCCACATAAGGTAAACCCTATCGATTTTGAAAATGCTGAAGGAAACCTAGGCTTGGCAAATGCGGTATTGGAACACCTAGCAGCAAAACTTCCAATCTCCAGATTACAGAGAGACCTGACCGACTCCACTGTTCTCAGAAACATCGGCGTTCCATTCTCCTATACCTTGATCGCAATCAAATCTACTTTGAGAGGATTGAGGAAATTGATCTTGAACGAAGCAGCCTTCCAAGCCGACCTTGAAAACAACTGGGCCGTGGTAGCAGAAGCGATCCAAACCATATTGAGACGCGAAGGCTATCCAAAACCTTACGAGGTATTGAAGGACCTGACCCGTACCAATACCCACGTGACCAAGGACACGATTGCGGCATTTGTGGATCAGTTGAATGTTACAGAAGAGGTGAAAGAAGAGATCAAAGCCATCTCTCCAAGTAATTACACGGGCGTAAAGCTGTAAGCTTTTACGAAGTAATGACGCTTAGCAATAGGTATTAACAGTATATTTGTGTTTTTATTTTACAATTAGAATTCATGGCAACGATTAACGTATATACAGAAAGCACCCCAAATCCAGCAACAATGAAGTTCTTGGTCAACAAACTGTTGATCAACGGAAGCTTGGATTATCCAGATAGAGAAAAAGCGCAGGAATCTGCTTTTGCAAAGGAACTGTTCAAGTTCAACTTTGTAAATGGCGTTTTCTTCGCCAGCAATTTCGTTACCATTACCAAGACTGAAGATGCAGAATGGGATGATATCGAAGCCTTATTGAAAGAATTCGTTAAGGGCGCTGTAGAATCTGAATTGGCAGTGAAACCTGTTGAACATTCAGAAGACGTAGTCTTTGAAGGAAATGATGTAGAAATAAAAATCCAACAGGTATTGCACGACTATGTTCGCCCAGCGGTAGAACAGGACGGTGGTGCTATTGCCTACAAATCCTTTGACAATGGAACAGTTACCGTGGAACTCCGCGGATCGTGTTCAGGTTGCCCATCTTCAACCATTACCTTAAAAGCCGGAATCGAAGGTTTATTGAAGCGCATGGTCCCTGAAGTGGAGGAAGTGGTAGCAAATGCAATGTAATATAGAACAGAAAGTATTTAGTAGTTAGTATTTAGACCTTGTTTGAAGGGATTTAGATTTTAAGTATTAATAAACTGAATCAAAATTTATAGGGAAGAGTTGCCTGAAAGGGCGACTCTTTTTTTGTGGCATTTGGTTCCAAAATGGACAAAAAATGTGGCATGGGCTTCGGGAATACTTTTACCCATATTCGAGACATATTCGGAAAATTCAAAACATGTCTCGAATAAGAGCAAATTAAGGCTCGGATGCTTTGGTAGATGACAATCGGAATTTTAGGTTTTAGTTATTCTAAACCATTCCAAAAATATGTGTATATTCAGAGCAGGTCAATTGACAGCCTAGACTTTAAATTTTCAGATAAATGTGAATTGTGGACAAAATTCCTTTGGAACCGTTGGTTACGGTCTAAATAATTCAGCTTTTTCAAGGGCACTCCATTAAAAATCACTAACTTTATCGGCAAAATAATCGAAATTTTATACTTTAAAATGAGTGCAGATATAAACAAATTAGAACAGATCGCTTCGCAAGTAAGAAGAGACATTGTTCGTATGGTGCATGCATGCCAATCAGGACACCCAGGGGGATCTTTGGGTTGTACTGACTACTTTGTGGCCTTGTACTTTCACGCGATGAAAAATGACCCATCTTTCAACATGGATGGCATTGGTGAAGATATTTTCTTCTTGTCTAACGGTCACATCTCTCCAGTTTTCTACAGTACATTGGCTAGAGCTGGTTATTTTCCAGTGAGCGAATTAGCTACTTTCAGAAAAATCAACTCTCGTCTTCAAGGTCATCCGACTACACATGAGCACCTTCCAGGAATCCGTATCGCTTCAGGTTCTTTAGGCCAAGGTCTTTCAGTGGCTATCGGTGCAGCACAAGCTAAAAAGTTGAACAAAGACAACAATTTGGTTTATGTATTGATGGGCGACGGTGAATTGCAAGAAGGTCAGGTTTGGGAAGCTGCTATGTACGCGCCTCACAATAAAGTAGACAATTTGATCGCAGCAGTGGATTACAACCGTGCGCAGATCGATGGTTCAACGGATGATGTATTGTCATTAGGAAACCTACGTGCTAAATGGGAAGCTTTTGGATGGGACGTATTGGAAGTGAACAAAGGTAATGACATGGCATCTGTAATTGCTGGATTGGACGAGGCTAAATCTCGTACTGGAAAAGGCAAACCAGTGATCATTTTATTGCACACTGAAATGGGTTCAGGTGTTGATTTCATGATGGGCTCACACAAATGGCATGGAGTTGCTCCAAACGACGAGCAATTAGAATCTGCTTTAAATCAAATCCCTAGAACCATAGGCGATTATTAATCACTGTTTACGATAGTATTTGTAATGAAAAAATATACATACACAGAATCAAAAGATACACGTTCAGGTTTCGGTGCTGGTTTATTGGAAGCTGGCCAGAAAAATGAGAACGTAGTAGCCTTATGTGCTGACTTGATCGGTTCATTGAAAATGAACGACTTTATAAAAGCTTATCCAGAGCGTTTCTTCCAAATTGGTATTGCGGAAGCGAACATGATGGGTATCGCTGCGGGTCTTACCATTGGAGGTAAGATTCCTTTTACTGGAACTTTTGCCAACTTCTCAACTGGTCGTGTTTATGACCAAATCCGTCAATCAATTGCGTACTCAGGCAAGAACGTTAAGATCTGTGCTTCACACGCTGGTTTGACTTTAGGAGAAGATGGTGCTACTCACCAGATCTTGGAAGATATCGGTCTGATGAAAATGTTGCCTGGTATGACGGTGATCAATCCATGTGACTACAACCAAACAAAAGCGGCTACTGTTGCGTTAGTAGACCATGAAGGTCCTGTTTACCTTCGTTTCGGACGTCCAGTAGTTCCTAACTTCACTCCTGCTGACCAAAAATTTGAGATCGGCAAAGCGGTAATGTTAAATGAAGGTACCGATGTTACGATCGTAGCAACAGGTCATTTGGTTTGGGAAGCGATCCAAGCGGGTGAAGAATTGGAGAAATTAGGCATCAATGCTGAAATCATCAATATTCACACCATTAAACCATTGGATGAAGAAGCGATCCTAAAATCAGTGACCAAAACAGGCTGTGTGGTTACCGCTGAAGAGCACAACCGTCTTGGCGGTCTTGGCGATAGCGTGGCGCAATTATTGGCACAGAAATTACCTACTCCACAGGAGTATGTTGCAGTGAACGATAGCTTCGGCGAGTCGGGAACTCCAGCTCAATTGATGGAAAAATACGGTTTAAATGCTGCAAATATTGTTAATGCAGTACGTAAAGTCATTACAAGAAAATAACAATCTATGGAAGATTCCCTGATAATAGCAAAGTTTGCGGATGAAAAAACTCGTGAAGAGGCATTCCGCTTATTGCTTAAAAAATATCAGCAAAAGATTTATTGGCATGTCAGACGTATGGTCATTGACCACGACGACGCCGATGATGTTGTACAAGATATCTTTATCAAAGTATGGCGCAATCTTGAGAAATTCAGGGAAGATTCGCAATTGTATACTTGGTTATACCGCATTGCTACCAATGAGTGTATCACCTTTTTGAACAAGAAAAAGCAAAAGCAGAGTGTTTCATTGGATGATGATAGCTCTGCTTATCTTGCAGACTCCTTGGCAGACGGTGCCTATTTCAATGGTGACAAGGCACAAATGAAATTACAGCAAGCTCTTTTGATCTTGCCGGACAAACAAAGGCTGGTCTTTAACATGAAATATTTCGAGGACATGAAGTACGAAGAGATATCCGAGGTGTTAGGAACCAGTGTCGGAGCCTTAAAAGCTTCGTACCACTTAGCAGTTAAAAAAATAGAGAACTTTTTTGCCTCAAACGATTAAACCTTTTGCCGCAAAAACTATCTATTATGGTACTATGAAAGAAAATAACACATATTACGAAAACTTAGGAGGCAACCAACTACCTAACTCGTTGCGTGTCAACCCTTTCATTGTACCTGAAAATTACTTTGAAAAGCTAACCGAAAGAAGTCTGTTCTTCGCTAAACTTGATCAAATTTCAGACACAGGAAAAGTAGGATTGAGCACTCCAAATGGATTCTTTGAACAACAAGAGTCCCAACTGTTAGGTCAGATCAAGATCGACCAGTACAGAGATGCTGAAAACTTCAGTGTGCCTGAGCAGTATTTTGATCAATTGAGTGAGCAGATCCTTGGCCAAGTCCACATAGACGGGGTCAGAGAAATGGAAGAAACAGAAGTTCCTGCTGGTTACTTTGATAACTTGACTGCTCGTATTCTAGACAGAATTGAAGAAGAAGAGTTAACGCTAGAGATAGCTGAACCAGGATTTACCGTTCCTGAGGGTTATTTTGAAGAAGCTGATGATCAAATCATGGCTTCAATCTATACCGAAGAATTGAAATCTAAAGTTCAGGCAGATGGGTTTGAAGTACCTGCGGGTTATTTCGATCAGCTGTCAACCGCTATCCTTGACAAAGTTCAGGACAAGAAGGTCATTCAATTGCCTTCACGTAATGAGTCTGAAACTTCAGTTTCTGGGAAGAAAAGAAAAGTGTATGCTTGGTTGAGCTCAGCCGCTGCAGCCTGTGTAGCCGCAGTGATCGGGGTGTCTGTTTACAATGCAGAATACAACCAACCCATGCAAGCGGAAAAGGTGTCGTTGAATGAAATTCCAGAAGATGAAATTATCAACTACCTTTCCAATTACAGTGATGCTTCTGACCTAGAGTACTATGCAGAGTACATCTATCAGCCAGAGGAAGCACTAAATGTGGGGGAGGGAATCGATAAGGAAGTTTTAGAAGATTACTTAAATTATAATTTATAATGATTCGTTTAAAACATATTATTTCAACGCTCTGTTTGATTTGGATAGCTTGTTTTGTTGCGAATGGACAGTCACGCCAAGAAAGATTTGAAGCAATTGAGAAGCAGAAGGCGGCTTATATTACCAAACAACTGAGATTAACTCCAACCGAAGCACAGCAATTCTTTCCACTGTACAATCAGTACTCGAAAGAAATCAGAGGTGTCAAGTCAAAGAAATCGCAAGGCCACCAAAACAGTGGCAACCGCGGCAATTCCTTCAGACCCGGCAATGATGTAATAGAATACGATGCGCAAGAAGTGGATATCAAGAAAAAATACCGGTCCAAGTTCTCCGATGTCCTGGGGCAATCCCGAGCATCTCAGTTCTTTGCCGTAGAACAAGAGTTTATAGAGTTGCTGTATAAGGAACTAAACAGCAGAAGACATTAATAAAAAGAAGCGCTAGCGCTTCTTTTTTTATGCCCTATTTTATAATAAGCCTGTAAATTCATGAACCTTCCAACCTTAAAGTTTTATGAAAGTTTCTGTTTATGCCTATCTTTGCCACATCATGATAAGTAATAGAGAACTCTTCCTAAAAAACACTGCCCAAACCTCAGATTCACCAAGATTATTAGAAATCGACCGTGCTGAAGGTATATATCTATATGGGCCAAACGGAGAGAAATATATGGATTTGGTCTCTGGCTTCAATGTCAGCAACATTGGCCATAGACATCCTCAAGTCTTAAAAGCAATCCAGGAACAGCTGGACCGTTTCATGCATGTAACCGTGTATGGCGAATTCGTTCAAGCCCCACAGGTGCTGTTAGCTACGGAACTATTAGAAGTCTTGCCTGACTCCTTCCAATCGGTTTACTTTACCAATTCGGGAGCGGAGGCTGTAGAAGGTTCGATGAAAGTGGCCAAGAAATTCACCGGTCGCAGGGAAATCATCGCTGCCAAACAGGCCTACCATGGCAGTACGCAAGGCGCCTTGAGCCTTATCGGCAATGATGAATATCGCGTAGCCTATGCCCCACTCCTTCCTGAGATTTCCTTTATTGAATACAATAACCTGCCTGACCTGGATAAGATCAGCGATAAGACAGCAGCGGTCATCGTGGAAGCCATTCAAGGGGAAGCCGGTGTTCGGGTGCCTAGCAAAGAATATATGCAAGCCCTGCGCAAGAAATGCACGGAATCTGGAGCGCTCCTGATATTCGATGAAATACAGACTGGATTCGGTAGGACAGGGAAATTATTTGCCTTTGAAAATTTTGGTATCGTACCGGATATCCTGATGTTGGCTAAAGGTATTGGTGGCGGAATGCCTTTGGGTGCTTTTGTAGCCCCAAAGGAAATGATGGACGTGATCAAATCAAACCCAATGCTGGGTCATATCACCACCTTTGGCGGCCATCCGGTGAGCTGTGCTGCAGCAAGGGCATCCCTGAAGGTGATACAAGATGAAAAGCTTGTTGAATCGGTAGAGCGTAAGGCCAATCTGTTTAGGGCGGAGCTCAAAATTCCGCAAATCAAGGAAATCCGTGGCTTGGGACTGATGATGTGCCTGCAATTGGACAACTTTGACCAAGTCTACCAAGTGAGCAACTATTGTGCATCCAAAGGCTTGATCATTGACTGGTACCTACATTGTGAAACGGCATTGCGCATTGCCCCTCCATTGACGATCAGTGAGGAAGAAATCATCCAATCCTGCAAAATAATTAAGGAAGGGATTGAAAAATTCTGTTAGAATAGCTAAATTGCTGTAACACTATCAACCTATTTAATCATAAAAATGGAGAACAGAAGAGACTTTTTAAAGAAAAGCTTGTTGACATTGGGAGCAGCCGGCTTAGGAACATCATTCGCAAACGCCATAGATTTTTCTACGGGTGCTAAGGCTAAACTGAGCATCAACCAAGGGGATGTCATCCTCTTTCAAGGTGACTCGATTACCGATGCAGGCAGAAATAAGGAAAACCTGAACCCTAACGATGGCAATGCTTTTGGAAACGGCTATGCTTTTATGGCAGCAAGTACCCTTCTTAATAAATATGCAGACAAAGATATCAAGGTCTATAATCGCGGAATCAGTGGAAACCGTGTTCCTGACCTAATCAATCGCTGGCAAAAGGATGCATTGGACCTAAAACCCAATATCCTGAGCATTATGATCGGTGTAAACGACTTCTGGAGAACCATGGATAGTGGCGCAAAAAATTCGCCTGAGCAATATAAAGCGCAGTATAAAGAGTTGCTGGACAAAACCAAAGCAGCCCTTCCTGATGTAAAATTGATTATCATCGAACCTTTTGGTGTCAAGAACGTAAAGCATGTTACGGATGCTTGGTTTCCTGAGTTTCCAAAATACCTGAACGCAGCCAAAGAAATCGCTCAAGAATATGGCGCTATCTTTTTGCCCTACCAAAGCATCTTTGACCAAGGCCTGAAAAGAAACAGCAACGGCGGCTACTGGACCACCGACGGTGTACATACCACGATGGCCGGTGCCAACCTGATGGCCGAATCTTGGCTTAAATTGATAAAATAAAAAAATCTCGCCTCAGATAAACTGAGGCGAGATTTTTTTATTTTAGATATGAGTATTGAGATATGAGTATTGAGATATTAAATTTGTTAGCCTTTCTATCTCACATCTAACATCTCATATCTCACATCTAAAGGACCCTAACCAACAAACCTTTCAGATACTCACTTTCTGGGAAGGAAGCACGGACAGGATGGTCTTCGGGTTGGCAATATTGATAGATAAATTGGATTTCTTTACCGGCGTCTAGAGCGGCCCAAGCGATGACCTGTTTGAAGGTATCGATGTCCATGGCTCCTGAGCAGGAAAACGTAGCCAGAAGGCCTCCGCTATTAAGAAGCATAAGCCCGCGTCTATTCAGGTCTTTGTACGCTCGGGAAGCTTTTTCTAATGCAGACCTTGTTGGTGCATATTTTGGTGGATCTAAAACGATGACATCAAACTTCTCCCCCTGCTCCCCCAATTCCCTCAGGTATTTATTGACATCAGACTGTACAGCGGTATGTTTGTTGCTATCAAATCCATTGAGCTTGATATTGTTCTTTAAGGTTTCGATAGCCAGTCCTGAGCTGTCAACAGAAGTAATGGAGCTCGCACCTTCGCGAAAGGCATTCAGGGTAAACCCGCCAGAGTAACTAAAGCAATCTAACATCTTCTTATCCTTTGCATAACTCGCCGTAATGGCTCTATTTTCGCGTTGATCGCAATAAAAGCCAGACTTCTGCCCTTCTACGATATTGACTTGATAATGTATACCATTTTCAATGACATCAACGAATTCAGGAGGTACGGTTCCAAAAAGAAGACCATTGGTATCAGGGAGCCCTTCATATTCTCTAGATTTCAGGTCACTGCGCTCATAGATCCCTTTGGGTTGTAATAACTGAACGAGCTGATCGACGATAATATCCTTTACTTTTTCAATTCCTGCGGAATGAACCTGTACGGAAATAAAGTCGGCATATTTATCGGCTATCAATCCTGGTAGGAAGTCGGCCTCTGCGAAGATCAATCGAACGGTATTGTTGCTATCGTGCAATAAGCTCAAACGGTTATTGACCGCTTTGCTTACCCGATTGCGCCACCATTGTTCAGTGATCTCCTGACTAGGGTCCCATTCCAATAAGCGGACCGCAACCCTCGAGTTACCATTGTATATACCGTAGGCAATAAATTCATCTTCTATGTTGTAGACAGAAACGATATCTCCATTTTGCGGTTTGCCCAGGGCAGCTGAGATTGCACCGGAAAAGACCCATGGATGTAATTGCCAAGCGGCTTTATCCTTTCCTTTGTTCAGGATTATTTTATTCATGAATGCAAAAATAAATAGAATTGAAAGAAATTAATTCATCATGGAATAAAAAACTTTGAATAACAGACTCCCTTTCATGATTTTTATCCTCTTCTTTTCTTACCGTTGGAACCTTTATTCTCTTTCAACATTTATTTTCATTATATTCATAACAACCACTAATAAACATCTTATGAGACTTTTCATCACTATCTTCCTATTTATTTCGATTTTCTTTCAATCCCTTTCTGCACAAGAGGTAACCATCAAAGGCACCATCAGCAACTTTGGCGACAGCATAAAGTATGTTCACCTATCCAGTTTTAATGGTTTTCAAGTGCATAAATTGAGTAACAATACTTTTGAATTTAAGATCCCTGGTGAATTGCCTAAGGAACAGGTAAACCATTCTTTCTTTGTACTGAGCAAAAATGAATATCCAACATTCGATGAGTTACATGATGAATTGTTAAATAGAAAGGAAATTACCTATGAAAGAGATGCATTGCCTATAATCGTGGATAATAATAACATGATAATAACCTTAGATGCAAAAGAGAAAAAAGCATCTGTAGAGGATAGTGAATTGAATAAGCAACTAGCTGAAATGAATGCTCTCCGAGAACAACAAAGGGTGAAATATAAGGAGAAGGAGGCCTCATTAGAAGAGATTACAGAATGGGGATTTAATGAAAAGATCAATGCACTAAATAAATACCCAAATTCCTTATTGACGGTTGAATACTTGGGAAATTTCTTAACGAATCCGTTTATGTCTACAGGCTTTCCAGAATTATCGCCGAAGCATTTGGAGCAAATCGAGGAACTAATAGCCAAAGTTAAGGAGCAAGACCTCTCTCTGAACAAAATCAATGAGCTGCAGAATCAATATGATATGGTAGACCATAAGAATAAATTGATGACTAATATAGATTTTCCTTCACTAAAATTAAGTAACCTCAAGAATGAAAAACTCAATATCAAAGATTTATACAAGGAAGCAGACTATATCGTCATTGATGTTTGGGCAACATGGTGCGTTCCTTGCCTTCAACAGCATCCTGAATATGAAAGGATTGCAGGTATAAGTAAAAAGAACATCAAATTTATTGGGTTATCCATTGATCAAAAAGAAGATGTTTGGAAAAGCCACCTAGCCAAAGAACCAAAGAAATATGATAATTTTTGGTTGGATAAGTCAGAAGTAAAGGTTTTGGAAGATTCTTTGTCCGTACAAAGCTACCCTACCTATATGATCATCAATACAAAGACTGGGAAATTGGCGAAAATCAGGTTCCCTTTAGATAGGCTGGAAGAACTATTGGCAACCCTGGAATAACTTGCTTTATTAGAATAAAAAAAGGATCAATCCGATATTCTTGGATTGATCCTTTTTGCATGTATAGAAGATATTAATTGTTCTCTATCAAGTAAGCCTTGAAGGCGTCGTAATCTACTTTCAACTCTTCTGCCAGCTTTGGTTTGCCTTGCAGCTTCTCAGCACCCTCTGGTAGTTTAACTTCTTTATAAACCTCCTCTGAAATCGCTTCGGGGAACTTACAAGGATGTGCCGTGGATAGGAACACCGAAGCATATTCGCCAGGATGATCTTTCCTGTAGGCTTCGGACGCTAGGTAAGCAATCGCTGTATGCGGACAGGCCACATATTTGAACTTCTCATACAGCTCATCCATTCCTTTTTTGGTTTCTTCGTCATTGTAGGTGTATGAACTGATTATTCCCTGCAGTTCCGAAAGATTATTATGGAATAGGTCTTGGATACGGACCCAGTTACTTGGGTTTCCAACGTCCATCGCATTTGCCAAGGTCTGAACGGAGGCTTTTGGTTCGTACTTTCCAGATTGCAAGAAACGCGGCACCGTATCATTGACATTCGTACCTGCCACGAAATGCGAAACCGGTAATCCCATCTTATAGGCCAATAAGCCCGCTCCAATATTCCCAAAGTTTCCACTAGGTACGGTGAAGACCACTTCTTGCATACCCTGAGCTTTCAACTGCGCATAGGCCCAGAAATAATAGAAGGTCTGCGGAATCAATCTGGCAATATTGATAGAATTCGCGGAAGTAAGCCTTAGTTTTTGGTTCAGCTCAGGATCATTGAAAGCCTGCTTAACCAAGGCTTGGCAATCATCAAAGGTGCCTTCCACTTCCAATGCCCGGATGTTTTGTCCATTGGTCGTTAATTGTTCTTCCTGAACCTTAGAGACCTTGCCCTTTGGGTAAAGGATGGTCACTCGAGTACCTTCAACGTCAAGGAAGCCTAAGGCCACAGCCCCACCGGTGTCACCAGAGGTGGCTACCAATACGTCTAACAGTTGTTCGCCTTGTTTTGAGAAGTATCCCATAACACGGCTCATAAATCGGGCTCCAAAGTCCTTAAAAGCATAAGATGGTCCATGGAAAAGCTCCAACACCGCTGTTTCAGCGCTAAGGAAACGCAATGGTGCATCAAAATTGATGGCATCATTGATGATGGCCTTGAGGTCCTTTTCAGGGATGTCATTCCCGATAATCGCATTGGCTATCTGAAAGGCAATCTCCTGAAAGGAGTATTGCTGGATATTTTTAATGAAATAAGGATCTAGGCTTGGGATATTCTCCGGCATATAAAGTCCCTTATCTTGAGGAAGGGAATTAAAAACTGCCTCTTGAAAGGATACGCGTAGATCTTTATTGTTAGTACTATAGAATTGCATTGTAATAAGTTTAGGTTTAAGAAAGAATTTTGGGTCCTTCCGCATTGACTGCAGAGACAAACTGTAAGCTATCGATACCATTGGCGGTTAAATGCTCTTGAATACGATCTACTGCCAATTGAGCAGCCTCAGCACCCTTGCTGATAGCAACCACGGAAGGTCCGGAACCCGAGATCCCAAAGCTTAGCACGCCAGCTTCCATCGCTATGCGTTTCATTTCATAGAATTCAGGTATCAAGATCGCCCGCGTAGGTTCGATCAGTACATCGTGCATACTTCTGCCGATCAAGTCATAATCACTACGGTATAATCCTGCCACAAGACCTGCTATATTGCCCCATTGATTAACCGCATCTTTTAAGGATACTTTTTCCTTGATCAATTGCCTTGCGTCCCTTGTCGGAACATCCACTTGTGGAAACACAATACCAGCTACTAAATCTTCTGGTACAGGCAGATTGATGATATCTAGGGGTTCATAACCTCTGATCAAGGTAATACCACCCATCAGTGCAGGAGCAACATTATCGGCATGGCCATGACCACAGGCCAATCGTTCACCCTCTACACAGAAAGGCATCAGCTCATTCTTGGTCAAAGGATTCCCCAAAAGGGCGTTTATGGCAAACAAACCTGCCACCGTACTCGCCGAACTAGAACCTAATCCACTTCCAATAGGCATGTGCTTGATCAGGTCGATTTCTACGCCGACTTCATCTTCAAGCCCTAAATGGCTCAACAACATCTTGACACAGGCGCTCACGGTATTCTTATCAGGGTCTAATGGCAAACGGCCATCGTCTCCTTGGATGGAGCGAATCCGAACTCCAGACTCTTTCACCCGTTGCATATAAACCTCATCTCCAGGTTTATCTACGGCAAAACCCAATATATCAAAGCCACAGATCATATTTGCTACCGTTGCTGGAGCAAACACCCGTACTTCTTTTAACCATTTATCTGGATTCAATATATTTCCCTTATTTACTAATTGTTCAGGATTTGACATGATTTCTATTGTTTTAGAATTAAGCTCCGACGTTTACTAAATCTGCGAACACCCCTCCAGCGGTAACTTCCGCCCCAGCACCAGGACCTTTTACCACCAATGGACGTTCTTTATATCTTTCCGTCGTAAATGAAATAATATTATCGCTTCCTGATAAGGCATAGAATGGATGGCTCTCATCGACCATTTGCAAACTGATTGCAACTTTACCATTCTCTAATGTACCGATGTATCGAATTACCTTACCTTGCTTTTCTGCTTCTTCTTTCAAATTATTGAAGTAATCATCAGCTTTTAACAGCTCTGCATAGAATTCATCCACCGAATCGGCCTTCAAACAGCTTTCTGGAAGAATATTACCCAATTGAACATCTGTAGACTCAATCGGATATCCAGCATCCCTACCCAAGATCAACATCTTACGCATAAAATCGATCCCTCCTAAATCATCACGGGGATCAGGCTCTGTAAATCCTAACTCCTGCGCTTTCTTAACTACATCGTAGAATGAAGCATCTCCCTTGAAATTATTAAAGATATAGGAGATGGTTCCAGATAGGATAGCCTCTATCTTCAACAAGCGGTCGCCACTCATCATCAAGTCCTTAAGAACCCTAACAATCGGCAGGCCAGCACCAACATTGGTTTCATAGAAGAAATCTACACCATGCTTTCTAGCCGTCTCATGCAATAGTTTATATTGAGCATAATCTCCAGAGTTTGCGATCTTATTACAGGTTACAATTGAGATATTCGCCTTAAAGATATTTTCATAATAGGTTGCGGGCAATTTACTCGCCGTATTGTCGATAAACACACAGTTTGGTAGGTTCATCTCCTGCATCTTTGCGATAAAGGTTGCTAAATCCGCCACTTCACCGTTAGCATCCATTTCTTCTTTCCAATTGCCAAGATCTATTCCATCGGCATTGAAATACATCCTTCTGGAATTAGAAATACCAACTACTTTGACTTCTATATCATTTTGCTCTTCCAAGAAAGCGTGCTGTTTATGTAATTGGCTGAACAAAGTAGAACCAATATTGCCTGTTCCAATATTGAACACATGAAGCGTTTTCTTTAACTCGGCGAAAAAGGCATCATGTACTGCGTTCAGCGCCTTAGAAAGGTCTTCCTTATTGATGATGACTGAAATATTGAATTCTGAAGAGCCTTGAGCAATTGCACGCACATTGATACCATTACGTCCAAGCGCATGGAATAACTTACCCGACATGCCAGGCGTACGTTTCATGTTCTCCCCTACGATTGCCAAGATGGATAGGTCACTTTCCACAACTGGCAGGGATAACTTATTGGCCAAAAGCTCTAGTTCGAATTCATTCTGGATAAGCTCAACGGCCTTTTGCGAATCACTTGGATTTACAGCAAAAGTGATACTGTGCTCGGAAGAAGATTGCGTAATCAAGATGACGTTAATCTGCTCCCTAGCCAATAAGGTAAACAGACGACCACTGAATCCGGACTTACCAACCATTCCACTACCCGTAAGGTTAATTACCGACACATCGGAAATCGAAGAGATACCTTTGATCGGAAAACCTGACTTTCCAGTCTCAAACTGGATTACCGTTCCAGGGAATTTCGGTTGAAAGGTGTTGCGGATTACAATCGGAATCTTTTTCATAAAAGCCGGAACCATCGTTGGAGGATAGATGACTTTCGCTCCAAAATAAGAAAGCTCCATAGCTTCAGTATAGGAAAGGACAGGCAACGAAAAAGCTTTCTTAACAATTCTAGGGTCTGCGGTCAACATCCCGTTCACATCTGTCCAGATCTCAATTGCAGAAGCATTCAGCACCGAACCGAAGATGGCAGCGGTATAATCTGAACCACCACGCCCTAAAGTTGTAATCCTGCCTTTATCATTAGAACCGATGAATCCAGTTACAAATAGGAGTTTATCGGCATGTGTTTGAGAAAGTGCTTGGATTAATTGTGCAGTAAGCGGTTCGTTGAGGTGGGCATTTCCAAAATTGGAATCTGTTTTAATATAGTGGGATGCGTTGATGTATTCTGCTTCGGGGACTTCCTGTTCCATGATCTTGGCGACCAAATAATTACTGCAGCGTTCGCCATAAGAGATGATCAGATCTTTGCTCTGATTACTAAGTTCCTTTAAAGCGGTAACCCCTTGCAGCAGGTCTTCCAATTCATTGACCAAGAGTTTCAATCTTGTTAACACGGGATTTTGAAACTTCACGGCAATTAATTTTTTGACCACTTCAAAGTGTTTCTCTTCCAAGAGTTTCAGATCCTCGGCAAAAGGCTTACCTTCCGCTGCATCTTCAGCCATTTTTGTCAACAGGTTGGTGATTCCTGACATCGCTGACAACACGACCAATGGCTTTTCTCCAGCTTCGTAAGATTCCTTTACGATGGCTAATACTGCTTTGATACTTTCTACGGAACCTACGGATGTCCCGCCAAATTTTAGAATTTTCATGCTTTCTTGCTCTGTTTATTTACTGTTTGTTTTATCGGAAATAAAAAAAGCCTTCCTCAAAAGAGGAAGGCTTCTAATATCTGTACTAATTACTATACAATAGAATCACTTCCTCCTGGTATTGCCCCCGGTGGTAATGATAATTGTAATAATAATAGATGCGTTTAACATTAATTTTGTTTTTGAATGTCCAAATATATTATTAAATTTTATATAACAATGTAGTTTTATTAAAAAAATTAAAAAAAATTATAAAAAGTAGCCCTATATCAGATTAAGCCAATATTTAAATGTAAATCGACAAATGAAAGGTTAAACAGGTAAAAAATCCAAATGTTAAAAGTGTTAAAACTTTGTTAAATTTCTTTAAGAATGTTTTGAATTCTATACAGTATGTATTAGATTTGCTTCAGCTCGTTTGAAAAATTACAAAAAAATGAAGGCTTTCAGGGAGCTTATGGTTGTATAAATTAGCGATTTAATGAAAACAAAGAAACTAGTGGCAGTGATGCTATTCATAGGCTTATGTCTATTCTCGCAGGCTCAAACCAGCCAAAAATCCTCAGACCCTGATAACCTAGCAAAAGAATACTTCTCTCAAATCATGGGCGTTGCATCAAACGCTACTACCAACACAAAACTTTATCAGTTTGTTTACGAATGGTTAGGAACTCCTTATCGCCTTGGAGGTGATTCTAAAAGAGGGATCGACTGTTCTAAATTCTCGTTGGCAGTTTATGAGAATGTGTTCAACACCACGATCGGTTATAATAGCCGCAATCAATATTCCAATGTAACCCCTATTCGTAAGAATGATTTACAACCTGGAGACTTGGTGTTCTTTAAGATCAGAAGCAGAAGCATTACCCACGTAGGTGTTTATTTAGGAGATGATAAATTTGCACATGCGTCATCTAGTAAAGGTGTCATGGTAAGTAACCTAAATGAAGCTTACTGGAAGCGATACTACTATAACGGTGGCCGTCCTAAATTGGAAGATGGCGAGCGTATCATGACTGCTGATGCCAACCCAAATCAGAAAAGCAATCTTCACTAGAACAAACTAGAGTTATAAAATATTAAAATAAAGTCCGAAAGTCATGCTTTCGGACTTTATTTTTTAAATTTTTGCTAAATTTACCCCTATCAAAAAAGCAACAATGTCATCTAAGAAAACACTTATCCTCAATAAAGAGCAGATCCTTCAAAAGTCCAAACGTATTGCCTATCAAATCGTAGAAGATAACTTTGACGAGTCTACAATTGTTCTTGTTGGTCTAGCTGACCGCGGTTATGTATTTGCCGAACGCTTACAGAAGATACTTATGGAAATAGCACCTGACAAAACCTTTGAATTGATCAAAGTAACTGTGCAAAAAACCAAGCGTAAACTGGAAGCGACAACAGATGTTCCGATTGAAACAGCAAAGGATAAAGTAATCATCTTGATAGACGACGTTTTAAACAGCGGTAGGACCTTGGCTTATGGCCTGGGTGTGTTTCTTAACGTTCCATTAAAACGCATGCGTACAGCCGTTCTAATCGACCGTAGCCACCATCAGTTCCCGGTGTTCAGTGATTATTATGGATTAAAGCTTTCAACCATCCTCAAAGAACACGTTGAGGTGGTCCTGGAGGAATTCGATAAAAAAGAAGATGCGGCATATTTATCATAGCCGCATCTTCCTTTTAAAATTCTATTTGTTTAGGTAATCCCTCTATTAACTCTTACCCTTATAAATCTTCAGCTTCTGACCAATGCGTAGGTTAGACCCACGAAGGTTATTATCTGATTTTATCTTATTTACGGTAGCCCCACGGTGCTTTCCAGCGATCTCTGACAAGGTATCCCCTTTACGCACCACATAGGTTACATAAGTAGGGTTACTTTTCACGGCGGTCTTTGCACGTGTTGCTGCCAGCACATTCTTGGACAGTTCCTCATCAATGGCTCTTGAAACCACCAAGGTCCTTCCTGCAATCGAACTTCTTGAAGTCAGGTTGTTCCAAGCCATTAAGTTTTGGACGCTGACGCCATATTTTCTAGAAATAGTCTGCAAGGTCTCCCCTTTTGTTACCTTATGGTCCTTGTCCTCTTTTACATCCACTGCTGCGATGGCTTTTTGAATAGCCTCGTCCTGCGGATTATGCAGGGCAGCATAGATCAACGAATCGCTCATCGATTCATTAATGGGGATCACCAAACGTCTTTGTTTCTCAGGACTTGCAACCACCACTTCGCGCTTATAACCTGGGTTCAATTGCTTCAACAATTCAGGAGAACAGGTCAAGGCAGATGCAAGTTGCTTAATATTGACCGATTTATCCAGCATCAGGACCTTATGGTCTGTCTGCAGATCATTCACCTCCGAATCCAAGCCATACAGCTCTGCATGGTTCAGCACATAGGTCATCGCAATGAATTTCGGTATATAGTTTTGGGTTTCTTTAGGAAGGAATGGCGACAGTTCCCAGTAGTTCGGGCTGTTCAATCCAGAACGGATAATGGCGCGACGCACACAGCCTCTACCGCAGTTATACGAAGCCAGGGCCAACAACCAATCATTGAATTCATCATAAGCCTCCTTTAAATAACTGGAGACCGCATAGGTTGTCGAGTATACATCCTTTCGCTCGTCAAAATTAGAATCCATGGTCAGGTTATAGACCTTAGCGGTGCCATAGATAAACTGCCATGGGCCAACGGCTCCAGAAGTGGAAACGGTATGCGGGTTTAGGGAAGATTCAATAACGGACAGATACTTTACCTCATCGGGCACGCCTTGTTCGGCAAAGATCTGGTCATAGATCGGGAAATAATATTCGCTCAAGCCTAGCAGCTTTTCCATATAAGGCTTGTAATTCCTGGAAATATATTTATCCAGATAAGCCTTGACGCGGACATTATATTCCAAAGGGACCGTTTTCTGGATCCTTTGGATCCGCTGGGCGATATTGACGTCCTCTTCACTGAAGACAACGCTGCCACCTGCCAGTTGCTTGACAGAATCCAACATCAGGAAAGTCTTTTCCTTATCTTTCTCTAATTGGTCAATAATATTGGCCTGAAAGGTTTCCCCAAAGACAGTTGGATCCACCTGCTGTTCCTGTGCGTACCCAAACTTCAGGACACACAAGCCTATTGTAACTAGGAAACTAATTTTTTTGTTCATAAGTAATCGCTACTGTAAAAACTATCTGTGTTAGTTCTTCGCTTATCGTTGGCAATTTGTGCCAATTCTTTTTGGTTAGCTATAAAAAAAAGTTTCACCAGACACATGACGTATCCAGTGAAACTTTATAAAATCTTTTAATGAAAATAATTAACCTTGTTTGTTAACTGTATCATTATTAGCTGTTGTATTTGTGTTGCCTTCAGCATTTGGATCATCTTTTTGGCCTTCTTTGAATTCTTTCACGCCACGTCCTAACCCACGCATCAATTCAGGAATTTTCTTTCCCCCAAATAACAATAACGCCAATACCACGATAATGATAATCTCATTGGTACCGATAAATAATAATCCTGATGTATACATATTCTACTAATTTACTGATTCTTTTCTTTTAGTGTATCTAACAAATATATAGATAAATAATTTAAATCCCTGTAACTATCTTGCTATCCATATTGAAGGATTCATCGAAGTTGTACCGCGATAAACGCTCAAGTCTATATAGGAATAACCTACCTCTGGATCGGAGTCTGCAGCCCCGATTACGGTCCCTGTAGAGATCTTCTGACCCTTGCTTACATTTACCGATTTCAGGTTTGAATAAGCCGTCAGATACTCACCATGTTGAACCACCACGGCATACGATCCGATATTGATAACCTGCAATACCGTACCTTCAAATACCGTTTTTACAGGTGCCCCATCCGATGTACGGATACGGATATAATCATAGAAGTCACGAACTCCACGCTCTACCGTAACACTACCGTAGTTACGTACAATATTACCCTGTCCTACCGGCCATGGCAAACGTCCTCTGTTGGATGAGAAACCAGCCGACAACTTGGTTGCTTCCGGTGAGTTGTTCAATACAGCTGAACCTGTTTTCTTTTCAATTTTCTTCTCGGCTTCTGTAACAGTGGTACCTGTTTTCTTAGCCTCAGCTTCCGCCAATCTTCTTCTGCGTTCTTCCTCAGCTCTACGTGCTGCTTCTACCTCACGGGCAATGGCAGTCTTGATCGCTGCATCCAGGCGTTTCTTTTCTTGTTGTTTTTTCGTCAACTGACCGCGGAACGTACGCTCCTCACGAGCCAATTGGTTCAACTCCTGAGAGTGGGCCGCTTTATCCTTGGCTATGGTATTACGCTCAGCTTCCTGTTCTTTCAACAGGGACTGTTGCGTCTTTTTATCTCTTTCCAATTGCGCAATCTTCAGCTCGATCTGTTTCTTGGTTCCCTCGATCTCGGCAACCTTGACCTTTCGGGCATCAGTAAATTGCTGCAGGTATTTTACCCTTTTAAAGGCTTGGTTAAAGTCCTTTGAAGCGAAGATAAACATCATCTTATTGTAGGAGTTCTTGTTCCTAAATGCAAATAGGATCATCTTTTCATAATCCTGTCTCATTTTTTCCAACTCCGCCTTAAGCTTATCTACGATGGCATTATTTGATGAAATGTTTTTGTTGATAATGCGCAACTCCGAATTGATGGTACTGATTTTATTCTCCCTCAGGTCCAACTGCTTGCTCAGCGCAGCAACTTCCTGTTGGGATAGGATCTTCTCCTGGGTCTTGGCACTTAATATTTTTTGGAGCTCAGCAATTTCTCTATCTATTCTTTCCCTTTGTTTCTTTAATTCCAAACTACTTTGTCCATAGCTCAAGCCAACAAATAGCAATAAGGAAAATATACTGAGTACAATCTTTTTAAAATCCATGAAATGTTAAATTCTTTCGTCTCTATTTTACAGAACTTCCAAAAATAAGGATATACTTAATACGAAAATAATAAAAACACAATTTCTTTACATTCAATCAGCCTAGCAATTAATTGATTGCCTTATATCTGGACGGAATACTGAAGTAAAGTTCCACGCCTTTATTGAATTCCGACTTGTTGTAAAGCAAGTCTGAAGACACTTTCGCACCACTACCTTCAATGTTTAACGTGAATCTCTGTGGAAAATTATGTCCGTCAATTACAGCAAACTCACTGTACTGAGCTTCCAATTTATTGGATTTGCCCAGCTCCATCAAGTTGAACAGGGTCGGTCTGTTACTTTTGTTCACACCGTAATGAAAGGTCAATCCATCCTTCACCCCGATAACCTGCACATCGTCTTCACTGGTCGCGATCTGCAATTGATCGGTACGCAACATCTCTGTTGATATATTGCCTACCAAGATATCCTGCAACATCCTAAAGGAAATACCAGGATTGGTATACCTATATATATAGGAAAATGGTTTAGCGATATACTCGCTCTGCAATCTATTGATGATCTTTACACTGTCTGGAGTAATCAAGACCCGGGCAGCTTCAATCCCCAAGAGTGCAGTAACCGAAATCCAAATGGCCTTATCCCGTTCCATACGCACATTCAAGGTTACGTTCTGGGTCTCTTCACCAAACTGCACCCTTGCCTTTGCCCGACCTGAGAAGGTGATAAAGTTCAAATTGTTCAATTCATAGGTGCTCAAAAGGTCCTTACCCTTTGCTGTAGCAGCGGCATCCCCCTTCTTAACGGTTGCCTTTTTACTGGCACAGGCTGATGCAAGCATCAATACCGCCAAGACCAAACTGATTTTACTCAATATATTTCTTCTCACTGATTTTCTGTTTTAACTTTTCCTTATCCAAGGCACTTCCTTCCGAATAGGTCATCGCCTTCTCCCATTGCTTCAATGCTTCCTTGGTCTTTCCTAATTTGATCAGGATATCACCATAATGATCATATAATACGCCCGATGGTTCCGAATTTTTGATCGCTTTCTCGATCCATACCAAGGCTTCCTGATATTTCCCTTGTTGGAATAGCACCCAGGCATAGGTATCTTGGAAGGTTCCAGAATTTGGCTCCAACTCATTTGCCTTCTTGGCGTATGCAGCAGCTTTATCCAGATCTTTCTTTTGTAGCGAAAGATAATAGGCGGCATTGTTCATCACCGTTACATTGTTGCTATCCAATTTGATTGCTTCCTCGTACGCCACTTCAGATGCCGACTCCATCTTGATCTCATGGTAAAGGTCACCCAAACCACCGTAAATCATGGACTTCACGAAGTCATTCTCATTGCCGCTCTGATCCAGGGCACGCTCAAGGAACAACCTGGCGTTGTCGGTATCTTTTTTCATCATATAGGCAACCCCAACAAAATAAGTGATGATCACATTATTGGGATTATGGCTCAATGCCTCTTTTCCATCCACGATGGCTCCATCTAATTTGTTCTGCGCCAATTCCACATTGATCAACTTACGCCATGCATCCACATGCTGCGGGTTCATGCTCACCGTTGTCAAGTAAAGTGACTTGGCCTGGTCAAGGTCACCACGCATCCAAAGGATATCTCCTTTAAACATATGACTATCGGGCATCCTTGGGTGCTTTAACACCAAGGTGTTCGCCAAGTCCTGCAATTGGTCTTTCGTAAAATCCTTATTGTTGTTCACCAGGTTCATCATGACCCGATGCTTGTCGATAAAGGTTACCGCGTCTGATTGAAAGGCCTTTTTGATATTCTCAAAAGCCTGCGAGCCTTTTTTCAGCGCCATATTGGCATCTGCCATATCCAGGTAAAGCAGATCATCTTTTGTCGTGGCCAGCCCTTCATCCAAAACGGTCAGGGCTTCCTTCGGTTTCTTTTCGTCCAGCAAGATATAGCTCAGGCTACTGTACACCTGGCGAATCGGAGATTTTTTCTTTCTCCACTGTTGAAGAACCTCATTGGCTTCTCGTGGGCGATCCATATCCATCAGAATTTCAGCCTTCAGGACATCTAGGGTATCCGTTTCACCGAACTTAGCTTTCGTTTCTTCATATGTCTTCAATGCATCTTCCGATTTTTTACCGGCATGCTGCATCATGATCTTTTCACGATATACCTGCGGATTGTTGGGTTGCTTCTTGATGAACTCATCTAATAACTCGACCGCAGAGGTGAAATCACCTTTGCTCTTGTACAGTTCCAGAAGATGGTTGTTGTATATGATATTCTCAGGAGCAATCTTCACGGCCTCCTCAGCAGCAGGCAAGGCAACATCAAAGTTTCTAGCTTGAGCATATAACAAGGATTTCGCATAGTAGACCTCTGCTCCATTCGGGTATTTCTCCAGGGTCTCTTCAATACTTTGCAGAGCATTTGCTAAATCCCCACTTTTCAGCTTGGACTCAATAGATGCCAATTGCTCCTTATAACCCTTATCATCCTTCAATTCTTGCGCAAACAACACTTGTCCCGCCATCAACATTACTCCCAGAACCAGGGGTTTGCACCAATGTAATCTTCTCATCTAAATCTCTTTAATTATTCACCTTTTATCTTGCTTAGCGCACAGTCTAAGGCTATTCAAGGTAATAAATTAATTTTAAAGAGTACAAAAATGCAGAAAAGTTTAAATGAATATCTTTAAGAAATGTTAAATCACGATAAAATCACCTATAAATATGCCTTAACAAGAGGGATTATTCCTTGAAAGCCGTTTATTTCTAAAAGGTCATTGGTTAGATAATTTGGATTAAACAACCTGACCTAATTTCCTGAAGGATTCTGCCGCATTTCCTGCTAGGGCTTCCTTCGGAGGGATAAATGTTTTTATAAATTGGGAAACACTGGAAGGGGGTGACATTTTTGTAGACACAAGGAATTCCTCATGAAGAACCCACTGTGTGGGAGAAATGTTTTCTGAAGATCTTCTTTAATTGGGTGAACTTAATAAAAAATAGTTTCTTCATCTGACAATTTCTGAAAGACCCCAAATTCAAAAAAACAAAAATAGATTCTTCGCTGTGCCCTACGTAAATATCTCATAACCTGCTGTCTTCCTACACCTGCGGTGTAGGACCTGTTCACCAATACAATTATGATTGAATTGTTCCGAGACACTTCGGAGAACCTTCAGCGTGACACAAAAAAAACTTATTTTGCGATACCTAGCCACATGGGGGGCTGCATTATTTTAGATGAATGGTTTCAAACAAAATAGGGCATGTTGTGGCTTTTCTGCCATGTAGCTAAAGCCATGAAAAACAGCTGGAAACAAAAAGTAAAATTGGCTTTGAGAATTAAATATAATTATTGTACCTTTGCAGACCTAATTGTAGTGATTACAATAGGAATTAAAACATTATTAATTAATTAAATAAAAGCAAGTGAATACGTTAAGTTACAAAACTGTCTCTGCTAACAAGAACACCGTTAACAAAGAATGGATCGTTGTTGACGCTGAAGGCGAGATTTTGGGGCGCTTGGCAAGCGAGATTGCGAAAGTGATCCGTGGAAAGCACAAGCCTTCATTCACCCCACACGTAGACTGTGGAGATAACGTGATTGTTATCAATGCAGACAAGATTAGATTGACTGGAAACAAGTTGGGCGACAAGGTATATGTTCGCTACACAGGCTACCCAGGTGGTCAGCGTTTCGTTTCTCCAAAAGAGTTAATGGCAAAGCACCCAGAGCGCATCATTGAGAAAGCTGTTCGCGGGATGTTGCCTAAGAACCGTTTAGGACGTCAGTTATTTAAGAACCTATATGTTTATGCTGGAACAGAGCACAAGCATGAGGCTCAGAATCCAAAACCAGTTAAATTTTAAGGAGAACGATTATGTCAACAACTAACACTTCAGGAAGAAGAAAAACTGCTGTTGCCCGCATCTACTTAACAGCTGGCAATGGAAACATTACCGTAAACGGTAAAGATTACAAGGAATATTTTCCTACATTACCTTTGCAATACATCGTTACTCAATCGTTATTGGTAGCAGATTCTCTTGCAAATTTTGACATCAATGTTAACGTTCAAGGTGGTGGGGTAAAAGGCCAAGCAGAAGCAGTTCGTTTAGCGATTGCAAAAGCTTTGGTAGAGCTTAACCCAGAAGTAAAACCTGCTTTACGTTCTAAAGGTTTGATGACACGTGATGACCGTATGGTTGAGCGTAAGAAACCAGGACGTCGTAAGGCACGTAGAAGATTCCAATTCAGTAAACGTTAATATAAGGAGGATCAAAAAATGGCAAGAACAACATATCAAGAATTATTGGATGCAGGTGTTCACTTTGGTCACCTTACTCGTAAGTGGGATCCGAAAATGGCTAAGTACATTTTCATGGAACGCAATGGTATCCACATCATCGACTTGAACAAGACTCTTACAAAATTAGAAGAGGCAGCATCAGCGATCAAACAGATCGTAAAATCAGGTCGTAAAGTTTTATTCGTAGCTACAAAGAAACAAGCGAAAGAAATCGTGGCAGAACAAGCGAAAGCAGTAAACATGCCTTTCGTGACAGAACGTTGGTTAGGTGGTATGCTTACTAACTTTGCAACAGTTCGCAAATCAATCAAGAAAATGTCAAACATCGATAAAATGCAGAAAGATGGCACTTACGATGTATTGTCTAAGAAAGAAAAATTGATGATCCAACGTGAGCGTATCAAGTTAGAGAACCTTTTAGGAGGTATCGCAGACTTGAACCGTTTACCTGCTGCATTATTCATTATCGACGTTAAGAAAGAGCATATTGCGGTTGCAGAAGCGATGAAATTAAACATCCCTACTTTTGCAATGGTTGATACAAACTCTGACCCTACAAACATCGACTTCCCTATTCCAGCGAACGATGACGCGACTAAATCAATCAGCTTAATTGCAAGCGTAATTGGTAAAGCTATCATCGAAGGATTGGAAGAGCGCAAGCGCGATAAAGAAGAGGACGCGGAAAAAGAAGCTGCTGCTGCTAAAGCTGCAGTTGACAATGGTGAAGCTGCTGAAGCGACTCCAGGAAAACGCACTCGTAAAGCGAAAGACGTAGAATAATCTTATTCTATAATATAAGCCGGATAGACAAGTGTTGGTTTCTGGAAGATCTGCTTCCTTTTACCGCCCCTGTCTTTCCGGTTTTTTTGCTGAAAGGCAAGAACCTATTGAACATTAAAAGTTAACATTCTGTTGATTTTAATTCAAGGAATGCTTAACACATCAATTGTAATTTTAACAAAAAATATACTATGTCAGTACAAATTTCTGCATCAGATGTAAACAAATTGCGTCAACAAACTGGCGCTGGTATGATGGACTGTAAAAAAGCATTAGTGGAAGCTAATGGTGATTTCGAAGCTGCTGTTGACTACCTTCGTAAAAAAGGTGCTAAAGTTGCTGCTAGCCGTCAAGACCGCGACTCAAACGAAGGAGTAATTATTGCTAAAGCTGCGGCTGATGGCAAATCAGGTATCGTAGTTGAGGTAAACTGTGAGACTGACTTCGTAGCGAAGAACGCTGATTTCGTTGCATTTGCTGAATCAGTAGCTGACGCTGCATTAGCGAACAGCCCTGCTACTCTAGAGGACCTAAAAGCATTGGAAATCGGTGGAACTAAAATCGCTGACTTATTGATCGAACAAACGGGTAAGATCGGTGAGAAAATCGACGTTTCTAAATTCGAAACTGTTGCTGCTGATAAAGTTGTTGCTTATATCCACGGTAACTACCGTCTAGGTGTATTGGTAGGTCTTTCTGCTGATGCTGCTGGTGTTGAAGAAGCTGGTAAAGACGTAGCTATGCAAATCGCTGCGATGAACCCAGTGGCTATCGATAAAGATGGTGTTGATACGAAAACTATCGAACGCGAACTTGAAATCGCTAAAGAACAAATCCGCGCTGAAGGTAAACCAGAAGAAATGGTAGAAAAAATCGCTCAAGGTAAATTGAACAAATTCTACAAAGAAAACACTTTATTGAACCAAGAGTTCGTTAAAGATTCTTCTAAATCTATCGCTCAGTTCTTGGATTCAGTTGCTAAAGGATTGACTGTTACTGCTTTCAAACGTGTACAATTAGGCGCGTAAGCATTATAAAATAAGAAAAGCCCATCCCCAAAAAGGATGGGCTTTTCTTATTTTATAGACTAAGAGACATTAGACATCAGACATTAGACCTATCCTTGCCAAGCAAGTTTTGACAAGCACAGATGGCTGAATTGTTTTTCAAGCAAAGCTGTTTGGTTTTTATGCGATAGGCTCTGTGAAAACGTCAAAAACATTGTTGGAAAAATTAAGTTAATATTAAAGCAGTAAGCTCTATGTAGGGTTATACAGTGGTCTTATGTCTTATGTCTATTGTCTGTTGTCTAAAACACTATATTTACCTAAATTGCTACTGAATATGAGAACGAAGCAGATTAACAACAATTCCATCAACCAGATCATGTTGATTATCATCATTATCTTGGTATGTATCCTAATTTTCAAGAACCTTTACTATTATTTGCCGGGCTTCCTAGGTGCCATTACTTTATATGTGCTATTCCGCAACAGCTACTTTAAGTTGACGGAACGAAAAAGATGGAACAAGATCCTGACCAGTCTCCTATTTATTCTCATATCCATTGTCTTTATTGTATTGCCCATTTGGGCCTTGGTGGATTATCTGGTTCCACAGATCACCAGTTTCTTGAACAATACGGATAAGATCGTCTCCCAGTTCAATCTCTTGAAGGAATATATGGCCGACAAGCCATTCCTGAAGGATATTGACATGTCGGATGAAGCTTTGCTCAATATGCTGCAGCGATTTACCAAATATGTACCAAGCATATTGAACTCCGTGGCCGAGGTCATGATCAATATTATAGTGGCTTTGTTTGTGCTTTATTTTATGTTGGTGTATGGTAGGCAAATGGAAAGTTATATCTCCAGTGGTGTACCCTTCTCACCAAAAAGCAAACAAGAACTATGGAAAGAGTTTGATTCCATGGTCCGTTCCAATGCCATCGGTATCCCTATCTTGGGATTCTTCCAAGGTTTAGTAGCCATGTTGGGCTATTGGATCTTTGGGGTAGATAATTTTATTCTGATGGGCATGCTGACCGGTATTGCTTCCATAGTTCCGGTATTAGGGACCATGACCATCTATGTTCCACTGGGTATCATTACCTTAGCCGGAGGTGAAACTGCCAATGGAATCGGTATCCTCCTCTATGGATTTCTATTGATCGGTAGTATCGATAATATCTTACGCTTTACCATTTTAAAAACATTGGGAAATGTCCCACCTCTGATCACGGTGTTCGGGGTATTGCTGGGTCTAAAATTATTCGGCATGTTGGGATTGATCTTCGGTCCTTTGATCCTATCTTCTGTAGGAGTTTTGATCAAGGTCTATTCCAATGAATATGGCAAGGGAGATTCAATTATCCTGAGTACAGATAACCCTGAGAAAACCGAATAAGGTAAAACAATATTCAAATTAGGTAATACCAAAAATGGCGATTATCAAAAGATTGTAAGCTTTGACTTGCACTTTCCTATTAAAGTCATAATCAGCTTTTTGGATGACAAAAGTCACATAACTGCTCTTGTATTCTTTGTATCTTATTGTCAAAATAATAAGCGAACAATATGAAACAACTAAATGACAAAGTGGCTATTGTGACCGGAGGAGTTTCCGGTATCGGTAAGGCAATCGTTGAACTTTTTGTAAAAGAAGGTGCTAAAGTTGTTATAGCGGATCTGAACGAAAAGTTAGGAGAAGAATTGATCAACAATCTTGGTGAGGGGAATGTTATCTTTATTAAAGCAGATGCCTCTTCTGCCGAAGACAATAAAAAAATTGTGGAGGCTGCCATTGAGAATTTCGGCGCACTACATATTGCAGTGAACAATGCAGGAATAGGTGGCGAATCCAACAACGTTGGGGACCTATCTATCGAAGGCTGGAAGAAAGTCATTGACATCAACCTCAATGGAGTATTCTATGGAATGCACTATCAGTTACCAGAGATTGAGAAAGTGGGCGGAAGCATCATTAATATGGCATCTATCCTTGGGGCAGTAGGATTTGCGAAATCATCGGCATACGTTGCAGCAAAACATGGCGTTGTCGGACTGACCCAGGCTGCAGGATGGGAATATGCGACCAAAGGCGTTCGCATCAATGCAATCGGTCCTGGATTTATTGCAACTCCATTGGTTGAAGCCAACCTGGATGCAGACTCCCTGAAATATCTAGAAACACAACATGCTTTCCAAAGATTGGGTAAGCCAGAAGAAGTAGCAGAGCTGGCTTTATGGCTAGCTTCGGATAAAGCTTCATTCGTTACGGCATCCTATTACCCAGTGGATGGCGGTTATTTAGCGAAATAAAAAAACGGAAGGCAATTGAAAAAAATTGCCTTCCGTTTTTTTAATGAATGGGGAATGAAGAAAGCAGGCGAATTCAATTCGCCCCTTCTATGTTGTATTCCAAATTTTTTCTTGATTATTTGCCTCTATGGTTGTTTTTCCTTTCCCTTTCCCTTGCTTTGGGCCAAAGGTTGCCCAGCTGATGGTTTTTCCAACAGCTGCGATATG
>NZ_JANBZY010000007.1:0-290921 GCF_024261425.1 Sphingobacterium sp. LZ11T8 | reverse complement strand
TAGGCCACAGGTGTAAAGGTTGAGAGACCAAAGCCGAGTGGTACTAATAGCCCGAAGCTTTCCAATGCGGATAGACCTGTTGTCCTCTCTCTTTTTCTGATCTTTTCTTCCAATAACATGTCAATGTACCGTCCCCTAGATGAGGGGCATGTACAAAAAGGTATTCAGGTGCCTATATCGGCGGTGTCCACCTCTTCCCATTCCGAACAGAGAAGTTAAGCCCGCCAGAGCCGATGGTATTGCCGTAACAGGTGGGAGAGTAGGTCGGTGCCTAATTTTATACGGGAGCCCGCTGTCAGCAGACAGCGGGCTTTCTGTTTTTAGGGGCAATTGGTAATAAGGTATGCCGGTAGGGACGCGGATCCGTTCCGTCGCCATATTGTCCATCCTGCTCCTGGAATATCCTCCCATCCCATTAATCCTGGTCCGTTCCCAGTTCTTGGTCCATCCTCTCATCCATTTAATCCTGGTTCAAACCCATCCTTTTCCATCTCAAACCAAACCATTCTCTCATCTTTTTTAGCTCCTTCTTCTTTGTTCAATAGTTAAATAAATATCTTCCCTATATAATATACATAGAATTCAGGCAGCTTCTGCTTAAATTAAAAGTTGACTCCGTTATTGCTGAACCGTTTTTTTAAATCTAGCTCAAGTTCAGCTTGCAGATTGGTCCAATAATTCTATAAATTTATTGAAATTCAATCGATGATTCTTAAATTTAACCTTAGACTTAAGTTTAAACATTTATTTTATGTAATTATTTGCTTATTTTTACTAATGGTTTGCTAAATTATTTCACTTATCCCTATTGAAAAATATTATCTCTTATTTTTATAAATTAATTAATCCATAAAAAATATTCCTACTTTTACATATAGTTTCTTTCTGATTTTGCGTACAAATTGTATATTTATAAGGAAAGATAATAAGTTGTTAATATTGATTTGCCCAAAAATCAATTTAGTGGATTTAAGTTAATACATATGCAGAGCATTAAATTAGGAATAATTGACGATAGCGTCTTTTGTCGTACTTTGACAAAATTTCAGCTCTTGAACATAAATTCAGTTCACTTTGATTTTGTAATCGAGGCAGAATCCATATTGGACTTTCAAGCTAAGGCTTCCTCAGCAGATATTCCTGAGGTAATCCTCTTGGATATCATGATGCCGGATATTGATGGTATTTCAGGTATCCCAATGATCAGGGCTCTTTATCCCAACGTACATATCCTTATGCTTTCCGATGTTGACAATCCGGCAATAGTCCGAAAGAGCCTTCTTGCAGGTGCGAATGCCTTTGTGAAAAAAGGAACGAAAGCCGTGGATATGATGAATATCATCATCGATGTCATCAATGGCTCCTCCTATGTCAGTCCAGAGCTTACTAAATCTCTATTTTTTGGTATTCAACAACCTCCTCAATCGAGAAGAAAATTATCTAAACGTGAATTGAACATTGTACATCGCTTGTTAGAGGGATTTAGTTTGGATAATATTGCAAAAACCTTCGAAATCACTGTGGACAAGTTATGGCAATTGATCAATGTTATCCTTAAAAAGCTCAATATTGTAGGCTCTGTGCAGGTTCCTTCTGTATAGCAATCCTTAGTTCATCCTCTGCTAATAATAGTATAATAACAATATTACACTATCCTATTCCTTTTTTTTCTATTTTTCAGTTTTATAAAACGTGAAAACGATAAGTTTTTAACTAACCTGAAATGAAAAGAAAATCCATTATAATATTATTGATAACGGTACTGGTTGTTGGTGGAATGGTCTATTATAGGATCAACAAAAACAAAGAGAAAGCAGCTGCTCAACAAGGACCTAGAGGGGGCAATTCCTCCGTAAAGGTATATGGAACGGTTGTTCAGGGTCAGCCTTTCTCTGATTTCCTTTCTTTATCGGGTGCCATTGAAGCTGATGAACAGATAGAACTTCATACCGAGATTTCAGGTATCGTGGAATCTATCAATTTCACTGAAGGTGGACGGGTTTCTCTAGGACAACCTCTATTGACGATCAATGATGCTGAGTTGCAGGCACAGTTGGCTCAGGCCCAGACCCGCAATAACCTGGCTGCTGAAAATGAAAGGAGGGCAAAGCTTCTCTTAGAAAAGGAAGCGATCTCTCAGGAGGAGTACGACATCGCTAGTGCCGATTTCAGGACCGCGCAATCACAGATCCAATTGATCAAGGCTCAGTTGAGCAAGACGGTGATCAGAGCTCCTTTTTCTGGTCGGATCGGTCTAAGGAATATTTCAAAAGGAAGTTATGTGACTCCGACTACCAATATTGCCCAATTGGTCAATACCAATAGGTTGAAGGTTTCTTTTTCAATTCCTGAAAAATATGCCAATAAAGTAAGGATCAATAATCAGATAAAATTTAGTGTCCAAGGTGTAGAAGGGGAATTTACAGCGAAGATCTATGCTACAGAACCTGCCGTAGAAGCCAACACAAGGACATTATTGGTAAAAGCAATCACATCTAACAGTTCAGATCATATCATTCCAGGAACATTTGCCAATATTATTTTTCCATTGGAAACATTGGAAAATGGATTGCTGGTGCCTGCGGAAGCTTTGATACCTGTTCAAAATGGTAAGAAGCTATTTGTAATGAAAAATGGTCTGGCCAATGAGGTCATGGTTGAAACAGGAGCGAGAACGGATGAAGACGTATTGATTACTTCAGGAATACAGGGTGGCGATACGGTACTGACTTCGGGGGTAATGTCCTTGCGTAATGGCTCTAAAGTTCAGGTGAACCTTCAATAATCGATAAGAAATGAGTTTATCTACCATAAGTATTAAGCGGCCGGTCCTGACCATAGTCATGAACCTTATCCTGATTCTCTTTGGAATCATTGGATACACGTTCTTGGGTGTGCGGGAATTCCCTTCTATTGATCCAGCACAGATTTCTGTGCGGACAAACTATGCAGGGGCAAATGCAGACATCATTGAGTCGCAGATTACGGAACCCTTGGAAAAATCCATTAACTCAATTGATGGAATCCGAAATATTTCTTCTTCTTCTAATCAAGGATCCAGTAATATCACTATCGAGTTTAACCTGAGCAAAAACCTGGAAGAGGCTGCGAATGATGTGCGGGACAAAGTTTCGCAGGCATTACGGAGCTTGCCTCAAGATATAGATGCGCCGCCAGTCGTTTCCAAAGCTGATGCGGATTCAGAGCCTATCCTGACGATGACCATGCAAAGCGCTACGAAAAACGTATTGGAGCTTTCGGATTATGCCGAAAATGTAATCGCACAAAGGCTACAGACAATACCTGGGGTGAGTTCGGTTCAGATTTGGGGGCAAAAGAAATTTGCTATGCGCCTTTGGATTGATCCTGTGAAGTTGGCATCCTATGGACTGACGGTTCTGGATGTTAGGACGGCTTTGACCACGCAGAACGTGGAATTGCCTTCGGGCAAACTGACCGGTGCCAATACGGAATTGGCAATCAAGACCATCGGAAACCTTGCAACAGAGGAGGAATTCAGTAATATCATCATACGATCAGATAACAACCGAATCGTTCGCTTTTCGGATGTGGGTAAGGCCGCACTGGAAGCTGAAAACTTTGAGACGAAGATGTCCGACTCAGGCTTCCCCATGGTGAGTTTGGCAGTAATCCCTCAGCCTGGCACGAACTATCTGGAGATTGCAGATCAGTTCTATACGGAATATGACCGTATGCAGAATGAGCTGCCGGAAGGCTTTGTATTGAACATAGCAATAGATAACACCCAATTCGTCAAGAAAGCGGTATTGGAAGTGGTAGAAACCCTATTGATCGCTATTGTATTGGTGGTGTTGATTATCTATCTGTTCTTCCGAAACTGGTCCATTGCATTTAGGCCATTGATCGATATACCGGTTTCTTTGATTGCGACATTTTTCATTATGTACCTCTGTGGTTTCTCCATCAACGTGCTGACCTTGCTGGCCATTGTATTGGCTACCGGTCTGGTGGTGGATGATGGTATTGTGGTCACAGAAAACATCTTTAAGAAAGTGGAAGAGGGCATGTCGCCCATTCAAGCGGCCATCAAAGGTTCCAATGAAATCTTCTTTGCGGTAATCTCCATTTCTATTACGTTGGCAGCAGTGTTTTTACCGGTAATCTTTTTAGAGGGGTTCGTGGGAAGGCTGTTCCGGGAATTCGGTGTCGTCATCGGGGCGGCTGTATTGATTTCAGCCTTCGTTTCCCTGACCTTGACACCGATGTTGAATGCCTACCTCATGAAAGGTGGCGAACAGAAGAGATCGAAGTTTTATATGCGTACCGAACGTTATTTTGAAATGATGAACGCAGGCTATGCCGATTCGCTAAAAAGCTTCCTGAGCATGAAATGGCTTAGTTTTGCCACCATTTTGGCCTGTTTTGCATTGATCTATTTCTTCTATCAATTACTTCCTAAGGAAACTGCTCCTTATGATGATAGGAGTTACATCAGTCTGAGAGCAACAGCTCCGGAAGGGGTGTCCTATGATTATATGGATAGATTTATGACCGACCTAACCATGTTGATCAACGATTCAGTACCTGAGAAAAAGGTTAGTTTGGTGATCACATCCCCAGGATTTGGTTCTGCTTCGTCCAATTCAGGATTTGTCCGCCTTGGATTAGTGCAACCTGGTGAAAGGGAAAGGACGCAACAAGAGATCGCAGATGACCTATCTAGGTTGACCAGAGGTTACTCAGAAGGACGTGTATCGGTATCACAACAACCTACTATTTCTGTCAATAGAAGGGGAGGTCTGCCGATTCAATATATTATTCAAGCGCCTAACTTTCAGAAATTGGAGGAGAAAATTCCGGAATTTATGGATGAATTGTCAAAGGACAATACTTTTTCCATTACGGACGTAAATTTAAAGTTCAACAAACCTGAAGTATATGTCAGCATTGATCGGGAAAAAGCCCAATCCTTAGGGGTATCGGTCTTAGATGTTGCCCAGACCTTACAAATGTCGCTTTCGGGACAGCGCTTCGGTTATTTTATGATGAATGGAAAGCAATATCAGGTCATGGGGCAGTTTGATCGTAAGGATCGCTCAACGCCGATGGACCTAGCCTCTATTTTTGTCAAGAACAATCAGGGCCAGTTGATACAATTGGATAATATCGTGGAGATCGAAGAGAGAAGCAGTCCACCACAGTTGTTCCATAACAACCGCTATATGGCAGCGACCGTATCGGCGGGGCTTGCACCAGGTAAGAGCATGGGCGATGGGATTGAAGCAATGGAGGCGATCAAGGAAAGGGTATTGGATGATACCTTTACCACCGATCTTGGCGGTGAGTCCAGAGACTTTGTAGAAAGTGGTTCGAATACGATGTTCGCTTTTGGATTGGCGGTATTGCTAATCTTTTTGATCCTAGCTGCCCAATTCGAGAGTTTCATTGACCCTATTATTATCATTATTACGGTTCCGATGGCAGTTGCTGGAGCCATGTTCTCGCTTTGGCTCTTTGGCCAATCCTGGAATATCTTTTCGCAGATCGGAACGATCATGTTGATTGGTTTGGTAACCAAGAACGGTATCTTGATTGTGGAATTTGCAAACCAGCTACGTGAAGAAGGCTATAATAAATACGATGCCGTTGTTACAGCATCAGAAGCGAGGTTAAGACCTATTTTAATGACTTCACTAGCCATTGCTTTAGGGGCATTACCAATTGCGCTTTCCCTAGGGGCAGCTTCAACCAGCCGTATCGGCATGGGGGTGGTGATCGTAGGCGGAACTATTTTCGCATTGATATTGACTTTATTTGTTATTCCTGCATTTTACCTGATGATGTCAAGGAAGAAGAACTTACATCCGGAATTGGAAGAAATTAAAATGCTGGAGGAAATTGAAGAATAAAATGAAGAAACTTGTCTTATTAGGCTGTCTGATACTCTTAGCAGGGGTGAATTTGAATGCGCAGGGACTATTGACCGCTAAGGATGCTGTTCAGATAGCTCTTGAGAATAACTTTGAAATAAAACTATCGCAGAATGACCTGCGTGTTGCCCAGGAAAACATGACCTATGGCAATGCCGGTATGTTGCCTACGGTTACAGGTAATTTCTCCCAGAACAACTCTGTCATGAACTCTTCACAGGTTCAGGCCAATGGAGATCAACGTTCATTGAGGAATGCGAAAAACAATAATATGAGCTATGGCGTTAGCATTGGATGGACCATCTTTGATGGTTTTGCGATGTTTTCCAGGTATGACCAATTAAAGGAGCTTCAGAAACAAGGGGAGTTTGAACTTAAAAAAACGATCTTGGCTAAGGTCTCCGATGTTATCTCCACCTATTACACCATTGTAGAGCAACAGAATCTCCTGAATGCCATAGATTCAAGTATCAATATCTCCACGGAACGCCTGCGTACAGCTGAAAATAGATTCATGATCGGAAAGGCTTCCCGCCTGGAAGTATTGAACGTGCAAGTGAACCTCAATGAGGATGAATCAAATAGACTAAGGCAAGCCAATGTAGTCAAGAACTTAAAGATTAACCTGAACAGCCTGATGGCGCGTGATCTAAATATTGAATTTGATGTAGAAAGAGAAGTTGAGTACGATGATTCATTGATTTATGATGAGTTATTGAACAAAGCCAAAGAATACAATCCAGACCTACAGATCATAGCCATCAATAAAAGGATGGCTGAATTGGAAGTGAAGAGAGTCAAGGGCAATCGATATCCCATTGTACGATTGAATACAGGTTACAATTTTTCAGAATCTGAATCCAGTTTAGGTTTCGTATCCAGTTCGAACTCCCGTGGGTTTAATTATGGTGTTACAGCTTCGATCAATATTTTTGATGGATTTAACCAACGTAGAAATGAAAGGGTTGCCAAGATCCAATTGGAAAACTCCGGATTGATGATCGATCAGCAGAATCTATTGATCAAGACAGCCATGTCCACCGCATATGAATCTTATCAAACAAACCTGTCTTTAGCACGATTAGAGGAGAATAACGCCGATATCGCCAGACAGAACCTCAATATTACCTTAGAAAAATATAAGATAGGAACCATCTCTGCCGTAGAATTCCGTGATGCACAGGAAAACTTTATCAATGCGGTATCTAGGTTCAATTCTTCTCGGTTACAGGCCAAGCTTTCAGAGCTTGCACTGAAGGAGATGATCGGAAATATCAATCTATAGTCTTTTGTCTCAATATTTTGACAGAAAGCAAACGGTTGTGCAAATTGGACAAACGTTTGCGTGGTCAAATTGTTTTTGTTTTATCAAAAATCATATTATCATTGTATTAGTGGTTTGATAATCAAGCCCCTCAACCAAATTATACCATTCGTTAATTTGTGATAAATCAAAATTTGACTGTTTAGTTTGTTTTAAAATAGGTGATTTATAGGGGGACTATGTCCCCCTTTATTTTGTAAATTAGTTTGATAATAAATTTATACTATGAATAACTCCCGTAGAGATTTTTTAAAGAAGGCTGGTTTGTTGTCCAGCGCAGCAATTACATTGCCCTCTTTGCAAAACGAGGTGTTTGCAAGCTCCAACTTTAATATGTCTGGATTTGCTGCTCCAAAAATAGATAAAGTAAAAGTAGCCGTAATTGGTTTGGGTATGCGTGGTCCTGGCGCCGTGGATCGTCTTTCATACATTGAAGGTGTAGAAATCGTAGCACTATGTGATAAGCATGCAGACCGTGTGACCAAGGCTCAAACTATCTTAACTAAAAAAGGATTGAAGGAAGCTAAAGCCTATTCAGGTGAAGATGGCTGGAAATCCATGTTGAAAAACGAAGAACTAGACCTTGTATATATCACAACTCCTTGGGAATACCACGCTCCAATGGCTATTGAAGCAATGAAATCTGGTGCACACGCTGCAACAGAGGTTCCAATGGGATTGACGATCTCTGAAATCTGGGAAGTTGTAAAAACTTCTGAAGCGACCAAGAAACATTGTATGATGTTGGAGAACTGTTGTTATGACTTCTTCGAAATGTTGACTTTGAACATGGTACGTCAAGGGTTATTCGGCGAATTGGTACATGCTGAAGGTGCTTATATCCATGACTTATTGGACTTGAACTTCGATAAGAAAGGTTATGAAAACATGTGGAGATTGCGTGAGAACATCAAATTGAACGGTAACTTGTACCCAACCCACGGTATTGGCCCAATCGCGCAATGTATGAACATCAACTGTGGCGATAAATTGAACCACCTCGTTGCTATGCAGTCAAATGACTTTATGATGGCTGACAGAGCTAGAGAATTAGCAGCAAAGGATGATTTCTTCCAAGAATTCGTTGGTAAGAAATACAGAGGAAATATGGATACGACCTTGATCAAAACTGAAAAAGGTAAAACATTAATGGTTCAACATGATGTTACTTCACCTCGTCCTTATTCTCGTATTCACTTATTGAGTGGTACAAAAGGCTTTGCACAGAAATACCCTCAAGAAGGAATCGCTTTCGGACATAGCTTCGTAAAACCAGAAGAACTTAAAAAACTATACGATCAGTACACTCCGGAATTAGTGAAATTCATTGGTGAACAAGCTAAGGAAGTTGGTGGCCATGGTGGTATGGACTTTATGATGGACTGGAGAATGATCGACTGTCTGCGTAATGGTCTTCCTCTTGATCAAACGGTATATGATGGCGCCGTATGGAGTGCAATCGTTCCATTAAGCGTTGAATCTGTTTCTAAAAACAGCAGAACAGTGGACATCCCTGACTTCACTAGAGGTAACTGGAAAACAAACAAACCTCATGATATGACCTTGAACGGTGGTGGTAACACCAAGATCCGTCCAAAGGTTAACGCGAAGGATGTTCAATTAAATGTGAAATAGTTAAAAATCCTATATTTTCATTAAAGCTGCCTCAAAAGGCAGCTTTTTTTGATTCCTTTCTGATTCCATAGCGAATGTCCTTGGTTTTCATTTTTCAATTACTCTGTTATCTTTGTAAAAGGAGATCTTTCAATCCTATACTATGAACATTTTCAAATCTATTCCTATTTCCCTTTTATTGTTCACTGCTTGCCAATCTGGTGCTAAGAATAAAGAACAGGTTGTCTTTTCAGATTCGGTTGCCGTATGTCATACCTCATCCATTCCTTCCCGTTTTGCAAACCTAAAGAAGGATTCCGTGGGTAATAATCTCCTAGGGGAGGATAAAGCAGAAATGGTCTTGATTGAAGGGGGAACCTTTGAAATGGGAAGCAATAGCTTTCAGGATGCACAACCTTTGCACCAAGTTACGGTCAATAGCTTTTATATGGACGTGCATGAGGTAACCAATGCCCAGTTTGAAGCATTTGTGAAAGCCACTGGATATGTAACGGTAGCGGAGCGGCCATTAGATCCAAAAGATTTCTCTGGAGCAGACCCAGCTTTATTGGTGCCAGGCTCAGCAGTCTTCTCGGCTCCAAAACAAGTCCAAGGTTTGCAAGACCACCTGCAATGGTGGGAATATGTTCCCGATGCCAATTGGCGCCATCCTGAAGGACCTAAGAGCAGTATTAAAGGAAAGGAGAACCATCCTGTCACGCAACTTGCCTACGAAGATGCAGAAGCCTATGCAAAATGGGCTGGAAAGCGACTTCCAACAGAAGCGGAATGGGAATATGCAGCCAAGGCAGGTAAACATCAAGCGGAAACCTACTATTGGGGGTCTGAGAAGTTGGAAGATGGCAAATGGCTAGCGAATATTTACCAGGGTGAATTCCCCACCAAGAACTCTAAAGAAGATGGATTCGAAACTACGGCACCAGTCAAGTCCTTTCCAGCGAATGCCTTTGGCCTTTACGATATGGAAGGTAATGTCTGGGAATGGTGTTCTGACTTCTACAGACCAGATTACTACCAACATAGTCCTAAAGATAACCCCAAAGGACCAGCAGATTCCTACGATCCCCAAGAACCCGGAACCATCAAACGCGTACAACGTGGAGGCTCATTCCTTTGCAATGACCAATATTGCGAGCGCTATAAAGCCGGAAGTCGAGGAAAAGGAGAAATCAATTCGCCGACAAATAATGTAGGGTTTAGGTGTGTCAAGAGTATTATTTAGTAGAGAGTATTTAGTAGAAAGTATTTAGTATTTAGACATCTTCAATATTAAAAAAGGTCTGAGAAATTATTCTCAGACCTTTTCGAATTTTTTATATCTAAATACTAAATACTAAATACTAAATACTAAATACTAAATACTAAATACTAAATACTAAATACTAAATACTAAATACTTAGTACTTAGTACTCTGTACTGCTACTGCGCATTCAAGAACATTGATTTCTTGCTGTACAATTCTCTGAAATGTGGATCGTTAAGATCTTTGATAAAACGGATTGCTTCACCAGTAGATTTCATCTCAGGGCCTAATTGCTTGTCTACCTCAGGGAATTTTGAGAAAGAGAATACAGGCTCTTTGATGGCGTATCCATTCAGTTTGCGCTCGATCGTGAAGTCTTTCAACTTGTTCTCGCCCAACATCACCTTTGTAGCGATATTGATGTAAGGTACATCATAAGCTTTCGCGATAAATGGAACTGTACGTGATGCACGAGGGTTTGCCTCGATTACAAATACATTCTCATCTTTGATGGCGAATTGGATGTTCAATAGACCGATCACATTCAATGCTTTCGCTAATTTGATGGTATATTCTTCCATTTTCTGCTGAACCTTTTCTGATAAGCTAAATGGAGGCAATACTGCTGATGAGTCACCAGAGTGGATACCTGCAGGCTCGATGTGCTCCATCATTCCGATGATGTGAACATCTTCACCGTCACAGATCGAATCTGATTCCGCTTCTTCAGCTCTATCCAAGAAGTGGTCAATTAGGATATGGTTACCTGGAAGATTTTTTAATAGGTTCACTACTGCTTTCTCCAAGTCTTCATCGTTGATCACGATGCTCATTCCTTGTCCACCTAGTACATAGGAAGGACGAACCAATACTGGGTAACCGACTTCATTCGCAACCTTGATCGCTTCCTCTGCAGAAGTTGCCACACCATATTTTGGATAAGGGATATCTAAATCTTTCAATAGATCCGAGAAACTTCCACGGTCTTCAGCCAAGTCCATGTTTGCAAAGTTTGTTCCGATGATCTTTACGCCTTCGGCTTCTAGGCGCTCAGCCATTTTCAAGGCAGTTTGACCACCTAACTGAACGATTACACCAACCGGTTTCTCCAATTCGATGATTTCACGAACGTGTTCCCAGAATACAGGCTCGAAGTAGAGTTTGTCAGCCATGTTAAAGTCTGTAGAAACCGTCTCAGGGTTACAGTTAACCATGATTGCTTCGTAACCAGATTCTTTAGCGGCCAATAGACCGTGTACACATGAGTAATCAAACTCGATACCTTGACCGATACGGTTAGGTCCTGAACCTAATACGATGATCTTTTTGCGGTCAGATGCTGTCGACTCGTTTTCGTCTTCGAAAGTAGAGTAATAGTATGGAGTCTGTGCAGGGAATTCCGCGGCACAGGTGTCAACCATTTTGTAAACGCGACGGATACCCAATTCTTTACGGCGAGCATAAACCTCGTCTTCTGTTGTATTCCCTAGTAACCAAGCGATTTGTATATCTGAATAACCTTTTTGTTTCAAGGTCATGAAGAAATCGCGAGGGATATTGTTCAATTGGTATCTGCGCAATTCACCTTCTAATTGAACAAGCTCTTGAATTTGCAATAAGAACCATTTGTCAATTAAGGTCGCTTTACGAACAGATTCCAAAGGAACCCCTAATTCGAAAGCATCTTTGATATGGAAAAGGCGATCAGCACTTGGATGCTCCAAGCTGTGCATGATTTCCTCTAAATTTCTTGATTGGCGACCATCAGCACCTAAACCTGCACGGCCAGTCTCAAGCGATTGAGCCGCTTTTTGAAGTGCCTCGATGAAAGTACGGCCGATTGCCATAACCTCACCTACAGCCTTCATCTGTAAGCCCAATTCCTTGTTGGCACCTTTAAACTTGTCAAAGTTAAAGCGTGGAACCTTAACGATTACATAGTCCAATGTAGGCTCGAAGTATGCTGAAGTATTTTTAGTGATCTGGTTCTGAAGTTCGTCCAAGTTATAACCGATTGCCAATTTCGCAGCGATCTTAGCGATAGGGTAACCTGTAGCTTTAGAAGCCAATGCTGATGAACGGGAAACACGTGGGTTGATCTCGATAGCAATGATCTCTTCGTTCTCAGGGTTTACAGAGAACTGAACGTTACAACCACCGGCGAAGTTACCGATAGAGCGCATCATCTTAATTGCTTGATTACGCATATCTTGGTAACATTTGTCCGAAAGGGTCATCCCTGGAGCCACTGTAATGGAGTCTCCGGTATGGATACCCATAGGATCAAAGTTTTCGATCGTACAGATGATGATTACGTTATCGTTTGTATCACGTAATAATTCCAATTCAAATTCTTTCCAACCCAATACTGCTTGCTCCACCAATACCTCATGGGTAGGGGATGCATGCAGACCTCTGTTCAAGGCAGCGTCAAATTCTTCTTTCTTGTGCACAAAACCACCTCCGGTTCCAGCCAATGTGTAAGAAGGGCGAATTACTAATGGGAATCCGATCAACTGCGCAGCTTCTTTACCTTCCAAGAAGGAGTTCGCAATCTTAGAGTTCGCAACACCAACACCGATGTCGATCATCAATTGGCGGAATTCTTCACGGTTTTCAGTTTTCTCGATAGCAGCTACATCAACTCCTATCACTTTAACATTGTATTTGTCCCAAATACCACGGTTGGATGCTTCAATACATAGGTTCAAAGCGGTCTGACCACCCATAGTTGGTAGTACAGCATCGATTTGGCGTTCTTGAAGGATCTGCTCGATACTTTCGCAAGTTAATGGAAGTAAATAAACGTGATCTGCTACAACACTATCGGTCATGATTGTAGCTGGGTTTGAATTAATGATGGATACAGAGATTCCTTCTTCTTTCAGAGACAATGCTGCTTGTGATCCTGAATAGTCAAACTCACAGGCTTGTCCGATAACAATAGGTCCAGATCCAATGATTAATACCGAATTGATGGAGGTGTTTCTAGGCATTATTTTTTATTTCAATTGTTAAATACAAATAATTAAGTGGACGTTTGCAGACAGAGATTGCCTTAATGGGAGGTGTTTTTCCGACTGCTTTGTCGGAGTGCAAAGTTACATTTTTATTTTAATAATGAACGAATTATTTCATCGAAAAAATTGAACCTTCCTAGCTGCTTATTTAAGGAATTCATTACGTTTTCCTCCAATTAAACCCTTTATGCTTATCCTCAGAAAAAGTTTCGCCCATAAAAAAGGGAACTCAATGATCTGAATTCCCTTTTTCCATTAATAAATGACTATCTCATCGGCGAATAGATAACCCTTCATCGGGTTAGTCGCCTTGATCTGTATATATCGTGCCATGACCGGCTTTTCCAGCTTGATTTCAAACTTCTGAAATTTCAATGCCGGGTCTGTCGTGCTTACCTGATTTTTTACGGTTCCCAATTCTCTGTAACTTTTTCCATTGTCCGAAACCAATACCGTAAACTCTCCCGGAAAATATACCCCCGGTGCTGGGATTTGCATAAAATTTAAGGCCACAGATTTTATCTCTTCTCTTCTCTCAAAATCCACAATCACATCTACGCCTTTGGTAAATCCCTGCCATTGTCCATCCTGGTAGGTCAATGTTCCTTTTATGCCGTTGGTCAGCGTCCTGTTGCCCTGTGCAGGATATCCTTCCCAAGCCGTTTTATAGATCACTTCTTTTCCAATGGCCTTATGTATATCCAGTTCTATGGTCTCCACCGGACTGACCCTAGCGGAATCCAAAAAGGATGCAGCCTTGATTACCGCCGATTTCGATAGCTCGATCGGAAGATTGTACAAGGTCGATGATTTGCTCGGTTCCGTCCCATCTATCGTATAGCGGATGTTTGGTTTAAACTGCTCCGAAGACAAACTAACGGTGTTCCTGACATGAACAGAATCAAATTCTACCTTATTGATCACATTATAGGATGGACGGTAATAGTTCACCTCCAATTTCTGTAATATCTTATATTGCTGTTGCAGTCTCTTTTGGAAATCAGGCCAGGACTTACTTTCCTTATCGGTCCATACCACTTCCGATAGCGCTAATGCCCTTGGGAATGCCATGTATTCCACATGTTGGTAGGTTGGGATGTGTTCCGTCCATACATTCGCTTGTGCACCTAGAATATGCTTTTTCTTATCATCTTGGATCCCTTCCGGGATAGGGTTGTAGCTATAGACCTTTTCCAATGGCAAAAATCCACCCAAGGCTTCAGGCTGTGTCCTAGGATCGGTTTGGTAACCATCAAAATATAAATATGCCCCAGGCGTCATGATGACATCATGCCCAGCATTCGCTGATTTAATCCCGCCTTCTTCACCTCTCCAGCTCATCACGGTGGCTCCCGCTGTCAATCCTCCTTCTAATATCTCATCCCAGCCTATCAGCTTTCTGCCTTTGGATTGCAGGTACTCATCCATTTGCTTGATGGCATAGGACTGTAGTTCATCTTCCGACTTCAGGCTATCCTTCTTCATCAAGGCTTGGCATTTCGGACAATTTTTCCAATGGGATTTATCAGCCTCATCGCCTCCGATATGGATATACGGGGAAGGGAAGATGGTCATTACCTCATCCAAAACATTCTTTAGGAATTTATAGCTGTCCTCATTGCCTAAACAGAACTCACCTTGGGTATAAGGTTGGCCTGTACAGGATAGTTCAGGGTAAACGGCTAATACCTCTTCGGAATGTCCTGGCATTTCAATCTCTGGAATAATGGTAATGCCCCGCTTAGCGGCATAGGCTACCAGTTCCCTTGCTTGGTCTTGCGTATAATATCCTCCACTGGCATTTGGGGTACCTTCGTCTACATATTGTCGACCATTGTTCCACCAATCTTTCCACAGCGTATGCGTCCTCCAAGCGGCCTTCTTCGTCAATTCTGGGTACTGCTTGATCTCCAATCTCCATCCAGCCCCATCTGTTAGGTGCCAATGGAAGTAATTGAATTTATAAAGCGCCAATAGGTCAATGTATTTCTTTAGGAAATTAAAGGGCATAAAATTCCGGGAAACATCCAAGTGCATCCCTCTATAGGGAAACCTTGGCTTATCCTCGATGCGTACAAATGGCAAGGACTTACTGTCGTTCAGATAGCTCAATTGCACCAGACTATAGATTCCCGGGATCATCGCTTGAGCGGAATGCGCCTTAATGAGGATACCCTGTTCATCCACCTCAATGAGGTAGCCGTTTGGGTCAACACGGTCATATTCTTCCGCCTTAAACAGGCGAATTCCCGAATTATGCTGTTTTTTGATCTTTTTAACTAACTCTGAATTTCCAATATGAATGCCTGGTATCTCATTGACCAGATCTGCAACCTGGGAAAACTCCTCGGTATAGTAGAGATCTAGTTTGTGGTCGAGGTTGAAATTTCCTTCTTGGGAGACCACTTTGACAGGTCGAGGAATTATGGCAATTTCCTGTTCTTGGGCAGATAGCCATAAGGGCAACAAACAGGTCAAAAAGAGTAATTTACGCAGATGATGAACCATATTGGAGAATAGGGGTTTGATTTTTAGCAAATATCCTAAAAAAATAATATTTAGATAACAATAAAAGTAGAGACATGGTTTTTATGAGATTATCCTAACATTCGTTTAACATAAATACTGTAAATATCATTAACTTTGTTGCATGATTGAACTTCCTGTAATTCCTGTAAACCAGACTCAACGTAAACCAGATTGGTTGCGCGTAAAGCTACCTGTTGGAAAAGAATACCGACATGTAAGAAGTTTGGTTGATGAACATAAGCTGCATACCATTTGCGAAAGTGGAAATTGTCCTAACATGGGTGAATGTTGGGGAGCAGGTACTGCTACCTTTATGATCCTAGGAAATATCTGCACGCGATCGTGTTCATTCTGCGCCGTAGCTACCGGTAGACCACTACCTGTAGATCACGATGAACCAAACCGTGTGGCAAATTCGGTCAAATTGATGCAGGTTAAGCATTGTGTTATTACTTCGGTAGACCGCGATGACCAGAAGGATGGAGGTTCACAGATCTGGGCTGAGACAATTTTGGCTATCCGTAGGGAAAGTCCTGAAACAACTTTGGAAACCTTGATCCCTGACTTTAAGGGGCAATGGGAAAACCTAGACCGCGTATTGGCCGTTCGTCCTGAAGTGGTGTCCCATAATATTGAGACCGTTAGAAGATTGACCCGTGAAGTTCGAATCCAAGCTAAATATGACCGTTCATTGGAATGCTTGAGAAGGATCTCCGAAGCAGGTCTTCGTACGAAGTCAGGTATTATGTTAGGTTTGGGTGAAACCGAAGAGGATGTTATCGAAACTATGCAAGATCTGTACAATGTAGGGGTCGATATCCTGACCATCGGACAATACCTTCAACCTACAAAAGCACACCATCCTGTTATTGATTGGGTAACCCCTGAACAATTTGAAAAATATAAAGAAATCGGATTGAAAATGGGATTCAAATACGTAGAATCCGGACCATTGGTAAGATCATCCTACCATGCTGAAAAACATCTCTTCGATATGCAATAAAGATTAAATCCTTAGAATTCTAAGGTTTTTTTTTGGAATACATTATTTTTAACCTTTATCAATAGTGTTTGATATGTTTTTCAAGAGAATATTTCTTCCCTTATTCCTACTGGAGCTGTTATTGCTTTTGTTGACCAGTTTAGCCTATTTCCTGCTGGTCCGCTTTTGGAATATTAATCTTCCAGAATGGGTATTGTGGATGTTTCCTATTGCTCTGAGCCTCCTTTTTGTCTATATCTTTCTCCATCGTATCCTTCGCATAATTTTTCCCGACATATCAAATGATGCCGTGAAACTGGTGCCGATTGGGATTTTATTCGTGCTTGTTCCCATCCTTACGGCAGTCTTATTTCCAGCATTGGCCAAGAGTATCCGTTACAATTTCGCTACGGTGCAACAGCTGAAGAGCATCAATAACCTGAAGGCCGGTGAAAGCCCTGTTTTTTTGGAAGTAGAGGATTGGTATGTGGATCGCATGCGCGTCATTCCTATCCGCAGCATCAGTACTCCTTCTCTCTTGAGTATGGGGAAACATCAGGTCAATATCCTGTTTATTGCGCCCATTTTCTCCAAAACAGATGCCTACCGAACGCATGCCAAGGCATGGTTGGGTTTTGCCTATAGCAAGGTATTTAGTCGAAAGGAACTGAATGAGCACCTAGATGATAAGTTTGCTAAAGGATCCATAGCCCATTTCAAGAAAATGAATGTGCGTGGTTTTGACTATTTTGAAGCATTTCCCAGGGGTGAACAATATGAGGTATTTAAGGAGATGGCTCAAGTTCACGATTATTTTAAAAGCGGTTACATCAATATTTACAGAGGGCAGGATGTAGACCGAGATATCTTATCGATCTACCATTTTAAGTATTTCCTGTTCCTGTTTGCGATCGTAGGAATTCCGGGACTATTGATAGTCGCAGGATTGATTTCCTATTTTAAACCTAAGGAATTTGATGGGCTGGAATAAGTTTACTTATTAGACCTTATATATTCGGTCTGCCCAGCTATAACGGTTCTCAGGGTTTTGACATCCCTCAATTTCTCATTGGGAGCAGTCATGATATCGTCTTCCAAGATCACGAAATCCGCATCTTTACCTTTTTCTATACTCCCGCGTTTCTTTTCCTGGAAGCAAGAATATGCCGCCCAAATGGTCATGCCTCGCAAGGCCTGTTCTCTTGTAATGGCATTTTCCATTTGGAAACCACCCTCAGGGTACCCTACCTTGTCCACTCGTGCTACAGCAGCGTGGAAACCATATAGGGGATTGTAATGTTCCACGGGGAAATCACTGCCCAATGCCAATAAACCATATTCTTCCAAGAGCTTCTTATAAGCATACGCACCTTTGATACGGTCCGGTCCGATGCGATTTTCGGCCCAGTACATATCCGAAGTAGCATGGGTCGGTTGAACCGATGGGATGATCTGGAATTCCTTGAATTTATCAAAATCATTAGGGGCAATGATCTGTGCATGCTCTATCCTCCAACGACGTTTTTTGCCATCTTTCAGGTATTTGCCATAAGTGTCCAAGATAATCCTATTGGCAGAATCACCGATAGCATGGGTATTTACCTGGAAATTGCTGTTGGCCAACCTTTTGATGACCTTGTCAAATTCTTCAGGGCTTTGCAATAGGAATCCATTGGTTGGTGCGTCATGGTACGGGTGTAATAAACATGCACCACGAGAACCCAAGGCTCCATCTGCCATTAACTTAAAGGAACGAACCGTCAATCGGTCCGACTCGAATGTTCCGGACCTCAAATAGTCCTTTACACTTTGTTCATTCGCAAGCACCATGGCATAATCCCTGATGGCCAATGAATCCTCATTATAGAATATCTTCAGGGATTCAATCTGTTCTTTGGTTAATCCGGCATCGACGATACTGGTCAGACCTACCGAAAGCAGTGAATCTTGAGCTCTTCTCAAAATCTTCAGCAAAGCTGAATTTTGTTGTTTAGGAATGTGGCTCTGAACCAACTGCATGGCATTGTCGATCAGGATGCCGTCAGGTAATCCTTCCTCGTTGACCGATATAACGCCACCTTCAACAAAATAAGCGCTGTCTAGGGATGCTTTTTGCAATGCACTGGTATTTGCCAGCGCAGCATGATAATCCACCCTTGTCAAATAGATTGGAATATTCGGGAAATATTTATCCAAGGAATCCTTGGTCGGGAAATCTTTTACCTCCCATAGGTTCTGGTCCCAACCATTACCAATGATCCATTTTTTGTCTGGATTGGCGCTAGCATAAGCTTTTAACCTTTCTAATACCTCATCAAAAGACTTTGAACCCACCAAGTTTACCTCATCCATGCCTTCTGCTAACATAAAGAAGTGCGCATGGGCATCATAAAACCCAGGATAGATAAACTTGCCTTCCACATCCAGTTTCTCCTTTGCATCATATTTGTTCAGTAAATCTTGTGAATCCCCCAGCTCGACAATGACGCCATTGTTTACGGCAAAGGCTTCCACTGTAGAAAAAAGAGAGTCTACCGTGTACACTTTCGCATTATAAACTATCAAGTCAATCTGTTTATTGGTGGTACAGCTTATGAACAAGCTAATCAGAAATAGAAATATAAGGTTGGTTTTAAGATTCATCGTTTCGTTAAGATGATTTAAGACAAATGTACTAAGAAAAAGCTGAAATTGCCCTGAATAAGAAAAAGCTTCTTTTAAGGTTAAAAGAAGCTTTTTCGATATTCAAAAATCAAAATACAATGAATGTTAGCAGTACTCGTCGAAAGCTGCAACTAAGTTGTCAGCAATCATTTGAGCAGGTCTGCCTTCAATCATATGTCTTTCTATCATATGCACCAACTTACCATCTTTGAACAATGCCATTGCTGGAGAAGATGGAGGGTAAGGTAACATATACTGACGTGCTTTGTCTACTGCTTCTTTTTCCATTCCGGCAAATACAGTAACCAATTTGTCAGGGTGTTTTTCGTTTTTAACGGCAGCTTTTGCAGCTGGACGCGCATTGGCAGCAGCACAACCACAAACCGAGTTTACTACTACGAATACAGTTCCTTCAGAAGGAATTGCAGAGTCAACCTCAGATGCTGACTTTAATTCTTGAAATCCAGCATCAACTAATTCTTGACGCATTGGAGCTACTAAATATTCTGGATACATATTCTAATTCTTAATGATTTATGCAAATATAGTCTTAAATGATACCATAGTCAAGCCGTTATCCTCAAGAAAATGTCAATTTTACAGTGAATAATGCAGCAATGTTTTGAATTGATTTGACTATCAAGTAATTTTGTGGTTCTAAAATCAAAAAGGAAAACTATGTCATCATTAGAAACTACCTACGTACCTTACAAAGTAAAAGACATCTCTTTAGCAGAGTGGGGCCGTAAAGAAATAGAATTAGCAGAAGCGGAAATGCCAGGATTAATGTCCTTACGTAAGGAATTTGGTGCAACCAAACCTTTAAAAGGCGCAAGAATCGCTGGCTGTTTGCACATGACTATTCAAACTGCTGTATTGATTGAAACCTTAGTTGAACTAGGTGCGGATGTATCTTGGTCTTCTTGTAATATCTTCTCTACTCAAGATCATGCTGCTGCTGCTATCGCTGCTGCTGGTATCCCTGTTTATGCTTGGAAAGGCATGAATGAAGAGGAATTTAACTGGTGTATAGAACAAACCTTGTTTTTTGGAGAAGATCGTCAACCATTGAACATGATCTTGGATGATGGTGGTGACTTGACCAATATGGTATTCGACCAGTTCCCTGAATTGATCGATGGCATCAAAGGTCTTTCTGAAGAAACCACTACAGGTGTGCACCGTCTATACGAACGTATGAAAAACGGTACCTTACATCTACCAGCGATCAATGTTAATGACTCCGTGACCAAATCTAAATTTGATAACAAGTACGGATGTCGTGAATCATTGGTTGATGCCATTCGCCGTGCTACCGATTTGATGTTGGCAGGTAAAGTTGCGGTAGTTGCCGGCTATGGTGATGTAGGTAAAGGTTCTGCTGAATCATTGCGTTCTGCAGGTGTGCGTGTATTGGTAACTGAAATTGACCCAATCTGTGCTTTGCAGGCGGCAATGGAAGGTTATGAGGTGAAGAAAATGGAAGATGCCATCAAAGAAGCTAATATCGTGGTAACTACGACCGGTAACAAAGACATCATCCGCCCTGAGCATTTCAAGGCAATGAAAGATAAAACTGTAGTTTGTAATATCGGTCACTTCGACAATGAAATCGATGTGGCTTGGTTAAACCAAAACCACGGCAGCTCTAAAGTAGAAATCAAACCGCAGGTTGATAAATATACAATCGATGGCAAAGATATCATTCTCTTAGCTGAAGGCCGTTTGGTAAACCTAGGTTGTGCTACGGGTCATCCATCTTTCGTGATGTCAAACTCTTTCACCAACCAAACATTGGCTCAATTGGAACTATGGACCAATACTGACCAATACAAAAAAGAAGTGTACACCCTACCTAAACACCTTGATGAAAAAGTTGCTCGTCTGCACCTTGCCCATATCGGTGTTGAATTGGATGAATTGACTCCTGAACAAGCTGAATATATCGGTGTAACTGTTGAAGGCCCTTATAAGCCAGAAGCATACCGTTATTAATATGAGTATTTAGTAATTAGTAGTTAGTATTTAGACTTTGCTGATTGCTTAATCTATAAACAAGAAAGCCGAGGGATATCCCTCGGCTTTCTTGTTTATAGATTTAATTGCTTTTTTACGGCATTTAATCCGTTTTGTAGTCTGGCCTCTTCTAGACCGGAAATGATTTCGTATTCAGCCTGGAGGGCATTTAGTTCCTCTTTCCAAACTTTCATAAAGTGTGCTCTTTCGGTAGGGAAATCCCGTAATGGATCATCTTCCCATGGTAGGTCTATATCCATCAGGAGATAGAGGTCATACTTCCTTGATCTGATTTCTTCAGTTACTTCCTCTGGAGTATAGCCAAAAAGATGATCAGACCAAATCTTAACCGTCAATATCGTGGTATCACAGACCAAGAGTCCATGGCTTGCAGATGCGGTCAATGCTTCTTCCAGTGCAATCTGTCCGTAGAACATGTTGGTTTCATCCTGTAAGGTATATTGATTGTTCAGGTTTTTGCAATAATATCGAGCATATTCGGGGACACAGACCGTTCCTAACTCTTTGGCAAGGTAATTTGCCATGGTGGATTTGCCTGTTGATTCCGGACCGACCACTGCAATCTTCCTGGGATGCACTCTTTCAATTTCCATAGAAAGGCAATATTACTGAAAATTTTGATAGGTTTTCTTCCAATCCCGGTAGCCATTCCAAGCAATAATGGCAAAAGCCAAATAGAGCACAGCTGTCAAGAGCAGGTCCTTGTGGAAATATAAGGGTATATAGCAGATGTCCACAAAAACCCACAAAAGCCAATTCTGAAGCACCTTTCTCGTCATCAGAAACTGCGCAACAAAACTGGTTGCTGTACAGAATCCATCTGCATAAGGCACATCGGTGTCGGTAAAACGGTCTAAGAGCAAGCCCAATATCCCCGAAAGCACCACAATCACGACAATGGTCAAAAGCATCTGTTTGCTGTTGAAGGAACTGATCGGACGCTCTTCAGAATGGGCCCTTTTATTCCAATAGTACCACCCGTAAATTGCTGTCCCTAAAAAATAAATCTGCAGAATAGAGTCGCCATACAGCTTGTTATGATAGAAGATAAATAAATAGGTCAGGACGGAAACAATACTGATAGGCCAATTCCAGATATTTTGCTTGGCGGCAAGATAAACACACAGGAAACCGGTAATCGTTGCCAACCATTCCAGGGGAGAAGTCAGCAGAAACTGCTCATATAATTGCTGTAGGAAGTCCTGCATGCTCTTTTTCTAGATATTTTCAATAAAAGTGCCCATTCTAATCCATTATTAAAAATTATGGTCAGAAAAATTTCCCATTTCAGGACAGCATATGGTCCAATAGTAGGGGTCTTATTCGAGGCATGTTCGAGAATCATTCGAGAATCATTCTGAAAAAATTATAGCCAATTCGGAATTTCCGAATGTGTCTCGAATGAGGTCAAGGTGAAACCGCAAGATTTCTTAAAAGGTTACCTAAAATAATCTACAAGGTTTTCAGAAAAATTAGGGGAGAAGATTTTTACTGACCTAGGATTTAGATCAAAATTGTGGGGGTAAGTTATGCATCCTTCAATTACGGGGAGTAATTAAAGAGGTGACTCGGTTAAGAAGGGATCTCTGTTCAGGCTTATTGAACCAATTTATTGGCGCAATTCGTGCTGGCGAAAGATTCTGGTTTAGCCTTAAAAATAAAACCCATTCCTAGGATGTAGCCCATGGCTTCCTTCAGTGCAGTATTGGATTGGAAATTTGGATTTGTATTGATGTCGGCGTGGACTTCTAGATCGATTTGGTATTGATCCAAGAGGGGGCAAAGTTCGTATGCGGTTTCAATCGAATGCTGAACTTCTAAAAGCATTCTTTCTTTGATGGTCATGTTGTGACTTTTCTTGTCTTTTCTGATGAACATAAAACCACCTCGGTGTTCTCTGAGGAAGACAACGACTGTTGCAAACTCGACCGTTCCTCTTTTGACTTGGGAGTCAGTGCCAATGTAGACCTTGAGTTTGTTGCCAGCATTTTTCTCCCTTACAATGGTCTCCTCAACTGCGGACCATAAAGGAAGTTTTATTGTCTCTCCGTTGTATTTTTGCCATTCCATAGTATGAAAATTTGTTTATTAAATTTACGGATATGTGATTCATTATCTAATTGTTATATGTTAATAAATTGCTAAGTATTTGTTTAATTTAAAGCGCTTTTTCTATTCTTTGTTGCCAAAAGCCAAGTCTCCAGCGTCGCCTAACCCCGGAACGATATAAGACTTGCTCGTCAGTTCATTGTCCACAGCACCTACCCAGATCTGTACTTCGGGCAAGAATGCCTGAACATGCTGTAACCCTTCTTCAGAAGCGATGACCGTGGCGATATGCAGTTCCTTGATGTCATAATCATTCATGAGGTCCTTGCAGCATAAGACTAGACTGCGGCCGGTGGCTAGCATGGGATCGGCCATAATAACGATCTTACCATCTAGGTTAGGGGTGTTCTGATACTTCTTGTGGATCTCAAACTCACCGCTTTTCTTGGTATGCCTATAGGCAGCTATAAAAGCAGAGTCTGCATTGTCGAAATAATTCAACAAGCCTTGGTGAAAAGGTAAACCTGCACGGATTATCGTTGCGATGACCGGTTGAATGCTCATGAGATGGGTATTGGCCACGCCAAGTGGAGTTTCCACTTCTGAATATTTGTATTCGAAGGTTTTGGAGATTTCATAGGCCATTACCTCGCCTAAGCGTTCCAGATTCCTTCTGAATCGCATCCTGTCTGTTTGAACCCCTACATCCCTTAGTTCTGCTAAGAAATGGTTTGCAATGCTGTTTTGTTTCGTTAAGATAGTGACCATGACAAAAAGTCTTGTTAGCTACCAAAATAACAATAATTTTTCGGATTCGTTTGTTTGCAGGGCAGATAACTATAAAGGGAATAAAATTTGATAACTTAGGTGTACGAAAGGCATTCTATGAAATTTGAGTTAACATCAGAGTATAGACCAACAGGTGACCAACCTGGAGCAATCAAAGAATTGGTGAGTGGCGTGGATCAGGGCGAAACCTATCAGACCCTTTTGGGGGTTACAGGTTCGGGGAAGACATTTACTGTAGCGAATGTAATCCAGCAAACCCAGAAGCCCACCTTGATATTGAGCCATAACAAGACCCTTGCGGCGCAGCTGTACGGAGAATTCAAGCAATTCTTCCCGAACAATGCGGTGAATTATTTTGTGTCCTATTATGACTACTATCAACCCGAGGCTTTTATTGCCCATACGAACACGTATATCGAGAAAGATCTGGCTATCAATGAGGAGATTGAAAAGCTGCGATTGGCAACGACTTCGGCCCTGATGTCTGGAAGACGTGATGTTATCGTGGTTTCATCGGTTTCCTGTATTTATGGTATGGGTAATCCGGAAGACTTTTCCAGGTCTATATTCCGTTTCGGCGTAGGGACTACCATCAGTAGGAATGCATTCCTGCATAAGTTGGTCGAGATCCTGTACGCACGGACTACTGCTGAATTTAAACGTGGAACATTTCGCGTAAAGGGCGATACCATAGATGTTTACCCTGCATATTTGGATGTAGCCTATCGTGTTTCCTTCTTTGGAGATGAGATTGATGAGTTGAGTGAAATCGATCCGGTTTCGGGAAGGACTTTGGAAAAACATGAAAGCCTGGCTTTATTTCCAGCGAATCTTTTCGTGACGCCAAAGGATAAATTTACCCAGTCCATCTGGTCGATTCAGGATGAATTGGTAGCTCGGAAAACCCAATTGGAGGAAGAAGGAAAAATGCTGGAAGCTAAAAGGTTGGAAGAACGGGTGAACTACGACTTGGAGATGATGCGTGAGTTGGGCTATTGCTCGGGAATCGAGAATTATTCCCGTTTCTTTGACGGCCGGGATCCGGGCATGCGACCGTTCTGCCTGTTGGATTATTTCCCTGATGATTATCTGTTGGTGATCGATGAGAGCCATGTGACCATACCGCAATTGCGGGCAATGTATGGTGGTGACCGATCCAGGAAGATTTCCTTGGTTGAGCATGGTTTCCGCTTGCCAGCAGCATTGGATAACCGTCCTTTGAACTTTCCGGAATTTGAGTCTTTAACCAATCAGACCATCTATGTTTCAGCGACTCCTGGAGATTATGAACTGCAACAGACCGAAGGTGTGGTGGTGGAGCAGGTGATCCGTCCGACTGGACTGTTAGATCCGGTTGTGGAAGTCAGACCGGCGGTGAATCAGGTGGACGATTTCTTGGAACAGGTTGATAAAACGATAAAAGAGGGTGGAAGGATTTTGGCTACGACCTTGACCAAACGTATGGCTGAGGAGCTGACCAAATACATGACCCGATTAAATATCAAGGTTCGGTATATACACTCAGAGGTAAAGACTTTGGAAAGGGTCGAGATCTTGAGGGGACTGCGTCTGGGCGAGTTTGATGTATTGGTAGGGGTCAATCTATTGAGGGAAGGACTTGACTTACCAGAGGTGACCTTAGTGGCCATCCTGGATGCGGATAAGGAAGGCTTCTTGCGTTCGGAAAGATCCTTGATCCAGACCATCGGTCGCGCAGCTCGTAACGACAAGGGACGTGTGATCATGTATGCCGATAAGATGACAGATAGTATGCGTGTGACAATCGATGAAACCAATCGCAGAAGGGATAAGCAGATTGCCTATAACCTGGAGCATGGCATAACACCTAGGACAGTAGGGAAGACCAAAGAGGAGATCCTGGAACAAACTTCAGTGGCTGACTTTAAAGGCGAACCTAAGTTTTATGTTGAGCCGGAAGCAGGTGCCTCCGTTGCGGCTGATCCTTTGATCGAATATATGAGTGAAAAGGAAATGAAGAAGGCGATAGAAACTGTGAGAAAACGTATGGAGAAAGCTGCCAAGGAAATGGAATTCTTGGAAGCTGCAAAACTTCGGGACGAAATGTTCTCTCTGGAGAAAACCTACGAAGAGAAATTTGGAGCAAAATAATTTTGTTTTAAACCTGTAGAATTTTTGGAGGTCTAAACACAAAAGCCTCCATTATGAAAGCGATCCAGCACAGCCTTATTTTAGCGTTATTTTTTTTCCTATCCTTCCAGGTTAATGGACAAGAAATAAATAAATCAATAGATATAGTTGGTTTTACCCAAGACCAGACCTTTGATCATCTCAAGCAATTTGCGCTTGAGAATGATTATTTCATCAAGAAGTTAGACCGTGCAGAGGGTTTTATACAATTAGGATTTCTCTCGAGGACCAATAACCTCTTTAGAAGTGATTATAAACTAGCCATTAATGTGCTATTGAATTCCGTCAATGAAACTGATTGTAGAATTACCTTGCAGATCTATATGCAGGAAGGAACTACAAGAGATTTAATTACTACTTATGAAGATAAAGGAATGATTAAGTCTGAAAAAGGCTATTCCGATCTGCTTTCGTTGATTAAAAGATATATGGATAGGCAAAGGGAATAACAACGAGAATCACTGCTTGTTGATTCCATCAATTATTCCTTTTCCAGTTTAAAGATCCTGCCTCCAATGCTTTCAAATTCTATTTCCAGCTTTGAAGCAACCTTACTTTCCTGGGTATTGATCAGGTCCTGCATCTTGTAGTTTCCAGTCAGACCTAAACTTTTCAGGTCAATTTCAAAATGGGCATGAGCTTCCTTGAAGTTGATTGCAATCAAATAAGCTTTGTTTCCTTCGCGTTTCAAATAGACATTGCTGGTTCTATTATCCTGCATGATTGGAAGAGGTCTAAAGCTTTTTCCATTTTTTATGATGTTCAGGATTTCTGGGTTCTGAAGAATGGGTTCCATGCTGTTATGCCACTCTTCGACCTGGGAGAAATCATCACCTAAGATCAATGGTCCAGCGACAACTCCTGAAAGGAACCTTGCTATATTGACATCATGGGATTCGCCTGTAAACACCAAGTGGTCAGCATCGATATAATCATAGAGGTAGGTCTGCCAGAAGCCAAAGGTTATGGCGTTTAGGGTATAGGCTGTTTGATCGATCGTTTTCCAAGCATCGCAAGCTATCCTACGCATGTGGGCATACCTATAAGTGGCAAGGGAAGGGGATATGGCTGCATAGATCAGCATTTGATTATCTAACAGCTCATTCAGGTAAGTCATCCCAATCGCATAGGCTTGCATTCCGGTTTTGACATTTGGATTGTAGAATTTACTTGATTCTATAGCAGCATGGGAAAGGAAGTCTATTTTGATCATCTTGAACCCACATTCCTTTAGTTTCCCGAGGATGTATTTCATTCTGGCCTGCGTGCCGGGATGGGTAGGGTCCAATGCCCTGCCACCGTCAAGGTCATGGAATCCGGCACTGGTCTTGGTCCACATCTCTCCGAAGGTATAGTCCGATCCCTCGGCTTTTCGATCAGGTCCAGAACCATGCCCCCAATCAGTAAATGGAGCCCAATACACCCCAGGTTCCAATCCTGAAGCTTTACAGTAATCGGCAAATTCCTTTAATTTACTGTAATCACCTGTCATTCCTCCCGGTACCATATTGTCCCAGAAAGAATCTAGGTCGATATAGGCATTTCCGTTTTCATTTCTGAATTTTGGGAGTCTGTCCTTGAAATAATCCACCGTTGCGGTCGCATTTTCCCAGGAAAGCTTGGTTTGGATCACGCCCCAGCTGTTCCAACCTATTGGAGTGCCTGCTGTCCATGCCTTGATGTTGGGAGGAAAAAGTTTTCTTTGGAATTTTGCAAATTCATCCAGACCGTCTTGCCAATTTTTGGAATAAGAGATCAGGATTTTGGAGGAACGGATTTCATTCCCGGAAAGATAACCGTGCTCCATGGAATCGCGGGTAACACTTGCCTTGACAAAGCCATTTTTGACTTCAAGGTCTGTTTGCTGTTGATCTTGCTTCGCCAAGATCCCCGTTTTCCAGGTTGATTGGTCCAAAGATGCGGTCAGGAATCCGGATTGGTCATTATTGTCATATAGAATCCCTAACTCAGAGCTTTCATACGGTTCGGATGCAAAATCTTGCTGCTTGTATTCGATAAATGTATCGTTGTCGAAAGGGACAAAGACAGAACTCAAGTTTTTTCCAGATAGAAGGGATTGTCCTTTTAGTTGGAAAGGCGATAATGCATTTGAGCTGATGTTCCTGCCTTTCAAGACGAGCTCCATAACGAAAAAAGGACTTCCCTCATAGAAATAGAAGTTTTGGATGGCTTTTGTTCCATTTTTGGAGAGATGCTCAATGGAATAGCAGATTCCTGAGCCTGCATTGTCTTTAAACTTTTGTTTTAAGGCCCTGGGATTTGATGAGGAAACATCTTGAACAGCGCCGCTTTTTAATTGGTAGCTGGATATGGCATTTTCAAATACCAGTTTCTTGTTTTCTAACAAGGAAAAACTACCTTTTTTGAGGTCGTATCGAAATTCTTGATTGTTGTTGAGTTTGACTTCAATTTGAGCTTGAAGGGTTTGGAATGGCAAGCAAAGAAGGCATATTAGCCAGAATAGGTTCGAAAATTTAAATAACATCTTGATTAGGTTGTACGGTTTTCATGAATAGGTTGCTTCATAAAGTTGTCCAATGTACATCAAAAAAACGGGAACAAATGGGGCTGGGTACAAAAAAATAGGCTATAAAAGAGTTTATAGCCTATTTTTTACAAGAAATTATCGAGTTACAATAATCTTGAAGGGAACTGTTTTATATTTTCAATACTTAATTGTTGCATGACTTGATAAAGTTGCGCTTTAAACATGTTAATGGTATGGTCTCCACCTTCATCGCCTAAGGCACCCACTCCATACATGAATGGTCTTCCCATAAAATTGAAGTCAGATCCCACTGCATAGGCGCGTCCAAGGTCTACACCTGATCGGATACCTCCATCCAACATGATCGTAACCTTGCTGCCATAGCTGGTATTTTGTGTCAAGCGGATCAAGGAATGGATAGAAGATTCACCGGCATCAATCTGTCTACCGCCATGATTGGAAACAATTACGCCATCGACTCCGATGGAAATTGCAGCTTCCATATCTTCTTGGGTTGTGATGCCCTTCAACAGCAGTGGACCTGGCCATAGATCACGGATGGCCTTTACCTTTTGGATGTTTACTTTACCTGTAAAGGTCTTGTTCATGAATTGCCCCAGTTGGGATAGGTCAAGACCTTTTTCCATATAGGGTTGTAGGGTTGCAAAATTTGGGATGCCGTGCTGTAGGGTCTTGATTCCCCATTCAGGACAGATCATGGCCTGGAATATATTGCTGATATTCATTTTGGGAGGCATGGACAGTCCGCTCTTGATTTCGCGATAGCGAAGGCCAAAGGATGGTACATCGACCAATACCACCAGCACTGGACATTCCACGGCTTTAAGCCTATTTAATATATCGTCACGAAGGCGATCTTCGGTAGGGTGATAGAGCTGGAACCAGGCTTCGCCATTGGAAACTTCGGCAATTCTTTCAATGCTTGAGGTCGATACCGTACTCAGGATATAGGGAACATTGTTCTTTGCTGCTGCCTTAGCCAATATTTCAGGTGCATTAGGCCACATCAGACCCTGCAAACCGATGGGGGAAATCCCAAAAGGTGCGGAATAGGTTTTTCCGAAGAGTTCAACGGACATATCGATATCTCCGGAAACATGGAGGTATTGCGGCTTTAAAAGAATATCATCAAAATCATTCTCATTTCTGGCCAAATTGAGCTCTTCATTACATCCGCCTTCCAGGTAATCAAATGCAAATTTTGGAATGCGCCATTTCGCTCTTTTCTTCAAGTCAGCTACAGAAGGATACCCTGGGTTATAGGGATACTTGATTTTTACACTCATTTTTATTTAAGATTTAGGTGGTGCCCACGAAATTACGGTTAAAAAATTGAAATATCCATCCTGTGCTATGCGGTGGGAACCAGAAATAGCTATTTAAAATATTTTAAAAATGGGACTTTTAGTCGATCAGGAGTTTCTCTACGACCTCTTTGTTTTTGGAAGTTCCGTAAAAAAGAATGTAATCGACCTTGGTTGTTAAGCCAGATGTGCCATCTTTTTGTCTAATGAAAATCCTGTTTACTTTTATTTTTAGCCCATTGACGGTAGTCACAACGTAGGCTTTGCCTTTTGTTGGAACGGTCAGGTAAAATTTCTGACTGGGAAGCGATACAATGGTTGCTTCGTAGGTATGGGCGTCAATAGGCTTGGCTTCGATGCCATAGGCAAAGTTTTTCTGAATACCGGTAAGGGGTCTTATTTCTCCGGACTTATCAAATATTTGGCGATAGACCCGGATTGGTTCATCTTCGTCCACTTTATTTGATCCATTCTTATTCAGGTCGTAGATAAAGGTGTTCTTACCTCGATTGTGTTGGATATAGAAGAGCAGGTTTTCTTTGTTGGTTGGAGTAGGGTAGCCTTCTTGGGCTTGTGCATAGTGAGTAGTAACGAATATCAGTAAGCTCAAAATGAATCTATTCATCTTATTTATTTTGATGGGAAGTTACTGATATTCGCATTAAGTGATAATGAAATTTTAGTTAAAGTTTAATTTGTTCCCCCGCGTCCCCCAAACAGCTTGGAAATCAACCATATTACGAGGACAACGGCGCCAATCACTAAGATGATTCCCCACCACATCCCTGCTTTAAAAATTCCTTCAATTAACGAACAGCTGCTGAACAATGATGTTGTCAGTGCAAGTGCCAAAAATCCAATATATCTATTCATAGTTCTGTGTTTAGTTTATTAAACAATTTCAAAATGATAATGTTTGATATGGAGGTCTACAGTGGGAATTGCCATAAAGGTGAAATGATTCTCTTCGTTACTTTTGAAGCCTTCTATAGCGCATTTTGATTCTGAACGTATAGTGAGGAATCTGTATGGTTTTCTTATACCCATGCGTGTCATCCTGGACCGAAGGTGCAGGAACCGTTCGCCAAGATTATTTGTCTGGTTCCGAGAACCTTCGTGCCTCAGGTTGACAGGGGTAAAGGATTATTTTTGAGCTATACTGCCCTAGAAGGGCAGATTTATTTTAGCAATCCCATCGCACAGGGCAACGGCATTCTTTCCATTTTTCCGCCATTGGAAATGAGCCGGTGGCTAAAGGGCTTCCTTCGGAAGGATAATGTTTGTCTACAAAGAGAACCCACAGCGTGGGTGAAATATTTTTCAATGAATCTTTCTGTGGAAAGAAAATAGATTGCTCATCTTACGATTTCGCAATGATAACAATCCATTAAAAAAAACAGTAATAGATTCTTCGTTTCACTCTGAATCCCTCTCAGAAAACTTCTGATTCTGAACAATTCGTGAAGAATCTGTTCGGTACTCCAGCAAAAGGCTCTGTCATCGTCAATCGAAGATTGACGAACTGTACGCCAATACCGGTTTATTTACAGGAAAGCTATGCTATGTTCCGAGAACCTTTCTTCTTCGGGTAACGGCATGATACGCTGATACTGTGTGAGATGTCTCATTTACGCTAATAAATGTGGTAACAACAATTTTATGAAATAAGAAAATTATTAACATAATAATTATTTGTACGTTTGGTGAATATAATAACCAATTATGAATAAAAAACTCAATTTATGGGACTCCATTATGATTGTCATGGGTTCTATGATTGGAAGTGGGATCTTTATTGTTTCATCGGATATGATGCGACAGTTAGGGTCGGGCTATTGGCTGATTGATATATGGCTGATTACTGCGGTTGCGACCATTGCTGCCGCAATCTGTTATGGTGAACTTTCTTCGATGTACCCTAAAGCTGGTGGACAATATACCTACCTGACTGAAGTCTTTGGGAAAATGACTGGCTTTCTGTATGGATGGAGCTTATTTGCCGTGATCCAGACAGGAACCATTGCCGCTGTTGCGGTTGCTTTTGGCAAATTTGCCGGCTACCTCTTTCCACAGCTGAATGATGCAGCTCCCATTTACCAGAATGGCACCTTTATGATCACCTGGATGCAGATCCTTGCCATTGGAATCATACTGTTGTTAACTTTTATCAACAGTAAGGGGGTGCGGAGTGGCAAGATTGTCCAATCCGTCTTCACCTCTTCCAAGGTCATTGCCTTATTGGCCCTGATCGTTGGCGGGCTTCTATTGATCGAGAGCAATCAGTTTTCAGGGAACATGAGCTTCGGTTGGTCTGCTTCGCAGAATCTTGACCATTCAAGCTGGAAAGAGATTTCAGGTAATGTGTTGCTTGGTGGAATTGCTGCGGCCATGGTAGGTTCGGTTTTCAGTAGTGTGGCCTGGGAAAATGTAACCTTCGTGGCGGGGGAGATCAAGAATGCGAAGAAGACTGTGGTGATAGCCATGGTGATCGGAACCAGCTTGGTGATGATCCTCTACCTGTTTGCCAATTATGTTTATTTAGCCACTTTAAATCGAGAAGAAATTGCCTTTGCCGCGAATGATCGAGTTGCGATAGCTGCTGCTGAAAAGTTATTGGGAAGCGCAGGGACCATTATCATGGCCATATTGGTGATGATCTCAACCTTTGGCTGCGTGAATGGAATTGTGCTTTCAGGAGCAAGGGTTTTTCAGAGCATGGCCAAGGATGGCCTTTTCCTGAAGCAGGCCATTCCAAACAACAAGAATGATGTTCCGGAAAAGTCACTCTGGTTTCAGGGAATCTGGGCTTCGCTATTGTGTTTGAGCGGGCAGTATGGGAACCTATTGGACATGGTGTCCTTTGTGATCGTGATTTTCTATATGATCACGGTCCTGGCGATGATGTATCAGCGCTGGAAGAGACCTGATCTGGAAAGACCCTATAAAACATTCTTATATCCTATCCCTCCATTGGTCTATCTCTTGATCGGAACAGCTTTCTGTGTGCTTTTGATCTTGTATAAACCACAGTACACCTGGCCTGGGTTTATATTGATCCTGATGGGAGTGCCGATCTATTATTTTGCCAATCGAAAGAAACCTGTATTAAAATAAATGATAAGTAAAAGGCCGAACAAAAATTGCTCGGCCTTTATCTTATTTTAAATTACTAATGTTTCTTATTCAGCTCTTAGGATTTTGGCAGCTTCTACCATAGATTCTAAGGCAGCTTTAGTTTCTGGCCAAGCACGAGTCTTCAGACCACAGTCAGGGTTTACCCATAATTGCTCTGCAGGAACTACTGCTTTTGCTTTGCGTAATAAGTTAACCATCTCTTCTGTGCTAGGAACACGTGGAGAGTGGATATCATATACACCTGGACCAATATCGTTAGGATATTTGAAGTCTGCGAAAGCATCTAACAGTTCCATTTGAGAACGAGAAGTCTCGATGGTGATTACGTCAGCATCCATGGCAGCGATATCTTGGATAATATCGTTGAACTCAGAATAGCACATGTGCGTGTGGATTTGTGTATCGTCATCAACATTGGATGAAGAAACGCGGAATGCACGTACAGCCCAGTCTAAGTATTCCTGCTGATCAGCTTTGCGTAGAGGAAGTCCTTCACGGATAGCTGGCTCATCAATTTGGATGATCTTGATACCTGCTTTTTCCAATGCCTGAACTTCGTCCAAGATTGCCAAAGCGATTTGGTATGTAGTTGTAGAACGAGGTTGGTCGTTACGTACGAATGACCATTGTAAGATGGTTACAGGACCAGTCAACATTCCTTTTACAGGACGGTTGGTCAAAGACTGCGCATAAGCAGACCAACGAACAGTCATGTCTTCAGGACGGTAAACATCACCAAAAATAATTGGAGGTTTAACACAACGAGAACCGTAAGATTGAACCCACCCGTTTTGTGTGAATGCATATCCAGCTAATTGCTCACCGAAGTATTCCACCATGTCATTACGTTCGAATTCACCGTGTACCAATACATCGATATCTAAATCTTCCTGTAAACGGATTGTTCTTTCTGTTTCAGCAGCGATTTCTTTATCGTATTCTTCTTGAGAGATGGCACCTTTTTTCAAGTCAGCTCTCCATTTACGAACATCCTTAGTTTGTGGGAATGAACCGATTGTAGTGGTTGCGAATCCTGGAAGATTGAACTTCGCTTGTTGCGCTTCTTTACGAGCGTTGAAAGTAGAAGTACGCTTAGCATCTTCATCAGTGATGTTGCTGACGCGGTTTTTAACCTCTGGTCTGTGGATTAATGGAGAAGTACGGCGGCTCTCAGCAGCTTCTTTGTTTGCTTCGAAACGTTTTTGTGTTTCAGCATCAACTTCACCTTCAGCCAATACTGCAAGGTCTTTTACCTCAGCTAATTTTTGTTTAGCGAATGCTAACCAGTTTTTAACCTCAGCAGGTAGGGACTCTTCATTGTTCTCATTGTCCAAATCAAAAGGAACATGCAATAAAGATGAAGAAGGAGCGATCCAAACACGGTCTTTTCCTAAAGCATCAACAGCTTGTTTGATTTTTTTCAATGAGTTTTCGTAGTCGTTTTTCCAAATGTTACGGCCTTCAACAACACCTAATGAAAGGGTTAGGGAAGCAGGAACTTTGGATAATATCGTGTCAAGTTGGTTTTCACCACGAACTAAGTCTAGGTGTAACGCATGCACAGGAAGGTTAACAGCAATGTCTTCGTTGTTTCCTAATGCCTCGAAGTATGTAGCAACGATTAATTTGATGCCTTTGGCAGCTGCAGCTAACTTTTCGAATACTTTTCCGTAAAGAGCTTTGGTAGCATCATCGATATCTAAAGCCAAGAAAGGCTCATCGATCTGCACGTATTTAGCGCCAGCATCAGCAAGTTTAGCCAAGATCTCTTCGTATACTGGAAGTAATCTGTCGATTAGATCGATACGGTTAAAATCAGCTTCTTTTTCTTTACCTAACAATAGGTAAGTGATAGGGCCAATCAGGACAGGTTTAGTTTCGATACCTGATTGTTTTGCTTCATTGTATTCACTTAGGAATTTTTCTGAAGTCAGTTTGAATTCTTGATCTTTCACGAATTCAGGAACGATATAGTGGTAGTTTGTATCAAACCACTTGGTCATTTCCATGGCAGTTACATCAACGCCACCTTCTTGGAAACCACGAGCCATCGCAAAATATAAGTCTAGGTTATATTGGCGATCGATTTTGTTCAAAAGGGAGTTGTAACGAGCGGGAATAGCTCCAACAGTTAAAGATAAGTCTAGGACTTGGTCATAGAATGAGAAATCATTCGATGGGATCAATTCGATACCTGCATCTTTTTGAGTCTTCCAATTGCTTTCACGGATTTTAAGTCCAGCCTGCAATAATTCTTCCGCGCTGATTTTCTTTGCCCAGTAAGCTTCGTTAGCTTTCTTCAGTTCACGGAAAGCACCCACACGTGGGTAGCCTAAATTGTTTGTTAATAGCATATAGTTCTCTACTAAATTAAATAAATTCCAATAAGTCTTTTTGCTAAGAGAAGGCTACCTAGGATTCCTGTAACCAGCTTATCTTTCCCAATCGGGGTAGAATGTAGCACCTTGTCAAGAGACAGGTTGCTAAGGCTTCATCGGGTCTAGTCCCTCTGCCTTTCTCTATAAGCGTCGGCTAAGTTATGGATAAGATTTTTATTTTCCAAGGAAAAAGATTTTAGATGTGAGATTTGGGATATGAGAAAGCGAGGGTTTTCTATATTTTAGTTCATTGAGTATGAGAGAAATCGTGGTTTAAAAGTAGCTGGATATAATTCTATCAAAAAAGGGGCAAAAATACTTTTGCCCCTTTATATATTTTGATTTTGGATATGTATAAAAACGGTCAACCCTATTTAGGGATGGACACTCACATCTCACATCTCATATCTCACATCCATCCTTAGCTAACCAACAATTTATATCCTTTACCATGCACATTGACGATTTCCACGTTTGGATCTTCTTTGAGGTATTTCCTCAGTTTACTTAGGAATACGTCCATGCTTCGGCCGGTAAAGTAATTGTCGTCATGCCATATTTTGATCAGGGCTTCTTCGCGGGTCAGGACATCGTTTTTCTTTAAGCAAAGCAAACGAAGCAACTCGGCCTCCTTGGTAGACAGTTTCTGTTGTTGACCTTTGTAGGAGATAATCTGACTGGTGTAATCGAAGAAATAATCGCCGATCTCAAACTTGTCTGATATTTCTTCTTCTTTGTCCTTGGAAGCTCTCTTTAATAGCGCATTTATTCTCAATAAAAGTTCTTCAACACGGAAAGGCTTGGTGATATAGTCGTCACCACCTAGTTCGAAGGCCTGGGTTTTGTCCTCCATCATGCCTTTTGCAGTAGCATAGATGATAGGGACCGTCTGATTGATCTTGCGGATATCCTTTCCAAGGGAGAAGCCATCTTTTTTGGGCATCATGACATCCAGGATGCAAAGGTCGAATTCTTCCTTTCGGAAGGCATCCATTCCTTCTTGACCATCTGTACAGAGCACAACGTCAAATTTTCCTTTTAATTCAAGATAATCCTTCAGTAATTCGCCCAAATTAGGATCATCTTCTGCTAATAATATCTTTTGATTCATACTTTTCTCTTTCTTATGTTATGCTACTTCCTTGGATGCGTCCTTTAAAGGAAGAGTTACTTCAAATTGTGTGCCTTTATCTTTTTCGCTTTTTACGGAGATTTTTCCGTTCAGTCTTTTGATGATATCGTTAACATAGCTTAGCCCTAGACCGAAGCCTTTCACGTTGTGGATATTTCCCGTAGGTATGCGATAGAACTGGTCAAATATCTTTTCCTGTTGGTCCTTGGTCATTCCCATTCCCTTGTCTGCAACGGATATTACGATACTGTTCCCTCTATTAAAAGTCTTAAAAGTGATTTCTGGTTTTTCTTGAGAGTATTTAATTGCATTGTCGACCAGGTTGAACATCACATTGGAAAGGTGAAGTTCATCGCCAACCACTAAATCATTGCCTGCTGAAATGTCAATATTCAAGGTGCCTTCTGCCTTGTCCATCTGTAGTCGCATGCTCTCCAAGACTGCGTTGGCCAAGGAGTTGATGTGCACATTGGTGCGCTCGATCTTTAGGTTTTCTTTCTCCAGACGGGCAATGTTCAGGACGCGTTCGATATGCGAGCCTAAACGGACATTCTCATCGTAGATAATGTTTGCCAATTTGTTGACACGCTTGCCATCGGCGGAAATCTCAGGGTCACGTAAGGATTCACTAGCGATCATGATGGTGGCTACCGGTGTCTTGAACTCGTGGGTCATGTTGTTGATGAAGTCGGTTTTCATCTCCGACATCTTCTTCTGCTTGAAGATGATGCTCAACGTATAGGCAAAACATCCGATCAACAGCGCCAATAAGGCTAGGATGGTCGGAAATAGCCAATAGCCCATGGTCTCGGCAATAATTCCGCCCTTGTTAGGGAAATGTATGCTGAGCTCGCCAGGAGCATTGCCACGGTCTCCTTGGAATAGTCTAGCGGTATAGATCAAAGGATTATTGACTTCCTTGAGTTGCTCATTGTTGAATTGATAGACTCCTTGGAAAACGGGCATCTTATTGAAATCCTTGATCTCCATGACGAAGGAGGATTTTATTCCTCTTTCACGGAGTTCGTGGATCAATAGATTGACGGTTTTCTTCCCGTTGATACGTTCGGCCAAAGGTCTTTTGGATAATTCCATACCCATGGCTACATCGGCGATTACAGAGCTTTTCTTGCCTCCTAACATGGCAATGGTGTCATATAGTGTTGCGGCCTCTGATAATCGCTGTCCTCTCAGGTTATTGAGCTTAATCTCGAGTTCCTCGATCTTTGACAGGGTCTTGGAATCATAACGAGGGGGTAGGGTCCTGATCTGGTAAGCAATCGCTTCGGTGGAAGGTGGGTTGAATACGGGGATCAGGTATCGGGTACTATCGTCCTTCTGCGCAATCCTAGGAACGACCTTGATGGCCTCCACATTGGTGAACTCTCCAATGGTATTGTCGGAGGTTAGGCCCTGTTCCAAGGTGATTCGCACTAGGTGCTTGTATTCTTTTCTCTTTAGGTACGTTTCATAGAAATCATTGCTGATGGGTACCGCCGGGAACTGTTGGTTCAGTTCTCTTTCCAGAAAGTTGAACCTGGTGGTATGGGCAAAAGCCCTTCTCTGCAAGGTTTTGATGCTGTCCTGGTATTGCACCTGCAAGGCAAGGATCTTTTCGTTCTTTTGGATGCGTTCCTGGTCAATCCTGAACTTCTCTTGGTTAAGTCGTTCTTGTTCCCTTGCGAAATCATAGATTTCCTGACGCTCGATCTTATTGGCCACGGCAGAAAGGGATGCCTTGACTTCCTCATCAAAAAGTTTGGACTCCTTGATGAAGGATTCCCGCACAAAATAATACTGCATTGCCATTACGCCGATCAGCGCGATGGACATAAGCCAAATAATCAATGCAATACTTCTTTTTTTCATTTGTTACAAAAGTAATAAGGGAAAACAGCTAATTTTCTCATTTAACACAATTTAACAGCAAGTTTTTAGCTTTTTTAGCAGAATAGGATTTCTTTTGTTATAGAATAATGACTTAAGATACTGATTATGAAAAATTTCATCTTGATTTCCTTCTTATTCCTGATTTGGGCAATTCCTTCTTCTGCTCAAAATAATCAAAATATTCAAAAAAAGAAACCATTAGATTTTAAGGTTGACCTTAATCCCAAGGATAGTTTAAAGCAGTTCAAGATCCCCTTGTTGGATTCCATGAATAAATCGGTAGAGATTCCAAATGCCTATAAGGGTAATAGACAGGGCTTTATGGTTACTCCACATGATGTGCTGAAGGATCATGATGATACCGTAATCTTGGAGAAAAAACTGTCAGGTGAGGGGTCGGTGAAAATGCCGGGGACAAAGAAGCTGGACGAGCATTCCATGATTGTCAAACAGGATTCAGCGACCGTCAAGTCGCCAATAATCAAGAGATAGCTTGAAAATAGACGATACAAAAAAAGAGCCTCATTGAGACTCTTTTTTTGTATCGTTTTGTAATTATTTTACTTCAGAAACACGGATGGTGTTCGTTCTGCCTTTCTCATGAAGAGGGGTAGAAGAAGTGTTGATTACGATCTGGCCAGGTTCTACCAAGTGACGTTCTCTCAATAAGTAGTTTACATCTTGGATAGTACCATCAGTAGATTCATATTTTTCGTAAATGAATGCCTTCACACCCCAGCATAAGCTAAGCGTACGCAACAAGGATTTGTTACCTGTGAAGACATAGATGTCAGCATCAGGACGGTAGCTGGAGATTTCCATGGCAGTATAGCCAGAAGAAGTCATGACAGCAATTGCTGAAGCATGGGTTTTCTCTGCCAAGAAGATCGACGAGCTACATATTGCATCTGGAATACGCGTTACAGGAACAGTACCTAACTGCTCTTTTTCGCTGTAGTACGGATATGAAGTCGCTTCAACATGGGTGATCACTTTCGCCATAGTCTCGATTACGATCTCTGGGAATTCACCAACTGAAGTTTCACCACTCAACATCACAGCATCAGCACCATCGATTACAGAGTTAGCAACGTCATTCACCTCCGCACGTGTTGGGCGAGGGGTAGTGATCATACTTTCCAACATCTGTGTTGCAATGATAACCGGTTTTGAAAGGTTACGACATTTTTGAGCAATGATTTTTTGAAGTCCCGGTACTTCTTCCATTGGAAGTTCAACACCTAGGTCACCACGAGCAACCATGATCGCATCCGTAGCTTCGATAATGCTGTCGATATTGTCAATAGCCTCAGGTTTTTCGATCTTAGCGATCACCTTAGCATGTGAACCTTTTTTCTTGATGATTTCCTTACATTGTTTGATGTCTTCAGCTGAACGCACGAAAGACATGGCAATCCAGTCAGCACCGTGGTCAAGCGCGAAGTTCAAGTTGTCTAGATCCTCTTCTGTTAATGAAGGGATAGAAACTTTTGTATTAGGAAGGTTTACACCTTTTCTAGAAGTCAGGATTCCCCCGTGAACAACCTCACAAGTTACTGTGTCCAAGTGGTTTGTTGAAAGAACGCGCAATTGCAGTTTACCGTCATCCAATAGGATGATTTCTTCTTCTTTTACGTCGTTAGGGAAGTTGTCATAAGTGATGTAGATTTTCTTTTCGTCACCGATAAGTTCGTGCGTAGTCATTTCTACCGTGCTTCCATTGACAAGGATAGCACCACCTTCTTTCATTTTTCCGATACGGATTTTAGGACCTTGAAGATCGGCTAAAATACCTACGTTGAAAGGGTGTTCTTGGTTGATTTCGTTGATTGTGTTGATTACCTTTAAGTGATCTTCCTGAGAACCGTGTGAGAAGTTAAGGCGACATACGTCTACCCCTTTTGCAATCATACGGGTTAAAACATCTTTTTTTGAAGAAGCCGGACCTAGTGTGGCAACAATTTTGGTCCGCTTTTTTAGTTTATCCATTTAAATTAAATTTTAAATTTATATTCTCTATTAAGTCATTTCCTGCTTTATTCTCCCCTTAAAGCAGATGATTAGGTTTATGTGTATAAGATACACTATCTTAATAATCCGCTAAAATATCAGATTTTCTTTAGATTTCAATATTGTTGGGTCTATTTCTTTTACTAAAAGAACTTCCGGAATAGACTTAATGTTTTCTAAAAGAGCATCTAAATCCTCCTCGTCGATAAAATGTTTGATCATCAGGAAGTAATCAAAGCTACTAATTTCAGGTATTAACGCGGCACCTTCGACCGAGCGGTTGCTCAGCAAATAGAATTCAAATTCGAAAGATTGGTTATGGTACCTGAAGATGTTGTAGTGATTTTTTACGACGGGTTTGTTTTTCTTGGATTCAAAAAGAATGTGGTAATCCAGTTCGTCTTTGGGTTTTTCCTTGTTGTGGCCGTTATGGTCCGTGTAATCTTCCTTCCCGTAGACCAGCTGGAGTCCGGTATGCTTGTTGATAAAGTGGCAAAGTCGATAATCTCTCAAAACCGAACTGATCCCAATTAGGACAAAATCGAGTTCCAGGTCAAAGTCAGTTTCGAGTTTAAAGGTTATTTTGCTCAAGTCAATTTGTTTTGATGATTTACAAAATTACGTTTTTACTGCATTTAAGTTTGAAGGTTAAGTAAAAATATCATTAAATATGCATTAAGTTTGTAAAACTTTATTTGTTTTAGTATTATTGGATTAAGGTTAATTAATAAGGTGTTAAAAACTTTATTTAAGATGACTTTGTTCTTTATTTAGTTTCAAAAGTCAAAAAGATTTGATTTTTGGGAATATTTATTTTTTCTTTGCACAGATTTATTAAACAATTAAACTAGAAAATCATGTCAGATATCGCATCAAGAGTAAAAGCAATTATCGTAGAAAAGTTAGGTGTAGACGAAAATGAAGTGACACCAGAGGCTTCTTTCACGAATGATTTAGGTGCAGACTCACTTGATACAGTTGAGTTGATCATGGAATTCGAGAAAGAATTCAACGTTGCAATTCCTGATGACCAAGCTGAAAACATCAGTACTGTAGGACAAGCAATCGCTTACTTAGAAAAAAACGTTAACTAACTAATTTTATTAGGCCAAACATCATAAATGGAGCTTAAGAGAGTAGTTGTAACAGGATTAGGCGCACTTACACCTATTGGTAATTCCGTTTCAGAATACTGGGATGGATTAATAAACGGTGTAAGTGGAGCCGCTCCTATCACGCACTTTGATGCGTCAAAATTCAAAACACAGTTTGCCTGCGAAGTCAAAGGTTTTGATCCGCACGTCTATATGGACCGTAAAGAAGCCCGTAAGATGGATCCCTTTGTCCAATATGCTATTGCATCTACCGATGAAGCAGTAAAAGACGCAGGTTTAGATTTCGATAAATTAGACAGGACGCGAATTGGTGTAATTTGGGGCTCTGGAATTGGTGGGTTAACAACTTTCACTGAGGAAGTTGCACAGTATTCCAAAGGGGATGGAACGCCTAGGTTCAATCCTTTCTTTATTCCCAAAATGCTTATCGATTTAGCTCCTGGCCATATTTCTATGCGCCATGGATTGCAAGGTCCAAACTTCTCATCAGTTTCTGCTTGTGCCTCGGCTACCAATGCAATGATCGATGCCTTCACTTACATCCGTTCGGGAAGGTCCGACATTATTATCACCGGTGGTTCCGAAGCGACTATCAATGAAGCTGGTATCGGAGGTTTCAATGCGATGCACGCGCTTTCTACCAGGAATGACGATCCTAAGACAGCATCTCGTCCATTCGATAAAGATCGTGATGGATTTGTGTCTGGCGAAGGTTCCGGAGCAATTGTGTTGGAAAGCCTAGAGCATGCATTAGCGCGTGGAGCGAAAATTTACGCTGAGGTTGTAGGTGGTGGAATGAGTGCAGATGCATACCATATCACTGCTTCTCACCCGGAAGGATTGGGAGCTAAATTAGCCATGACAATGGCAATCAAGGACGCTGGAATGGATTTCTCCGATATTGATTACATCAATGTCCATGGAACATCAACTCCGGTGGGAGATGTTAGTGAAACCAAAGCTATCGTTGACCTATTCGGTGAACATGCTTATAATCTGAATATCAGTTCTACCAAATCCATGACAGGTCACCTTCTAGGTGCTGCAGGTGCGGTTGAAGCTATTGCCTCTATCTTGGCAGTCAAAAATGATATTGTACCTCCAACGATCAATCACTTCACGGATGATCCTGAAATTGACAGCAAACTGAACTTCACGTTCAACACAGCACAAAAAAGAGTTGTAAATGCTGCCTTGAGTAATACCTTCGGTTTCGGAGGCCATAATGCAACAATTATTGTGAAAAAGTATAATGGTTAAAATGTATTCATTTTCACCATGCTAAACATTTAAATAGGTAGTTGCATTTTTCAACTACCTATTTGTTATTTATAGTTACCATGCCTATCACACAGGTCTATAATCTATATCTGTCTCCAAATCGAAATTACGTTCGAAAACTAAAGAACTTGCTTGGTTTCGTACCTGGCAATGTACGCCTGTACCAAATGGCCTTCAGACATAAGTCTGTAGCGGTCATGATCAAGGATGGCGTCAAGAACAGTAACGAGCGTTTGGAATTCCTAGGCGATGCGGTTTTAGGATCGGTGGTAGCTGAATTGCTCTTCAAGCTCTATCCATACAAGGATGAGGGGTTCTTGACCGAGATGCGCTCAAAGATCGTATCCAGGGCAAACCTGAACCAACTTTCCCGTAAGTTAGGTTTTAATGAGATGATTGAATTCGATGCCCGAATGATCAGTTATCCAAACAAGCAAGGATCTCTTCTCGGAGATGCCTTTGAAGCCTTGGTAGGTGCTGTCTATCTCGACAAAGGTTACACCTTTACAAGGGAATTTCTCTTGTCTCGCATTATCAAGCCCCATGTCGATATTCAAACACTGGAAGTGACCGAAACAAACTTCAAAAGCCGCTTGATCGAATGGTGCCAACACAACAACAAAGAAATCAGCTTTATGCAGGTCGATAACCCAGAAGGTGAGTCCAATAAGATGTTTTCTGTGGTAGCTGTCGTTGATGGCGAGGAATGTGGCCTTGGACGTGACTTCAATAAAAAGAGCGCTGAAAAGATCGCTGCAGAACGCGCTTGCGAATATTTGAAGATATTCGAAGAGTAGTATTGAAATATGAGAGGTTAGATTTGAGATATCAAATCTGATAAGCCATCGTTTTTAATCATACTTATTGATTCCATTGTTTTAATGATTTGAGCATCGCAAAGATTTTGATTAGGATGATATCTCCATACTCAAATCTCAAATCTCCCATCCATTATTTCATGTCTAATGTCTATCTTTGCGGCTATGGCATCAATTAAACCATCTTTAGCAAAGGGTACTCGTGATTTTTCGCCCCTTGAAATGGATAAGCGTAATCATATTTTCAATACGTTAAAATCTATTTTCAGGAAATACGGTTATTCCGAGATCCAGACCCCTTCATTCGAGAATTTAAGTACTTTGACAGGTAAGTATGGTGATGAAGGCGACAAATTGATTTTCAAGATCTTGAATTCAGGTGACTACATGAGCAAGGCTCCAGCAGATCTGTTGGAAGCAAAGAACTCGACCAGCTTGATTTCACATATCTCTGAAAAAGCTTTGCGCTATGATCTGACCGTACCGTTTGCCCGTTATGTGGTGATGCATCAAAACGATATTGCACTTCCTTTCAAAAGATTCCAGATCCAACCGGTTTGGCGTGCCGACCGTCCGCAAAGAGGTCGTTACAGAGAATTTTACCAATGTGATGTGGATGTGGTAGGTTCTAGCTCTTTATTGAACGAAGCAGAATTTATCCTGATCTATAATGAAGCCTTGGCGAAACTGGGTCTGAAGGATTTCAACATAAAACTTAACAATAGAAAGATCCTTTCAGGAATTGCCGAAGTGGTAGGAAAACCTGAGCTGATCGTGGATATGACGGTAGCCATTGACAAACTAGACAAGATAGGTTTGGATGGGGTGAACAAAGAATTGCTTGAACGAGGATTCACGGATGAGGATTTAGCGGTCCTTAAACCGATCATCGAATTGCAAGGTTCCAATGCCGATAAGCTAGCATCCATGAAGTCCGTGCTTTCAAATTCAGAAGTAGGAATGAATGGGATCGCTGAACTTGAGGAAGTTTTCGAATACCTGAATAAATTTGGACGTGCAGATCTTCTTGAAAAGATCGTCGAAGTGGATATCACCTTGGCCAGAGGGTTGAACTATTACACAGGTTGTATTTTTGAGGTGAAAACCAATGAGGTGCAAATGGGAAGCATCGGAGGCGGTGGCCGCTATGATGACCTTACTGGGATGTTCGGGCTGAAAGACCTAACAGGGGTAGGGGTTTCATTCGGAGCAGACCGTATCTATGATGTCTTGGAAGAATTAAATCTATTCCCTCAGGAAGGTTCTGAAAGAACAAAACTGCTGATCGTTAATTTCGAAGAGTCATTAGAAGGCTATACCTTGCCTTTGCTGTATAGATTGAGAGAAGCAGGTGTTGCCGTGGAACTCTATCCAGCAGCAGTGAAGTTAAAGAAACAGATGAGTTATGCTGATTCCAAGGGAATACCTTATGTCCTTTTGGTAGGAGATGAGGAAGCAGGATCAGGTCAGTTGTCCTTGAAGAACATGGAAAGTGGTGTTCAGGAAAAATTGACCATAGAGGAGTTAATAGAAAAATTGAAATAATAGAAGCGGTCCTAAGAGACCGCTTTTTTTTGCCTTTTATTTTATCGCAAGAAACTACAGCGGCGGATAGTCCATTATGAACCCCATATATTCATTCTTGCCAATGTTTTAGTCTGTTCCATATTGGAGGAGGAGTTGCTGAGCGAGCTGCGGATTGTGGTATTATTTTGACATAATCCGTATAAAACAGTGAAATGTAAACTAAAAATTATCAAAAATCTCGTTAATATTGATTAAATTTGTGGTCAGTTTAGTAAAGAAATTCAATACTTAGAAATGAGTTCAACACCTATAACAAAAGAAACCTACCTAGAGTGGTATGAATCCATGCTGCTCATGCGCAAATTTGAAGAGAAATCTGGACAGCTTTATGGACAGCAAAAGATTCGTGGATTTTGTCACCTATACATTGGTCAAGAAGCTGTAGTAGCGGGTACCATGTCAGTGATCAAACCAGAAGATTCTTTGATTACAGCATATCGTGACCACGCCCATGCCTTGGCAAAGGGAGTGTCTGCAGATGCTTGTATGGCGGAATTGTTTGGTAAAGTTACAGGCTGTTCAAAAGGTAAAGGCGGCTCGATGCACTTCTTCTCCAAAGAACATAAGTTCATGGGAGGGCACGGTATCGTAGGAGGTCAGATTCCTTTAGGTGCAGGTATTGCTTTTGCAGAGAAATATTTAGGAACAGACAATGTAAACATCTGTTATATGGGTGACGGTGCTGTACGTCAAGGTGCTTTCAACGAGACCTTGAATATGGCGATGTTATGGAAATTACCTGTAATTTTCGTTTGTGAAAACAACGGATATGCGATGGGAACTTCTGTAAAACGTACCACAAACATGCAGGATATCTACAAAATGGGTCTTGGATTTGATATGCCAAGTGCACCTGTAGATGGTATGGATGTAGTAGCCGTTCACAACGCTATGGACGAAGCCGTTCAACGTGCTCGTGCAGGTGAAGGCCCAACTTTCTTAGAGATCCGTACTTACCGTTACAAAGGACACTCGATGTCTGACCCAGCGAAATACCGTACCAAGGAAGAGTTGGAAGAATACAAAGAAAGAGATCCAATTATTGCTGTAAAGCATGCTATTGTTGAGAATAAATATGCTGATCAAGCTTGGTTTGATGAAGTAGAAGCAAAAGTGAAGAAAATCGTTGATGAATCAGTGAAATTTGCTGAGGAGTCTCCATACCCAGATGCTTCTGACATCTACAAAGACGTTTATGTACAAGAGGACTATCCTTTTGTCATGGATTAATTAATGATAATTACTTTAACTAAAATAGAACATTCCTAAACGATGGCTGAAGTAGTAAGAATGCCAAAAATGAGCGACACCATGACTGAAGGTGTAATCGCTAAATGGCACAAAAAAGTTGGTGATAAAGTAAACTCAGGAGACCTTATTGCAGAGGTTGAAACTGACAAAGCGACAATGGACTTCGAATCATACCAAGAAGGTACTTTGTTGTATATCGGCCCTAAAGAGGGAGATGCAGTTCCAATTGATTCTGTAATTGCGGTGTTAGGTGAAGAAGGTGAAGATTACGAATCTCTGATCAAAGGAGATGGTGCTGCTGCTGAGAAGAAAGAAGAGCCAAAAGAAGAATCCAAAAAAGAAACTAAAGAAGATAAAACTGAAGAAGCTGCTCCAGCTGATTCAGGAAGCAATGTAACGGCAGAAGACTTAGGTGTTACTGTTATTACCATGCCTTTATTGAGTGATACCATGACTGAAGGGGTAATCGCTCAATGGAACTTCAAAGTAGGGGATACCATTAAATCAGACGATGCTATTGCGGACGTAGAAACTGATAAAGCGACTATGGAAGTTACGGCTTATGCTGATGGTACCTTGTTATATGTTGGTCTAGAAGCTGGACAAGCTGCGAAAGTAAATGATATCATTGCTATCGTAGGTCCTGCAGGAACCGATGTAACGCCTTTGTTGAACCAAAAATCTTCAGCAGGTACCAAATCTGAATCTAAGAAAGAAGAAGATAAACCAGCTGTTCAAGAAAGCAAGTTTGATGCACCTGTTGCTGCATCCTCTTCATCAAGTGATTCAAGAATCAAAGCTTCTCCTTTAGCTAAGAAAATTGCTAAGGAAAAAGGTATTGACTTGAGCCAAGTGAAAGGTTCTGCAGAAAACGGACGTATCGTAAGAAAAGACGTTGAAAACTTCAAACCTTCTGCAGCACCTGCTGCTTCGGCTTCCGCTGCACCAGCTGCCGAGTCTGAAGCAAAAACAATCAGCTTACCTCAATTTGTTGGCGAAGAGCGTTTCACTGAGAAACCTGTTAACCAAATGCGTAAAACGATTGCTCGCAGATTGTCTGAGTCATTGTTCACTGCTCCACACTTCTACCTGACTATCAGTGTAGATATGGACAATGCAATGGCTGCACGCGCGCAGATCAATGAGGTAGCTCCAGTGAAAGTTTCATTCAACGATATCGTTGTAAAAGCGGTAGCCGTTGCCTTGAAACAACACCCTAACGTGAACTCATCTTGGTTAGGTGATAAGATCCGTTACAACGAGCATACAAACATTGGTGTAGCCATGGCTGTTGAAGATGGTCTATTGGTTCCAGTGGTTCGTTTTGCTGACGGTAAATCACTATCCCATATCTCTGCTGAAGTGAAAGACTTTGCACAAAAAGCAAAAGCTAAAAAACTACAGCCTTCAGATTGGGAAGGATCAACTTTCACTGTTTCTAACTTAGGTATGTTTGGTATCGATGAATTCACATCGATCATCAACTCACCTGATGGCGCTATCCTTTCGGTAGGTGCTATCCAACAGGTTCCGGTTGTGAAAAACGGAGCTGTTGTCCCTGGAAACATCATGAAGTTGACATTAGGTTGTGACCACCGCGTAGTCGATGGTGCTACCGGTGCTCAATTCCTTCAAACTCTAAAAGGACTTATCGAAGCTCCGATCCGTTTATTAGCGTAATCGAAGCATCCATAAAAACACAAAAGCCAGCAGATCTTGCTGGCTTTTGTGTTTATACTGCCCTCCATCATAAAGAACATAACTCCTAAAATGTCTTTCCTTATTTTTTGCCGAATTGCAATAAGTGAAAAATTGAACCGTTTACTAATTATCAGGAATTAATATCGATAATGGGGCAATACTTTAATGTAACTATAGTTTTATCAAAAGAAAGCTAATTTTTATTGTAAATTGTCACAATATATAGTAATTTGTCTTGATAATCATTAGAGATTATAAGCATTAAAAGAATCAGATTAGGAGCGTGTCAATAAAAAATTTATTATTCGTATTGGGGTTGGGGACATTTGCGATGTTCTCCTGTTCTTCGCCAGAAGCAAAACAAAAAGAGATAAAAATAGATCAGGCCAAAAAAGATAGTGTAGCACTGATTTATGATTCCACAAAAGCAGATAAGCAGATTGATGCTTTCATGCAAAACCTACACAAGAAATCCGCATTTAACGGGAATGTATTGGTAGCCAAAAAAGGAAAGATTCTTTACCAGAATTCCTTTGGTTGGGCAGATTACCTTTTGAAAGATAGCCTGAACATCAATTCGCAGTTCGAGCTGGCTTCTGCGTCCAAGCCTATCACGGCATTAGGCGTGATGAAGCTGGTGCAGGAAGGAAAGCTGAAGATGGAAAATACCGTCAACGATTTCTATCCTGACTTCCCATATCCTGGGATTACCATTGCCCAACTGCTATCTCATCGTTCGGGATTGCCAAACTATGTTTACTTTTCGGAGGAAGCATGGCCAGACCGCAAGAAACCGATGTCCAATCAGGATGCTATGAGCTTATTGATCGAAAAACACCCTAACCGCTACGGAGCACCAGATGGCAGGTTCCATTACAATAACTCAAACTTCATGGTCCTTGCATCGATTATTGAAAAAGTAACGGGGAAAGACTTTGCAGTTTATATGAAGGAAAATATCTTCGATCCTGCAGGGATGAAGCATACAGCGGTATATTCTACTGCCGTGTACGAGAAAACTCCTTCCAATGTAATGGGACATGATAAGGTATGGCGTCGTTCGGTAGTGCGAAATTATTTAGATGGTCCGGTCGGTGACAAGGGTATTTACAGTACCGTCCAGGATATGTACCTATTGGACAGGGCAATCAATGAAGGCCGTTTGGTGAACAAGACCACTCTTGATTCGATGTATTTGCCTAGAAGCGATGCAAAACGCAGCCTATTCAGTTATGGTTACGGTTGGCGTACCTTTAGTCCGCCCGAAAATCCTATCGTCTATCATACGGGTTGGTGGCATGGCTTCAAGAGCCTTTATGTGCGCGACCTGAAAAACGATGTGACCATTGTTTTGTTAACAAATATGGCAAATGGCAGTTTGAATCACCTCGATGATTTGTATAAAATCTTAGAAATGCCTATTTTGAGACAAAATGCATATAACTCAAGTGGAGAATTAGTAAATTAAGAAAACCTAACAACAATATATGAAAAAGACCTTGATTTTAGGTGCGAGTACCAACCCGGCAAGATATTCGTATTTGGTTGCCAATAAATTGGCTAGAAAAGGACATCCAATCGTGAATGTTGGACGTAAAACTGGGAAAGTTGCTGGCGTAGAGATCGAACCTGCAGAGGACATTCATACTGACATAGATACGATGACCTTATATGTAGGTCCGCAAAATCAGCCTCAATACTATGATTATATCTTGAAGACCAAGCCGAAGCGTATTATTTTCAATCCAGGTGCAGAAAATGCAGAGCTAGCTGACAAAGCTAGAGCCAATGGGATTGAAGTCGTAGAAGCTTGTACTTTAGTGATGCTGAATACAGGACAATACTAATCCAGAACTTAAAGATTTATTAAGAGGACAATGATTTTTCATTGTCCTTTTTTATTGGATTTTTCCAGGTCATGGTCGGGTCTCATTCGAGGCATGTTCGGGAAATCTTGCAGTTTGCTCCGAATATACGATCGATTTGGCTTCACTCATTTTGCGAAAATTCCGAATGTGTCCCGAACAAGGTCCAAATCTAGTCGAGGGTGCTTGATGGATACTGAAATCTTAAATAAGTATAGGCATGGAAACCATGGGAAAGTTCCTTGAATTTAGTTCGATTTGACCCAATATGAAAACGTTGTAGTAAATAATTGTTATTTTTTGTTTTTATATGAGTATTTTGTTATTCCTAAAGAATTACAATTTATAAAAAACCGTAGATATGAAAGGCCTATTTTCAACCTTAGCCGTTTGCTTGATTTCATTGCAGGTTTCAGTCGGGCAGGAGCATGACCTGAAACTGAGTTCCAAATTTATTGATGATCAGCTTAAGGCTTCCGCTGAACAATACCAAAATTTAGTTTCCGTTGTTCCTGAGCATAAATTTCCAAAAACTTTTGAAGCTGGCAAGCAAGAATTCTCCAATTCTGGTTGGTGGTGTTCTGGATTTTACCCCGGCACCTTACTTTACCTTGGAGAAGCTACCTCGGATCCTAAACTCAAACAGGCAGGCCTTGATAAGTTAAAGGATCTCGAAAAAGAACAGTTCAATAAAGGGACCCACGATTTAGGCTTTATGCTTTTCTGTAGTTTTGGAAATGCATTGAGATTGACAGGTGACAGTAGCAAATACCAGCCGATCCTGAAGAATGGAGCCGAATCATTGAGCAGCCGCTTTAACCCGACGACCAAGACCATCCGTTCCTGGGACCATAATGTTTGGAAATTCCCCGTGATCATTGACAATATGATGAACCTAGAGTTCCTGATGCAGATGGCAAAGACCACCGGCAACAAAAAATATTCCGATATAGCGATCACCCATGCAAACACAACCATCAAGAACCATTTCCGTAAGGATAACAGTTCTTACCATGTGATCGATTATGATCCTCAGACAGGATCTGTGCTTGCCAAGCAAACCGCACAGGGCGCGGCTGATGAGTCCGCATGGGCGAGGGGACAGGCTTGGGGTCTGTATGGCTATACGATGATGTACAGGGAAACCAAGGATAAGGCCTATTTAGATCAGGCGAAAAAGATTGCGGATTATATATTGAAGAGCCCTAACCTTCCGGAAGACCTGGTTCCGTATTGGGATTTTGATAAGGATAAGATTCCTGCGGACAATAAAACCTATTCCAGGAGAAGCCTGAGGGATGCCTCAGCTGCAGCGATCACGGCATCGGCATTGATCGAGCTCTCCCAATATACCAAGGGCAAAGAATCGACAACGTATCTGCGCAAGGCAGAAGGCATGCTTAAAAGTTTGTCTTCTAGCGCATATTTTGCGAAGAAGGGCACGAATGGAGGCTACTTATTGGAACATAGCGTAGGGGCATTGCCATTGGATTCAGAGGTTGATGTACCCTTGACCTATGCGGACTATTATTATGTAGAAGCCTTGGTTCGGTATCAGCGACTTTTGGATGGAGGCCCTGCCATAAAAATATAAAAAGCAGAATATTTGGAGCCCCGGAAAAAAACCGGGGCTATTTTTTTTAAAAATAATTGACTAACTGTTTGATAGTTATAAAATTGTTTGTACTTTTGCAGTCCCTAAATGGGGAATTGTGTCTTGAGCGAAGCCCTACTGCTTCGATGGACGTTTAATTAATTAATTTATAACATGTCAGGAATTATTGGTAAAAAAGTAGGAATGACCAGCCTGTTCAATGCTGAAGGGAAGAATATCCCTTGTACAGTAATCGAGGCTGGGCCGTGCGTGGTTACGCAGATACGTACGGAAGAGAAGGATGGTTATTCGGCAGTTCAACTTGGCTTTGATGAAGCTAAGGAAAAGAACACGACGGCTCCTCTAAAAGGACATTTTGCAAAGGCAGGAGTTAGTCCTAAGCGTAAACTAGTTGAATTCAAAACTTTCACAGATGAGAAACAACTAGGAGACATCGTTGATGTTACTTTATTTGAAGAAGGCGAGTACGTAGATGTAGTCGGTACTTCAAAAGGTAAAGGATTTCAAGGTGTAATGAAGCGTCATGGCTTTGGTGGTGTAGGTGGTGCGACTCACGGTCAGCACAACAGACTACGTGCACCGGGTTCATTGGGAGCTTCATCTTGGCCTTCAAGAGTATTCAAAGGAATGCGTATGGCGGGTCGTACAGGTGGCGAGAGAGTAAAAGTTCAAAACTTACAGATTTTGAAAGTTTACGCAGAACAAAACCTAATTGTTGTTAGTGGTTCCGTACCAGGAGCTAAGGGTTCATATGTAATCGTAGACAAATAGTAGAGATGGAAGTTAAAGTATTAAATTTATCAGGAAAAGAAACAGGTGCCAAGGTGCAACTTCCTGAGTCAGTATTCGGTGTAAAGCCAAGCGACCATGCGATCTATTTAGATGTGAAACAATACTTAGCGAACCAACGCCAAGGTACACACAAATCAAAACAACGTAATGAGATCGCGGGTTCAACTCGTAAATTACACAAACAAAAAGGAACAGGTGGTGCTCGTGCGGGTTCTATCAAATCTCCATTGTTTAACGGTGGTGGTCGTGTATTCGGTCCTCAACCTCGTGACTATAGCTTCAAATTGAACAAAAAATTAAAGCAATTAGCACGTAAATCTGCATTATCTTACAAAGCACAAGAGAACAATGTTGTGGTATTGGATGAAGTTAACTTCGATTCGATCAAAACTAAGAACTACGTTGCTTTAGTTAATGCGTTAAACCTTGCTGACGAGAAAACTTTATTAGTATTGCCAGCATACAATAACAATGTTTATTTATCAAGCAGAAACTTGAAGAAAGCAAAAGTTATCGTAGCATCAGATTTGAATACATATGATGTATTGAACGCTACGAAATTATTGTTAACTGCTGATTCTGTTAAAACTTTGGAGGAAGCATTCGCTAAATAATATGGAGATTATCAAAAAACCTATTTTAACTGAGAAAGCTTCATTGTTAACGGAAAAATTAAACCGTTACGCTTTCAAAGTAGATCATAGAGCAAACAAGATTCAAATCAAAGCTGCAGTAGAGCAAATGTTTGGTGTTACTGTATTAGCAGTAAACACAGCAGTTGTTGCAGGTAAGGCAAAAAGCCGTTACACTAAAGCAGGATTTGTATCCGGAAGAAGCCCTAAATATAAAAAGGCCATCATTACAGTTAAAGATGGTGAAACTATTGACTTTTACAGTACACTATAATAAGAAATGGCAGTTAAAAGATTCAAACCGGTTACCCCTGGTACTCGCTTCAGAGTAGGTGCTGATTATTCAGACGTTACAACTAACGTACCTGAGAAATCATTAGTAGTTAGCATCAAGAAATCAGGTGGTCGTAATAACTCCGGTAAAATGACTATGCGTTACATCGGTGGGGGACACAAAAAATCATACCGATTAATAGATTTCAAACGCGATAAAAAAGATATCCCTGCAAAAGTTGCTACCATTGAGTACGATCCAAATCGTACTGCACGTATTGCTTTATTGCACTACGCAGATGGAGAGAAACGTTACATCATTGCACCAGCTGGATTAACAGTAGGTCAGACAGTGATTGCAGGCGAATCAGTAGCCCCAGAAGTAGGTAATACTATGCCATTGGCAAACATCCCATTGGGTTCGATCATCCACAACATTGAGTTGAATCCAGGACAAGGTGGTTCCATTGCACGTTCAGCAGGTACATATGCACAATTGTCTGCACGTGATGGTAAGTATGCTATTATCAAATTGCCTTCAGGCGAGACTCGTATGATTTTATTGACATGTGTTGCTACGATCGGTTCGGTATCGAACGCAGAGAAAGCAAACCAAGTATTGGGTAAAGCAGGTCGTAAACGTTGGTTAGGTCGTCGTCCTAGAGTTCGTGGTGTTGCGATGAACCCGGTTGATCACCCTATGGGAGGTGGTGAAGGACGTTCATCAGGAGGTCACCCACGCTCACGCACAGGTGTATTAGCTAAAGGCTACAAAACACGCTACAAGAAGAAAACATCGAATCGTTACATCATTGAGAGAAGGAAAAAATAATGGCTCGTTCAATTAAAAAAGGTCCTTATATCGATCACAACTTAGAAAGAAAAGTTCTTTCTATGAATGAAACAAACAAGAAATCAGTAATCAAAACTTGGTCTCGTAGATCAATGATTTCACCTGATTTTGTTGGTCATACCTTCGCAGTGCACAACGGGAATAAATTCATTCCGGTTTATGTAACAGAAAATATGGTTGGTCACAAGCTTGGTGAATTTGCGCCTACGCGTACTTTCAGAGGCCACGCAGAAAAGAAAAAATAATAGGTAATGGAAGCAACAAAAAAACTCAAAAAGTCTGTTTTAATTAAGCAGCGCAAGGAGCAGGCAAAAGCTCAAGTAGGAGGAGCTTCTACTGCCAAGTTATTGAATTGCCCTACTTCACCTCGTAAGATGCGTCTAGTAGTGGATCTTATCCGTGGACAGAAAGTAGAGAACGCTCTTTACATCCTTAAACATTCAGGAAAAGAAGCTTCAATCCGCGTTGAGAAATTATTATTATCAGCGATCAAGAACTGGGAAGCTCACAACGAAGGTTCTTCAGTAGAAGACGGTGGATTGTTTGTTAAGGAAGTATCTGTAGGTGGCGGTCGTCAATTGAAGAGATTACGTCCAGCACCACAAGGTCGTGGCTATAGAATTCGCAAGCGTTCAAACCATGTAACTTTGGTAGTAGACAGTATTAATAACGTTAACAACTAATTATATTAAGAATGGGACAAAAAGCAAATCCAATAGGTAGCAGATTAGGAATCATCAAAGGATGGGATTCTAATTGGTTCGGAGGCAACAACTATTCTGATAAGTTGGTTGAGGACGAAAAAATAAGAAAATATCTTTCTGTACGTATCGCAAAAGGCGGTGTAGCAAAAGTTGTTATTGAGAGAACGTTGAAACGTATCACTGTAACGATCCATACTGCACGTCCAGGAATCGTAATTGGTAAAGGTGGTCAAGAAGTTGATAAGATCAAAGAAGAGTTAAAGAAATTAACTAAGAAAGATGTTCAGATCAACATTTTTGAGATCAAACGCCCAGAATTAGACGCAAAACTAGTTGCAGAAGGCATTGCTAAGCAATTAGAGGCACGTATTTCATTCCGTCGTGCAATGAAGACTGCGATTGCATCTACAATGCGTATGGGAGCAGAAGGTATCAAGGTAATGTGTTCAGGTCGTTTAGGTGGTGCTGAGATGGCACGTACCGAGCAGTACAAAGAAGGAAGAACTCCTCTACACACATTGCGTGCAGATATCGATTATGCATTAGCAGAAGCATTGACAACTTACGGTAAGATTGGCGTAAAAGTTTGGATCTGTAAAGGTGAAGTTTACGGTAAGAGAGATTTATCTCCAAACATTGGTCAAGCATCAGGCGTAAAATCACGTGGTGGCAACGAAGGTGGTGATAACAACAACCGTCGTGACAACCGTGGAGGTCGCGGTGGAAACCGTGGCGGACGCCGTGACAACAACCGTGGAGGTAAAAGAGATTAATTAATAACAAGATTTAGATTATCTGTTCAACAGATTTAAAAAAATACGAACATGTTACAGCCAAAAAGAACGAAGTTCAGAAAGATGCAGAAAGGCCGCATGAAAGGTAATGCCACTCGTGGAGCGGAATTAGCTTTCGGATCTTTCGGTATCAAATCAATGGAACCAGCATGGATCACAAGCCGTCAGATTGAGGCAGCTCGTATTGCGGTAACACGTTATATGAAGCGTGAAGGACAAGTTTGGATCCGCATTTTCCCTGACAAACCTGTTACCAAGAAACCTGCAGAGGTACGTATGGGTAAAGGTAAGGGTGCTCCAGAATATTGGGTAGCCGTAGTGCGCCCAGGCCGTATGTTATTTGAGGCAGAAGGCGTTCCATTGGAAATCGCTAAAGAAGCATTACGCTTAGCTGCACAAAAATTACCGGTTCAAACGAAATTTGTGATACGTAGAGATTACGTTGAAGCATAATAATCGTCGGTAATGTCAAGAGTTCAGCCTTACTGCCGTTACCAGTAAGGCCGTTTAACACTCGAGATAACCCGGCACAACAAATTGAAAAATGAAAAATTCAGAAATCGTAGAATTATCAACTGAGGATTTAACAGCTCGTCTTGCTGAAGAGAAAGCTGCCTTGAACAAATTGAAATTTGCACATGCTGTTTCTGCTATTGAGAATCCAAACGTGATCAAAGCAGCTCGCAAAACTATCGCTCGTATCTCTACCGAGATTTCAAAGCGTACTAATGCAGCAAAATCTGAAACAGCCGCTGAGGCATAAAATTAAAGTCGAAATGGAAAGAAATTTAAGAAAAACAAGAATCGGCTTAGTAGTTAGCAACAAGATGGACAAATCTATCGTAGTGGCTGTTGAACGTAAAGTAAAGCACCCTATTTACGGTAAATTCGTTAAGAAAACTACTAAATTTAAAGCTCATGACGAACAAAATACCTGCGGTATCGGCGATACGGTATTAATTATGGAGACACGTCCGCTGAGTAAAACTAAGAACTGGAGATTAGTAGAAATTTTAGAAAGGGCTAAATAATGGTACAACAGGAATCAAGACTAAATGTAGCTGACAACAGCGGAGCTAAAGAAGTTTTAGTAATCCGTGTGTTAGGCGGTACGCGCAAGCGTTATGCATCTATCGGTGATAAAATTGTTGTTACCGTTAAGAGCGCACTACCTTCAGGAAACGTGAAAAAAGGATCAGTTTCAAAAGCAGTTGTAGTACGTACGAAAAAAGAGATCCGTCGTAAAGATGGTTCTTACATTCGCTTCGATGACAACGCTGCAGTATTGTTAAATAATAACGATGAACCACGCGGAACACGTATCTTCGGCCCAGTTGCCAGAGAATTGCGTGAGAAACAGTTCATGAAAATTGTATCATTAGCACCGGAGGTTTTATAATTATGGCAAAGAAAACAAACAAAACTACTCACAAGATCAAGATCAAAAGTGGAGATTTAGTGAAAGTTATCGCTGGTAACTCTAAAGGTGTTCAAGGTAAAGTATTACAAGTTATTTTTGAAACTAACAGAGCGGTTGTTGAAGGCGCTAACATTGTTAAGAAACACACTAAACCTAGCGCAGCTAACCCGAACGGTGGTATCATCGAGAAAGAAGCTGCAATCAACATCTCTAACTTAGCTTTAATCGATCCTAAGACAGGTAATCCTACCCGTGTTGGACGTAAAGTTAATGCAGATGGTAAAATAGTTCGTTACGCAAAAAAATCAGGGGAGGAAATTAAATAATGACTTACGTACCAAGATTAAAAGCGAAATATGCGGAAGATATCCGTACAGCGCTTAAGGAAAAATTCCAGTATAAGAGCGTTATGCAAGTTCCTAAACTGGAGAAAATCGTAGTATCACAAGGTATTGGTGCCGCTACAGCAGACAAGAAATTGATCGACAACTCTATCACAGAATTGACGACGATCACTGGTCAGCAAGCAGTTCCTACGAAATCCAAGAAAGATATCTCGAACTTCAAATTGCGTAAAGGTATGCCAATTGGTGCTCGCGTAACTTTACGTGACAACAATATGTACGAATTCTTAGATCGTTTAATCGCGGTTTCTTTACCACGTATCCGTGACTTCCGTGGAATCAACGATAAAGGATTTGATGGACATGGTAACTACAATTTGGGTATTACTGAGCAGATCATCTTCCCTGAGATCAACATTGACAAGATCAACAAGATCCAAGGTATGGATATCACTTTCGTAACTTCAGCTAAGAACGATATCGAAGCTTTAGAATTATTGAAACAATTCGGTTTACCATTCAAAAACCAAAACACGAATAACAATGGCTAAAGAAGGATTAAAAGCACGCGAAGTAAAGCGTCAGAAATTAGTAGCAAAATTTGCAGAGAAACGTGCGGCTTTAAAAGCAGCAGGTGATTATGCAGCTTTAGATAAATTACCAAAGAATGCGTCACCAGTAAGATTGCACAACCGTTGTAAATTAACTGGACGTCCAAAAGGATATATGCGTCAATTCGGTATCTCCCGTGTAACATTCCGTGAGATGGCCTTAGACGGAAAAATCCCGGGAGTGAAAAAAGCTTCTTGGTAATCAAAAAAATATAATTACTTTTGCCCGGATAAACCACGAACTGTGGTTTATCGGGTTTTTTTTGCAATGCAATATTTTAACCGATAAAAGGTCTGTGGCTTCGGTTAGTCATGGAAACCATTATCACAATTTTATACATAATGAATACAGATCCAATAGCGGATTACCTTACCCGAGTAAGGAATGCCATCAAGGCCAACCACAGGGTTGTTGAAATTCCTGCATCGAACCTTAAAAAAGAAATCACAAAAGTTCTTTTCGACAAAGGTTACATTGCTAACTACAAATTTATTGAAGAAGGTCCTCAAGGTTCCATCAAGATTGCCTTGAAATACCATCCAATTAGCAAAGTACCGGCTATTCGCACATTGACACGTGTGAGTAAACCTGGTTTAAGAAAGTATGCAAGTGTTGACAGCATCCCTCGTGTATTAAACGGTTTAGGAATTGCGATTTTGTCTACTTCGAAAGGAGTAATGTCAGACAAAGAAGCTGCCGTACAAAACGTTGGTGGAGAGGTTTTATGTTACATTTATTAATCTAGGAAAAAGCACAGAATGTCAAGAATTGGAAAAGCGCCTATCGCTATACCTTCTGGTGTAACGGTTACAGTATCAGATAAGAATCTGGTAACTGTTAAAGGCCCTAAAGGTGAATTAACACAACAAGTAGACCGCGACATTACCGTTAAAGAAGAAGATGGTAATATCGTAGTGTCACGTTCAACAGAACAAAAGAAGCACAAAGCATTACATGGATTATACCGCGCCCTATTGAGCAATATGGTTGTAGGTGTAACCGAGGGATACAAAACTACCCAAGAACTAGTTGGTGTTGGTTACCGTGCAGCAAACACAGGTAATACGCTAGAGTTAACTTTAGGTTTCTCTCACCAGATTGTATTCGTATTGCCACAGGAAATTAAAGTAACAACAACTGCTGATAAGGGTAAGAACCCAACTATCACTTTGGAATCTATCGACAAACAATTGATCGGTCAAGTAGCGGCGAAAATCCGTAGCTTCCGTAAGCCAGAGCCATACAAAGGTAAAGGTATCAAGTTTGCAGGTGAAGTATTGAGAAGAAAAGCAGGTAAATCAGCTAAAAAATAATAACCATGGCAGGAATTAAATCAACTCGCAGAGAGCGAATCAAAAAAGGAATTAGAAAACACCTGGCTGGATCAACTGAACGTCCTCGTTTGACGGTTTTTAGAAGTAACAAAGGCATCTACGCACAGATCATCGACGATACAACTGGTAAAACAATTGCTTCAGCATCCACTTTGTCAAAAGAGTTTGCTGGATCAGGAAACAAAGTAGATCAATCGAAAGAAGTAGGTAAATTAGTTGCTGAGAAAGCGGTTGCAGCAGGAATTAGCAAAGTAGTTTTTGACCGTAATGGGTACTTATACCATGGCCGTATCAAATCATTGGCTGAAGGTGCTCGCGAAGGCGGTTTAGACTTTTAATTAAAGAAGAAAATGGCATTAAGCAATATTAAAAGAGTAAAATCAAGCGAAATCGAATTAAAAGATCGCTTAGTAAGCATCCAGCGCGTAGCCAAGGTGACCAAAGGTGGTCGTACCTTCAGTTTCTCAGCTATTGTTGTAGTTGGAGATGAGAACGGTATCGTAGGATACGGATTAGGAAAAGCTAAAGAGGTTACTGAAGCTATCACTAAAGGTATCGATGATGCAAAGAAAAACTTAGTAAAGGTTCCTATTATCAAAGGTACAGTACCTCACGAGCAATACGGTAAATATTCAGGTGGTTCAGTTTTGATCAAACCAGCTGTAAGTGGTACCGGAGTATTGGCAGGTGGTGCTATGCGTGCGGTATTGGAGTCTGCAGGCATTACAGACGTATTAGCAAAATCATTAGGTTCTTCAAACCCACACAACGTGGTAAAAGCAACAATCGATGCATTAGCTAATATGCGTGACGCTTATACAGTAGCGCAAACACGTGGTGTCGATTTAAACAAAGTATTTAACGGTTAATATCATGGCAAAAATTAAAATCACCCAGATAAAGAGCGTTATCGACAGAAGCGAGCGCCAAAAGAAAACTATCGAAGCATTAGGTTTGAAAAAGATCAACCATTCGGTAGAAGTTGAAGCTACAGCAGCAATCATTGGTATGGTTCGTAAAGTGAACCACCTAGTGGCTGTAGAGTCCATTTAATAAGAATAGATGGAAAGGATACTCACTTCCTTTCCATTCTTTGTTAATAAATTTATGGAATGCTAAGGCCTGTTTAGTGAGAGCGAAGGCGTAGCACAATTTGATTAAAAATGAACTTAAGTAATCTAAAACCAGCAGCTGGTTCAATTAAAACTAAAAAACGTATTGGTCGTGGACAAGGATCTGGCCGTGGTGGTACATCAACACGTGGTCACAAAGGAGCAGGTTCCCGTTCAGGTAACTCTACGAAGATCGGTTTCGAAGGTGGTCAAATGCCTCTTCAACGTCGTGTACCTAAATTTGGTTTTAAGAACATCAACCGTGTAGAATATGTAGGTGTTAACTTAGATGTTTTACAAGCTATCGTTGAGAAATACAGCTTAACCACTGTAGATTTCGATACTTTGAAAGAGCACGGATTAGTTTCAAAAAATGACTTGATTAAAATCTTAGGTCGTGGCGAGTTCAGCGCAAAAGTAGAAGTAAAGGCCCATGCATTTTCAGCTTCAGCACAAAAAGCTATCGAAGCAGCAGGTGGTTCTATCGTTAAATTGTAATAATACATGAAGAAACTAATCACAACCTTAACCAATATATGGAAGATAGAAGAATTACGTAACCGTATTCTTAATACGTTACTATTTCTTTTAATATACCGCGTTGGTTGTCACGTGGTTTTACCAGGTGTCAATCCAGAAGCGTTGGTAGTAAACAGAGAAGGTGGTAATGACATCATGAACTTGATCAATATGTTTGCTGGGGGATCCTTCTCCCGTGCGGCGATCTTTGCTCTTGGTGTTATGCCTTATATCTCGGCATCTATCGTAGTTCAGCTATTGGGGATTGCTGTTCCTGCTTTTCAAAAGATGCAGAAAGAAGGTGAATCTGGCCGTAAGAAAATGAACAACATCACTCGTTACCTTACCGTAGCGATTACGTTGGTTCAAGCCGTAGCCTATGTGAAGACTCAAATCGGACCAGAAGCTAAGACTATTGCGGATCCAATGTTCTCCATTCTATCAGCAGTTGTTTTGACAGCGGGTACATTGTTTGTGATGTGGCTAGGTGAAAAGATTACCGATAAAGGAATTGGTAATGGTATTTCATTAATCATTATGGCTGGTATTATTGCTCAGCTTCCTGCAGGTATTACTGCAGAGTGGGCATCCAGAATGAGCCCGAGTGGTGGTGGTCCTATTCCATTGTTATTGGAGTTTGTCGCTCTGTTTTTCGTCGTGATCTTCACGATCTTGGTTGTACAAGGTGTTCGTAAGATCCCTGTACAATACGCGAAGAAAATCGTTGGTAACAAACAGATTGGTGGTGTGCGTCAATACATTCCTTTAAAGGTAAATGCGGCGGGTGTAATGCCAATCATTTTCGCTCAGGCGATTATGTTTTTACCGATGTCGTTGACCCAGTTCTTCCCGAACGTCCAGTCAGATTTCCTGAACTCGTTGAGTAACTATACATCCGTAACGTATAATGTGGTATTTGCCTTGTTGATCATTGCATTTACCTTCTTCTATACAGCGATTATGGTGAACCCACAGCAGATGTCTGAGGACATGAAGAAGAACGGTGGTTTTATTCCGGGCATTAAGCCAGGTTATGAGACCAACTTGTTTATCGACAACGTAATATCACATATTACCTTCCCTGGTGCTGTATTTGTGGCGATCATTGCGATCTTGCCGGCAATTGCAACATTATTTGGAGTAAACAATCAATTTGCGCATTTCTATGGTGGTACATCCCTATTGATCTTAGTAGGTGTTGTACTGGATACGATTCAGCAAATTGAGAGTCATTTGTTAATGCGTCATTATGATGGGTTGATGAAAACAGGCCGCGTCAAAGGTAGAAGCACTGCGACTACAGTTGAAGGCTATGATCAATCCGCATTATAATTTTGAATGTCTAAAGTATATTATAAAACAGCAGATGAAATTGAGCAAGTGCGAGAGTCAGCAAATGTACTCTCGCAGTTACTTGCTGAAATTGCAGGATTAGTAAAACCGGGCATCACGACCTTATCCCTAGATAAGTTTGCCTTTGATTTTATTAAAGATCATAAAGGGACTCCAGCTTTCTTGAACTATCAAGGCTTTCCTTATTCATTGTGTATTTCTGTGAACGACCAGGTCGTGCACGGATTTCCGAGTGACTATGTTCTGAAAGATGGGGATATCGTAACGGTTGACGGTGGGGTGAATTTGAATGGTTTTATCAGTGATTCTGCTTATACTTTTGCTGTAGGAGAGATTTCTGAGGAGGCGAAACAATTGTTAGAAGTAACAAAAGGTTCGTTGCAAGCGGGGATCGATCAAGCAATCGCAGGGAAACGTGTCGGCGATATTTCAGCTGCCGTTCAGGAATATGTAACACCATATCGCTATGGGATTGTTCGTGAATTGGTAGGACATGGTGTTGGTTTTCATTTGCACGAAAAACCTGAGGTTCCGAATTACGGGAAACGTGGTTCAGGTCCGAAGTTGGAAGAAGGATTGGTAATCTGTATCGAACCGATGATCAATGCCGGTAAGGCGGGGGTCAAGTTCTGGGATGATGGTTGGACAGTGAGTACAGTTGATGGAAAGCTTTCTGCACACTTTGAACAGATGGTGGCGATCAGAAAAGGTAGTCCGGACGTGCTTTTGAATTTTGACGCGATAGAGAAAGTTTTAAATAAAAAGTAGTTGGTATTCAATTATTTTATTTATCTTTGCACTCCTGTTTGCGGGTATATCATCATTTAAAATAATAGATTATATGGCTAAACAAGCCTCGATTGAGCAAGACGGCATAATCAAAGAAGCGCTTTCTAACGCGATGTTTCGCGTAGAATTAGAGAATGGGCATGAAATCATTGCACATATCTCTGGAAAAATGCGCATGCATTATATTAAAATATTACCAGGTGACAAAGTGAAGTTAGAGATGTCACCATACGACTTAACAAAAGGAAGAATTACATACCGCTATAAGTAAACGTAAGTTTCTTCAATAAAATAGCTTTTAAAAATTTACTGTAATGAAAGTTAGAGCATCAATAAAAAAACGTAGTGCGGATTGTAAGATTATCCGTCGTAAAGGAAAAGTATTTGTAATCAATAAAAAGAACCCTAAGTTCAAACAACGTCAGGGTTAATTTTAACATAATCGCTTAAAATATTATATGGCAAGGATCTCAGGTATAGATTTACCTAAAAACAAAAGAGGCATCATTGGCCTTACCTATATTTTCGGTATTGGTCGTTCTACTGCTGCTTATATCCTAGAGAAAGCAGGCATCAGTCAAGATGTAAAGGTTCAAGAATGGAATGATGATCAATTAGCAGCTATCCGTACAATCATCAATGATGAGATTAAGGTAGAAGGCGCTTTACGTTCAGAGGTTCAGTTGAACATTAAACGTTTAATGGATATTGGTTGTTACCGTGGATTACGCCACCGTAAACACCTTCCAGTTCGTGGACAACGTACTAAGAATAACTCTCGTACCAGAAAAGGTAAACGTAAGACAGTTGCAAACAAGAAAAAAGCTACTAAATAATAAGTAAGAAATGGCTAAAAGTAAAAAAGTTACTAAAAAACGTATCGTAGTTATCGAGCCTGTAGGACAAGCTCATATCAACGCTACTTTTAACAACATCATCGTAACTTTGACTAACAATCAAGGTCAAACAATTTCATGGTCATCAGCTGGTAAAATGGGCTTTAAAGGTTCTAAAAAGAACACTCCATACGCTGCATCACAAGCTGCATCAGACTGTGGTAAAGTTGCACATGATTTAGGATTGCGTAAAGTTGAAGTTTTCGTAAAAGGTCCGGGCGCTGGACGTGAGTCAGCTATCCGTTCATTGCAAGGTATTGGTATCGACGTAACCACGATCAAGGATATTACTCCACTTCCTCACAACGGTTGTCGTCCTCCAAAACGCAGAAGAGTTTAATAACAGATTTGTTTAAGATAAGATTCGTCAGCTATAGGCTGATTGATACTTCAAACAGAATAAGAAATGGCAAGATATACAGGACCTAAGTCCAAAATAGCTCGTAAATTTAGAGAGCCAATTTTCGGCCCAGATAAGGCATTAGAAAAAAAGAATTATCCTCCAGGTCAGCACGGACCATCAAAAAGAAGAGGTAAACAATCTGAATACGCTATTCAGTTGTTAGAAAAGCAAAAAGCAAAATACACTTACGGTGTATTAGAGCGTCAATTCGCTAACCTATTTGCTAAGGCAGCAGCAAAACAAGGTGTTACAGGTGAGAACTTCTTGAAATTATTAGAAGCACGTTTAGATAACATCGTTTACCGTTTAGGAATCGCTCCTACACGTTCATCTGCTCGTCAATTAGTTTCGCACAAGCACATTACTGTTAACGGTCAAGTAGTTAACATTCCATCATACGGTATCCGTCCAGGTGATGTTATTGCAGTTCGCGAGCGTTCTCAATCATTAGAGGCAATCGTAAACTCAGTAGCTGGAAGAAAAATCAACAAATTCAGCTGGTTGGATTGGGATGCAGACAAACTTACAGGAACATTCGTTAATTTCCCTGAAAGAGCTGATATTCCAGAAAACATTAAAGAGAACTTAATTGTAGAGTTATACTCTAAATAATAATTAATAACAACATGCATTGTCATAGATGCATGTTGTTGTTTTCATAAATAGTAAATAAACTTAAAAGAACATAAATGGCAATTTTAGCATTTCAAAGACCGGATAAAGTTATCATGCAGAAATCAACTGATTTTGATGGTACCTTTGAATTTCGTCCACTAGAGCCAGGTTTTGGAGTTACTATTGGTAATGCTTTACGCCGTATTTTATTGTCCTCTTTAGAAGGATATGCAATTACGTCGGTAAGATTTTCAGGCGTGTCGCACGAATTCTCTACGATTAAAGGCGTAGTAGAAGACGTTACAGAGATCATCTTGAACTTGAAACAAGTACGTTTCCAGAAATCAGGTGAGCAAGGCGATAACGAGAAGATCTTTGTGGTTATCAATGGTCAAGATCAATTTACAGCTGGTGATATTACGAAGTTTTCCAATAATTTTACTGTATTGAATCCTGATTTGGTCATCTGTAACATGGATAGTTCAGTAACTGTAGAAGTTGAATTGTCAGTTGCAAAAGGCCGCGGATACGTTAATGCAGAGGAAAATAAAGTGGTTGATGGTCCTGTTGGAGTAATTGCGATTGACTCAATCTACACTCCAATTAAGAATGTAAAATATACCATTGAGAACTACCGTGTAGAGCAAAAGACTGACTACGAGAAATTGTTGTTAGATATCTCTACTGATGGTTCTATTCATCCAGAAGATGCTTTGAAAGAAGCAGCTAAAATCTTGATCCAACACTTTATGTTGTTCTCTGACGAAAACATGTTGTTAGAGTCACAAACTAAAGAAGAAACTAAAGTAGTTGACGAGGAAATCTTACACATGCGTAAGATCTTGAAAACAGAATTAGTAGACTTAGACCTTTCAGTTCGTGCATTGAACTGTTTGAAAGCTGCTGATATCCGCACTTTAGCTGAATTGGTTACATATGATGTAGCTGATATGTTGAAATTCCGCAACTTTGGTAAAAAATCATTGAGCGAAATTCAAGAGTTAGTTAAATCAAAAGGTTTATCATTTGGTATGAACCTGTCTAAATACAAATTGGACGAAGAATAATAATTAAATAATATAAGCGACCTGCTGCGTAATTCCTCCGGAGTATTTGGACCACGGTCTATAGAAAAAGAACGGTACGCACAAAATCAAAACTAAAATGAGACACGGAAAAAAAGTAAATCACTTAGGCCGCACTGACAGTCACCGTAAGGCGATGTTAGCTAACATGGCGACTTCATTGATCAAACACAAACGTATTACTACGACTTTAGCAAAAGCAAAAGCGTTACGTACTTATGTGGAGCCTTTGATTACAAAATCTAAAAACGACACTACACACTCACGTCGTACGGTATTCGCTTACTTGAAAGACAAAGATGCAGTTTCTATCTTGTTCCGCGAGATTTCAGAAAAAGTGGCATCACGTCCAGGAGGTTACACTCGTATCATTAAATTAGAGAACCGTTTGGGTGACAACGCAGAAATGGCATTTATCGAATTAGTTGATTACAACGAAATTTACGGTAAAACTGTTCAAACTGAGAAAAAATCTACTCGACGTCGTGGTTCTGCTAAAAAGAAAGCTACTCCAACAACTGAATCAAAAGAGGCAAAAGCTACTAAAGCTGGCGATGATTTAACCATTGTTGAAGGTATCGGTCCTAAGATTGCAGAAGTATTAGCAGCTGCTGGTATTGCAACTTACGCTGAATTAGCTAAAACTGATGCTGAGAAAGTTAAAGAAATCTTAACTGAAGCTGGTTCTAACTTTAACACTGCAGATCCTACTACTTGGGCTGAACAAGCACAATTAGCTGCAGATGGAAAATTTGAAGAATTAGAAAAACTTAAAGCCGAATTAGACGGCGGAAAAAAAGTTGATGAATAATCTTTAAACGAATCATAGAAAAGTCCTCTTATCCAAGAGGACTTTTTTATTTTATACGCTTTTATAGTAAGTTCAGCTATTTAATTATTTGTACATTTGAAAAACTAAACTTTAGCATATTTATTTCATTTCATGGAACTATTTAACGTTTATCCTGTTAACCCTATCAACATCGTAAAAGCGCAAGGCTCTACTGTTTGGGATGAACAAGGAACTGAATATTTGGATCTATATGGAGCTCATGCTGTTATCTCCATTGGCCATACCCATCCACATTATGTGAAAAGTATCACGGATCAGTTGAATAAAATTGGGTTCTATTCCAATTCAATCATGATCCCTATTCAACAACAATTAGCGAAACAATTAGGTGAAGTTTCGGGTAAGACCGACTATACCTTGTTTCTTTGTAATTCTGGTGCTGAGGCCAATGAAAATGCCTTGAAATTAGCATCATTTCACACCGGACGAAAAAAGGTAATCGCCTTTTCAAAATCCTTCCATGGACGTACGTCTTTAGCCGTAGCTGCTACAGATAATCCAGCTATCGTTGCTCCTGTAAATGAAACTGATAATGTAATATTCCTTCCTTTCAATGATGAAGAAGCACTTGAAAAGGCTTTCAAGGAAAATGGCGAAGAGATAGCTGCCGTAATCATCGAGGGAATTCAAGGAGTAGGAGGTATCCGTGAAGCATCGGTGCCTTTCTTGAAGCTGATACGCAGTCTGTGTGACCAATATGGATCCGTATTTATCGCGGATTCCGTTCAATGTGGATATGGAAGGACTGGAACCTTCTTCTCGCATGACTATGCCGGAATAGATGCAGATATCTATTCGATGGCTAAAGGAATGGGCAATGGGTTTCCAATCGGAGGGATTGCTATATCTCCAAAATTCAAGGCTTCTTATGGCATGTTAGGTACGACCTTCGGTGGTAACCATTTGGCATGTGCAGCAGCTGTTTCTGTATTGGATATCATCAAGCAAGATAACCTGATGGAAAATGCAGCAAAAGTAGGCAGTTATCTGATCGAAGAACTTAAGAAGTTTGATCAGGTATTGGAAGTGAGAGGTAGAGGCTTAATGATTGGGATTGAACTACCAACTGAATTGGCACATGTGAAGAAGGATTTGTTGTCAAAAAACAAGATTTTTACGGGTGAGGCGAAACCTAATGTGATTCGTCTGTTGCCTGCACTAAATATTACCAATAAGATTGCTGATCAATTTTTAACTGCTTTTGAAGAGAGATTAAAGGCATAAAAAATCAAAATAGATTAAATGAAGAAGTTTTTTTCCGTAGCAGACGTAGATAATCTGAAAGACATCGTTACAGAGGCTTTAGAAATTAAGGCTAGCCCTTATTCCAATGAAACCCTGGGGAAGCATAAAATGCTGGGTTTGGTATTTCTTAATCCAAGTTTGAGAACACGGTTGAGTACGCAAAAGGCAGGGATGAACCTTGGCATGAACGTCATGGTGATGAACATGGATAAGGATGGCTGGGCATTGGAAACGCGCGATGGCGTGATCATGAATGGAACAACAGTGGAACATATCCGTGAAGCTGCGGCTGTAATGGGAGAGTATTGTGATATTCTTGGTCTGCGTTCATTTCCTACATTGAAAGATAAGGAAGCGGATTATTCGGAAGACCTATTCAATAAATTTATCAAATATTGCGGCGTGCCTGTAGTTTCCTTGGAAAGTGCAACGAGGCATCCATTGCAAAGTTTGACAGATTTGATCACGATTACGGAATATAAAAAAACAGATAAACCAAAGGTTGTATTGGCTTGGGCACCGCATGTGAAGGCATTACCTCAAGCTGTTCCCAATTCTTTTTCAGAATGGATGTGCCGTGCTCAGGAAGAAGGTTTGGTAGATTTTACCATTGCTCATCCTGCAGGCTATGAACTTTCCGAGGACTTTACTCCTGGTGCCAATATCTCGACGAACCTGGATGAGGCCTTGGAAGGAGCAGACTTTGTTTATGTGAAGAACTGGTCTTCATTTAAGGAGTATGGAGAGGTTTATCCGGTCAATGAGAATTGGCTTTTGGACAATGAGAAATTGAAATTGACCAATGATGCAAAAGTGATGCATTGTTTGCCAGTGCGTAGGGACTTGGAGCTATCTTCTGAGATATTGGATGGTCCAAATTCATTGGTGATCAAGGAAGCCAGCAATAGGGTATGGGCTGCGCAGGTAGTATTGAAAAGAATGTTGGAAGATTTGAAGGGTTAAAATATAGGATGTCGGTATTAAATATTATCAAGATAGGTGGGAATGTCATTGACAACCCGGAACAATTAGAGGAATTTTTAGAGAAATTTTCTGCATTGCCAGGTCGAAAGATCCTGGTGCATGGAGGTGGAAAGATCGCCACGCGTATGGCATCAGATATGGGCATTGAAGCCAAAATGGTGGAAGGTAGACGTATTACTGATGCTGCCATGCTTGATGTCGTGACCATGGTCTACGCTGGCCTTACCAATAAAAACTTGGTTGCTTCCCTGCAAAAATACAATTGCAATGCCATAGGATTGTGCGGAGCAGATGCGAATGTGATCAAAGCGGTAAAAAGACCGGTTAAGGAAATCGATTATGGTTTTGTAGGTGATATCCTTGCTGATTCGATTGATTCATTGGCTATAAAAAAACTATTGGAGGCGGAGTTTATTCCTGTCTTTTCCGCTATTACCCACAACGGTAATGGACAATTATTGAATACCAATGCCGATACCATTGCATCTTCCTTGGCTGTTGCGCTATCCAAACTATATGAAGTTTCATTGATCTATTGTTTCGATAAAAATGGCGTATTGTTGGATGTTAATGATGAGCAATCGGTTATTGAGACCATTCGTTCGGTTGATTTTGAACGATTGAAAGATAGCAAGACCATTCATGATGGAATGATCCCTAAACTATACAATGCATTTGAAGCGATTTCCAAGGGTGTCAGTAATGTCTATATCGGACATGCCAATAACTTGCACCTCTTCCAGCAACGGAAGTTTGGAACCTGCTTGATTGCCTAAACTTAAATATAATGAATAAGATAACAATTATTGGAGGCGGGAATATAGGGTTGTCATTGGCCAAAGGGCTGGTGAAATCTAAATATTGCAAAGCTAATGAGATTACCATCACCAGGCGCAATCTGGCGTCCTTGGCTGTGGAACAGGAAGAAGGTTTTACGGTGAGCGATTCAAATCCTGAAGCGATTCAAGGGTCTGAATTTATTGTATTGGCCATTCTCCCCCAGCAGATCAGAAAGGTGATGGATGAATTGGCTCCTGTACTGACTCCCGCTCAGACCATTATATCGGTGGTATCTGGTGTAACTTGCCAGGATATCAAGGATGTATTGGGCCAAGATAAGGTTGTTATCCGTGCAATGCCGAATACGGCTATTGCGATAGGGCAGTCCATGACATGTATTGCCACTGACAGTGCTCCTGAGGACAAAATCCAGGATGTATCGGTGATCTTTGAATCGGTAGGTTCTGTGGTGGTCATCAATGAGGACTTAATGACTTCCGCGACGGCACTATGTGCTTGCGGAATCGCATTTTTCCTGAGAAGTATCAGGGCAGCTTCACAAGGTGGTGTTGAGATCGGTTTCCATGCTCACGACGCCTTAAAAATGGCCATTCAAACGGCCAAAGGTGCTGCCGACCTGTTGCTGCAGATGGAAAGCCATCCGGAAAGTGAAATCGATAAGGTGACTTCTCCAAAAGGCTGTACCATTGCAGGATTGAACGAAATGGAACACAACGGTTTCAGTTCTGCTTTCATTAAAGGAATAAAATTGTCTGCTAAAAAAGCTGGAGGCCTATACAATGATTGATATTGCCCAACTGATTGAAGACAGTACCTCACTCTTGAAAGGATTGATTGAAACCCAGTCATTCAGTAGGGAAGAGGATCAGACTGCTCAATTGCTTGTGGAGTATTTTCAGCAGCATGGCATAGCTACTGAAAGGATAGGGAACAATGTGGTCGCCTATAACCGTTTTGAAGATCCTTCAAAACCTTATGTCCTGTTGAATTCGCATCATGATACCGTTAAACCCAACCCTGGCTATAGCAAAGATCCATTTAAGGCTATCGTTGAGGATGGGAAGCTGTACGGCTTAGGGAGCAATGATGCCGGTGGGTGTTTGGTTTCCTTGATTGCTGCATTCCGTTATTTTTATTACCGTGATGATTTACCGTTTAACCTTTGTTTGGTAGCTTCCTCTGAAGAGGAGGTTTCTGGTAAAGGAGGCTTAGAAGAAGCCTATAAACACATCAAACCTTGTGAGTTTGCCATTATTGGTGAACCCACCCTGTTGAATTTGGCAGTGGCGGAAAAAGGATTGATGGTTTTGGACTGTGAAGCGGCAGGTAAATCTGGTCATGCCGCACGGGAAGAGGGTGAAAACGCGATTTATAATGCGATTGAAGACATCAATTGGTTCCAGAATTATCAATTCCCAAAACAGTCGGAGTTTTTAGGGCCGGTAAAGATGAGTGTCACCATGATAGAAGCGGGGTCACAACATAATGTGGTGCCGGCTAGCTGTAAATTTGTGGTGGATGTAAGGACTACCGATGTGTACAGTAACCTGGAGGTCTTGGAAATGATCAGACAACATGTGAAGTCTTCGGTAGAGCCACGTTCTACGCGCCTGAATCCTTCTTCGATTTCAATTGAACATCCAATCGTTCAATCCGGGAAATCTTTGGGGAAAGAATTATATGGCAGTCCGACGATGAGTGATCAGGCCATATTGAAAATTCCGTCCATCAAAACGGGACCTGGAGATTCGGCGAGGTCACATACTGCGGATGAATTTATTTATTTGCAAGAAATAAATGATGGGGTCCGGTACTATATCGACCTTCTGAAAGGGATATTATAAGAATTTCAATAAAAAAAGCGGGCCTTGGCCCGCTTTTTTTATCTCTAGATGGTAGTTCTAAGATAAAAATCTCCTTTTTATACAGTTCTTATAAGGTGATTTGTCTTTTGATGCTCTCTTCTAAGGAAATAATGGTCTCTGTACGTTGAATTCCTTTCAATCCTTGGATGTCTTCATTCAAAACTTTGCGTAAATGTGATGTGTCCTTACAGATGATCTTAGCAAACATACTATATTGACCAGTACAGTAATGTAATTCCACCACTTCTTTCACTTGTTTCAACTGTTCAACAGCATCCGAATACTGAGAACCCTTCTCTAAATAGATTCCTAAGAAGGCAGTAATGTCAAATCCAACCTTTTGAGGGTTGATAATTAAGTTAGAACCTCTGATTATTCCCAATTCTTCCATTTTTTTCATGCGAACATGGATGGTTCCGCCAGAAACTATTAGTTTTTTAGCGATTTCTGTATATGGAATTGAGGCATCTTCCATTAAAATGGATAAAATTTGAACATCTAGGTTGTCTAAATCGTAATTTGAATAGTTTTTTTCCATAAAAATGGTATTTGTGTGTTAATTTGTAATAAGGTTTTTAAAAATATCTAAAAAAATCAAATAAATTTCTATTTAATTATTGAAAAAATTAAATTTGTCATAACAAACGAGGTAAAAAACACTAAAGTTTGTAATTACTTCCCTCAAAATAACATAGGTTTATAATTGGTTAGCGTTGAAGCTCCTCGCCCGGGGAGCTTCTTCCATTTATAAGCCTTTCAAATAAATTTTTCAATTTTCTGATTTTTTCAAAAATAATAACAATTATTGTTATATTAATGTTCGAATGATAAAATTACGTCATTTTTTTTAGCATTTTTTCATTGATGTATACAACAACTATTTTTCGTACTTTAGTTTCAGTCACAAATGCTTGTTATGAAAGAAGATGATGTAAAGATTTCGAGGAAAAAGCCAATTTTTCCAGTGGGTACGGGTTTGTTGAAATATCTAAAAGCTTATCAGCGGGATGGTAAATTGCCCATGACCTATTCCGATCTTTTGAATTTCCAAGAAACCATTCCTTCCCTGGACAAGTTTGGCAATGATACGTTGTGGGAAATCCCTTTATATCCGCCCCATATACAAGATACCCTATATGACCAGCTCAAGATCGTATATGCGCAATTGAAGGCTTCCGGTAATACCAGGATTGTGCAGCATAAAGTCATCGAAAAGATTGAATTCTGTGCTTTTGGTAATACCCATCCCTTCCGAATCAAAATTGTCAATAGACTGAATGATGTCTATGATTATTTCTATATCAAGCAAGCTGATGCCTCCAGGATCTATGGGTTGGAGCTGGAAGAGATTGTATCTCCAAACCAAGTCAATTATCTCTATGATCGCGATACCTTGGTGGAAGAACATATTGTGGGGATTCCTGGGGATACATTTGCCAAGACCAAGATGGACGCTCCGGATTATAACCAGACGAGAATAGCGAAGGAGTTTGTCAAGTTTAATGAACGTTGTGTGATCTCAATGTTAGGGGACATGCGGGCCTATAATTTCGTGATGCAGATCACTCCGGATTTTGATGATTTCCAATTTAGGATCCGTGCGATTGATTTTGACCAGCAATTCTATGAAGGGAACATCAAGGTGTATCTTCCGCAATTCTTCAAGGAAAACTTACCTTATGTCAAATTGTCCATGGACCATTTGAATGAGAAGACGGTCCTGCAGTATCAGCAAGAAGAAAGATCTTCCATTGTACATCGGGTTCGAAGCGAAAGGCATCGTATCAAGGACCTCCGTGATGCCTCCAGTACACAGCAACTCTCAACAAAAGAGAATATTGAGAAACTGAAAGAAGGCTATGCAAGGTACTATGAGAATGAAAATTACTTCAAATGCAAGAGTATGACCGATATTATTGAACTCAACGTCAAGAATGTCATACGGCAGGTCCAGCTTTAGCGGATTCGTTTTTGGTTATCCTTTACGAAAGCTTCCCAACCCGAATAGTTTTTTCCACCTGTGGATTGATTTTGTTGAAAGGCATGACATACCGCAACAGCAAGACCATCGGTAGCATCAAGGAACTCTGGAGTTTCCTTGAAGCTAAGTAGCGTCTGTAACATGGCCGCCACTTGTTCCTTACTCGCATTTCCGTTGCCTGTAACGGATTGTTTTATTTTTCGGGGGGAATATTCAAAGATTGGGATATCGGCGTTCAGGGCAGCTGCCATCGTTACTCCTTGGGCACGACCCAGCTTTAGCATGACTTGGATGTTCTTTCCGTAGAAGGGTGCCTCTAAAGCTACACAGTCTGGTTTGTATTCTGCGATCAATGCGCTAGTCTTTTTGAAGATGCGTTGGAGCTTGAGGCCATGGTCATCCAGATGCCCCATTTTTATGACACCAAGCGTGATCAAGGATATTTTTTTATTCACCTCCTTCAATATTCCATAACCCAGAACTACCGTTCCAGGGTCAATTCCCAAAATAATCCTCTCTTTAGCCGGTTCTTTTTGCATATGCAATAATACGATTTTCTAAACATTGCTTTCTAAAAACGGTTATTAATTAAAAAATTATTAAAATTGTGCTTTCTTAGACAAAATTGACGAAGACACAGCGAAAATATCTCAATCTATTGATTAAAGTAGCCATTGTTGCGTTGGCGATGTGGTTTGTTGTCAGCAAGGTAAATAATCAAAAGAACTTGAAGGAGTTTGAACACCTTATCCATCAGATCGACCCTCTTACGATCCGATTGGTATTGCTGGTCGTTGTGCTCTTAATGTTTTTCAATTGGTTTCTTGAAGTTAAAAAGTGGCAATATCTAAGTCAAAGGATAGAGAAGTTAGGGCTTTGGAAGGCTATTAAATCAGTTTTTTGTGGACTTACCTGGGCAATATTCACTCCTAATCGGATTGGTGAATACGGTGGACGGGTGATGTTGTTGAAGCCCGAGAACAGAGCTACCGGCGCTGTTGCGATGGGAGTAGGATTATTTGCTCAATTGGTATTGACTTCGGTTTTTGGTTCTTTGAGCATCGCTTGGTTCGTGACGACCTTTTTGGAAACTCCTGCCTCAGTGGATTTTGGGGTTTGGTTAATAGCCATAATCTATGCATTGGCCTTTTTGATCTTGTATTTCAATGTCTCTTGGGTGGATTATCTGGTAGGGAAAGTAAAGTTTTTGCGGAAGATCAAGCCGTTCTTCTCGGTCCTGGAAGATTTTACCGTTAAAGAATTGGCCTATGTGCTCCTGCTATCTGCTTTTCGCTTTGCCATTTTTACTTCGCAATATATAATTTTGATGTTGGTCATTTTGCCAGAGTTGCCGTTGGTTTCCATGGTATTAATGATCTTTATTATGTTTTTTATTCAATCTGCCGTTCCTTCCTTAGATATTTTTGACTTTAGTGTTCGTAGTTTTGTAGCCAGCAATTTGTATGCGTATATTACGACCCAAGAAATTGCAGTGATGGCCATTGTTTCATGTGTTTGGTTTGTTAACCTCATTTTTCCGGCAATCATAGGGTCGTTTTTTGTATTTAACGTGAATTATATCAGTGATAATAAATCTTAGTTTTTTCCTATTTATTATGACCATTATCTATGTGGTATTGGTCCTTTATATGCGCAATGGCTGGATGAAACTGCCAATGTTTCATCTAACATCCATTATGCCCCTTTCAAAAGTGACAGTAATTATCGCTGCCCGGAACGAAGAGTCAAACATTGGCAATACGCTGGATTGTATTGTCAGTCAGGAATACCCTAAAGATTTACTGGAAGTGATCGTGGTTGATGACCATTCTACGGATAGGACAGGAGAGATCGTCACCCGTTATGCGGACCGCGGGGTAAAGCTAATCACCCTAAATGAAGGAAATAAACTCAATTCTTATAAGAAGTTTGCCATAAACAAGGCTATTCACGCTTCTTCTGGTGATATAATCATTACTACCGATGCAGACTGTAGAATGGGCTCCAAATGGATATTGAGCATAGTTCAATATATGGAAAGCCAAGATAAACTGATGGTTTCCTCTCCAGTGTGTTACGATCAGGAACAATCTTATTTCGAACGCTTGCAGACCTTGGAATTCCTTTATCTTATTGGTTTAGGGGCAGCGGGAATAGGCAACGGAAATCCAACGACCTGTAATGGTGCCAACCTTGCTTATAGAAAGACATTGTTCTTTGAGATGGGTGGATTTAATGGTATTGATGAATTGGCTTCTGGCGACGATGAGCTATTACTGCATAAGGTTGCGGAAAAACATGCCGACAGGATCGGTTTCTGTAAATCTAGAGAAGCAATAGTTTACACCGATGCCAAAGAAAACCTAAAATCATTCTTAAGCCAAAGAAAGCGTTGGGCTTCAAAAAGTACCAAATATAAGGACAAGAAGGTAGTTGTATTGGGCGTGTGTATCTGGCTCTTCAATCTTTCTTTTTTGCTGAGCTTGATCTTTCTGTTGTTTGGTATTTACGATGCTAGTGAACTGGTATTAACCTCCCTGATGATGAAGATGTTGGTGGAACTGGCTTTTCTTTATCCCATCCTTAGCTTCGTGAACCGAAAGGAGCTGCTTTGGAACCTACCATTGCTAACTGTAGTCCATTCGCTCTATTTTGTCTATATCGGCGTGGTGGGAAATATAGGTAAGTACGATTGGAAAGGCAGAACCGTCAAATAGTTCTACAGATTTTCTTCCTTCACCTTGGCGCGGATCAAATCTTCGGCTTTCTTCACAATCTCCTCTGGATTTAATCCCGTGGTATCAATGGGATCCAAAACCTCCCAAGACATGTGGGTGAAAGGCCTAAGTGGAAATGCTCCCCATTCTACCATTTTATAGGATCCATTAATTGCAATTGGAACAACGAGTGCTTCTGGGTTTTTCTTCATCAAAGTCGCAATTCCACCTACAGAGAAGGACTTCATCTTTCCGGTTTTAGTCCTTGTCCCTTCAGGAAAAATAAATGCAGACCAATTATTCTTTTTCATGTTATTGGCTAGGGTCAAGATCTCTGCAATTGACTGTTTTGGATCTTTTCGGTCAATATTGGCCGCTCCCCCATGTTTTAGGTTAAAAGAGATACTTGGAATATTGGCGGTCATCAATTCAATCTTAGAGATGAACTTACCATGGAATCTTCTCAAAAAGTAAATCAAAGGTGGGATATCGTAGGTACTTTGGTGATTGGCAATGAAGATAATGGGTTTGCCAACTGGGATGTTTTTATTGTCGATAAACTGTGTCCTGTTGAATAGGGTATAGTTACATGCTACCAGAAAGCCATTTAGGATATCAACACTTTTCTTATGGGCGGCATAGCCCCCTAGTTTCAAGCATAACCATTGAATGGGATGGAATATCAATAATGATAATGCAAAACAAATATAAAATATCGGAGTAAGGATAAATCCTAATAACTTTCTCATCTGTAAACTAAAATTGAGCAAATATACGAATTAGTATATTTTATCCCTTTCTTCAATTCTTAAATTGTAAATGTTAAACAAAGTTTAAATATTATTGAATATTTGTTTAACTTTATTTAAGTAAATCTATAATATATGAAGTTTCCTATTCAATGTCCGGCATGCGATAATGAAATGTCTGTGGTAAAATTGCACTGTAGCAACTGCGAAACAGAGGTGGCTGGAAGATTTAATTTTCCTTTATTGATGCGTTTGGAACCTGAGGAACAGGACTTCATTATTGAGTTTCTATTAAACTCTGGAAGTCTCAAGGAAATGGCCAATAAATTAGGAAAGAGCTATCCAACCGTTAGGAATAAGCTTGATGAATTGATAGATAAAGTTAAAAACCTTCAGTAAGATCATGAAATTCAAAGAAAATCAAAATATGCTGACCACTTGGTTGCTCTTAATCATTTTAGCGGTTATAGCTGCCCAAGTTTTTGCCATCAGTCCCTATTATATGGATGTATTCAAAACCAGTGGCTTTCTGCTGTCAGTAATCGTGTTGCTGTTCTTATTACTGATTAAATTAAAGACTACCTATGATTCCGAAGGAATCCGTATCGTTTTCATCCCTTTTATCTGGAATAAATTTATCCCATGGTCTGACATTGCTTCTGCGTATATCAGGACCTATACATTTGCGGATTTTGGAGGCTGGGGTTACAGAATAGGGAAGTGGGGAAAAGCCTATTCTGCCAAAGGAGATCAAGGATTGCAATTGATCATGAAAGACGGAAGCCAGTTAATGATTGGGACCCAAAAACCTGAAGAGATCCAAAAAATAATAAACCAATATAAACCTTACAAAGATGAGTTCTAGAGATTTTGTCAATATCATGTTAAATCCATTTGAGGATGTAACTAGTCGTAAATTATTGATTTTTGGTAGTTTAGGTTTTCTGCTGCTGAGTATATTAGGGTTTTTCTTCCATTTTATTAACAACGGGATTATTCAATTACATTTTATTGATCCAAGGCCATTTTGGAAATATTTAATCTATGGTCTTATCAATACTGGGGCATTAACTGCCTTAATGTATGCCTATGCAAGGTTCAATTATTCCAAGACCAGACTATTGGATGTGTTGATTTCAGTGCTCATTGCGCAATGCGTATTGGTTGTTATTGCCCTTTTTCTATTGAATCCATACATTTTGGGAATCATGGATGATCTTAAAGGTGAAATTGAAAAAGGTAATATTGATAAGCTAAATATTTCACCTATTAATTTGGGGATCATCACCTTAGCGGGAATCTTCAGTATTTTTTCCATTTATTATTTTTTTCATTTACTGGTTAGAGGTATGAAAATTGCCATCAACAGTAATAAACTGTTCCATACTATAGCGATTGTGTTGTTGACTTTGGTTTTGGACGTTATTTTGAATGTATTAAACCCTTATTTTTAAGTATATGAAGAATTATTTTTTGGCACTGGTCCTGTTTTGTTCATGTTCGATGGGATTTTCACAATCCTTTGAAGGAAACTGGAAGGGAGCTTTGCAGGTTTCAGGGATGGAATTGCCATTAATCTTTGAATTTAAATACAATGGAGCTTGGGAAGGGACCATGCAGAGTCCTAAGCAGAGCACTAATAGATTTCCTTTGACAAGCATTCTTGCCGAAGGTGATTCGATATTTGTAGAGCTGAAAAGTATGGGCGTAAAATATGCTGGAAAGATCAGTACTGACCGCATGAGTATCGATGGCAAGTTTCAACAAGGGGGGCTAAAGACCGAATTAGTCCTTAACAAACTTACTGCTGAGCAAGCCAGTGAAGCTGGTACTTTTAGACGAAGCCAACGCGTAAATCCTCCATATTCTTATGATACCGTAGATGTAACATTTGAAAATAAAATAGACAAGGTAACTCTTGCTGGAACGATAACCAAGCCCAAAGAACCAGGTAAATATCCAGCAGTGATATTGGTTTCTGGAAGCGGTCCTCAGGATCGGAATGAAACTTTAATGGGCCATGAGCCATTTAAGGTATTGGCGGATTACCTGACTAAGAACAATATTGTGGTTCTTCGTTATGATGATAGAGGAGTAGGGAAATCCCAAGGCGATTTTGCGAAGTCTACTACGGGTGATTTTGGAAAAGATGCACTTGCAGCTTTGAGTTTCTTGCGCAAGCAAGCCCAAGTAGATCCAATGAAAGTTGGGATAGTAGGCCATAGTGAAGGCGGATTGATAGCCACGATCCTCGCAGGGCAACAAGCTAGTGGGTTGAATTTTATTGTGACCTTGGCTGGTCCAACGATAAGGATGGACTCTCTGATGATTCTCCAGAATGCAGCAATCATGAAATCACAAGGAAAGGATATTTCTGCAGCAGAACGTGCAATAATCAAGAAGAATTATGAGATTATGGCCTCCGACCTTCCAGGCGACAAGGCATTTGACGCCATACGTAATAATATGCGTTCAGTAAGCGGTAGCCAAAATATGGAAAGTGCTGATCAGCTTGCTGCTTTGGTGACGCCATGGTTCCGTCATTTCATCAAGATAGATCCCGTGCCATTTATCAAAAAGATCAAGATCCCTACATTTGCAGCGTTTGGGGGCAAGGATGTCCAAGTGCCCGCTGCTGAAAATATAGAGAGCCTAACGGACAATCTTCCAAAAAACAAAAAAGACCTTTTAAAGGTCTACCCAAACTTAAACCATTTGTTCCAGAATGCTAAAACTGGGGCTGTAGGTGAATATGCTGAAATTGAAGAAACAATTAGTCCAGAAGTGTTAAAGGAGATTACAGCTTGGATTAAAGCTTTATAAAGTATAGGTATTTAATAAAAATAGCGGTCTAATTTAGACCGCTATTTTTATATAATCTTTTATTGTGAATAACCTGGATTCTGTACCAATGCAGGGTTCACTGAGATTTCTCTATATGGAATAGGGAATACCATTTTCGGAGAATTGTACGGAAGAGAACCAATATTCTTTTTTGTTCTCTTCAGGTCGTGCAATCTGTGACCCTCAAAGGCCAATTCCTTACTGCGTTCCAATAAGATAGCGTCCAAGGTCAGATCTTCTAGATCTTCGAGTCCAGCCCTTTCACGTAGGACATTGATGTCATCTAATGGATCGGCTCCGATGGCAGTACTCAATCTGAAGTTACATTCAGCGCGCATCAGATACAAATCGGTCAATCGAACCACTGGGATGTTGTCAAAATAATTGTACCATTTTTTGGTAAACCAACCCGATTTGGCGCCAGTGCCATCATAGATCATCTGTGTTCTGCGTTTATCGGTAGGATCAAAAGTGTTGTAATAGGAGTTCAAGATGCTCAAATCACCACGACCAACTTTTCCACCTGTATTGTTCAAATAGCTAGAGTAGAATGTTGCTAATCCATCATTTGAAGAACCAGCATTACTTTGTTCGTTCTGTTGAATCTCAAATACGCCTTCAGAAGAATTTGGCGTACGGAAAGGAGCTTCCAAAGTCGGAGATAGCTCATATTCTCCACTTTCGATGATATCATTGGCTAGGTCTCTGGCTTTGTCATATTTGCCTTGTTGTAAATATAGACGTGCCAACATCCCTTGTGAGGCTGCTAGGTCAGAAGGGTAATCTGCTAATTTGGCGATGGAGGCCAATAAATCTTTTTCCGCCTGTGCATAGGACTCTGTCACTGTGCTTCTCGTAATCCCTTTGATCAGGTCTTCAAACTTAGTAACCGCTTTCAGGGGAATAGGTACACCAGGGGTTGAATTAGCTCCACCTGCTTCATATGGTAAGCCATAGAGACGCACAAGTTCAAAGAACATAATACCACGAATGAAATAAGCTTTACCTTCAATTTGGGCCTTCATATCTTCATCAGTGATGATAGGAAGTGCTTCTAGGACTGTATTGGCGGCATTGATCGCCTGATAAGCATTGGTCCAGGTACGGGTAACATCCTCATTGGTTGCAATAATATTCTGATTCGAGATGTCTCGATAAGTTGAAAAGGATCCAGTCCAGTTTAAATAACCAGGGCTGGCAAATAGATCCGGAACCATAACCAGGTTCGTTCCATATAATGCGCCTTCAGCGATAATGGTATAAGCACCGGTGAGGGCATTGTTTACATCAGCAGGGGTAGAAAGTGCCTTTTCAGCCGAAATATCGTCGACAGGCTCAATCTCCAGTTTTTTTCCGCATGATCCCAAGGTCAGTGCAACTGCCACAGCAGGAATTGTAATATATTTTATGATGTTCATGATAGTTCGCTTAGAAGATTAAAAACCAATGTTAACTCCAAATGTGATCGTTCTAGGCTGCGGTGCTGTATAAAAATCAGTACCTAGCTGATACCTGCCGGCAAAGGTCGTGTTGATCTCTGGGTCATAACCGTTGTATTTAGTGAAAGTCAACAAGTTAGTAGCAGAAACATAGATGCGAGCCGATTGCATATAAGCTTTGTTGGCAATACTAGAAGGTAAGTTATAACCAAGGACAACATTTTTAACACGGAAGTATGAACCATCTTGAATATAGCGAGAAGAAGGTCTTGTTCCATTTCCTTCATCAAAACGAGGTTGCGGAATCATGGTCACATCGCCCGGTTTCTTCCAATAGTCCATTTGATCTAAAGTCTGGTTATCGAAGTAATCACCATTGGTTGATTGGAAACCTCCTGCAGCATTGTAGATATCATTGCCATAAACAAATTGCGTCTGGATGGCTAGATCGAAGCTCCTATAGGAGAAGTTGTTTCCGAAACCACCAAAGAACTTAGGGTTAGGGTCGCCAATCCATTGATCAGCAGCTTCCGAGTATTCGTTGGTTGTTGTCGTTTGACTTGCGTCCAAATAATATAAAGCATCACCATTTTCAGTATCTACACCAGCATAGGCCTTACCGTAAAAGAAACCATAAGGCATACCTTCTTCAATTCTACCCAAATAGCGACCTCCTGGATAGATAGGCTGCCCATCAACCAACTTTAAGATTTTGTTTTTATTGAAGGAGATATTGAATGAAGTACTCCATTTAAATTCGCCAACAAAGTTTTTAGAATTCAATGCGAACTCCATACCGCGGTTCTGCATATCACCTACGTTCTGAAGGATGGTCGTGAATCCATTGGTAGATTCAATAGGCACATCCAATAATAGGTCGGTTGTTTTCTTGAAATAAGCATCGATGGTTCCAGATAATCTATCGTTAAAGAAACCAAAGTCAACACCGAAGTTGCTTGAAGATGTGTTTTCCCAAGTCAGTTTTTCATCGCCTAATCTCAATGGAACAGTTCCCGGAACACCGGCATAGTTAGCACCTGTGTACAGTGTCCTTGGTCCAAAGTTATCAATCTCGGCATTACCGGTACGACCGTAACTTGCTCGCAGTTTTAGGAATGATAAGGTTGAGTTGCCTTTTAAGAAGTCCTCTTCAGAAACCACCCAACCTAATGAAGCCGCTGGGAAGGAACCATATCTAGATTCTTTACCGAATCTGGAAGACCCATCAATACGTAAGGTCGCTTCCAATAAATAGCGGTTCTTGAATTTGTAGTTAGCTCTCGCTAGGTAAGATAGGAAAGAGAACCTTGACTCAGATGAACTGGCGTTTGATTTTACCGCCGCACTGATGATCTTAGTGAATTGGTCTGAAGGAAAACCTTTACCTTCTGCCATGGTATATCTAAATTGCCCTTCTTGATAAGCCATACCTAACATCGCGCTGAAACCATGGATTTCATTGAATGTCTTGCTATAGTTCAAGGTATTGTTGGTATTGAAATTGATTGAGCGGGCTTGGTAATTCCAGCCGTAACCTCCAACATCACCACCATCTTGGGTTCTTGATCCTAGAAAGATTTCTTCCTCCAGGTTTTGGAAATCCATACCATATTCCGAACGGAAGATCAGGTTAGGGGTAATCTTAGCACTGGCATAAGCCGTTGCGAATGTACGGTAGGTGTTTGAAAGGTTTTTTCCATTTTCAAGATCAATCAGGTTGTTATAATAAACAGTATAATTGTTCAATACTCCATTCTCGTCCCTGATCGCTTGGATAGGGGGAAGGGCATTTAATTGTAAGGGGTTTGAAAATGCATTGTCACTGCTAACACGGTAGTTGTCAATTTTATTGATATTGATCGTACCGCCAACATCTAGCCAGGAATTTGCCGAATGGTCCAAACCTAAACGGCCGGAGGTCCTTACAAAGCGGTTGCCGATAATAACACCTTTATTATCGTTATAACTTCCAGAAGCAATAAATCTTGTTTTTTCATCCCCTCCAGATACATTTAGGCTGTATTGTTGGATTCCACCTCTTCTCAATCCTTCGTCTACCCAATTGCTGTTGTAGTTTTTGTCCCAATCATCCGACCCGGTCCAATCCTCCCAAAATTCAGCTAATGTGGGATATTGGTCTTCACCGGTTCCGATGTATCCGCCATTGTTCAGGGCAGTGCCCAATAATTCCTTATACTGGGTTCCATTCAGGAATTCACCCTTTTTGGTTGGATCGCTGAAACCCCCAAAGTAGCCTAACTCAAATTTTGTCCTTCCAGCTTTACCCTTTTTGGTCGTGATGATCACTACACCGTTCGAACCTCTGGCACCATAGATTGCTGTAGCAGCAGCATCCTTTAATACATCCAAGGATTCAATGTCATCAGGACTGATGGCTGCCAATGGGTTATCTGGTTCATCATAAGTACCCATGGCAGAAGAAATAATTGGCACTCCATCGATGACATACAGAGGTTGAGTACCTGCTGAGATCGAGGAAATACCGCGAACACGGATCTGTAGGGCCTGTCCTAATTTTCCAGAGCTTGAGTTGACAAATACCCCAGGTGCGCGACCTTGCAGGGCACTTTCAACAGTTTGTAGAGGTACATCTTCCAAATCAGACATTTTTACACTGGCGACCGATCCGGTCATGTCCTTTTTGATCTGAGTACCATAACCCACTACCACAACCTCTTCCAGGTCTGCAGCAGCAGGTGTCAATTGAACATCGATGTTTTTACGGTTGTCGATGCTCAGCTGTTGGGAGCTATAGCCAACAAAAGTGTAATGTAAGGCCTTGATAGAAGCACTTACACCGATTTCATAGCGTCCCTGAGCATCGGTCTGTGCTGCAGAGTTGCTTCCAACTGCACGAACGGTAACTCCAGAAATGGGCTGATTGGTTACAGCGTCAGTTACTGTTCCTGTAATCGTTTGGTCTTGTCCAAATGCAATGAAATGCATCAGACACAACGATAAGAAAAAAAGTAGTTTTCTTTTCATAAAATAAGTTTCAGTTAGTGATTAGTGTTCACTTGAGGAGCTGTTCTAACTCCTTTAGGCTTTGATTATTAAATTAAATATAGAAAAATTTAATAATCAAATAAATGATAGTCAATATTTTTAATATTAGCGCTTTTATAAGCGAGGAGTTAATTTTAGCAATTCGATGTTTAAACAATAAAAAACGGCTATCATGTACCATGATAGCCGTTTTAATTTCTTGTATTTTTTTATTTAAGGGGTCGTATTTGCAACAGGAAGGATCTTTCCATTATAATATTTATGTCCGTTTTGGGCAAACTCAGCGACATATCTTCCCATTTCAAAAGCTAAGGTTCCCGCCTCAACACCTGGGAAAGCTGCTTCAAACATTTCAGTCTGTGATGAACCTAAGGCTAGGCAATTCACTTTAATATTTTTATCCTTTAACTCTTCCGCTAAACATTCCGTTAAGATGGCCAAAGCCCCTTTGCTTGCGGAATATGCTGATAAGCCAGGGAATTTTGCAGACCCTTGAAACCCACCCATACTACTGATGTTGACAATATGGCCTCCTTCTTTCATCATCGGAACGATATGCTTAATCATCTGTATATGCCCCAATAGGTTGGATTGGAACATCTGGGCAACATCTTCCATGCTTGTTTCCAAAAATGGCTTATTGATCAGCGCCCCTGCATTATTGATCAGGATATCAACCTTGTCAAACTTGGATTGGATAAATGGGACCAAAGATTCAGGATAATTGTCAAACACAATGTCAAATTGTGCCGGATAGAGTGTTCCGCCATCATGGTTCAATGAGGACGCAATCTCATGTAATTTCCTCAATTTATCTGCTGATCGCGCCAGGGCGATTACCTTATTTTCCTTATTCGCGGTCAAATCTAGCACAGCTTCAAATCCTATTCCACTGCTAGCGCCTGTTATGATGATATTTGCCATTATTATTCCTCTTCTTTATCTATTTCTTCCTCTACTTCTTTTGCAGATGGTAATTTATCTGCTCCCAATCGTTGTGGCCTGAATATATAGTATATACCACTTGAGGCAACCAATAAAGATATGATATAGAATATCAGACTAATGGTTACCGCGATATGTGGGTCCAATTTAAGGTAGGTTGCCAAACTGAATATGACAGATTCCCTTAATCCGATCGCTCCCCCAATGGAAGGTACAATAGCCACCAATTGAGAGACCATAAAGATCAATAGGTAGGGTGAGAACTTGCCATCAAAGTTCATGGCCAATAATATGAAGGTTGCGGTCAAGGTTTGAAAACCCTGAACACATAAGGCCTTAAAATGGGTCGTGATAAAATTCTTAAGGAACTGCTTGAAGAATAGACGGAGCACATACAGGTAGCTGATAGTTCCTATAAAAAGGACTGCTATGGTAACAGCATTTGGTATGGCTAACCTTGGCATGAAGATAATCAGGGCACCGGTGATGATACTTAAGGCCCAAAGACCCGATAACCTATCAAAAAAAACTGCGCCCAATACCTGCCGACGAGAAATCTGGAAATTCTTCTTTAAGAAAAAGATCTTATAGCCATCTCCACCAATTCCTCCAGGTAGAAAGAAATTATAGAGCAGGCCTAATTGATAGAGTCTAAAATTATAGCGTTCGGTCAATTTGAGTCCTATCGCTTTAAAGAAAGAGTTCAACCGTGAGGATGCTACTAAAATGGAGCATATATATGCCAACAGGGCAAAGAATACGTATAGGGGATTACTGTCTTTTAATACCTCAGTAAGGTCCTTGAATGATATTTTTGTAGAAACCCAATACAGAGCACCCGCTGTGATCAGTACCTTTAGGATGTTTTTTGCGATTTCCCAAATCTTTGATTTTTCCATTTAATTTTTGCTGTAATTATAGCATCGGGTAAATGCGGGAATAGAATAAAATCAGGTAAATCAGCAGAAATCCTCCACACAAGCTGAATAACCAATTCAAATCAATCCGTCTGTATTTTTCCTTTAACATCATGAACATCAAAATGATAAAGATAATGAATAAGGAAATGGGAGCAAATATAGCCCATTTGTTTGGGAAATTTAAAGAAATATTATCCAGTATTTTAGCATCTTTGCTAAAAGCGAATACAATTCCGACAATTAAAACAATCATCATCAAACGAAGAATAGCCTTGGCTACAATTTTGCTTATGGTATGATTTTTGGAAGTGTTGTTCATCAATGAAAATTGAGTTTTTTGTTTACTAATATACATTTATTATACTATTTTAAAATTTGTAATATGCATAAACGTATTATTTCGTTTTTATCTTTACTAACAGCTTTGTTGGTTTTAGGTAGTTGTGGAGCACCAAGAAAAGGCGCTACAGGTGGTACTGAATCAGGAACTGTTTCTGCTACAGGCCCATCGGCATCACAATGGCGTTCGGGAGTAAAAGGAACATGGACATTGAATTCCGTGACCCGCGAAAACATCCCAAGCAGCTATACCGTTAAAAATATGTTTGATGAAGCACCGGTTGATTGTTTCATCGGTTCGCTATGGAACCTTCCTGGCGGAAACCAAAGAGGAAGCATCACCTTTAATGCGGATGGAAACCTATGTGCTAGTGGAACTGTACGTACCATTGTTTGGTCTATCTTCAATCCCGGTAAAACAGGTGGTCAGCCTGCATTCCAATTCAAGAAAATCTATGCTGGAGACAAAGCTTCTAACGTAACAAGTGGTTACCGTTTGGATTTGTCTTATGCTGATGAAAACTCCTTGGAGATGCGTTTGCCGGTAGATTTGAATGACGGTAAAACTGGAAACTTGGTTCTTAAATTTAGTAGAGCCGGAGAATAATTCCACAAAAAGAATTTTTTGAATGTAAGCCGTAGCGAAATCTACGGCTTTTTTTATGCAAGCCATTTTATCAGGTTTCGGTAAGGTTTTTCTCAATCGTTTGTCTGAAATCTCTATATTTGTCAAGTTATAACAATCAGAATGAGTCAAGAAAGTAATAAAGTTGCTCTCATTACCGGTATTACCGGACAGGACGGAGCATATTTAGCAGAGTTTTTATTAAAAAAAGGCTATGTCGTGCATGGATTGAAAAGAAGAAGTTCTTTGTTTAATACCGACCGTATCGACCATTTGTACCAAGATCCGCACCAATTAGGACGTAATTTCGTCCTGCATTATGGCGATCTTACGGATTCAACCAACCTGATCCGGATCATTCAAGAAACGAAACCTACTGAAATTTATAACCTCGCTGCACAATCCCATGTTAAAGTGAGCTTTGATACCCCAGAATATACTGCAAATGCCGATGGACTTGGAACGCTAAGGATCCTTGAGGCTGTCCGTTTGCTAGGATTGACAGAACATACCCGTATCTATCAAGCTTCTACATCGGAGCTTTATGGGCTAGTTCAGGCTGTTCCTCAAAGTGAAACCACTCCATTTTATCCAAGAAGTCCATATGCCGTTGCAAAACTTTATGGCTATTGGATTACGGTGAACTACCGCGAAGCATATAATATGTATGCCTGCAATGGTATCCTTTTTAATCATGAAAGCCCTGTGCGGGGAGAAACTTTCGTGACTAGAAAGATTACCCGTGCTGCTGCGAAAATTGCATTAGGTCTTCAGGATAAACTTTACTTAGGCAACCTCTCTGCGCAACGTGATTGGGGACATGCCAAAGATTATGTTGAAGCCATGTGGCTGATCTTGCAACAGGATAAGGCTGAAGACTTTGTTATAGCTACCGGTGTGACGACTACGGTACGTGAATTTGTCAGGATGGCCTTTGCTGAGCTAGGGATTGAAGTGGAATTCTCCGGTAAAGCAGAAGCTGAGAAAGGCGTTATTATTGATCGTGATAACGAAAGATTGAAAGAGCTAGGTCTTGATCCTGAGAAAATTAAGCTAGGTCAAACTATTGTAAAAGTAGATCCTGCTTATTATCGCCCTACGGAGGTCGATCTATTGATTGGTGATCCGAGTAAGGCAAACAACAAATTAGGTTGGAAACCCAAATACGACCTTGAAATGTTGGTGAATGAAATGGTACTCTCTGACCTCAAACTTATGCAAAGAGAGGAATATCTCAAAAAAGGGGGCTTTGATATCTTAAATTATTTTGAATAGCAGCAACTTGGAACAATATTTGCTTCCGAAAGTTAAATAAATATTAAATATTCATTTTGTAATTGTTTAGTGTCTCCCCACTTAACAGTTCAATGGAGATAATGGAAAATGAAAACAGACGTTAACAAGATAGATACAAAAGAAGCGCAAGTCGCCCCTGTAGTAAAAAGGGATAATTCTAAGATCTACTTTTTCGTGATTGCAATTGCAGCCCTTTTGGCCACCAATATATATTTCTATGTAAAATATAAATCTTCTGGTGAAAAACTGTACACAGTGACTCTTCAGAAAGAAAATTTACAGATTGAAATAGACCGTATCGAGGCCGAACTTGATAATATCAAATCTGAAGGTATTACCAGTACTGCCGCTTTGGTGGCAGCAGAACAGTCCGCTAGGCAAAAGATTGAAGATTTACGAAAAGGACTCGAAAACAATGAAATCACAGGCCCTCAGATAGAGGCTGCCAAAGCTGATGTTTCTTTGTTGAAAGATCAGGTTTCAAAAATGAAGGATGATGTCACGGCCTTGAAGATCAAAAATCAGCTGTTGGCAGAAACGAACTCAGACCTCAATAAGCAAGTCAAAGATTCCGAGGCAAAAGCTGCTACGCTCGTAACGGAAAAAAATGCGCTTACCGATAAAATTGCCAAAGCTTCTTCTATCAAAGTATCCAATGTACATATCATCGGGATCGAAGAGAAAAGAAATGGCTCTTTAGAAAATGAAAATAAAGCTAAGCGTATTGATAAACTTCAGATCAACTTTACCGTTGCGGACAATCCTTTGGCGGCAATGGGGAAAAAGGAAGTATATGTTAGGATTATCAACCCTAAAGGTAACCTAATTGCCAACTCGGAGGATTTGTTCTTGGTGCATGGTGAAAAATTACAATATACATTCAAAGAAAACATTGAATTCAATAATAACGGTCAAGAATATCAATTTATGTGGTCTGATCCTAATCACAAATTCCAAAAAGGAGCATACACGGTATTGCTTTATGCGGATGATGCCATAATGGGTCGTTCCTCAGTTGTATTGAAATAAAAAAGGTTATTATATAAACACAAGAAAGGAGCTGAATATTCAGCTCCTTTTTTGTTTTTTGTGGATGAGTGCCAATGGAGCGGCTTGGTGAATCGTAAGATTTAATGATTGTATTGGTTCCCCTTTCCGGTGTCACATTGAGAAGGTTCCCCGAAGGGCAATGTCATTAAATTAGGAAAAGAAATTTAGATTCTTCGTTACTTTTGAAGCCCAAAAGTAACCAAACCGACGTAGGAGCTCACGGATACCAAAAACAACTCGAATCCGTAACGCTTCGGCCCATTTAAGCTGGCTTTTCGCAAAATCCAGCGCACATGGATAGAATGCCTTGTTGTCGGGAATATCTTTCAGAAGATCATCCCTTTTGATGGGATGATCTTCTGAAAGCATTCCAAGGCCAATCCCATCGCACAAGTCGACGGCATTCTATCCATTTTTCCGCCACTGGGAATGAGCCGGTGGCTAAAGTGCTTCCTTCGGAAGGATGTATGTTTGTATAAATTGGGAACCCCTGGAAGGGGTGGAATCTTTGTAGAGATTCTAATCGTTAATCGGATAACCCACAGTGTGGGTGAAATATTTTTTCCATTTTTAATCCCTTTTTGGGGTCATTCTGAGGAACGAAGAATCTCGGAACCATGCAAAATCCATTTGAAAACACATTGCATTGGCGCACGGTTCTTCAATCTACAATAATTTACATTGGCGAACAGGTCCTCAATCTTCGATGTAGAATTACAAGGTCATGAAGGGGAGATCCGTACAGATTCTTCACTGAACGGTCAGAATCAAAATACGCTAAAGAGGGGTTCAGCGTGAAACGAAGAATCTATTTTTTTTAAGGATTGCTATCATTCCAAAATCGTAAGATGAGGAAGCTATTTTAAATGAAGCATGAATAGTTCCGAGACCCTTCAAGGTGACACAAAGAGGGTGTAGAAAAAGCCTTCATCCCAACAAAAGCTTTTATTTCCAAAGCTCTCATCAGAAGCGAACCATAGCCCTTTCCAAAACAGCCGTTTCTTGGCTTTTAAACCTTTATTTATCTTCTTCCTCATAAAGAGGTAGGATAATAGTGAAAGTCGTTCCTATGCCTTCAAAAGTCACAAAGGAGATGTCTCCATTCATGGACTCGACGGTTTTCTTAACAAAGGCCAATCCAAGTCCTGTCCCGGAGCTTTTCGTTGTAAAGTTTGGTTGGAATATCTTTGGAATCACATCGGCCGGAATGCCCATCCCATTATCTTTCACGATAATCTTGACTTTCTTTTGGTCCAAATGCTCGATCAAGATGCTGATCAGATGTTTTTTTCTTCCAATCGATGCTTCAATGGAGTTTTTGATCAAGTTATTGAAGGTCCTCAGCAGTTGATCCCTATCTCCCAAAACATAAACATTCTCATCATCTGTGTTATTGATAATCTTAATGTACGTATTATGGTTGTTATGGTAGACGTTCGCAGATTTATTGATCTTTTCGATCAGGTTTATCTTTGCTAAATTGGTATCTGGTAACTTGGCAAAATTTGAAAACTCAGTAGCAATCTTGCTCAAGCTGTTGATCTGTTCAATAAAGGAATTTGAAATCCTAAAGAACCGTTCTTCAAACCTCGGGTCATCCTCCGTATAACTACGTGTCAATTGTTGGATCCCCAATTTCATTGGAGTCAATGGATTCTTGATTTCATGTGCAATCTGTTTAGCCATCTCGCGCCAAGCATATTCCCGTTCAGCATTCATCAACTGTTTGGCATTTTCCTCCAGCTTCACGATCATAAAATTGTATTCCTTGACCAAGGCGCCGATTTCATCATCACGCTCCCAGTACAATGGTTCGTTTGGTTTATTGCTGAAGATCGTTTGGGAAAGCTTTTTACCGATCAAGCTCAATGGTTTGGTAATGGAGTTGGCAACCATGACCGTTAAGAAACCTAACCCTAGGATAATGATGGTATAGATATTCAAGAGGGTATTCAACAATAAGTTTTGGCTTTCATTTTCTTCCTCTACGGATGTAAAGTATGGAATATTTAAGAAGAGGATATTGTTGTATTCATTGTTTTTAATAGTTGCATAACTTGAATTGTATTCAAAGGTCACAACATTCTCCTTGATAAAGGAATCCGTTTTTTTGAGAACGTTCAGGTTATTGAACGCGATCGGATTAATAAACCTTGAAACCAATCCCATATCATAGATCTTGGGTTGGGAGGTAAAGATCAACTTTCCGTTTTTGTTATAGAGGTTGATGTCAGTGACCGAGGTTTCGGAGAAATTCTTTACAAAGTCCTGTATTTCAGCCTCGGATAGGTTATCGGAAGATTGGATCTTGTTCTCAATCTTTTTTACTACATCCATGATATACCCTAGACGTTGCTGCACCTTCGATTTTTCCAATTGACCCGAAATACTGATAAAGGAAATAAATCCAGAGATTACGATCGCAAAGATCACGACACCAATGATCATGGTCTGAATACGCGTACTATACTGGATACGGTTTATCAATAATTTGAAGTGGTATTTGATACTTCGGAAATTGAATGATTTCTGTGTAATGGTACTAAAGAAATATTTGATACCATCGAATATCAGGAAATAGATGTACAGGCATAGGAATAGGAAGGAGAACACCGCGACAGACTGCCATAAGCTTAGCTGCGGAGTGCTGACCACAAGGGTGGTATTAGGATCCGGTTTATAGACCAGGTTAAAGTAGCCATTATAGTCATCCCTTGTTATGTATTGCTGTACCTTCCCGCCAAAGGCATCATCCTTGTTGGGGTAGGTGAATGAACCATTTTGGGTGACCAATGCTCCATCACGATATAGTGCAAAGGAGGTTGCATTGCTCTGGTAGTTCCTGATAAATTCCACCTTGCTATCCGAAAGGATCTCTGGATAAGGCATGGTCGTGCCATAGGCCCTGTTCTTGAGGTTGATGAATACTTGGACCACACGGTCTTCGGTCGTATCGACTGGTATATCAAATTGCAGGAAATATTCATGGGTTCCCAAGTCACTACGGACACGGTAGAAATGTTCTGTCTGTTGAACCTTGGTGGACTTATTGATTACCTTCTCCCTGTATTCATCGATTTTATTGTTCTCATAGTTGCCTAAGGCCTGGTCATTGTAATAATAATAACCGTTGAACTCAAATTTCGAAAGGTAACCACTGAAATAGGTGTTCTTGATATATTCATTGATAATGTCAATCTGCGTGTTTGGCAAGCTGATGGCGAAAGATTGTCGCAATCCTTCGTCAGCTGTTATCTTCCTTTCCAGATCCACAAACAAGGCGGTGGCATTTAGGTCGTCCTCTGCTTCCAACTGATTTACCGTCACCTTCATTTCCCTTTCTACCTTTGACTCCAAGCTTCTGGTGTAGACGGAGGTGGTCATGAACGCTAGAAAAACCAGGGTAAGGATAAAAGTGGACATGGCCAGGTTTACCTTCAGTTTACTATAGGCCCTTAGCATGATGATGCCCGCCAAGAAGATGTTAAAGAAGGTATTGTCGCCAACAAAAATGGCATTCAAGATGATCGCTGTAACCAAAGCAATCAATTGAATGTTCAGAAAGGATGTTGTATTCGGTAGGATTGACTTTAAGATATTGACAACCGTATCTATGAAATAGAGCAGGATAACCATGTTGATACACATGATCAAGATGTTCAACCAGCTGTAGGAGTTAAAGGAAAGTAAATTGGTCAGGTCCAATGTTACCGCGGTACTGTTCGTAATCAGGGTAGAAAGATGGAAAAACAGTAAGTTGCTGATCAGGTAGATCCCCAAAATTGAAAGCAAGGCAGTAATGGTCGCTAGGTTTCCAGTCAGTTTCTTCAATGGGATCCTAAGGTAAGGTTGGATAACCCTGAAATAAAAAACCAGCCAGCCTACCAATAGGGTGGTCATAAAGAAACCCCAGAGATTAGGAAGGAGTGGACTGTAAGCGTAATATTTAGGGTCAAATAGTCCAATGCTTGATGAGGATGCCAGCCAGTTTGTGTTTAGATCCACATACCGGGTCAGGATCAAAGTAAAGGTAAAGAAGGCAAGTGAAAACCAGGGTCTGCCATTCTTTGCAATCATTAGACAGATATTATTGACCAAGATCAGGAAACAGATCGAAGCGAATACCCAACACATAAATTGGATATCCATAAAAATATTGTCATGCTTCCCTTGATTTAGCTTAACCGAGAATAAATAGGCCCCTGTCTTGCTATAGATGTTTTTTATGTTCTCTGTATCCGTATAGTCTGCAATGGTCAGATTGTTGGTGGCAATGAGCTCATTGAAGAAATGATTGACGAGATATTCATTGGTAATCGAGAAATTGGTCTTTACAGGGATTAGTGCGAGGACAGAAGTATTGGAGGTTAATGTCTTCCGTTTGAGGATAAAGGATCGATTGTCTTCCTGTATAAAGACCACATCCGATTGGATGCCGCCATCCGTAAGGGGAACATAGATATTGTTGCTCCAGAATATGGGTTTATGGTCCTTATAGATATAAAAGAAGATCTTGTATTTGTCGCCGTATTTCTTGGCTACATCTAGGACTTGGGTAGGGTAGACCTCAACATTGACGAAGGCTTTCATGAGATTAGAATCTGCCCACAGCTCGTCTACAATGTCTTCGTATTGATGAATGTTATTTGAAAGAGTTCTAGTATCCAATTCCAACATATCTTCCTTGGTTACCATTTTGTTGATCATGATGGCGGTAGCGAGGAAAGATACAGTTAGGATTAGTAAGAGGATTCTTATTTTATTACCCATTTATCTGATTTTACTAATGGGTAAATATAAATAAAAAACTCCTCGCAAATAATTTTACGAGGAGTTTTATAGAGAAATTCAACCTTAGTGTTGGTGAACGTCTTCTTGACGGAAGAATTTCGCCGTAAAATACTCACGGTTCATTCTTGCGATGTTTGTTAATTTAATGCCTTTTGGACATTCCGCTTCACAAGCTCCAGTATTTGTACAGTTACCGAAACCTTCTGCGTCCATTTGGTCAACCATTGCCTGAGCACGTTCATAGCGTTCAGTCTGACCTTGCGGCAATAATGCGAATTGTGAAATCTTAGCCGATACGAATAGCATAGCTGAAGCATTTTTACATGCAGCAACACACGCTCCACATCCGATACAGGTTGCCGATTCGAAAGCCTCATCAGCGATACGCTTAGGGATCAAGATATTGTTGGCATCCTGCGGTCCACCAGTGTTGATGTTGATATAACCACCTGCTTGTTGGATTCTGTCAAATGATGTTCTATCAACAGCTAAATCTTTCAATACAGGGAATGCAGCAGCTCTCCATGGTTCAATCACGATAGTTTGGCCATCGTGGAAAGAACGCATATGCAGCTGACAAGTTGTAATACCGTATTTTGGCCCATGAGGACGTCCGTTGATAACTAAGGAGCACATTCCACAGATACCTTCACGACAGTCATGGTCGAAATAGATAGGATCTTCCCCTTGACGAGTTAGGTCTTCGTTTACCACATCCAGCATTTCTAGGAAAGACATATCATCAGCGATGTCCTTAGCTTGGATAGTCACGAATTGTCCTTTGTCATTTGAGTTTTTCTGACGCCAAACTTTTAGCGTTAAATTCATATGTGCACTCATGATAATATTTTTGAGTAGCAAAAGGCTTCACAGGAAGCCCTTTGGCTTATTTATAACTTCTTTGTGTTAACTTAACGTTTTCGAATACCAATGATTCCTTGTGCAAGATCTCTGGTTGGTTATCACCATTGTATTGCCAAGCTGCAACATATGCATATTCATCATCATTACGTTTTGCTTCTCCTTCTTCAGTTTGTGATTCCACTCTAAAGTGACCACCACAAGACTCATTTCTGTTCAAAGCATCGTCAACCATTAATTCTCCTAATTCCAAAAAGTCTGCAACACGGCCAGCTTTTTCTAGGGACATGTTCAACTCTTCGTTTTGTCCCAATACTTTCGTGTCAGTCCAGAACTCTTTGCGAAGATCTTGGATCAAGCCTTTTGCTTTTTCCAATCCTTCTGCTGTACGAGCCATTCCACAGTATTCCCACATGATGTGGCCTAATTTCTTGTGGATGTCATCAACCGTTTTGCTACCCTTAAGGGCCAATAACTTGTTGATTCTTTCTTCAACCTCTTTACGGGTTTGCTCGAATGCAGGATTGTTTTTGTCAACAGGTTTGAAGTTTCCGATTTTCGCTAAGTAATCACCTACAGTGTAAGGGATTACGAAGTAACCATCAGAAAGACCTTGCATCAATGCCGAAGCACCTAGACGGTTAGCACCGTGATCAGAGAAGTTAGCCTCTCCTAAACAGTATAAACCTGGTACCGTTGTCATCAAGTTGTAGTCAACCCAAACACCACCCATGGTATAGTGAACCGCAGGGTAGATACGCATTGGTTGCTCGTATGGGTTTTCGTCAGTAATTTGGTAATACATGTCGAATAAGTTACCATACTTAGCTTCGACTACATCTTTTCCTAAACGTTGGATCGCTTCAGCGAAGTCCAGGAATACCGCTACTCCAGTTTTACCAACACCACGTCCTTCGTCAACCATTTCCTTAGCGTTACGTGAAGCCACGTCACGGGGTACCAAGTTACCGAATGAAGGGTATTTTCTTTCCAAGAAGTAATCGCGATCGTCTTCTTTGATATCTTTAGGCTTCAATTCTCCTTTACGAAGTTTCTCTGCCAATTCAATTGTCTTTGGAACCCATACTCGGCCATCATTACGCAAGGACTCTGACATCAAAGTCAATTTGGATTGATGGTCACCGGTAACTGGGATACAAGTAGGGTGGATCTGTGTATAACAAGGGTTAGCAAAGAAAGCTCCACGTTTGTGCGCTCTCCATGCAGCCGTTACGTTACAGCCCATTGCATTTGTAGAAAGGAAAAATACGTTTCCGTATCCACCAGTACATAATAATACCGCATGACCTTCGTGAGCTTCGATCTCACCGGTGATAAGGTCACGTGTAATGATACCTCTAGCTTCGCCATCGATCTTTACTAAATCTAGCATTTCGTGACGAGTGTAGGATTTTACTTTACCAGCTTCAATCTGGCGGTTAAGCGCTGAATAAGCACCTAGCAATAATTGTTGTCCCGTTTGACCACGTGCGTAGAACGTACGTGATACCTGTGCACCACCAAATGAACGGTTGTCCAATAGACCACCATATTCACGTGCGAAAGGAACACCTTGAGCAACACATTGGTCGATGATGTTTACCGAAACTTCAGCCAAACGGTATACGTTTGCCTCACGAGCGCGGTAGTCACCACCCTTGATCGTATCATAGAATAGACGGTAAACTGAGTCACCGTCGTTTTGATAGTTTTTCGCAGCGTTAATACCCCCTTGTGCAGCAATAGAGTGCGCACGTCTTGGAGAGTCCTGATAACAGAATGTTTTAACGTTGTAGCCTAATTCTGCTAATGCAGCGGCAGCAGATGCTCCTGCCAAACCTGTACCAACAACGATAATGGTAAACTTACGCTTGTTGGCTGGGTTGACCAGCTTCATCTCAAATTTATGTTTTGACCATTTTTCGGCCAAAGGGCCTGAAGGTACTCTTGAATCTAACATATCCTTTATTTATTTATAAGATCTTGCTATTGCGTAATCTGTAAATAACCTATTTAACAAAATAAAAATACAATGGCATAGACGCGAATAGGATTGGAATAATAATTCCGAATACCCATATTCCGATTGTTTTAATGATGCCTTTGTAACGTCTGTGGTTGAAACCAATCGTTTGGAATGCAGATTGGAAACCGTGGATCAAGTGGAAAGCTAATGCTGCCATTCCTAAAAGGTACAATCCAACCAATAAAGGGTTTTGGAAAGTAACGGCCACTTGTCTGTATAAATCTTTAGATTTAACTACTTCAAATCCAGCGTCTTCGTATTGAACATACCCGATGTAATCTGAAGGAATATCGTCTAACTGTAAAACCTCTTGGTTACCCGTTGAGATTTCAGTACGGTACTCTACGTAAGGAGTAGTTCCAAATTTGTACTGAAACCAGAAGTTTTGCATGTGTGTAACAATGAAAATTAGTAAAACAGTACCCAAGATTCCCATGTTACGAGAATTCCAAGCGCTGTTTGCGTTTCCATCATACTGGTTGTAACCAATAGGACGTGCTGCTTTGTTCTTTGTAGTTAGGATAAGAGCATAAACCGCGTGAACAATGATAGAAAGATAAAGTAGGTATGATACTACTTTAATCGGGGTAAAATGGGTCATGAAATAAGCGTAATTGTTAAACGCATACCCCGCATCATCTTTAAATAGTTGTAAGTTACCGATCAAGTGAACTATCAAGAAAGTACATAAGAACAATCCCGTCAAGCTCATGATTAGTTTCTTCCCTAGTGAAGATGTTAATACTGGCTTTGATTTACTCATTATTACTATGAATTTAATTTAAGTACGCAAATCTATCTATTTGATGACATATAAATGAGATTTATGTATAAAAAAGACCTAATTTAGAATGGTTCTAATTTTCGCCAAAAAATAAGGCCCGATTTTTATCAAATCAGGCCAAAAACTTTTTATTATTAAGAGCTTACAAGAAAGAGTAACCCACTCCAATTGACCACATACTGATCTTTTGCTTGTGCGCATTATCTTTGCTCATATTACTCAAGCCATGTTCATATCTCAAGTCAACAGTGAATTTGCTGATGTCAGCACCAACACCTCCGATGATTCCAGTCGATGATTTTTTGTAAGCATCTGTATTGGCTACCGATTTGATATCTCCCTCATGAGCGAATGAAAATACTGGACCTGCCTGGATACGTACGCCGATTGGACCTAAGCCAATTCTAGTACCTAAAAGAACTGGTAAATCAACACTCTTGAAGGTTGCTTCACTGTTTGTTCCATCTTCAGTTTCATATCCAGCTTTTTTCTGCGTATAGTACAACTCCGGCTGAACGTGGAAACCTGCAACACCTACACGTCCCCAAATACCTGCTTGGAATCCAGCTTTTGTATCTGAATTCAACCATGAACCATCCGATTTCAAGCTCGAAAAGTTTACTGCGCCCTTAATACCCAACTTTAAGCTCGGTAATAATTGTGCTTGCGTTGCCTGAACGCATAAGAATAAGGCAGCTAATCCAAGTAAGATTTTTTTCATATCAAAAATTTATATATTTACTAATTCCAAACACTAAATTAGTAGTTTTTATTCAATAAGCGCATATTAATATGTATAATTTCAAGATCAGTGCCGAAGAATGGCCCATATTAAAACTAAAACTGAAAAGAAAATATAACACTCTTTCCGAAGAAGACTTGCAATACAGTCCAGGCCAAGAGGAAGAACTTTTGAAACGTCTTGCCAAAAGATTGAACCGTAATGTAGACTATGTCGTGTTTACCCTTTCCAAAGAATTGACCGACCTGGAGTCAAATAGACTATAAGGAAGGATATGGAGAAGTTGATCAGTTGGGAAGAGTTTGAACAGGTGGATCTACGGGTAGGGACAATATTGGAAGTTTCTGATTTCCCAAAAGCCCGAAGGCCAGCCTACCAATTGCTGGTAGATTTTGGTGAGGAGATCGGGACCCGCAAGTCCTCCGCCCAAATCACTGCACAGTATTCCAAGGAAGAGCTCATTGGTAAACAAGTGGTGGCAGTCGTGAATTTCCCTAAAAAACAGATTGCCAATTTTATGTCCGAGTGCTTGGTAACGGGATTCGAGGATGAGAATGGAGATATTATTTTGACAACCGTGGAACGAAAGGTTCCGAACGGTGCAAAGCTGAAGTAATGAAGGTGTACAATTTCGAAGAAAATCCTCAACAAGGTATCCCCAGTCTTGATGAGCAGTATATGCAGGAAGCCTTGAAGCTTGCCAAGAAAGCCTTTGAGGAAGATGAAATCCCGATTGGTGCCATCATTGTGTCCAATGGAAAGATCATTGGCAAGGGCTATAATATGACCGAAAGGTTGAATGATGTAACAGCCCATGCAGAAATGCAGGCCTTTACGGCAGCGGCGAACTTTCTCGGAGGAAAGTATCTGAAGGATTGCACCCTTTATGTGACTGTTGAGCCCTGTGTAATGTGTGCCGGTGCAAGCTATTGGACCCAGATCAGCAAGATTGTCTACGGGGCCCGCGATGAAAAGAGAGGCTATTCCAGTATCCATGAAAAAATCATCCATCCCAAGACGATCATTCAGTCGGGCGTGCTGGAAAAGGAATGTGCCGAACTCATGATGTCTTTTTTTCGTAATAAACGTTGAGTTATCCACAAATTGGCGCCTAAACGAAACAAAAACGCGCTTAAATTGTTATATTCGTGTATTGATAATTAATAAATAAAATATAAACGTTATGGCATTTGAATTAGAGGCGTTACCTTACCCAGCAGACGCATTAGAACCATCTATCGATAAAGAAACAATGATCATTCACCATGATCGTCACCACCAAGCATATGTAGACAACTTGAACAAAGCTATTGCAGGTACCGATGCAGAAAACCTTTCTTTGGAAGAAATCCTGAAGAATGTGAGCAAGTACCCAGCAGCAGTGAGAAACAATGCTGGCGGTGTATGGAACCATGATCTTTTCTGGAAGGTTTTAGGCCCAAATGCAGGTGGTGAGCCTACAGGAGATTTAGCAAATGATATTAATGCTACTTTCGGTTCATTCGCAGAATTGAAAAAGAAATTGCAAGAAGCAGGTGCTGGTAGATTCGGTTCAGGATGGTCTTGGTTAATCGTTGGTCAAGACGGTAAACTGGATGTAGTATCTACTCCTAATCAAGATAACCCTTTGATGGATGTTGCTGAAGTAAAAGGTACTCCAATCTTTGGTATCGATGTATGGGAACATGCTTACTACCTAAAATATCAGAATAAACGCCCAGCCTACCTAGAAGAGATCTTCAACGTAGTAAATTGGGATGACGTAGCTAAACGTTACGCGGAAGCTAAAAAAGGTTAATCCATAATAGATTATTCTTAGAGAGCGGATATCTGAATGCAGATATCCGCTTTTTTTATGGTCTCAATGAAAGCTTGAATCTAGCAAAACCCACAGCGAGGGTGAAACGTTTGTAGAACCTGGATGGTTGTAATGGTGAAGCCACAGCGTGGGGGGGGGAATGTTTTTCAATCAATTTTCATTAAAAAAAACAGTTCGTTCGCTGTGCTCACGATGACAACAATCCAAAATAAATTAAAAAATAGATTCAGAGCGAAGCGAAGAATCCCTCAATAGCGTATTTTGATTCTGAACGATCAGTGAAGAATCTGTACGTTTCTCCCCCCCATGACCTTGTCATTCTCAATCGAAGATTGAGGACCTGTACGCCAATGCCATCCGCAATTGATATGTCTGTAAAATTCCGAGATCCTTCCTTCGTCAGGACGACAGCTAGGGGGGGGACGAAGGTAAAGGACCTGTACGCCAATGCCATCTGCAATTGATATGTCTGTAAAATTCCGAGATCCTTCCTTCGTCAGGACGACAGCTAGGGGGGGGCGAAGGTAAAGGACCTGTACGCCAATGCCATCCGCAATTGATATGTCTGTAAAATTCCGAGATCCTTCCTTCGTCAGGACGACAGCTAGGGGGGGGCGAAGGTAAAGGGCCTGAAGACCAATGCCATCCGCAATTGATATGTCTGTAAAATTCCGAGATCCTTCCTTCGTCAGGACGACAGCTAGGGGGGGCGAAGGTAAAGGGCCTGAAGACCAATGTCATCCGAAATTGATTATGTCTGTAAATATCCGAGAACCTTCGTTTCTCATTTTGACACCGGAAAAGATTATTTTTTTACGACATACTGCCCTAGAAGGGCAGTATTATTTTAGAAATGATATTGAACAATATAGGGGCCGCGCAAAAAGGATGTTCGATTAATCGAACATCCTTTTTGCATTAATTCCAAGCTAACGTGACATGCCAGCTAAAATAATGGAACCCCGATGTGGTTCTATATTTAGAAATAAAAGAGCCAATTTATTTCATTGCCAACAAGCTGTCATCAACTCCGAATAAATTTAGTCCAAATTTTTTATTCTGAGGAGGACTTGACCTCATTCGAGACACATTCCGAAAAATCGCAAAATGTTTAATTTAATTATCCAAGAATATTCGGAGCATTCTGCATTGTCCTTCGAATGATTCTCGAATATGTCTCGAATGAAACCAGAGTTTATGGTTTTTATGGAAATGAAATATTAACACTGTCTATTTATTATTTCTAAACCCATTTTGTTCTAGTTATGTTAAATTTTTTAACGAGCTGAACAAAAGAATTAGATAATTGTTAATCGAGCAAATGAAGAGATCAATCAGCTAATGAAAGCGAAGTTGTTTATCATTAGGATAAAATCTTTGCCTCATGGTCCTAATATGCTTAAAATGATGCTGTTTGGGGTGTTTTAATGCCTATATGGGTTAATTTAAGTAAACATTTATTTTGTATCTTTGATTAGAAGTAAATAAAAATGGACAAAATATGTTTATTATCGGTTCAGATATGTTGTTCATTCCGTTTCTCAATTGAGTATCTTCGTAAGAAGAATTCTGATGGAAATCTTAGAGGGGGAAATTTATCGTTCTATTGATCTTATTGGAATTTTTTGGACGGATCGTCCGTCCGGTTTTGAGTATTTTTATGAATCAAAAAAATAATTTTTAATTATGTTGAAAGGTTTTTTTACAGTTCCTACGCCAACGAATGAGCCCGTTTACTCATACGCTCCTGGGACTAAAGAAAGAAGTTTATTAAAAGAAGCTATTGCTGCTGCAAGAGCAACAGAAATAGATATCCCGATGTACATTGGAGGCGAAGAAGTTCGCACCAGTAAGAAAGTAAAAATCACACCACCACATGATCACAAACATGTGCTAGGTTATTTTAATCAAGGTACTAAAGAGAATGTCAAGGAAGCGATCGATGCTGCCTTAGCTGCTAAAAACGATTGGGAAAATCTTCCATGGGAACAAAGAGCTGCGATTTTCTTGAAAGCTGCAGAGTTGATCTCTACAAAATATCGCTATAAATTGAATGCTGCAACCATGCTAGGTCAGTCTAAGAACCCGTACCAAGCAGAAATTGATTCAGCATGTGAGATTGCAGATTTCTTGCGCTTCAACGTGAAGTACATGAGCGAAATCTACCAACAACAACCTCCAATCAACCCTAAAAATGTATGGAACAGAGTAGAGCAACGTCCTCTTGAAGGATTCGTGTTTGCATTGACTCCGTTCAACTTTACAGCTATTGCAGGTAATTTACCTACAAGTGCTGCGATGATGGGTAATGTGGTGGTTTGGAAACCAGCAAACACACAGATCTATTCAGCGAATGTGTTGATGGAGATCTTCAGAGAAGCTGGTGTACCTGCAGGTGTGATCAACTTGGTTTATGTATCAGGACCTGATGCTGGTGATGTGATCTTCAAACACCCTGATTTCGCTGGTATACACTTTACAGGTTCAACCGGTGTATTCCAAGATATCTGGAAAACAATTGGTGAGAATATCCACCTTTACAAAACATACCCACGTATCGTAGGTGAAACTGGTGGTAAGGACTTTATCTTAGCTCACCCATCTGCTGATTTAGATGTATTGAATACAGCATTGGTACGTGGCGCATTTGAATTCCAAGGACAGAAATGTTCAGCTGCATCACGTGCTTACGTTCCTAAATCTCTTTGGAAGGAGCTTAAAGAAAAAATGGAGCGTGACATCAAAACCTTCAAAATTGGTGGAACGGAAGATTTCAGCAACTTTATCAATGCGGTTATTGATGAGAAGGCTTTCGATAAGATCACAAAATATATCGATAGAGCCAAAGAGTCTAAAGATGCAGAGGTTGTAATCGGTGGTGAATACGATAAATCTAAAGGTTACTTCATTAACCCAACGGTTATCGTTGCTGAGAAAGCTGATTACGAAACGATGTCAGAAGAATTGTTCGGTCCAGTATTGACAATTTATGTTTATGACGATAAGAAATGGGCTGAAACCTTGAAATTGGTTGATACCACTTCAATCTATGCATTGACGGGTTCTATCATCTCTCAAGACCGTTATGCAATTGAAGAAGCAACTCATTATTTACGTAATGCAGCTGGTAACTTCTATATCAATGATAAATGTACAGGTGCCGTGGTTGGACAACAGCCATTTGGTGGTGCAAGAGGTTCAGGTACCAATGACAAGGCAGGATCTATGATCAACCTATTGCGTTGGGTATCTCCTAGAACGATTAAGGAAACCTTTAATCCAGATGTGGATTACCGTTATCCTTTCTTATCTGAGGAATTATAGAATATTATTAAAATAAGTCATGGGAGCTATCTGAAAAGGTGGCTCCTTTTTTTTGTGCTGCCCTTCGGTTCCGATAACTGTCGAAGCTACATTCCAAAATACAACCCCTAGCGGGCAATGTCATTTATTTAAGAAAGAAAACAAACTTTAGATTCTTCGTTACTTTTGGAGCGCAAAAGTGAACAAACAGACGAAGGAGCTCAGGGATACCAATTATCTTCATTACTTTTGAAGCCCAAAAGTAACCAAAAGGCTTCGGCTCATTTAAGATGGCTTTTCGCACCATTCATCGCACATGAAAAGAATGCCTTGATGTCGAGGATGCCGTTCTTCTAAATTCTCCCTTAAGATGGGAGAATTTCTTGAAAGCATCCAAGCCCAATCCCACCGCGCAGGGCCACGGCATTCTTTCCCTTTTTCCGCCATTGGAAATGAGCCAGGGGCTAAAGGACTTCCTGCGGAAGGATTGATGTTTGTAAATTTGGGAACCCACAGCGTGGGTGAAATATTTTTCTAAAAATCCTCTTTATTGGGCGAGCTTAATAAAAAATAGTTTCCTCATCTTACGATTTCGGAATGACCAAATCCGAAAAAAAATAAAAAAATAGATTCTTCGCGGCGCTCTGAATCCCTTTTGTGGATACATCCGATTTTGAATGATCAGTGAAGAATCTGTACGGCTCTCCAACAAAAAGTTCTGTCATAGTCAATCGAAGACTGACGAGCTGTACGCCTACGAAAATTGGAAACCCTTTAAGTGGACATGAGTTACGATCTTGGTCGGTCCTCTCATCCTTGGCATCCTGGTTCATATCCTGGTCTTGGTCCATCCTCCAATCCCATGAATCCTGGTTCTTGCCATAATCTTGGTCGATCCTCTCATCCTTGGCATCCTGGTTCAAACCATCTCCAGAACCCCTCCAATCTACTTCAATTATTTTTCTATCATTCCCTAAATTTTCTTATTTTGATACAGAAAATCACTGCAATACTAACGGTGGTGTTACCATTATTAAACTGATCATCAATTAGAGCTGCGAATATGTTTAAAAGATTGTTTTTATTGGAATGGAGATCTTTTTTCAGGTCGGCTGATCTGGGGAGAAGTTTGTCCGTTAGAATAATTTTGGGCTTACTTGGCCTTTATTTTTTGGGATCTGCAGTGACCTTTGGGGTTAGTTTGCATTTCTTGATCATTGAATTGTTTCCAAATCAGGAACCTATACATTTTGTGGGGAAATTTCTATTGTATTGGGTCTTTTTGAGCTTTTTGATGCGGATGATGATGCAAAAGTTGCCCATTCAAAATGTCAAGCCTTTATTGATCCTGAATATACCGCGGAGTAACATCGTCAATTATACCCTGTTAAAATCCTCCAATTCGTTTTGGAATTGGATGCTGTTGGCTGTTGTTGTTCCCTATCTGATCATTACCGCAAGAGTAACTGATTTAACGAATTTTCAACTGTTTTCATGGTGCATTGCGGTCGTGGGTTTTGAATTTGTTGTGAACTACCTGAATCTTTACATTCAACAAAATTTCAAAAATGGTCTTTTGAAAACGCTGCCCATAATGGCGCTTCTAGTGGTCATATTTTGTTTGGATCACTACAGTATATTCTCTGTTTCAGGACTGTTTGGTCAATTTTTTGATCTTGTCCTGACTTATCCACTATTATGTTTGGTTGCTGTTGTCTTGGCTATTTTGAGTTATTTTCTGTTGTATTTTAATGTGAAAGAGAACATGTTTTTGGATGCTTATCTACAGACAGAAAGGACAGTTGTCAAAAATTATGATCTCTCCTGGACGAATCGTTTTGGAGAATTGGCTCCATTCCTTCAGCTGGACATGAAGTTGATCTGGAGGTCAAAAAGAGCAAGGGCCGTTATTTTTGGTTGTTTGGTATTTTTGTTTTATGGCTTGTTCTTTTACCCACAGCGAGAGGGAAACCCAACTGCATTAGTTTTTGTTGGGGTTTTTATTACCGGAATATTTGTGATCAATTTTGGCCAATTTGTTCCAGCTTGGGATAGTACCTACTATGCGATGCTTATGACTCAAAATATGCCTATCAAATTATATTTGGAATCCAAAGCGATGCTGATGTATATTTCCATTGCGATCATGACCGTGTTGAGTACAGGATACTTTTACTTTGGATGGGTGGTTGTTTGGGTAAATATAGCTTGTGCGGTCTATAATTTAGGGGTCAATGTTCCTGTTATCCTTTATTTCGGAAGTATGAACAAGAAAAGGATCGATCTGGACAATGGAAATATCTTTAACTATCAAGGTACAGGTGCAGCTCAATGGTTAGTTGGTATTCCATTATTGATTGCCCCAATTATCATTTGGGCAATTGCCTATTATGCGGGAGGAATCAACATAGCTAATATTACGCTCATTGTCATTGGCTTAATTGGAGTTGCTTTGCGGAATGAAATATTAAATAGGATCGCTAAGAAATATCAAGAGAATAAATACAAGATATTGATTGGGTTTAAGGAGGTTAATAATTAACTGTAGATATTGAATTGAAAATAAATGATTGAGATAAAGGATATAATAAAAAGCTATAATGGAATTCGGGTTTTGAATATCCCGAGTTTACATATTGGAAAAGGGGAGAGCATAGGGTTGGTCGGAAACAATGGAGCTGGGAAAACAACTCTGTTTAGTTTGATTTTGGATCTGATCCAACCTGATTCAGGCGAGATATTGTTGAATGATATACCAGTCCATGGACAAGACGGTTGGAAGAAATTTACCACGGCTTTTATTGATGATAGCTTCCTGATTGGATACCTAACTCCCGAGGAATATTTCTATTTTCTAGGTGAGTTACGAGGAATGAACAAAAGTGATGTAGATAAGCTTTTAGCGGAGTATGGAGAGTTTTTTAATGGTGAAGTTTTGAATAAGAAGGTCTATGTGCGTGACCTTTCTAAGGGAAACCAAAAAAAGGTTGGTATCGTCGGGACACTCATTGGAAATCCTGAATTGATTATTTTGGATGAACCCTTTGCAAACCTAGATCCAACTACACAATTTAGGTTGAAAAAGCTGATTGCTAAAATAAGGGAAAATAAGGATGTAACTCTTTTGATTTCCAGTCATGACCTTTCCCATACCGTTGAAACCGCAGATCGGATCATTGCTTTGAGTATGGGGTTGATCGTTAAGGATGGTGTCAAAACGGAAGAAACATTGGCAGAGTTGAATTCATTCTTTGCTGTTGAATAAAAAGCTTCATGGCTAAGCCCATTTTATGGCTTAACTGAAAATAAGTAAGAATCCCAGATTGGAGATGGCCTTTAGCTGTTCTCCAATCTGGGATTTTTTATTTGATAGCTAGCTCAAAAGAGCTCATCCATTTTTTGAAAATCTATTGATGGTGCTTCCATCATCAAGGTTCAAGGAGACCTGAAGGGCTTTACCTTGGGCTGTGATGTCCACATAGGTTCTATTTCCTGCTTTTGGACCACCGCCAATTATCACATAATAATTATGGGAATTATCGGGTGGATGGAAACTGTATTTATGTGTATGTCCTGAAATTACGGCATCAACCTTATTATCATTCAATATGCTGTGGAAACATTCAAAGTTATGCTTGGTTCCATGCCAATCATCCGAATGATGGAAGGGGATGTGGGTTACGACAAGGGTATGTTTCGCTTCCTTACGTTCCTTAGATTGCAGCACCTTGGATAACCATGCCTTTTGCTCCAGTCGGTAATTGTCGTAATCCACGGTGCCGGCATATACTTCATGGTCGTCAGGTTTATCCTCACCACTGTCCAGAATAATCCAATAGATTGGCCCCATGCGAAATGCTTGGTAAAACTTGTTTTCTGGGTAATCAAAATACTTTTTGTAGTCTCTGGCGAAGCTTCCTCTAGTTTCATGGTTACCTCGTATCATGAGGAAAGGGGTGGTACTTGCAAATTTGTTTCCAATAGGCTTCAATAGTTTTTCGGTCAGGTCAGTTTGGTTGCTTACATAATGGAAGGAGTCGCCATTTAGGAATACCAAATCCTTTTTAGCCAATTTACTCTTATCAAAAAGGAAGGCATAGCTTTCTTTATCCTCATGTATGTCATTCAGGATCAAACATTGTATGCTATCCTGTTTCGGTAGAGGAACAGTAATCTCAAAAGGTTCCGATTGAATGGTTCCAGCATATTCAATTTTATAGGGTTCGAATTTACTGATTTCCTTTCCTACCACCTTGTATTTCAACTGACCGTTCTTATGGTTTACCTTGAATTTAAAAAGGTCGGTATTTGCGTTTCGCATTCCGTCCTCTACCTGATAAATGGATTTGACGGTTTTGTTTTTGGCATCCAGGACTTCAACCCAAGCGAGGCATGGTTTGTTGAATATCGCACAGATGGTTACAGTCTCGGCATTCAGGTTCTGTAAGTAGGGTGGACAGGCGAGCGAAAAGGCTTCGTTCTGATTAAGGATCAGTTTTTCTGCATAGGCAGGGGTACTGGCTCCTAAACCAATTAATCCTAATCCTTTCAGGAAATTTCTTCTATTAAAGTTCATGCTAGATTGAGGTTAGATTTTGTCTCTATAAATTTATAAAAAACATCCTAGCATTGGATAGGTAAATGATGATGTAGGACTAATTTTACAATAGCGGATTTTTTCTCCATAAAAAAACAGCAGCTCATTTGAGTTGCTGTTTCAATATGTCCTCCTATTAATTTGAAACCTAGAGGAGTTTTGTAAAAAATGATTCTAATTAATCTTCTTCCCTGATAGCGGCTTGATCAAGATCTTGACCACTTACTTCAGCTCTGATTTTGTGTTTTAGTTCATCCATTAAATCTGGATTGTCTAACAGTAAGGTTTTCACTGCATCACGACCTTGTCCCAATTTCGTATCACCATAGCTGAACCATGAACCAGATTTTTTGACGATTCCGTATTCCACCCCTAAGTCAATGATCTCACCAACTTTGGATATACCTTCACCAAACATAATGTCAAATTCAGCGATACGGAAAGGAGGGGCAACTTTATTTTTCACGATCTTCACTTTTACGCGGTTACCTGATACCTCATCAGAATCTTTGATCTGTGAAGTACGACGGATATCTAAACGTACGGAAGCATAGAATTTCAGGGCATTACCACCAGTAGTCGTTTCAGGGTTACCAAACATTACACCGATTTTCTCGCGCAATTGGTTGATGAAGATACAACAACAGTTGGTTTTAGAAATGGTACCGGTCAACTTACGTAAAGCCTGAGACATTAAACGTGCCTGAAGACCCATTTTGGATTCACCCATTTCACCTTCAATCTCGCCTTTAGGAACCAAAGCTGCAACGGAGTCAATCACGATAACGTCGATAGCTCCGGAACGGATCAAGTTATCTGCAATCTCTAATGCTTGCTCACCATTGTCTGGTTGAGAGATTAAAAGGTTCTCGATATCAACCCCAAGCTTTTGGGCATAATATTTATCAAAAGCGTGTTCCGCATCAATGATTGCTGCGATACCACCTTTTTTCTGTGCTTCTGCTACAATATGAGTGGCTAAAGTAGTCTTACCAGAAGATTCAGGACCATAGATCTCGATGATACGTCCTTTTGGTACACCACCAATACCTAAAGCGATATCTAAGCCTAAGGAACCTGTAGAGATAGCCTCGATAGGTTCAACAGCTGTATCACCTAATTTCATGATGGTACCTTTTCCGTAGTTCTTTTCTAATTTATCTAATGTAAGCTGTAAGGCTTTTAGTTTGTCTGAGTTGCTCATATTTTTAGTATAACGTTGTCAAAAATAATTTATAATATTGAATTCTACAAATAAAATGCTAAAAAAGTTAGTTATTTTGTTTTGATATGTTCAAGATGTTAGTTTTCTGTTGTTTTAAGCTAGATTTTGAAGAATGTTTTAATCTTTGTGGACTAATTTTGCTTTTTTATTCCGTTCAAAATATCTGCAAAAATAGGAGATGGGGCAAATAACGCATTTAGGGGATCTTGCCAGGCATATATATCGACCATGTAAGATTAGCCAATGATGTGCCATGGCTATGGTATCTTTAGGTAAATGTTTGACCAATTGTTTTTCTGCAGCCAGTGGCGTTGTTGCCTTATTGGTCAATCCTATTCGATCAGCCACCCGGAACACGTGTGTATCTACAGCCATGGCTGGGTTATGGAATACCACAGAAGAAATGACATTGGCAGTTTTGCGGCCTACACCTGGAAGTTTGACCAAGTCTTCGACCTTCTCCGGAATTTCTCCGTGGAATTCACTGAGGAGTTTTTGAGCCATACCAACCAAGTGTTTCGCTTTGTTGTTGGGATAGCTTACCGATCTGATATAAGTGAACACTTCATCAGGGGAGCTAGCCGCTAAGGATTCAGGATCGGGATATCGCTCAAATAGGGCAGGAGTCACCTGATTTATCCTTTTGTCTGTACATTGAGCAGAAAGAATAACCGCAATGAGCAATTCAAATGGATTGCCATAATTCAGTTCTGTCTGTGCGTCAGGATTGTGGGTAGAAAAATATTCAACAAAAGCCTTATAACGTTCTTTTATCAGCATAAACAAAGATAATAATATTTCTAGGGAAGATTTAAGCTTTGTTGAGGGAATAGGGTATAAATGACGAAGCCACTCTTTCTTAGAATGGCTTCGTTATTATAAGTTACGTAAGGTCTTAGAATAGTTGAGGATATTTTCTATAGTTCTGTCTTCTGGATCTTTAGACAACTGTTGTATGCAACTTTTGATTTTTTCCTCGAATGATAATTCAAGATTAGCGTCTTGAATGATACCTGAAAGTTGACCTTCGTAATTTACTTCTTTTGTATTAGTAGAGTTTTCGACCATAAGCATCTTGTTTTCTATCTAAACGCAAGATACTTAGCAATATTGTGAAAAATTTAACATTTTTTTACTTTTTTTCTGAAACTAATTTATTAGCCTCTACAATAGCATTATAAGCATTCACAATACCTCCGCTTACACTGATTTCATCCAAATACACGCGTTTTGAATTGCCATCTTTTTTGATCTTAACCTTTTGGTCAACCTTAGTTACGCTCTTCATGATGACCTCTTTAACTTGCTCGGCAGTCAATGAAGGGTAATATGCACGGATCATTGCTGCTAAGCCTGCAACAACAGGGGCAGCCATACTGGTACCTTGGTTTTCTTTGTATTTAGACTCTGGGATAGTCGAGTTGATCTTAACACCGGGTGCAAAAACATCCACGCTGCGGTAACCATAGTTTGAGAAGTTTGCTAATAGATCAGCGTCCTGTTTCAGTCCTGTTGCACCAACAGTGATCCAGTTCTTGGCTTCACCAACAACGGCATCTACACTATCGGTAAAATATTTGGTTGGGTAGTTTTTCTCTATATCATTATCCTGAGCATCATTACCAGCGGCATGAACAAGTAATACATCTTTAGATTCAGCATATTTAATGGCTTCGTCCACAGCCTTTTTATTGTATGCATAACCTTTACCGAAACTCATGTTAATTACTTTTGCGCCATTATCTACAGCATAGCGGATACCATTGGCCACATCTTTGTCGCGTTCATCACCATTAGGAACCAGGCGAACAGCCATGATCTGTACATGATCCGCAACACCGTTGACGCCTTTATTGTTATTGCGTTTTGCGCCGATAATACCGGCAACGTGAGTTCCGTGTTCAGCATCTGGACCTTTTACATCTGGGTTTCCATAATTGCGTTGGGAAGCATCTTCGTAGTCGTCGCCTACCACGTGTCTAGGATCAAACTCTTTGTTTAAATGGGAATCGACCTGATCGGTAAAGTATTTTACAGCATCCTCTATGTCCGTGTAGAATTTCTCGAATGAACCATTGTCAAGTTCTTTTTTTGCGATCCTAATGGCCATCTTTTGTTGATCACCTTCTGCTTGGAAAGCGTCCAAATCTGCTTTGGTAATATCTTTAGGCGCTTTGCCGATTTTTTTCACTACAGCATCCACTTCATTTTTAAGACGGCCATAGTTCAACTTGCCGAATGAAGCTTCTTCCATTTTAGAAGTATAGTCTGTGATCATTTTTTGGTAGGCCACGAACTCTCTTCTTTCCTTTTCAGAAAGAGGTGTACTTGGTAATACGGAAATGTATTTAGGTTCGTAGATACGGATCAGACGGGTTACCTCTAAATTGTCTTGATTAACATTCAATCCATCTTTACCGCCAATAAAGTTCCATCCATGTACATCATCGATATAGCCATTGCCATCATCATCTTTGCCGTTTCCAGGGATTTCCTTTGGATTGGTCCATAATACATCCTTTAAATCTTCGTGTTGAATATCCACACCACCATCTAGTACAGCCACAACAACAGGCGTTGCTTTTTTGCCTTTTAAAAGTTCTTGGGCTTTTTCAGTACTGATACCCATGACACCGTCTTTTTGAAAATCAAGATTATACCAGTTTGCTGGGGGAGTGGCAGTCTTATCTTGGCTAAATCCAAGGGTTGGAAGAATTCCTAAAGCTAAATAGCACAGAAATTTATTTGTTCCTATCATATTTTTATAGATTATAATTCGACAAATTTAATATTTTCAACTAGATGCTTTTGTTAATTAATCTAAAATCACAAAAATTTTATCTTATTTTTAAGCATTCATTAACCATTATTAACTATATAGTATGAAAGATAAATATGTAATTGGTTTAATATTGTCAATCATGATATCATCCTGTTCATCAGATAACAAAATACAGAAAGAGCCAGTGAGTTGGCCCGATGCAATGGCGCCTATTGCCGAAGAAATAGCCCATGAAAGAATAATCCATGGAGATACGGTCGCTGACCCCTATTATTGGATGATAGATTATTTCAAAAAAGGACCAGATTCTTCGAAGGTTGTGGCTTATCTGGAAGCGGAGAATAAATATACAGAGGCCATGATGAAGGATACGGAATCTTTTCAGGATATCCTTTTCAAAGAGATGAAGGGTCGGATCAAAGAAACCGATGAAAGTGTCCCATATTTGAGAAACGGGTATTACTACTATCAAAGAACGGAAGAGGGGAAACAATACTTTAAGCTGTGCCGCAAGAAAGGCAGCCTAGATGCCAAAGAAGAAGTATTGTTAGATGTGGATAAGATGGCTGAAGGCTTTGCCTATTATGCCATTGGTGGTGCTACGGTGAGTCCGGACAATAAATTGCTAGCCTTTTCGGTAGACACGGTTTCCAGGAGAGAGTACGTCATTCAGTTTAAGAACCTGGAAACAGGCGAACTTTTAGCCGATAAAATTGTCAGGACTTCTGGTGCTGCTGTTTGGGCATCTGATAATAAAACGATTTTCTATACTTCCAAAAATCCTGTGACCTTATTGAGTGAAAAAATAAAGCGTCATGCCTTGGGTACTGATGCGGCATCGGATGCAGTGGTATATGAGGAAAAGGATAATACCAACTATATAGGGGTAAGTAAGTCCAAGAACGATCAATACATCTTTATCTATTCAGGAGGTACATTAAGTTCGGAGACCAGGTACATTAAAGCTGATGAGCCCAATGCGGAGTTCAAGGTATTCCAAGCCAGAATGAAGGATGTGCTCTATGATGTGACGCCATTGGCAGATAAATTTTTGATTGTTACCAATGATAATGCCCAGAACTTTAAGGTGATGGAAACGCCATTGGATAAGACGGCTAAAGAAAACTGGAAGGAATATATCCCACACAGAAAGGATGTCTTGGTACAGGGGATCGATGAGTTTGCGGATTATGTAGCCATATCTGAAAGGAAAAATGGCTTGACGCAATTGGCCATCAGGAACCTTAAGGATAATTCTCAGCATTACCTTGATTTTGGTGAAGCTGCCTATACGGTTTATCCGAGCACAAACGCAGAATACAATACCGATGTATTACGATATGGATATACTTCCATGGTCACTCCATCGTCTACATTTGACTATAATATGAAGACCAAAGAAAAGACCTTGATGAAGCAACAAGAGGTACTTGGCGGTTATGAAATGAAGAATTATGTGACGGAGCGTGTAATGGCCAAGTCTACAGATGGTACGGAAGTTCCAATTTCTATCGTCTATAAGAAGGGCACCAAGAAAGATGGAACTGCTCCATTGTTGTTGTATGCATACGGTTCCTATGGTAATTCCATGGACCCAAGCTTCAGTTCTTCGAGATTGTCTCTTTTGGACCGAGGTTTTATCTATGCATTAGCGCATATTCGTGGTGGTGAGGAAATGGGAAGACAGTGGTATGAGGATGGGAAAATGATGAAAAAGAAAAATACGTTCACTGATTTTATTGACTGTGGCAAGTATTTGATCGATCAGAAGTTTACAGCCAAGGAGCATCTTTATGCCCAAGGCGGAAGTGCGGGCGGATTATTGATGGGTGCCGTGATCAATATGTCGCCAGAAATCTGGAATGGAGTGATTGCGCAGGTTCCATTTGTCGATGTAGTGAATACCATGTTGGATGAAAGCATTCCATTGACGACGAATGAATATGATGAATGGGGAAATCCCAACAATAAAGAAGCATACGATTATATGAAATCATATTCTCCATATGAAAACATTGAAGCGAAAGAATATCCAAACCTATTGGTTACCACTGGGCTCCATGATAGTCAGGTGCAGTATTTTGAGCCTGCAAAATGGGTAGCGAAAATGCGTGCAACCAAGAAAGGTAACAATGTCATCCTATTGAAAACGGATATGGATTATGGACATGGTGGCGCATCGGGAAGGTTTGATTACTTAAAAGATGTGGCATTGAGTTATGCATTCCTATTTAAGTTGGAGGGAATTACCAAATAAAAGAGAAAAGACAGATACAAGAAAGGGCAATAGATGATTCTATTGCCCTTTCTTGTATGATTTTAAAAATTTCTTATTTGTGATTTAAGCTATCGGCTTTGTTTTCTGCTTCAATTTCGCGGGCATCGATTTGATGCTGCTTGTAGTTTTCCATTGCGATCTTGCTTGCACGTTGAGAAACGACCAGGCCAAAAATGGCAACTACAGTTACGACTATTACTCCCCACATATATTTCTTCTTGTCTTGCTTAACCAACCAATACATGAAAAGGATGTAAGGGATAACGAATAGGGCGTAAAAAAAGATACTTGGACCAACCATGATTTTTTAATTTGATGCAAAATTAAGGATTTATTTATATATCGATGCAAATGCTTCATTTTGAATTGAAATCTTACAAAACAATGAAAGATTTTAAACGTTTCAATAATTGGAAAGTCTGATTGAAAGGTTTTCAATGAATTTGGGGCGTATTTATTTTATAAATAAAAAAACTACTTTCAGATTGCATAAAAGAAAAAAATAATTGTTTACTTTTGCGCTGTCTGATCACTAAGTATCAAAGGCAAAAATGTATGTATTGTAACAAGTTATATATGAACTCTTTCGCTCAAGCTTGCATCAAGCTTAGGATAAGGGCATATTATGCAATGCGTAGATTTAATTGTCCAGTTCTTCGATTCCGACGACCTATTCTGCCTCGAGCTTGATACCGAGGCAGGCAAACTTCCCATATTGTCATTCACCCAGCTCGGTGATTGATATTCAAATTAGATTAGTTAGTTCAAATACTTTGGTATTTATTTTTTAGGTCGACATTATTCAATGACAATCTCAGATTTTTTAATTATTCCCGCGACGGCAAACCATGTTAAGTATGCCGATGAAGTCTGTAATGAAATGTTCGAGTCTGCAAAGGCTCGTGGGACGGGCATTGCACGCAGAAAACCAGAATACGTAGCGCGCAAGATGGAGGAAGGTAAGGCTGTTATTGCTTTACATAAGGATGGTACTTGGGCCGGTTTCTGTTATATTGAGACTTGGAGCCATGGTGATTATGTGGCGAACTCTGGTCTTATTGTCAATCCACTTTTCCGTAAAGTAGGTTTGGCAAAAGCAATCAAGAAGCGCGTGTTTGATCTGTCAAGGGAGAAGTATCCAAATGCAAAGATTTTTGGCCTGACTACAGGTTTGGCTGTCATGAAAATCAATTCCGACCTAGGATATGAACCTGTTACCTATTCTGAATTGACTCAAGATGAGGAATTCTGGAAAGGCTGCCAGTCCTGTGTGAACTTTGATATCTTGGTCTCTAAAGATCGTAAGAACTGTATGTGTACTGCGATGTTATGGGACCCGGTAGAAAAAGAAAAAGAACTGAAGGAAAAGATCCTTCGTAAGGCCGAAGCTAAGGAACGTCTTGACCGAATTTCCAAAAAGCAATCTCTATTGAAGAGAATTGAAGCAAAACTTTGGAGGTCGACTAAAAAAATGGTCGCTGCGGTAATTCCCGTAGGGATTAGACCTGTTAAAGGTTTTTAATTTGTTATTTTTGTTATCATCAGCATATTAATCGTTATCAAATGAAAAAAGTAGTTTTAGCATTTAGTGGTGGGTTGGATACTTCATTCTGTTGTATCTATCTGTCTCGTGACTTAGGATTAGAAGTTCACTCCGTAGTAGTAAATACCGGAGGTTTTTCAGAGGAAGAATTAAAGAATATCGAAAAGAAGGCCTATGATCTAGGTGTAAAGTCGCATACTACTATTGATGAAACTGAAGATTATTACCAAGATACCATCAAGTATTTGATTTTTGGGAATGTCTTGAAAAATGCTACCTATCCGCTTTCAGTGTCAGCCGAGCGTGTTTGCCAAGCTACAGCTATAGCAAACTATGCGAAGAAAATTGGCGCAGAATGCGTTGCACATGGTTCAACAGGTGCAGGTAATGATCAGGTACGTTTTGATATGATCTTCCAGACCTTGATTCCAGGTGTAGAGATCATTACTCCAATCCGTGATCTACAGTTATCACGTGAGGCGGAAATTGATTATTTGAATTCACATGGTGTTGAATATTCTGCTGATAAAGCAAAATACTCGATCAATAAAGGATTATGGGGAACTTCAGTAGGAGGGGCTGAGACGCTTACTTCGAATGAATACCTTCCAGAATCTGCATGGCCAACTCCTGTAACTTCTACAGAACCACGTAAGATTACTGTTGATTTTGAAAACGGTCAACCAGTTGCTTTAGATGGTGAGAAAATGAGTCCTGTTAAGGTTATCCAAGAGTTGCAAGCGATTGCACAACCTTATGGAATCGGTCGTGATATCCATGTTGGTGATACCATCATCGGGATTAAAGGACGTGTCGGTTTTGAGGCTGCAGGCCCAATTATTCTGATCAAAGCGCACCATGCTTTGGAGAAACATACCTTGACCAAATGGCAACTTTCATGGAAAGACCAATTAGCGGGATTCTATGGTAACTATATGCACGAAGGTCAGATGCATGATCCAGTGATGCGTGATATGGAGGCATTCCTTCAAAGTTCGCAAGATACCGTTTCTGGTCGCGTATTTATTGAGCTTCACCCTTACCGATTTGTAATCTTAGGTATTGAATCTGAACACGATTTAATGTCCAACAAGTTTGGTTCATACGGTGAGATGAACAAAGGCTACACTGGTGATGATGTAAAAGGGTTCTCGAAAATCTTCGGTAACCAAACCATCATTTGGCACAAAGTTAATAACAAAGGCTAATCGCCTTTCTTCAAATATTGAAAATCTTTTTGCAAACCAAGGTAGCTGTCTAGGCACCTTGGTTTTTTTGTTTTATTTTGACTGATTATTTATCATAATGGAAAAAATTAAAGTAGGAATTGTAGGGTCGGCAGGCTATACCGGAGGTGAATTGCTTCGGGTATTGATCTATCACCCGAATGTGGATATAATATTTGCCAATAGTGCTTCCAATGCCGGCAATAAACTTTCTGATGTTCATAATGATTTGTTTGGAGATACAGACTTAACGTTCTCTTCAGATTTTCATTCTGATATCGATGTTCTGTTTTTATGTGTAGGACATGGCGATGCGCGCAAGTTTTTAGATGCCCATCCTATCGATCCTTCCGTAAAGATCATTGATCTTTCCCAAGATTACAGGCTTAAGGCAAATACGGAATACCAAGGTAAGAATTTTATCTACGGTCTACCTGAATTGAATAAATCCGATATTGTTTCGGCGCAATATATTGCTAATCCCGGCTGTTTTGCCACGAATATACAATTGGCATTATTGCCTTTGGCGAACAAAGGAATATTGGGCGACCAAATCCATGTGAATGCAACAACAGGGTCAACAGGTGCTGGTCAAAAACCTTCTGCTACGTCGCATTTTTCCTGGAGAAGCAATAACCTTTCGGCCTATAAGTCATTTGAGCACCAGCATCTGCAAGAGATATCGGAGTCGCTCAACCAATTGCAGGAAGGATTCCTTCCAGCTGGAGATGGATCTCTACTAGAAAGAGCTGCCCAGAAAATTAACTTTATCCCTCAACGAGGAGCATTCCCTAGGGGTATCTTTTCTGCCATCTATGTCGATTCAGATCTTTCGGAAGAGGAAGCTTATGAGCTTTACGAGTCTTATTATGGTTCGCATCCTTTTACCCATGTATCTAAGGCTAATATTGATATCAAACAAGTGGTCAATACCAACAAGAGCATCATCCATCTAGAGAAACATGGCGAAAAGCTGTTGATCCTGAATATTACTGATAATCTATTGAAGGGTGCTTCTGGACAAGCGGTACAGAATATGAACCTGATGTTTGGATTGGATGAAAAAGCGGGATTAAACCTGAAGTCGGTTGGCTTTTAGTGTTCGGGGATTTGAGATGTGAGATATGAGATTTGAGAGATGTCCATTGTCCATCCCTAAATAGGGTTGACCGTTTTTATACTTATCTCATTTTCATCAAATGTAGTAATGATCGTTTAGGTGATAGCGCGGTTGCTATCTCAATACTCAAATCAACTACATAATAAACAGAAGGGCTTGCACAGATCTTGTACAAGCCCACATTCACTAACAACACATATTAACTGTATAAAAGATATAATAAAACAACTTAACCTTAATTATTTTAGAGATGCTACTGATTTATAGTCCTACAAACTTATAGACGAAAACAGGGTCTTCCATTTCGGTATCTTTAATTTCATAGATATATAGGCGTTTTACTTCCTCAAAATCCTTGATTTTCCATAGCCAAGTGTCTGGTTGTAAATCTTTCGGTTCTGCGTTTCTAGTTGTAGTTCCATTCGTACTACAACCCTTTTTTACGGTTGTAAATGTTCCAGATATAGGGTGAAAAGTGAATTTATTTCCTTCGAAAACCGTTGTTCCAGTTTTTTTTGTGAAAATCTCAGTGACACAGTTTGAGGCACTTCTAGTTCCTAAATATTGATAGAATTCCAATTTTCCTTTTTTATTTTGTTCTGTAAAATAATATTCCCGAGCGGCTTCCCAATCACTTCCTAATTGATGTCCGTCTCTATCATAATAGGATATAGGCCCTAAACCTCCCCAGAACCAAAGACCATTTTTTAGTTCGGAAGGGGTCTCTGTTGCTGGCTTATCCTGAGGAACAGGCTTTTCCTCTTCAATATTTGTTTTTTTACATGATAATAATATCGATGCACATATTGCCAATAAATAATACATAGTTTTCATGATCCATTTATATAATTCTAATTTGATAATTACCAACCCCTTGGTACTCGGTAGATCCCTCTAACGCTTCCTATACGCACCTGTTCATTTGTGATTGCGGACCTGAAATAGCCGGAGCTTTCGATGACGAAGATTCCTGATATATATTTTTTGCCGTTTTCTTCCGTTTCTTTGACGGTGAAATATCCAGGACTATCTTTGAAATCTTGGTCATCCTTATATACTGAAGAGTAAACATGGCTTAGGCCTGGGGTAAAATATGCAAAGGTAACTTGCTGATCGGCTTCATTGAACATGGACCAAGTGTATCTTTTTTCTGTGCTTGACAGGGCCGATTTTGGCCATAAGAAAGTAATTTGAGGATCCGTGCTATTTGCTACAATGTTGTTCATGCTATGGAAGCTAGTTCCAGGGACATTACCTGCTGCACCCAAATATGTTCTCCATTCGCCCCCATCTAAACTAATCATAATGCCATCCTCAATGATGTGGATTTCACTTATTAAAATTACTTGATGCCCTCTAACACTTAATTCTACGGAAACCGTGGCAATATTTTTAGCGGGTTTGGATGAAGGTGATAAATATTTTGCTTTATTTCCATTCACGACCAGTCTTCCAGGGCCATCCAACTTCCAATTTTTAATATAGGTTTGACTTAATGGTATAGGAGTTCCAGCATTTATTGGCTGCACTAAGGGTACCAAAAGATCGCCGTCTACGGGATGGACATTTTGAATAGCGGCCAATTCAAGGGACTCACTTAGTCCTATGGTTGCCATATTTGGTGTTAATTGCATGGTTTCGATCATTGACCAATCACTAAAGTGGTCTGTCAGGACGCGTAATTCCTTTTTGTTTAGATCAATTTCATTCTTTCCTGGGCATATCCAGGTTCCTACCTCATTTTGATACGCAATTTCTAAGGTTTTGGATAAAAGGGACTGTTGGCTTTGTCCCTCTAAATTGAAGGTAATAGTTACCTCCTTATGTAATTCGATATTTTCTGGCGTAAAGCGATATGAAAAGCCGCTGCCTCCAGGACTGCTGTTTTCAAGCGGTTGTATACCAATTTCCTGTTCCTCGAGTAGGGCGCCTTCAGGGAATAATATTTTTACCTTACCATCTGAACTTTGTATAGACCCTCCTTCAGGACCGATAAATTCATAAACAGGTTCATCTATCGCCTCACCAATAGGCATTTCATATTTGATAGTATCTTTAATAGGTTCTTCCTCTTCTAACCTTAGATCGTTCCGTTCACAGGCCAGAACACTTGAAAATAAAAGGATAAGATGAAAGATAATTACGGTTTTTAAACCAGTTTTTAGATGATTTTTCATGATAATTATTTACAATCACTATAAGTCAATTCATACTCTAACTTGTAGCCATTCAATCTGTTTTCAACGATTTTTATTGGGTACTCTTCTTTATTGTAGGTTATTGTTCGGTCGAAACTGACACTTTGGGATAGCTTGAGCACAGGTACTTCATTTACTTCAGCAGTATTGTGATAATGGTAGTAACTCATGATGTTATTTTTACTTTCAGGGAGAAGCAAATCTAACCTTGTTTGATGGTATAGGTTGATGGCAAAAGCAGGGTGGATTTCACCGGTATGCTTGTCGTCATAATGATACTCATCTTTAGAGGATAAATAATGATGGTTGGGATTTGCAGTACTGACTTCGTAAGTCTCGGTTTTGATGACCTGCTTGCCTTGATCAATGGAATAGAAATATTTGATCTTTTCCATTAATAGATTGTTTGAGTACAATTTCAGTTCTGAAACTTTGTTATCTTTGTTATAAGTGAACAAATAGGATTCAGTTACTGCAGGAGAGATATTGTCATATCGAACCTCAGCACTTTCAATCCTTTTACTATTAGCTGCATAATTTAAAGAATACCTGATTTTAAGGATTTCATTTGCATCATAAAAAGACACTGATTTGACCAACCCATCTATGGTCGCTACACGTCGAATGAGGTCTTTTGTCCCTCGTGTGAAGTTTATTACTTCTTTTAAGTTTTTGTTCTCATAAGATAGTTGAGATTCCTTATAAAGGTTTCCTACGAAGGTATTTAAACCGAATCCATCGAATTGTTTTAGGACAGATAAGGTACATCCTTTTTTAGGAGGGGTTGGCTCGACAACTTGATCCTGATTACAACTTGAAAGGATCAAGAGAAGGCTTGCCAGGTAAATTTTTGTTTTATTGTTTTTCATGACTTTTGGTTTCATTAAAATTTATGGAACAAATTTGAGCCTAATCATTCCCCATTTTTTAAGTAGCAGACCTGAATTTTATATCTCCGTAGATGTACTGAAATTGGCGGTCCTTGCTGTCTTTTCCGTAGAACTACGTATTTCTTTATATCCGTGCAGGTATCGAAAAAGTGTCGCTTATTCGCTGCTAGCTTTGTTAAAATTTAATATTATGATAAAGACATCAGTAATACTTGTGTGCCTAATGGCAACAATGACCATAAGCTACGGTCAATCTATCCTTAATCGGATTAAGGATAAGGTGAAGAACAAAGTTGAGCAGAAGATTGAAGAAGGTATTGACAAAGGGATAGATAAAGCAGAGCAAAAAGGGACTGAAGCTGTCAAGAATGAAACCGTAAAGAACAAAGGGTCAAAGCCAGAGAATAAGCCCAGCAATAAGGAAAAGGGAAACGGAGAGACGGAACAAGCTGGAAAGGGTCTTTCAAGTTTTCAAAGCTACTCAAAGTATGATTTCGAAAGAGGGAGCCAAATCCGTTTTTCGGATGATTTTTCTGAAGATGTTATTGGAGAATTCCCTTTGAAATGGTCAACCAATAATAGAGGAGAAGCTGTAAATGTAAAAAACAGTATAAATAAATGGCTTCGCATGTATCAATCTTCAAAATTTGTATCACCAATGATCAGTTCACTGCCAGTAAACCATACGATAGAATTTGATTTGATCCTAAATTTTGATAAAGGGGGCAATAGTTATCGCTTCCCAGGGCTACAGCTGAATTTGTTGGCATTGAATGGAAAGAATAATGTCAAAGATTATTTGGTGAACAATAATTCCAAGGGGGAATTGATCATTGAAATACTACCAGGAGAGGAAGGCAGTTCCAACATCTCCTTAAAGGTAAATAAAGAAGGGAGTTTGTTTTTTCAGAATGAAGAAAAAGGCTATCGGAAGCTGGATTCATTTTACGGCAAACCAATTCATATTGCCATCTGGAATCAAGGGCAAAGAATTAGGGTTTGGCTCAACGAGGAAAAGATATATGATATTCCAGTAGCCATTCCGCAGGGCGTTGTCTTTGACCATTTGGGCTTTAATGTAGAGGGATCTGCCTATCAGGATGAGCAAGTTGGTTACTACATAGGTAATGTTATGGTTGCGGATGCAATGGCGGATCTAAGGTCTAAATTTTTGACAGAGGGCAAGATCGTAACACAGGGAATTCTATTTGACACCAATTCATCGAATATTAAACCAGAAAGTGTAGGGACAATCGATGCTATTGCCAAAATATTTATTGATAATCCAAGTCTGAATATAGAGATCAAAGGACACACAGATAGTGAAGGGGATGAACAAAAGAATCTGACATTATCTAACCAAAGGGCAGAATCAGTAAAAAACTATTTAGTAGAAAAGCATAAAATAGCTGGGTCTAGGTTAAGGTCAAGTGGGGCAGGCGAAGGAAGTCCGATAGAGGATAATGCTACTTCAGCTGGAAGAGCAAAAAATAGAAGGGTTGAATTTATTAAGTTCTAGTAATCTATGAGAACTATTATTTTATTGCCATACTTCTTATTTGGGCTGGGAGCAGAAATGATCTTTGCTCAAGAAAAGGATCCTATGACCGTAATAAATCATTGGGAAAGCCTATTGGTTTTAGATCCTGATATTGATTTGACAGCAAGCCAACATCCAAAGAATGAATTGGTCGAGGAACATAAGAACAAACATCTAGCAGCAATTAACGAAACGTTGGACCTATTTTATGCTGACCTTATACCCTCTTTTGAAAGCAATAAACTGCATGGGAATATGACTCTTGCTGAGAAGAATTTAAGGGAACAAGTGGCAACCCATAGGTTGGGGCTTTCTGAAGCTTCTCAAATTGTGGCTTTTAGGATTGCCATAAAAAAAAGGGGACCGATAAGTAGTAATAGCTACTCTTGGATAGACTTTGAAAATTCTGGTATTAGTATATCCCAAGTCAAGGCGATAGAGCAGTTGTTAGGAAGTCTAAAAAGTAATGAAAATAATATTTCTGATTTACCAACACTTTATGCCGGTAATTTAATGGAATTAGAATCTACTCTGAGGGAAGAACTGGATGCTATTCCTAAGGTTTGGGTGTTTCATAAGCAGGAACCGAGTATTATTATGGAAATGGAAAACCCAAAGAAAGCCATTGAGCTGCAGATCCGATATGACGGAAAACGGTACTTATTGCTGAAACAGAATTATGCGAAGGTTTATTTGGATTGGAAAGCAAAACAAGGTCGATTGGAGGAGGCTATTAGGTTGTACAAAGCCCTTACCCCACAACGAAAAACCCAAAATGGATTTACTGTTTTTGACGACCTTTCAACGCGTATCTTGGAGCATATCCAAGAACATATAGTGAACACGGATTTGGCACTGAATATTGCTCAAAACACACTATGGAGTAAGGAGCAGTTAAATTTTCATATTTCTACCTATAATAATTTTCAAATTGTTGAAAATCAATAAAATTTCAATTTCTACTCACTAATTTTGTGTCTGAGAAACAGCCAATTATACCATGAAAATCATGATACTAGTCCTAGGGATGATACTTTCCATCCTTCAGGACAATATCCCACCCTCAAATTCGGAGTTGGATAGGATTTTGGGCCTAAAGGATGATACCACGAAGATGGTTCAATTAGATAATTATATCAACAAGGTAATCTATAATGATCCTGTTCAATCCAAATGGTTAGTTTATAAACAAATGGACCTCAGTAAGAAATTGAAGAATGAATACTGGAGTGGAATTGCATGGTTCAATATTGGTTTTATCAATGCTCGGGACGCATTGGACAGTCTTTCCATTGAAAATTTTGAAACAGCAATAAAGCATTTTGAAAAAGTTGGTGCAAAGGAAAATATCATTCGATGTTACGTGAATATTGCTGCATTGAATGGTCGATTAGGGAAGTTGGAAAAAGAAATTGAATTGCAGCAAAAAATCATAAAAATGTTGGAGGGTAGCAATAAAAGTAATCTCATACTGAATGCCTATAATATTATGGGTGCACTATATTACAATTTGGAAGAGATAGAGAAAGGGCTTATTTATTTTAAAAAAGCTAGGGATTTGGCTATAATTCGGAAAGATACATCAAACTTAATCACATCGAATCTTGGTTTTACAAATTGTTATGCAGCTCTGAAGAAGTTTCCAGAGGGGTTGAAACATGCACAGGCAGCTTTGGCATTGGCGCAGAAATTTGGGGCCCATTTTGAGTACTCCCTTGCCCATAATGCTTTTACACAACTTTATCAAGAATGGAAGAAACCTGATGAATTAATCTATCACGGTCAGCAAATTATCTACCATGCTTCACAACTTAATGAAACCCAATATTTACTCATTGGTAACCTTGCGGTGGCAGATGGATACAGATTAAAAAAGGATCCAGAAAATGCCATTCATTTTTATAAAAATTCTGAAAAAATCGCATTGAAAAGTGGAACCGTTCTGCAATTGGATGATATCTATAAGGGCCTTTCATCGGTCTATAGTCAGGTGAATGATTATAAATCAGCTTTACATTACTATACCAAATATGCCTCGCTGAATGATAGTACATTGAATGAAAAGACCAAACTTGAGGCCAATGAAATGCATATCAAGTATGAAACTGCCCAAAAGGAAAAAGAGCTATCCATGCAGAAATTGGATCTTGTAGAACAGGAAGTTACCATTCAAAAGAACCGACAGTATTTTTTAATTTCAATAACTACAGCCATCATTTTTTTGATGCTCTTGATTTTCGCGGTCTTCTTTATTTATAACAAGAGGAAGCAATTTGCTTTACAAACTGTTGCAAATGAGAAGGAAAAAGAACTTCAACAATTACAGGCCTTCATGGAGGGCGAGGAGAAGGAACGCATTCGAATAGCGAAAGAGTTGCATGATGGAGTAGCCGGCATGTTGACAGCATCTAAGATGCAGTTTCAATCTTTTAAGACCTGTAAGGAATATACCTGTAATCTGGAAAATTATCAATTAGGCCTACAATTGCTAACAGATGCTACCGATGAAATTAGGAAGACCTCACATAACCTTATGCCCGATATTGTGCTTCAGAAAGGATTGGTTGAAGCTATTAGAAAATATTGTAATAAAATAAACAGCCATAGCTTACAGGTTCAATTTGATAGTTGGGGAGAAATTGGCCGTTATGATGAGCGATTTGAATTGGCGGTATATCGCATGATCCAGGAACTGCTGAACAATGCGATGAAGCACGCTGGAGCCTCTCTGGTATTAGTTCAGATCAACAAGCATCATGACAGTATATTTTTGACAGTTGAGGATAATGGCAAGGGGATCAATTTTGATGCGGTGGACCAAGAGGGAGTTGGTTTACAGCGATTTCAAAAACAAGCTGCCGCAATGGATGGGAAATTGGAATACGAAAACCGACCAGGAAAGGGTCTAGGTGTTTATTTAGAATTTAATATCAACAGTCAGCATATTTAATATTATGGAAAATATAAAGCTTGCGATAATTGATGACCATAAAGTGGTTCTTGATGGCTTAATCTCGATGTTATCCTCGGAGCAGAGGATTCAAGTGGTTCTTGTAGTACAAACTGCAGATGAACTTAATAATAAATTACAGGAAAGTAGTCCAGATATTTTACTAATGGATATTCAAATGCCAGGGATAAGTGGAATAGATCTGGCCTATAGTGTTTTGAAAACTTATCCAGAACTAAGAATTATTGCCTTCAGTAGTTTTGATGAATCTCATTATATCAAACAGATTTTGAGAAATGGGGCAAAGGGGTATTTACTTAAAAATGCAGATCGACAGACCATTATTGAGGCTATATTTCAGGTTGCGGAAGGAGAGAATTATATCGATGAAAGATTGAAATCTTCCCTGTTGCAAGAGAGTATCTTTGGACATAAAAGATCAATGCACGATATCCCATTGACAAATAGGGAGACGGAAATCTTAAGGTTGATTGCAGAAGAATTTACCAACCAAGAGATTGCAGAAAAGCTTTTCATTGGTTTACGTACCGTTGAAACTCATCGCTTGAATCTAAATCAAAAGTTGGGTGTTAAGACTTCTGCGGGTTTGGTCAAACAAGCCATTAAACGAGGGCTAATTAATTAAACTTTACACTAAATATGGCATTGTATGAAACTTGGAGTAGTCAAAAATCTGGGTTCAGGCGAAATCAACAAATCTAAATGGGCAGTGTTTTTTGAAAAGATCCGGAATAATCGAGAGGTTGAATTATGTATAATTGGTCTAAGGTTTCTGATGGGTATGGCTTTTATTCCTTCTGGCATTATTAAGGTTGAAGGTGAACGATTTACTCGATTGGGGGTGGAGACCAAGATCGGATATTTCTTTGAAGCCTTATTTCAAGCTTCAAATTATTGGAAGTTTATTGGGATGATGCAATTGACAGCAGCGTTCCTTCTTTTTACGCAAAAATTTGCAGCATTAGGGAATTTAATCTTTTTTGTAGTGATTTCAAATATCTTCATAATAACAGTGGATCTTAATTTTAAAGGAACATGGGTCATTACGGGAATGTTGATGCTGAGTTCAATTTTATTAATTATATGGGATTGGTTTAAGTATACGATGTTGGTCAGGTCTCATGGTAGTTCTGTGGAAAGAACCTTATATAGAGAGCCAGCAGTTATATGGCAGGTAATTGGGTTGCTGTTATTCTTTAGTCTTGTATTTATGATTGTAATATTTGGTTAAAAAGATAAGGGGCAAAATGATTGTTTTGCCCCTTATCTTTTTATTTAGAAAAACCTATTTTTCTAATAAGTTGATTTTTCTTTCAACAGAAACATTGTCTCCAGTTACAGCATTACCGTCTTTATCAACTAGAGTCAATTTAACAGTTGCTTCGCCTAGAGGCAGGTTCAGGATTTCGTAAGGAACCCATTGGTCCAAAGTGAAATCTTGACCATTGATGTTAGCTTTTACTTTATAGCTATCTGCACCTAATGTTGCATTAGATACGAAGAAGTCTAACAATAAAGTTTTAGTTTCTTCACCTTTGTAATCACCTTTTGGTCTGCTGTAGAACAAAGAAGGTTCTGTAGGAGTAGGAAGCTCCGCGATTTTAGCGTCAGCTTCTACTTTGAACTTCACTAATTTGGAAGCGTCAGCAGTTTTTAGGGACTCGTGGAATGAACGAGACAAGAAAGACATTAAATAGTGCTCAGAATTAACTGGTACTGTAAATGTATGTTCTGGTTTATACAAAGCTACATATGGCGTGTTATCCAAAATAAAGTGGATATGTTGACCATCATGGGAATTCGCCATGTGGTGCTCATGTTCAGTTTGCTCAGTTAATTTAAAGTTCTGAACATCATATTTAACTGTAATCTTTGCAGAGTCTGTTCCTACTTTTTCAGAAGTTAATGAAGCGATTTTCAAAGTTGCTCCTGGGAAGTCTTTCGCATGTTGAAGAGGGTTCACTGCGATTGCACCAACTGTGTCAGCTAATGCTGTAGAATCTTTGACTTCTCCTTCTTGATTTTTTGTCGGGTTATTGCATGAAGCGAGTACCGCTGTTGCAGTTAATACTGCTAATGCTGATTTGAATGTTCTCATCACTTAATTTAAAATTTAGTCGAATTTGTTATGTTACTTAAACAAATATAACGGTAAATTGTTTATTTTTTATTGAAATACAATCTGTAAAGCTTCTTTTAGCGCGAGAAGTGTTTTCTTAAGGTCATCTTCTGTATGTGCAGCCGAGATAAAGCCAACTTCATAGCCGGAAGGACCGAAATAGATTCCTCTATTCAATAATTCCCTATGCATCACTTTGTATTTTTCCATGGATGCTGGATCAATTTCATCTGCACGTTGGATTTTTTCCTTGTCAGTAAAGGCAAACCAGAAAATGGAACCAATTGTCGTAATGGAAACCTCAAAACCATTCTCTTTAATGAAGGAACGAAGTTCAGTTACGAATTCTTGGGTTGTTTTTTCTAGTTTTTCATAGAAACCAGGTTGTACAAGGATCTGCAAAGCTGCAATACCAGCTGCCATGGCAACCGGATTACCAGATAGGGTTCCAGCTTGGTATACCGAACCATCTGGCGAAATACAGCCCATCAGTTCCTTAGAGGCACCATAAGCACCTACCGGCATACCACCACCGATAATCTTTCCATAGGTCAAAATGTCCGGTTGGATATCATAATATTTGGAAGCACCCTCAAAACCCAGACGGAATCCAGTGATTACCTCATCCATGATCAATAATGCACCGTTCTCTTTGGTAATATCTCTCAAGAAATGGATGTAATCTTTATCTTGTATCAACAAGCCATTATTTGCAGGAACACCTTCAATAATAACCGCTGCAATTTGATCTTTAAAATCTGCAAATACTTTTTTAAGGGCTTCTTTATCATTCAATGCGATGACAATAGTTTCATCTGCAAAAGCTTTAGGCACCCCTGCTGAAGAGGTTTCACCGAAGGTGACAAGACCTGATCCCGCTTTAACCAATAAAGAATCCGAATGGCCATGGTAACAGCCTTCGAATTTTACGATTTTGTCTCTTTTTGTATATCCGCGGGCAAGTCGGATTGCAGACATGACAGCTTCTGTCCCTGAGCTTACAAAACGGATTTTTTCAATCTTTTTGTTGTTGCTAAGGATAAGTTCTGCCAATTCATTTTCAAGCGCTGTAGGAGCTCCAAAACTCAAACCTTTACCTAATTGCTCTTGCACGGCTTCACGGATTTCTGGCGTATTGTGGCCCAGGATCAAAGGACCCCAAGAACAACAATAGTCAATAAATTCATTGCCATCAGCATCCCATAAATGGGCCTTGTCACCACGCTCAATGAACAATGGAGTTCCATATACTGATTTAAATGCACGAACAGGAGAGTTTACACCACCAGGAAAGAATTCCTTGGCTTTTTCAAATAACTTCGCCGACTTTTCGCGAGAAATATCTGAAGTAGATGTTGTCATAGTTTTTTGTTTTATTGTATGGTACAAAAGTAGTATTTAGTAGTTAGTATTTCGTATTTAGATTGGGGTAGGGCTCGATATTGAGGGATTATGACGGAAATGTTATAATATATCTTGTCAAAGCATTTAGTGTATTGTTATTGGTAGTTTTACTTTGATATAGACTTCAAAGCTACAAATCTGAAAACAAGCAATAGGTCTAACTACTAAACACTTAATACTAAATACTCCATAAAAAAAAGCGGGCTTTCTTGAGAAAAGCCCGCTTTTTTTATGGAAAGTATTACTTTCCTTCTTCTAATACTTTAGTTACAAGTTCAGCTGCTTCTTTCAATAAGATTGCAGAGTACACTTTTAGGCCAGAATTGTCGATTAATTCTTTAGCTTCTTTAGCGTTTGTACCTTGTAGACGTACGATAATTGGAACAGGAATGTTTCCAATTTCGTTGTATGCATCGATAACACCTTGAGCAACACGGTCACAACGAACGATACCACCGAAGATGTTAATCAAAATAGCTTTTACGTTAGGGTCTTTTAAGATGATGTTGAAACCAGCTTTTACAGTTTCAGCGTTTGCAGTACCACCAACATCTAGGAAGTTTGCAGGCTCACCACCGGCAATTTTAATGATGTCCATAGTTGCCATTGCTAAACCAGCACCATTTACCATACATCCTACGTTTCCATCAAGTTTTACGTAGTTAAGGTTGAATTCTCCAGCTTCCACTTCAGTAGGATCTTCTTCTGTAATGTCACGTAAAGCAGCGATTTCTGGATGACGGTATAAAGCGTTTTCATCCAAGTTCACTTTCGCGTCAACCGCTAGGATTTTATCATCAGATGTTTTCAAAACAGGGTTGATTTCGAACATAGATGCGTCAATTGAATCGTAAGCTTTGTACAATGCAGCAACAAACTTAACCATGTCCTTGTGCGCAGCACCAGAAAGGCCTAAGTTGAAAGCGATTTTACGAGCTTGGAAACCTTGAAGACCTACTTTTGGATCGATCTCTTCTTTGAAAATAAGGTGTGGAGTTTTTTCAGCAACCTCTTCGATGTCCATACCACCTTCTGTAGAGTACATAATGATGTTGCGACCAGTAGCACGGTCTAACAATACAGACATGTAGAATTCTTTGGTTTCGCTGTCACCAGGATAATAAACATCCTGAGCGATCAAAACCTTATTAACTTTTTTACCTTCTGGACCAGTCTGTGGAGTTACTAACTGCATTCCAATGATGTCAGTTGCGCGTTGCAATACTTCATCTTGGTTCTTAGCTAATTTCACACCACCACCTTTACCACGGCCACCCGCATGGATCTGTGCTTTTACCACAACCCAATCCGAGTTGAATTCTTCTTTCATTCTCTTAGCAGCTTCAACAGCTTGCTCTGGGGTTTCAGCAACAATACCTTCTTGTACTCTTACTCCGAAACTCTTAAGTATTTCTTTTCCTTGATATTCGTGAATGTTCATTGATAAAAAAATTTGCTGTAAAAATAGCGTATTTATTCGTAAGGGTCAAGTTATTATTACGATTAAATTGTCCTTTGTTACGCCTAACTATTTATTATATCGCTTGGGCGGCAAGTTGTTTTTGTTTTTTGTTATTTTCGCAGTATGATCTTAAAGGCAAATAACATTTTTAAGTCTTATGGCGACCTTGAAATTCTCAAGGGTGTCAGTATTTCTGTCCGTAAAGGAGAGATTGTTTCCATCGTGGGAGCTTCCGGTGCCGGTAAGAGTACCTTGCTCCATATCATCGGTACATTGGACAAACCCGATCAAGGGACCGTACTGATCGAGGGTGAGGACGTTTTTGCCTTGAATGAAAAAAAACTGAGTGATTTCAGAAATAAACACATAGGCTTTGTTTTTCAATTTCATCACCTTCTTCCTGAATTCACTGCCCTGGAAAATGTTTCCATACCTGGTTTCATCGCTGGTCAGGATAAAAAAGCTGTTGAGAATCGAGCTTTGGAACTCTTGGATATTCTTGGGGTTGCCCATAGAGCTCACCATAAACCTTCGGCCATGTCTGGGGGAGAGCAACAAAGGGTGTCGGTAGCTCGAGCGCTCATCAATAATCCTACCCTCATCCTTGCTGATGAGCCCTCAGGAAACTTAGACTCGGAAAATGCGACTGCCCTACATCAATTATTCTTTGATCTAAGGGATAAAATGCAACAGACCTTTGTCATTGTCACCCACAATGAGGAACTAGCGAGAATTTCGGATCGTACGATCCATATGAGAGACGGTTTAATCTATTAATATGCAAAAGCTCCTGATAACTTTTGGAACACGGCCATTGGCCCAAAGACTTTCCAAAATGCTGAACAATCAATTTGAGGTTATTTTCGCAACTTCTGAAGAAGTGCCCAGCTTTTTAGAAGCTAATTTTAAAAAAATTCCGACGGCAGCAAACCCAACATACGCCCATGAACTTTTGAAACTCTGTCTTGATAAGGAGGTGAATTATTTACTGCCTCTAGGCCTGAACGAGATCAATGTGTTGGCGGAGTCCAAAATCCTTTTTGAAGAATATGGAATTCAATTGCTCTCTCCCTCTAAAGAGGCATTGACAGAGCTGTACGTTTTGGAGAATCCACCTTCGGTAGTGGAATTATTATTGGTTTTAGATGGTAAAAGCCTGATTTCAGACCGTCAATTAGAATCGGAAGTTTCTGGTTTGTTTACCATTTCAGATGATGGTGATGATTTAGCGCTTTGTACAATTTAACATGATCGATTTTTCAAATATTCCTCTCGATAAAAAACTATATCTATTCGAAATAGATGATGTCCTTTTTCCAAAAAAAGACTATTTACTGCAGATCTATTATCTTTTTTCGCAGTTTGTTGAGTTTACTGAAGGGAGACCGATCTCCACCGAACTAGTGAACTTCATGAAAGATCAATATCTTGAAAATGGAGAGGATGACCTATATGAGCAAACCGCCAAAAAATTCAATTTCAGCAACGATTATAAGGAAAACTTAGAACGATTAATGGTGAATGGACATCTTCCCTTGAAACTTTTCCTGTTTAATGAAATCAAGCTGTTATTTGCTTCTATTCTTGAACATGGCGGACAGATCGCCATATTAACCAAAGGGAATCCAGCGTTACAGTTAAATAAACTAAAACATCTTGATTGGCAAGGTTTTGACCGAAATGTTAAAATTTATTTTATCGATGAGTTAAATTTCAGAAATATTGAACCATTTAACTATATTGCTTCAGAAAATCATGTAACACAGAGTGATTTGATTTTCATTGAAGACAATATAGCTAGGTTATGATGAAAAGATTTGTTCTTCCTTTTTTACTGCTTTCATTGCTTTTTGGAGCTAGCTGTAAAAAAGACCCGGTTCAACCATCCGATGATGGTCGAGATCCTGACAAAGAAATTCTCTTAAGAGACTCCACTTACTATTACTCCTTGGCGCTTTCCCTCTGGGAAGATCAACTCCCACAGCCCAAAGTCGATTCTAAAGGCCAACCTGACCTTAAAGCATTTACGAATGCCTATCAGGATGCCGAAGGAGTTCTGGCGGCACTGAAACGAAGTGCTCCTGAAGATCGCTTTAGTTTTGTTGACCGTGAAGGCACCGTTAGTGAGGAAATTCAACAAGGTGTCCATAAAGAAACTGGTATTGTGCCTATTTTCATTACGGTCAGCAACCAGAACAATGGGGAAGCCAATATGTATGTCAAGTATGTGCAAAAGAATTCTCCAGGTGAGAAGGCTGGATTAAAACGTGGAATGCGCATCGTGAGCATCAATGGTGATAGCAATCTGGACTATAACAAGAGTGAACAAAAGGCAATCGAAAACTACTATAAAGTTGTAGAAGGCAAGGAGACCTTGAATTTGGTGGTTCAAGCACCGGGTGAAACGACCACCAAAACCGTATCGGTTTCTGGTGGGGCTTATAATATCGACCCAATCTTAGTCAAAAAGATATTCACAATCAATGGTAAGAAAATTGGGTACATCTTTTATACTTCTTTTGTTAATGTGTTCAGTGAATCTGGCCCAAATGGCTACCATACAGCCATGACAAATGCATTCAAGGAATTTGAAACGGCCAACGTGAATGAGTTGATCATAGATTTAAGATATAACGGAGGAGGTTCAACTTCAACAGCTGAAATGATGTCAAACCTTTTGGTACCAACAGCTGGTTCAAAAGGTAAAATGTATGATTATAAGATCAATAAGAATCTGAAAGAATGGGGTTGGGATGATGAAACTAATCCTAAAGCTCCATTCCGCTCTGTGAACTTCAATAAGACCAATGCCCTGAACCTACAAAGAGTCTACTTCTTAGGAACTACCGGAACCGCTTCTGCCAGTGAATTGGTGATGAATGTATTGAAACCTTATATGGATGTGCAGATCATTACGACCAATGGAAAAGGCACCTACGGCAAACCGGTCGGCTTTTTTGGGTATCCAGTGGTACATGGCTATGCAGATCTTTATATTACTTCTTTCCAAATGCTCAATAAAGATGGTTTTGGAGATTACTTCGATGGGTTAAAAGGAAAGATCACCAATGCTGCGGATGGTTTCTTCACAGAATTAGGGGATGAGAGAGAAGCTTTATTGGCTACCGCCATCTCGGATATTACCGGAACAGGAGCGGGGGCAAGGGCATCTAGCAGGACAACAAAAACTGGTCTTGAAGGAGCTAGAGAGATAAAAGTTCCGGAATTGAACGATCATCGTAATAATATGTACAAGTTTCCGGACCTGAAACTTCGAAGTATACCAAAGGTTGATTAATCTTTTTTCGAATTTGGAAGTCAATTATTGGAATCATCTTTGCATGCTTCGATATTACTTAATATTATAAATGAAAAACGCTATTCTCAGTAAACTATTGGTGCTTTTGACCTTGGTTTCCATATTCGGTTGTAAAAAGGATCTTAATGATATTACCCCTCCACCAAGACCTGGTGGTGACAGAACCATTGATCAGGAGGTGTTAGATAGTGTTTACTCTAAATATAAATATTCATCCTATTGGGAGTCTTCCATTCCAGTTGCAAATCCTATTTCCAGTCTAACAGATAAATATACTGATGCAGATGACCTTTTGAGTTATCTAATGGGGCTCACGCCTAAAAAGATGGACTATAAGTATCATCCCACCTACAATGGACCTTTAGATCGCTTTTCTTGGATTGAAGATATCGGTTCGGATTCCAAAGCCGCAGCAATGGCTGATTTAGCGGATGGATATGGCTTATATATGGCGTTTGATGGAAGTCGTGGAGATAGCTTGTTTGTCTACTTTGTAGAAGGTGGTTCCCCTGGGGCTGCGGTTGGTATCAAAAGGGGCGATAAAGTCCTTGAAATGCAGGGTGACAAGAAAATGGTGTATTCCAATAAAACCAAGGTGGATGAATATATAGAAGGAAATACCCTGAGCATTAAGACTGAAAATGCCCAACACGTACAAAAGACCTATAATCTGAATTATACTTCCTATGATATTCAGCCATTCCAATTAGGTAAAGTGTTTACAGAGAATGGAAAAAAAGCCGGTTATATTGGTCTATCCTCTTTTGAGGAACTTAAGTCAGGTGTCTCGGATAGCAAAATGAAAAAAGGGATCGACTCCACTTTTGCGGTTTTCGCAAGCCAAAATGTGACCAAGCTAATTGTGGATTTACGATATAATGGAGGGGGATATGTGAGTTCCGCAATCCATCTGCTCAATAAAATCATCAATTCATCAGGAAATGGAAAGGTGATGTTTAAATATGACCTCAACAAAAACCTAAAAAGAGATCGTGATAAGGGTGATCCTGAATTTGAAGATGAAATCTTTGTTAAGGATAATGGAAATCTTGAAATCCAACAGGTCGTATTCTTGGTGAGTGATTATACTGCTTCAGCGAGTGAGATTGTGATCTCTGCTTTGAAACCTTATATGGATGTTAAGCTTGTTGGTTCTGATGCTTCGACCTATGGTAAGCCAGTCGGATTTTATAGAGAGGATATCCTTGGAAAAGTTGGACTTTGGGCAGCCTCATTCAAAATCATCAATGCAGCTAATTATACAGACTACTGGGATGGTATCCCTGCGGATTATCCGAATGTTTTTGATAACTTCTACAAAGAGTTTGGAGATCCAAGCGAAGATATGACCCGCAGAGCCTTGAATATCCTGATTGGACCTGGATCTAAGGCTAGCAGCAGAACTGTTGCTGTTCGAAGTTCAGTGAACAGAACTACACGTGAATTGAACAAAATACCACGTCGTAATATGATAAAGGACTAATTTATCATTATATAATTATTAACTTTGATGCATGGCAGGAAATAAACCAACCACGATCAAAGAAATCGCAAGGAAACTGAAGATTTCTCCTTCTACTGTGTCTAGGGCATTGAATGATCACCCAAGCATTGGGTTGGTCACGACTATGCGCGTGAAGAAAATGGCTGAAGAAATGGCTTATGAGCCTAATCAAACTGCTATTTTCTTTAAACAACGCAAGACCTTTACGATCGGTGTCATTCTGCCCAAACTATCTGAACCTTTTTTCTCTGAAGCCATCAGTGTGATCGAAAATGTTGCCGAAGAAAAGAAATATACCGTGCTTCTTGGCCAATCCCTGGATGATGAAAACAGGGAACTGAACATAATACAGACTTTCAAAAAGCATAGGGTAGATGGAATCCTAATTTCCATGAGTAAAAATACTGGTGATACCGACTTTTTGGAATTACTTGCCAAAACGGAAATCCCAATTGTGTTTTTTGACTGTGTTCCCGACCTAGAACATGTCCATAAGGTATATAGCGATCTTGCCTCTGGTATGATCGAAGCAATCGAAGCTTTCGTAGACCGTGGGCATAGAAAAATTGCCCTGATCAATGGCCCTGAATCATTATTAGCATCAAAGGAAAGGGCAGAAGCCTTTCAAAATGCCCTGGAAAAGAAGGGTATCGGTGCAGACTCAAGCTTTGTTGTCAATACTGACCTTACGGAACATGGAAATGAAGAGGCAATGGATAAAATCTGCTCCTTAGCTGATCGACCATCTGCCGTTGTTTCCTTTAATGACTTCGTGACTTTGGATCTTATCCGCTATGCCAAACAAAGAGGCATTGTTCTCAATCAGGATATGTTTTTCATTAGCTATGCAAATTATCCTTTATGGAAATATATGGATAATCCGCCAATGGGAAGTATCGAACAATACCCTGAAAAACAAGCTCAAAAAGCTGCCGAGATATTGTTCGATTGTATAGATAAGAAAGAATATACCAACAAACCACAGGATGTGGTATTCCCTTCTAAATTGGTGCTTAAATAATCAGGATTAGTTAATCTGGATGCTATAGGTGATTTCAATACCACCGTTCACTAGCATGTCATGTACCGAGCAGTATTTCTTTACGGCCAGTTCGGCTGCCTTTTGGGCTTTAGCTTCATCGATCTCACCTTTCAATTTGAAGGAAATATGGATCTTAGTGAAGATATTAGGAATCTCTTCTCTACGCTCACCTTCCACATCAACTTGTATATCTTGAATGTCCTGACGTTGTTTCTGCAAGATAGTCGTTAAATCAAACGCACTGCACGAACCTAGAGCCATCAATACCAATTCCATCGGTCTAACGCCCTTGCCTTCGCCTCCAATTGATTCTGGGCCGTCTACATGAACTGTTACTGGGGAAAGTTCGCTGGATGCCTCGAAGTGTACCGCTTGATTCTGTCTTTTAATATGTACTTTCATGTTTTTTGATTTATTACTTTAAAGGTAGTCAAAATCCATTCAAGACGAAAAAGGAACAGACAAAGACTACATATTATAGACATTCAAGAGGATTGAATGCCCTTAAGGATCGGATAAAAAACAATAAACCCCCAAATCTTTTGGGGGTTTATTGTTTTTTAGTTCGGGTATTTTACACCTCGATATAAACTGATATCAACCTTAGGTACTTTTGCCTTGTACTTGGCGTTGATAGCGTCGATAAATAAATTTGCTACGATAGCATTTCCCATTGGAGTAAGGTGAACCCCATCCAAAGAGAAAGCGTTTCCAGTAATAAATGCTGCTGAAATGTGAACACCATTGTAGTTGTATCCTGCTTTCACCTTGTTTAAGAAAGCATGAACATCAGCAACAGCAAGTTGTTTCGATTCAGCGATCGCTTTAATCTTATCATTAAAGGCTTTTACACGCCCTGAAACTTCAGTTACCTCAGCTTTATCCAACACGTATTGATCCTCAATAGGGTTCAATGGATGCATACCGTAAGGAATCTGTTGCTCATTTGGCTTGCCCAATAAAGTAGTAGGGAAGGTCAGCACAAATAGATCGGCATCAGTAGCCATTCTAGGTCCTGTTTTAGTTGCGATGAATACATTTTTAGCTTTACCTTGAGAAGCAGCTTCCACTGCGGCATTTAGGCGAGCTGTAGTTACGGTGTTCAAGAAAGGAATAGTCGTAACGTCTGGAATAGTCGCCACAACGCCTTTTGAGCCATTTTGAGTCAGTGCATTGACAAAAGTATTGTAAGCAAAATCAAAAGTTGCCAAATCCAATAATTTCTTTGTTGGATCTTGTGATGGAGCAGCACCATTGGTTGCATAGCCTAAAACATCATTATTTCCTAACCAGAAGGAGAAGAACGTATGTTCATGAGAAGCCGCATATTCCACATACTTCAATGTTTGAGGAGTGCCATCAGGTAATAACCTTTCGAAATAAGGATTTCCCATAACAGTACCAATTCCAGGAGCCATGGACATATCCAGGCGCATACCCGGTACTCCTAAGTTTTGAATAGGCTCTGTATGTTTTGTGTATAATGGACCACCATTAGGGCTTTTTCCACGGATTGCCAAATTGGTTGTCACAGGCTCCATCACTGGATTGCCATCAACCAAAGACTTCAATTGGATATAACCTGAACCATTTGCTTGTTCCTGACTGAAGAAAGGGGAAGTAAATTCACCGCCACCAACAGTTTTAAACTGCTCAGCCATCAAATTAGGGAATGCCACTTTTTGTCCTTCAAGATAAAGGCCGTTGTCTGCATATCCAGAAGTCAAAGAGTTACCCACGGCAATGAATTTTGAGAAATCAGCTGTTCCTTTGCTGGTTTCCAGTTCATCCAAAGACGGGGCACATGAACTCGCAAATCCTAAAATTGCAAGTCCGATATAGAGTTTAAAGTTCTTTTTCATTGTTTTCATAATTTAAGGACTACCAGTAATAAGAAACAGAAATACCTGGAGCATGAATATTGGTTTCATACGTTCCTCTCAATTGCGTTTCAGCATTGGTAGTTGTTCTCTTCAAGATCTTTTGGAAAACATAAGCTGCTGACATCTGCCAGTTTGGTGAAAACTTATAGGTTACACCTCCTGCCGCCATTACACGGTTATTATCCGGCGTTTCTGGATAAACATATTTAGCTTGAACCGGTGTGTAGACATATCCAGCCCCAAGGCGAAGATCAAGCTTGTCATTCACCTCATAGTTCAGACCAGCTTTTCCTGAAAAGGCATTTTGATATTTTTTCTCTGAACGGGTATCCTGCAATACAGGGGTGTTGTTTTCATAATCAAATACCAATTCTTTGTAGATGTCATAATTGATAATGGATCCATCGATTGCTGCATCCACTTTATCCGATAATGGGAAAGTGATACCGACATTGAATGAACCTGGTAGAGGTAATTCAGCGTCGAATTTGCCATTCGGGAAGTTGGCTGCCAAAGCATTTGGTACTTCAAATGTGGCATCTCCACCTTTCAGTTTTGTAACAACTTTTGAACGGTAGTTTAAGGATAGAGCAAAGGTTTCATCAAGCGTGTAGTGAACACCTAAATTATAACCCATACCAGTTCCAGTTCCTTTCAGAGTAGCCTGACCTGTTCTTCCATCCGGATAGAAAACTGGAAGAGCTCTTCCTAAATCCACCAAACCGATGTTGTAAACAAATCCACCACCGATAGAGAACTGATCGGTCAATTTAAAACTAATTGTAGGTTGGATATAGATTGCACGCATGGATAGATGCGTCAATGAAAATTTACCTGGCCATTCCGTTCCCCAATCAACTCCACCACCAAAGGGAGTATATACACCAATACCCGCTTTCCACCAGGATCCTTTAGGACCAAAAGTGGCATAAGCACCAAAAGGTGGGGATATTTGAAATTTTGTATGGTGTACATCTGGGCTGCCAGCCTCCTGGAAAGCAGACCTGTACATGATGGCGCTACCACCTATTTGTACCCCATTGTTCTCCATTTTCACCAATGCTCCAGGGTTGTATACGATGGAAGTTTCATCGATAAAAAGTGCAGATCCTGCACCAGCCATACCCACCGCTTTTTGGCTCTGGGTATTAACTTGGGAGCCCTGTGCAAACAAAAGCGTAGGGGAAGCTAATAACAAACTGAGTAATAATCGTTTCATAGTAATTATTGATTAGCGTTTTTCAAATTTAATTTGATATGCTAACATAGTAAAATTCTATTAATTATTATAAATTAATTGATAAATATTTATAAACTAATTGTCAAGATTCGATAAAAGAGTGCTTATCGTTTTTAATCAAAACATAATTAAGGTATATTGGTTTTCAATATAAACAGATAAAAAAAATAAATATGGCTCAAGTATCATTTAAAGGTAATGCAGTGCATACCGGTGGAGACCTACCTAAAGTAGGTGAGGTTGCTCCTGACTTCACACTTACAGCTGGTGATTTATCACAAAAATCATTGAAAGACTTTGCAGGAAAGAAAGTAATCCTTAATATATTCCCAAGTATTGACACAGGGACCTGTGCCATGTCAGTACGTCAATTCAACGAAAAAGCTTCTGGCTTAGATAATACCGTTGTCCTTTGTATTTCCAAAGACCTTCCTTTTGCACAGAGCCGTTTCTGCGCAGCTGAAGGATTGGAAAATGTGGTGACCTTATCCGATTTTAAAGACGATAACTTCAACAATGCGTATCACGTGAAATTTACGGATGGACCTCTTCAAGGTCTTTTAAGCCGTTCGGTAGTCGTTGTAGATGAAGACGGAAAAGTGAAATACACTGAACAGGTCGCAGAAACTACAGAAGAGCCAAATTACGAAGCAGCATTAGCGGCAGTATAAGATGTTATATATGAGATTTGAGTTATGAGAAATTTTATCTCTGGTGATGACCAAATTTAATACAGGTTCTCTCTCAATACTCAAATCTCAATACCAGACAAAAAAAAACGGGCTTTAATTCCCGTTTTTTTTGTTTATTTAGAAGCTTCTAAGGCTTGAAGGATATCATCGATGATATCCTGTTTATCTTCGATTCCTATGGAAAGTCTGACGGTTCCGGGACGGATACCTAGTTTTTCCCTTTCTTCTTCCGATAACTTGGAGTGGGTAGTAGATGCAGGGTGAGTCGCTATACTTCTAGAATCACCTAAATTGGATGTATAGAGGATCATATTTAATGCATCCAAGAAATTGAAAGCACGCTCCTTGCCACCTTTCACTTCAATGGTCACAATCCCTCCACCTGCTTTCATTTGTTTTTTTGCAAGTTCATATTGAGGGTGTGATGGCAAGAAAGGATATTTCACGTCTAAAACCTCCTCATTTTTCTCCAATTCTTCTGCAAGAGCAAGGGCGTTTGAACAGTGCCTGTCCATACGTAATCCCAAAGTCTCAATACTTTTTGAAAGAATCCATGCATTAAATGCAGACATTGCTGGGCCAGTGTGACGGATTAAGAACATCATCTTGTCCATTAATTCCTGTTTACCAACTACAACACCTCCCAAGACTCTGCCTTGTCCGTCCATGTATTTCGTGGCCGAATGAATGGATAGGTCGAAACCATATGGAAGAGGTTTCTGTAGATAAGGTGTAGCAAAACAATTGTCAATTGCAAAAATGATATTTGGATATTTTTTCTTTAAACCTCCTAGCCATTCCAGATCCACTAGTTCTAGACCTGGGTTAGAAGGAGATTCCAAGAAGATGAATTTAGTATTGGGCTGTATGGCTTTTTCCCATTCTTCAGGGTTTATGGCATCCACATAGGTTGTTGTAACTCCCCAACGTGGAAACAGCTGTGTAAATAGCTGATGGGTTGAACCAAATATTGCTCTAGAAGATACAATATGATCTCCCTGCGCGATAAAAGCTGCAAAAGTGGCAAAGATTGCACCCATTCCAGATGCAAAAGCTAATCCAGCTTCAGCCTCTTCCATTAAACAGACTTTGTTGATGAACTCAGTAGTGTTAGGATTAGCATATCGAGAGTAGACCATGGCCTCTTCTTCGTCAGCAAAGACCGCACGGCCTTGCTCAGCACTGTCAAAAATAAAACTTGAGGTTAAGTATAATGGTACCGAATGCTCCCTCAATGAAGAACGTTTGGCTTGCTCGCGGATGATTTTAGATTGTTCGTTATTCATGATTAACAAATTTATTCACTTTTCAATAAAAAGCACTAAGTCAATAAGATAATTTTAAGCCTGAATTGAAAATATTTTTATGCAAACCTTTGTGCAGGCCGATTTTTGAGCCACAGTTATTCAATTTCTACCTTCAAAATAGATTTTGATGAATTAATTATGATTACAATTGGCTGCTGTTGGTTTATCAACGAAATCGATTGTTTAATGAAAAATCCTTATTGTTTTAAATAAATTACATCAAAAAACGAATTTTCCCCATGATTCTATGCAGTTTTCTGTATCTTGAGGGTTTATTTTAAGCGCGTTTATGAAAAGATCTAACCTACTTTCTTTGGTGTTACTATGCCCTTTGCTTTCCTTTGGACAGACCGAGCCTAAACCCTACGGTGTCCTGCCTAGTGAAAGACAATTGAAATGGCATGAAATGGAATTGTACACCCTGATTCACTTTACTCCGACAACTTTCCAGAATAAAGAATGGGGCTTCGGTGATGCCGATCCAAAAATATTCAATCCGACAAAGTTCGATGCCAACCAAATTGCCAAAGCTGCAGCGGCAGGAGGCTTCAAGGGATTGATATCAGTTGCAAAACACCATGATGGCTTTTGTTTATGGCCTACTAAAACGACCCAATACAGTGTAGCCAGTTCACCTTGGCGTGATGGAAAAGGGGATATGGTCAAAGAATTTATGCAAGCCTCGCATGACAATGCCCTTGAATTCGGTGTTTACCTTTCTGCTTGGGATAGAAATGATACACGATATGGCACCAAAGCCTATGCAGATGCATATCGTGAGCAGCTTACAGAATTAATGACCAACTATGGCCCATTGTTCACTTCGTGGCACGATGGTGCAAACGGGGGAGATGGCTATTATGGCGGAAAAAATGAAAAACGGACCATTGACCGTACCACCTATTACGAGTGGCATGAAAAGACTTGGCCTATTGTGAGAAAACTTCAGCCCATGGCGATGATATTCTCGGATGTTGGCCCAGATATGAGATGGGTAGGAAATGAAAAAGGTTTTGCTGCAGAAACCAGTTGGGCAACCCTGACTCCGAAGAGCAAAACCCCTGGTAAACCAGCTGTTCCTGGTGAAGTCGATGATTCCAATTTGCCATCCGGTGACCGTAATGGTGAATTCTGGATTCCTGCGGAATGTGATGTTCCCCAAAGACCAGGTTGGTTCTATCATGAGGACCAAAACGAAAAGGTGAAAACACCAAATCAACTGTTTGAAATTTATTTGAAATCAGTGGGACGTGGTGGCAATATGAACCTTGGATTGGCGCCAATGCCAAATGGTCTCCTACATGATAATGATGTGAAATCACTGGCTGCTTTTGGAGAAAAATTAAAGTCAACCTTCGCTGATAATTTAGCCGCTGGTGCTACAGCAAAAGCGAGTAATATAAGAGAAAACCATGCAAAGTTCTCCGAGAAAAATCTATTTGACAACGATAGGTATACTTATTATGCCTCGGACGATGATGTGCTGAATCCTACCATAGAAATCAATCTGGCCCATGATCAAGAGTTTGACCTCATTAGATTGCGCGAAAATATCAAATTGGGACAGCGTTTGGATAGTGTTCAGGTAGAAGTTTGGTCGGATGATAATTGGAAACCATTGGCTTCAGCGACCAGTATCGGATCAACCAGACTGATCAAATTGGAGAAACCTATCCGCGCTAGCAAATTGAGGCTGAAACTGTATGCACCTGTTGCACCTACATTGAGCGACTTTGCATTGTTCAAGGAAGCGAAGTCTGATTTTAAATTTGACCATGCCGACCGTAAAAAAATCGCCAAGGATCAGATCACGATTATTTCTGCTGATAAAAATGTAAAACTGGCATCTGACAACAATGACAAGACTGTTTGGGAAACTATCTTAAGCAATCAAAAATTCGTTGAAATCCGTTTGCCAAAAACAGAACAGGTCTTAGGAATGAGCTATATGCCTAGACAGGATCGCAAAATCAATGGAATTCCTTCCAAATATGAAGTACAGACCAGTATTGATGGAAAAGAGTGGAAGACGGCAGCCATAGGGGAATTTTCCAATATTCGAGCCAATGCAACGGAACAGAATATCAATTTTGATACTGCCCATGAAGCTCATTATATACGGTTTATCCCGAAAGAAATATTAAGTGAGGGGAAAGAATTTTCAGTAGCAGAGTTTGATATCTATTTAAAATAAGAAATGAAGAGAGTAGTGTTGATGAGTTTGTGCCTTTGGACGGGACTTCTAAGTGCGCAGGATTCTAAATTATGGTATAAGGAACCCGCAAAAGTCTGGGAAGAGACCCTGCCCTTGGGAAATGGATTGATTGGAATGATGCCGGATGGCAAGATCAATGATGAATCCATTGTATTGAATGAAATATCCATGTGGTCCGGATCTCCCCAAGATGCCAATAACTATAAGGCAATGAATTCTGTTGGTGAAATCCAGAAACTGCTGTTTGAAGGAAAGAATGATCTAGCAGAAGCATTGGTCAACAAGAATTTTGTATGTGTAGGAGCCGGTTCAGGACAAGGTAATGGAGCTGAGGCCCCTTATGGCGCATTCCAGAATCTTGGTTTCATGAATTTTCTATTCTTTCATCAAGGCGAAACTACCGATTACAAACGCTGGCTGGATATCGCCGATGCGAAAGCGGTTACCAGTTTCAGCAATAATGGGACACATTATCTAAGGGAGTACTTTACATCTTTTGACAAGAATGTAGGCGTTGTCCGTTTGTCTGCAGATAAAAAGAAATCAATAGCATTTGCCATGCATTTCTATAGGGACCAAAATGTGGAAGATTACAAGATAAACGGGAATGAAATTACGGTAACCGGCAGCCTTCCGGATGGAAAGGGAGGCCGTGGAATCCAGTTTGCCGCCAAGTTCAAGGTTCTGACAAAAGGGGGGACTCTTCAGAACCACGACAATCAGATCATTATCAAGGGTGCTGATGAGGCCCTAGTGTTGTTTACAGGCTCTACCAGTTATTACGGACATGATCCTAAGGATTATGTATCTAAGGAAATATTGAAGGTGGAGAAAAGCAATTATGCTAAACTGTGGAAAGCACATGCTGCAAAATACAAGCCTCTGTTCGATCGCGTGTCCTTACAGCTTGCCGATGTATCCCCGAAGGCAGATGTTCCGACAAAAGACCGTTTGCAGGCTTTCTTTAAAGATCCAAGCCAAGATAATGGACTGGCATCTTTATATTATCAGTTCGGAAGGTATTTAACCTTAGCGAGCGCATCGCCCCATACCCCGAAAGCATTGCCACCAAACCTTCAAGGTCTTTGGGCACATCAGATCCAGACTCCTTGGAACGGCGATTACCATTTGAACATCAACGCTCAGATGAACCATTGGGGAGTAGAAGTGAACAACCTTTCTGAATACCATAAACCTTTTATCGAGATGATCAAAAATATTGCGAAAGAAGGGACAAAAACTGCAAAGGCTTATTATAATGCTCCTGGATGGGTTGTCTACATGATGACGAACCCATGGGGGTACACTGCCCCAGGTGAACACGCTTCTTGGGGAGCCAGTACGGCTTCAGGATGGTTGTGTAATCACCTTTGGGAGCACTACCAATTCACAAAGGATGAAGCATACCTAAAGGAAATATATCCAGTTTTAAAAGAAGCTGCGGTTTTTTATAAAGCCACCATGGTAAAAGACCCTAAGACAGGCTGGTTAGTTACCTCTCCTTCGGTTTCTCCAGAAAATGGTTTCAAGTTGGCCAATGGTAAGCGTGCTGCTGTGGTCATGGGACCTACCATCGATAACCAGATCGTCCGCGAATTATATGAATCGGTCATAAAAAGTAATGAGATCCTTGGCTTAAATGACGATTTCGCGAAGCAGTTGCAGATCGACATAAAACAGTTACCTCCGGCAGTGGTAGTAAGCAAATCAGGTCGTGTGATGGAATGGCTGGAAGATTATGAAGAGGTTGAACCCAAGCATCGACATGTTTCTCATCTCTATGGTCTGTATCCAGCAAATTTCATATCGCCTGTGAGCAGTCCAGATTGGGCTGAAGCTGCGAAGAAGACCTTGGCGGTCCGTGGCGATGAAGGAACCGGTTGGTCCAGAGCTTGGAAGATCTTATTCTGGGCAAGATTGCATGATGGTGACCATTCACTAGAAATCTTGAGACAGTTGTTGCAGCCTGCCTACGGTAGTGGAACAACCTATGAAGGTGCAGGAGCAGGCACCTATCCAAATCTCTTTTGTGCCCATCCTCCCTTCCAAATTGATGGAAACTTTGGCGGATCAGCAGGTATCGCTGAAATGCTGATTCAAAGCCATGATGGTTATATCCATTTATTGCCTGCTTTGCCATCCGCATGGAAAGATGGTAAAGTTTCTGGTTTAAAAGCAAGAGGGAATTACACTGTTGATTTTGAATGGAAAGACGGAAAAGTTACAAATCTTCAAATTAAAGGTAAAAAGGGTGAAAAAGTACCTGTTATCAAAAATGGAGAAAAAATAAGCTACACCGTTTCTTAAAGCATTTAATTAAGTTTTTTTGATGTAAAGGTTAGATATCATTCTATCTTATAGATGATTAAAGAGATAATTAATATTTTAATTATCTCTTTTTTCTTTTTTGTTAAACTCTATCATTTAATTTAAACATAAAATATTTTAGTTTACTTTAAATTTTAATTATTATGAGTTTATTATGCCGATCCCTCCGTTTCCTTTTGGCCTTCCTAATCCCAACATTGCTTTGTTTCTCCTGTAAAAGGAAAGATCATGAAGCCCCACAGCCTGATAACGGCCTACATCAAGTTTCTTTCAATTTTTCAAATTTCCAGTCTGAGATCCAATCCTACCATTCCGCTCCCTCAACCAAATCTGTTCAAAATGATGCCACATTAAACCTTCATCCTGATCAATTTGAAGTACTGGGTTACTTCGATATGAATAAAAAATCTTTAGAACCTACCTATGATTATGATCAGGTATTTAAAATAGAAGTTATATCAGGTCTAGAAAATAGCGTTCAATTTGTAAATGATCCTTCAAAGCCTGCTTATAAAGATAATTTTGTCTATACTGTGAAAGGATTATCGAGGTTTTCTTTCAAAATAGATCTGACGAAAATTCATGAACTCGATAGACTTGAATTTGATTTGTTATCAACAGATGAAAAGCAAAAATACTTCTACGTAGATTTTTATGATCCAAAGAATTTTGCAATTAGAAAGTTAGATACAATATTTCAAATTGTTCCTAATTCCAATGCCTCTAAACCATTGCAGACCTATAACATTCCGATTCCAAAAGAATTAAAAGGAAATGATAAAACCATTGTTAATATCTGGATGAAAGACCCAAAAATCAACAGTCCCTATGTTGAGGAGCCAAATAACCATACACATTATATAGATAATATTAAATTTTATGGTAGGGCAAAAGATCGCAGTAAACCCAATTTGTCAGACTTGCCCTATTTTATCTTTAAAAAGAAAACAGGTGAACTTGTGAAAAATGGAAGTTTCGACCTTTCCCAGAATAATAAGGAGCAATTAGTGGAACTTCCTTATGGAAGCTATTATAACCTCATCTTGTTCCATGATTCGCCAAAGAAATTACTGATGCCTACGGATATCAAAAATAAGGACCAGATTTTTATTGGCCATACCTTCGAAGATAAATTTGGCCGTTCATTCGCCGCAATCGATTCCTTCGACTTAAAGGAAAATGTAGAGAAACTGGTCAAGCTTAAGCGCCTTTACAGTTTGGTAACCTTGAACTTTACTGATATTCGAGACCTAAAGGAAATTAAAAAGGTCACCGTCAGGCCAATTACTGCTCCTTATTTTTGGAAACCTTTTAATCTAAAAGTAGATACCAAAATTCTAGAGGAACCTACAAAACCATTGGAATTTGAGCAAGATTTTAACCTTAATAAAGAAATTTCATTTAGTCATTTTTTAGGACTATCTGATAAGGAGCTTCCCGTTCAATATGAAATTGAGGTCTGGGACAAAAGTAAAGTCATCCGAAAATTTAGGCTGAAATCGAATATCAAAAACAATGTGAAGTTGATTTTCAAAGGGCCCTTGTACCCATCAGGTTTCTCTACAGGCTTTTTTGAGGTGATAATTGATGAAACTTGGGATGCGAACAAAGTGGTTGTTTTTAAGTAAAATTTCGAAATCATCGTACTGATTAAAAAATTAAACTTAACGAGACCTTTTTAATTTGTTAATAATAGTGTGTTATTATTGTTATATGGCTTATTTGCTAGCGCTAACTATTATTCAGGTACTAATCATAATCCTCTATCTAAAGGTAAAAACTATTAGGGATGAAAGAGGGGAGATTATCCGAATCCTAATGTTTTCTTCCATTGTTGTTCTATTAGTTAAATATTTGGTATCCATGATTGATCCTCATATTGACTTGCTATTTACCGCAACAAGTAGCCTATGTTTGGTTTCCCTATCTTCGTTATATCTCCGTAATATCGTCTTGGAAATTAGGACCTCGGGATACCTCATGCTATTGGCCTTTTTCCCTTTTTTACTTTTTTATGTCTTCTTCTTCCTCTACAATATCTTTTCAGATCAGATAAAAGAAGGGATGATCTACGATTACCTGGATTTTTTTAATCAACGGTCAAGGACAATTTTGTTCGCCGTTACGCTAGTGTATGATATCTATATACTTTGGCCCTTTAGGAAAAACTTGGCTAAGCTCTCGTGTTCCATTGATGGACAATTAGCTTGTTCTCTCATACTGTCAAAGTTGCTTGTGCTTACAGTCATTGTTTTCAATGGGATTATTTTTGAAAACGGTTTGTTCCTCAAGTTCCCTGATGGTCTCTATACTTTTTTGGTTCTCTTTTCTATCCTTTATTATCGGTATTTTAAAACGGTGCAATTATTTTTCGCCTATATGTTTCGGTTTTATGGATTGCAAAAAAATCCAAGGTTGGAAGACTCATTTAAGAAGGACGTAGATCTGATCTTTTATGTGACAGCCATTGACCAATTAATGGACCAGGAAAAGCTCTTTAAGAATCCTGAATTTAAGCTAGGCGACATCGCTAAATTTTTGCCATTGTCTGATCGTGAATTAAAGGAAATCACTAAAGTTTATTTGCGGGGTAATTTTGAGTATTATCTCAATTCTAAACGCATTTCCTATTTCATGGATAAATTAGGGCATGCAGATCATGATTCGGCGGTGATCAATAAATTACTGTTTGAATCGGGTTTTAAAAGCGATTATGAATTTCATAGGGTATTCCATCGGGTAAACGGCTGTTCAGTTTGGAAGTATCTGGAAAGAAAAAACTATACTATTGATCAAACAAGGGTGACCTCCTCTTGAATGGTTTGAACTAACCACCTCTCTATATAAAAAAAACCTGCTTCATTCCCGAAGCAGGTTTAATTTTATTATTTCTTTTGATGCTTAGATCAATTTTTTCAAAAGGTTGCTCATGCTCACAAGGTTGCCAATGATGTTTTCTAGTTCATCAATGTTCACACGCTCTTGTTGCATGCTGTCGCGATGACGGATTGTAACCATATTGTCTTCCAAGGTCTGGTGATCTACCGTAATACAGAAAGGTGTACCGATGGCATCCTGACGGCGATAACGTTTTCCAATGGAATCTTTCTCGTCGTATTGGATGTTATAGTCCAATTTCAACTTAGACATAATCTCTCTCGCCTTTTCTGGCAAGCCATCTTTCTTGGTCAAAGGAAGGATAGCTGCTTTAACTGGAGCGATCGCTGGGTGGAATTTCAATACCACACGTGAATCTTGTTTGTCTTCAGTTGAAAGGTCTTCCTGAACCAGGCTATTGGCCAATACTGTCAGGAATAAGCGGTCCAAACCGATTGAAGTCTCAATTACGAATGGAATATAACTTTGGTTGATTTCAGGGTCGAAATATTGCATCTTCTTACCTGAAAACTCTTGATGTTGTTTTAAGTCGAAATCAGATCTGGAGTGGATACCTTCAACCTCTTTAAATCCAAAAGGAAATTGGTATTCAATATCTACTGCTGCTTTAGCATAATGCGCTAATTTCACGTGGTCATGGTAGCGATATTTTGTTTCATCAGCTCCCAATGCCAAATGCCATTTTAAACGGTTTTCTTTCCACTTAGCATACCATTCTGAATCTGTTCCAGGGCGTACAAAGAATTGCATTTCCATCTGTTCAAATTCACGCATGCGCATGATGAATTGACGGGCAATTACCTCATTACGGAATGCTTTACCAATTTGGGCAATACCAAAAGGGATTTTCATCCTACCTGTTTTTTGAACATTCAGGAAGTTCACAAAAATACCTTGTGCTGTTTCAGGGCGAAGATAAACTTGTTCCGCACCATCAGCCATAGCACCCATCTGCGTGGCAAACATTAAATTGAACTGACGTACATCCGTCCAATTTTTTGTTCCTGAGATAGGGCAAACAATATTGTGCTCTTCAATGATGGTTTTCAAACGAACCAAGTCGTCCGCATTCAACGCATCATCTAAATCTTTCTGAAGTTGGGCGGCTTTTTCATTCTTTCCGTCCTTTTCATAACGGTCGATCTTATCTTCGATCAATTGATCCGCACGGTAACGCTTTTTCGAGTCCTTATTGTCAATCATCGGGTCATTGAACCCATCCACGTGTCCGGATGCTTTCCAGGTTGTAGGATGCATGAAAATTGCAGCATCAATGCCCACAATGTTCTCATTCAATTGAACCATGGATTTCCACCAATAAGTCTTTAGGTTGTTCTTTAGTTCAGAACCCAATTGACCATAATCATATACGGCACTTAGACCGTCATAGATCTCACTCGAAGGAAAAACAAATCCATATTCCTTCGCATGCGAAATGATATTCTTGAAAAAATCGTCTGTTTGCTTGCTCATAAGGGGCAAATATAATGTATTCGTTTGATTTATTGTGCCAATAAATCTCTTATTTGTTGACTCGCATTTTTATTGTCAACTTTTTTGATAATTTGCTGAATAATACCTTTCTCGTCAATGATAAAAGTGGTTCTTGCGGTTCCCATGTATTTCTTGCCGTACATGTTCTTCTCTACCCAAACGCCATAATCTTCAACGATCTTTTTGTCCTCATCGGAGACCAGATTAAATGGAAGTTCGAATTTAGAAATGAACTTCTGATGCGATTGCTCGCTATCGATACTTACGCCAATTACCTCGAAACCATCTTTCAATAAACTCTGGTAGTTATCCCTGAAATTACAGGCCTCCGTGGTACAACCTGGTGTATTATCTTTGGGATAGAAATATAAGATTACCTTTTTTCCCTTGAAATCCGATAGCTTAATCTCCTCCCCATTCTGGTTCTTTGATGTAAACTGTGGAGCTTTGTCTCCAACTTTCAACTCTGCCATAATTGTCCTTTCTATCTAGTAAATGTAGCTTCGTAGACCTTCTCGTTATCCTTCCAGTCCTTCACTACGAATTTGAATTTATGTTGTCCCTTGCTCAATGCGGGGTCAAATCGATGCCAAACATGCCTGTTCTTGGAATCATACTCCATCAGTAACCATTTGTCATCAATATATGCATTGAAAGATTGAATCCCCGAGTAATTATCGGCAATCGTGAAGTCAATTTTTGATTGTCCACTGACGTTCTTGCCATTACTGAAATTGCGTGGAACAATGGTCGGTGCAATCGTATCTACCGTCACATAAAATGAACCAAATATCTTGGTGTTCACTGTTACCCAGCCATTTTCAAATTTCCCACCTACTGAACCTCCTTCTACAGATGCCAATAAGGCTTTGCTCTCCAGGTGTTTTGGAAGGCTGGTTGGTTTCACACTTAACTTGTAAGTGGAAAATAGGGGCGTTAGGTTGTTCTGCACATGATGTACTGCCGAATAACTGTTGGGCCTTGGAGCACTCGTGGAATACACAAAATCCAGATCAGTATAAAGGGCTCCTTTTGGAATGTCCAATTTCACTTGGTCTGCTTCAAACTTGTTGTCTTTGCTGTAGGCAAACAGTTCTCCTTTTGCAGGGTTTCGCTTTGCGGTATAGCTTGCATTGTTCTTGACTTTAAAATCCAGTTCGCTACAATTGCCATGAACGTCCTTGACTACATATTTCACATCATGGACCGCATCATCCTTCAATTCAATCGTACCATCCTTGTCTAAGAACTTGAAGATCTGTATAGGATTGCCTGGGTCTTTAAAACTCTTCTGAACCTTAGCCTTTGTTTTCTTAAAATGCGGAAAGTCTATGTAAGAATGGATGGCACTGGAAGTATTGAAATCGAGTTCCTCGAACAGCACGGTGGAGATCGCTTTACCATCAAGGAACAGTTCGATGGAATACACACCGTTTTGGAAACCTCCAGCGCGATGCCTGTCAATCGTATTTATTCCAAGGCCAAATTTACCGTTTACTGAAATCGGTGCTCCAGAAGCCAGCGCATAGCGTCCCGACCCTAGCGCCTTTAATTGTTGATACCTCCGGCCAGTATTTTCGTTAAACAGTGGATCCAGAAGGTCATAGACCATAATGCCGTTAATGGTTGGGGCAAACCTATCGGTAAAATGCAGGCCAAAGAGCTGCGGGTTCAAAGGATGCTGGGACTTAGTATCCCTGATTTCGAAATGGAGATGCGGTCCTGCTGAACCACCCGTATTCCCTGCATTTCCAATAAATTGCCCTTTGCTCAACTTCACCTGACTGGGTTTTAATTCCATATCCACATCAAACCGTTGCTGCTTGTACTGCTCCGCACGGATGATTTTGGTCAGGACATCATTAAAGCTGTCCATGTGCAAATAAACCGAGGTATAACCATTGGGATGATCTATGTAAACCGAGTTTCCACCACCACCGATCTGTACCCTTACACGGGAAACATAACCTTCGGCTGCGGCATGTAATGGAAGTCCGATTCTTTGCTGGGTCCGGTAATCGTCACCCGCATGGAAGTGGGTCGAACGGAGTTCCCCAAAAGTACCAGAAGCATCTGGCGCTATATTCAATGGATTCCGGAAATAGCCCTGTGGATAATTCCGTGATTTGATAATATCTTTATTTTGAGCGGATAGAGTTCCCGCCAGACTGAGTGCTACGAATAAGGATAGCGTTATTTTCTTCATCTTATTTTATTTGGCATGTAAACATGCTTTTCTCCTCCAAAAATCCTTCCAATTTATCCCCAATTTGTACCGGTCCTACCCCTGCTGGGGTGCCCGTGTAGATCAAATCTCCTTTTCTTAAGGTAATGTATTGGGAAACAAATGTGATCAAGCTGTCGAAATCAAAAATCATGTCCTTGCTATTGCCTTCCTGAACCATTTCTCCGTTTTTCCGAAGTGAAAAATTCAGGTTCTGTAGGTCATTGAACTGCTCTTTTGCAATCAATTCCCCGACTACGGCGGAGTGGTCAAAAGCTTTTGCCAACTCCCAAGGTAATCCCTTAGCCTTCAGTTCTGATTGAAGATCCCTTGCCGTAAAATCAATGCCCAAGCCAATCGCATCATAATATTTATGGGCGAACTTTTTGGAAACATGCTTGCCCTCATTACATACCCGTAGCACCAGTTCCACTTCATAGTGCACATCCTTGCTGAATTCTGGGTAGTAGAAGTCCTTATTGTCTTTCAAAACTGCAGTATCAGGTTTTAGAAAGATAACTGGCATTTCTGGGACAGGATTGTTTAATTCTTTGGCGTGGTCTATATAATTTCTGCCTACTGCAATTATTTTCATAAAGTATTTTGTTTTTATACCTTCCGCATATCTTTATAGCGGGCTAAGCAAACTTAATAAAAGCCACTAGCTATCGCAAATCAAGCCTTCATTAACAACAATGAATTTACAGTTCTAAGGATGGCATGAATGCAAATTTAAAATTCTATTAAGCCAAGGTTTTCTTATGAACTTTTGACCTTATTCGAGACACATTCGGAACTTTCGCAATATGTCTCGAATATGGGTAAACTAATACTTAGTTCCCATCATTAGAAAAGCATAGAACCTTATCCATGAAACCTTGTTAAATAAAGATGAAGACCTATGTTAAGACTTCGTTATTTAACATGGGCTTAATATTAATATGGTTAAATTTGCAGCATGAATAATATAAATGCAGTACTTTTTGATTTAGATGGGACGTTGATTGATTCTGAATATTTCTATTTCAGCAACTGGGCTCCAATTTTGGAGAATGATTATGGTTTGAAGATTGATTTTGATGAATGGATTTCCAATTTTGCTGGGCACACCTTGAGCCATAACGTAAAGATGTTGAATGAGGAATATAAGCTGCATGTTGATGAAGAAGATATGTGGTTTGCGACGCGTTCTCGGTATGCGAAGGCTAATATGAAGAATATACGTCTGATGCCCCATGCCAAGGAATTATTAGATGCTGTAAAGGATGCTGGAAAGACCATAGGATTGGTGACTTCCAGTTATCAGACGACCGTAGATACGGTGCTTGGAGAACATAATTTGCTGAAGTACTTTGAATTCTTTGTGACAAGGGAACAAGTGGAGAATCCAAAACCCAGCCCTGAACCTTATTTATTGGCAGTCAATAAATTATCGATCCCAAAAGAGGAGATTGTGGTGGTAGAAGATACCAGTACGGGCTGTACAGCGGCTAAAACTGCCGGTCTTTACTGTATCGCTGTGACCAAACAGGAGGTTGAAAAATCTCGTTTGACACATGCTGACGAATTATTAAACGATTTAGCAGAAGTAAAAAAATCGTTGCTTTCCCTAAATTAAAGAACTAACTATCCAATAATTCGTATTTTAGGTTTCTAGATTATGAATCTTATGGATAGACGGACCGCATTAAAACAAATGTTTATCGTGGCAGGTGGTATCATGATTGCTACTTCCTGCGACTTTAGTTCTAAAGCTCCTACCATTCAGTTAAACAAAGTGAAGCTCAATCTTGATGATGAGAAAATGTTGGCTGAATTGGTTGAAGCCATTATTCCCAAAACCGATAGCCCTGGTGCCAAAGAGCTAAACCTACATCTTTTCGTGATGAAAATGCTGGACGATTGCACGAGTCCAGAAGATCAGCATAAATTTACCGATGGCTTGAAAGCAGCCTCAAAACTGAAGGGTAAGACCTTGGAAGAGCAACAGGCTTATCTCAAGGCGCTTCCTGAAGATGATGTATTCTTCAAGATCTTGAAAAGAAGGACGGTCCAAGGATATAAGAACTCGGAATACGTGATGAAAAATAAATTAGTTTACGAATTGGTTCCGGGTAGATATAACGGAGCCGCAAAAATAGATGCATAGACCATGGCAAACTTAAATATTGATTCAGAAAAAGATCGTAGTTACGATGCCATCGTCATCGGTTCTGGGATTTCCGGTGGCTGGTCTGCCAAGGAACTTTGTGAGAAAGGTCTCAAGACCTTGGTCCTGGAGCGTGGTCGGGATGTACAGCATGTGAAGGATTATCCGACGACCAACCTATATCCATGGGAGTTTGAGCATAGAGGGGAAATGCCTTATGCCGTACAGCAGGAAAACCCAATTGTAAATCGTTGTTATGCCTTCCATGAGGATGCAGCCCATTTTTTCGTGAAAGACAAGGAACATCCTTATGTTCAGGAAAAGCCTTTCGACTGGATCCGTGGCTATCAGGTAGGGGGAAAATCCCTGTTATGGGCCAGACAGACCCAGCGATGGTCTGATTTTGATTTTGAAGGTCCAGCAAGGGATGGCTTTGCCGTAGATTGGCCTATCCGTTATAAAGATATTAAACCTTGGTATGACCACGTGGAACGTTTTGCGGGGATTGCCGGTGATAAGGACGGTCTGCCGGAACTACCGGATGGTGAGTTTCTGCCAGGGTACCCCTTGAATGTGGTTGAAAAATATTTCAAACAACAGGTAGAGAGCAAATATCCGGGAAGAAAAGTGATTTCAGCGCGATGTGCCCATTTATCTAAGCCTAATCAGATCCACTTGGATCAGGGTAGGGTTCAATGTCAGAACCGTACCTTATGCCAACGTGGCTGTCCTTTTGGAGGATACTTCAGTTCGAATGCGTCCACTCTGCCTTGGGCAGCGAAAACAGGAAACCTGACCATGAGACCGAACTCGGTCGTGCACTCTATCTTATACGATGAAAGTAAAGGGAAAGCGGTAGGGGTAAAGGTAATCGATAAAGAGACAAAGGAAGAGATAGATTTCTATGCTAAGGTGATCTTCGTGAATGCAGCGGCGCTAAATTCTACCTTGATCCTGTTGAACTCTAAATCCAATAGATTCCAGAATGGCCTGGGCAATGATTCGGGTACCTTAGGGAAATATGTGGCTTTCCATAATTACAGTGCACGGATTGGGGCGGAATACGAAGGGATGCTGGAATTTAAGACCGATGGCAGAAATCCTGCTGGAGGAGGTTATATTCCGCGTTTCAGAAATTTACATAAACAGGAGACCGATTTCTTGAGAGGCTACGCGGCTGGATTTGGAGCTTACCGTTCTTCCTGGTCGGACGAGTCGGGATTGGGGGCTGACCTGAAAGGGTCGATCTTAACTCCAAAATATGGAAATTGGGGAGTGGGTTCGCATATGATGGGTGAAACCATTCCAAAGGAAAGCAATTATGTAGCCCTGGATGATAAGCAGAAAGATGAATGGGGAATGCCATTGCTCAAGATATCCGTGGATTATGATGATAACGATGCGAAGATGAAGAAGGATTATCTGGATACCATGGAAGAAATGTTTACAGCCGCTGGGTTCAAGAATATCCATAGAAATGAAAGTTCACAAGCTCCGGGTTTGGATATCCATGAAATGGGAGGAGCCCGCATGGGTAAAGATCCCAAAACCTCGGTTTTGAACAGTTGGCATCAGGTGCATGCCTGTCCAAATGTTTTCGTTACGGATGGGGCGAGTATGACATCCACCTCTACGCAAAACCCTTCATTGACCTATATGGCTTTCTCTGCTCGGGCAGTGGACCATGCCGTCAATGAGCTGAAAAAAGGCAATATTTAAGACAATTCCGACATTTCTTGGGGATACCATCCTATTGATCCCCAAGAAATGTAAATCACGCTGATGCTATCTGACATCAATCAACCTATGGAAACCTGGTTTCCCAACATAAACTTTAAGAAGAAAAGAACGCGATCATGAAAAAGACATTCATCCTAACCGTAATTTGTTTTATGCAGCTTGTGCAAGTACTTGCACAGCCCAACCCTGCAGTACCATCTTTTGCTGAGCAAGCAGCGATAAGCTTGGACTCCATCTATAAGCATTATGGTATTAAAGGGGAATATTTACTTCGCGAGAATTTTCCATATGATGATAGCTACAAAGCCAGTTATCTGGCCGGACCCGATGAAGGCAAAAAGGGAAATGCCTATTCCTACCTTTGGCCATTTTCAGGCTCACTTTCTGCTCAAGTGGCCCGTTATGAGCTTCATAAAGACCCAAAGATCCTTAAAGAGATCAAAACCAAGGTCCTGCCGGGATTGGAACATTATTATGATAAAAGAGAACCATATGGCTATGCCTCTTATGTGAAAAATGCCCCATTATCAGATCGATTCTATGATGATAACGTTTGGTTGGGAATAGACTTTGCCGATCTATACCTGAACACGAAGGACAAGAAATTCCTAGCTAAATCGGAGGAGATCTGGCGTTTTGTGGAAAGTGGAATGGATGATAAACTAGGGGGAGGGATCTATTGGTGCGAACAGAAAAAAGAATCCAAGAATACCTGTTCTAATGCTCCGGCTGTGGTCTATCTGTTAAAGCTGTATGAGGCGACCAACAAAAGAGCATATCTAGAGAAAGCGGAGAAATTGTACCAATGGACCAAGGAGCATTTGGAGGATCCTGTGGATCATCTCTATTTTGACAACATTTCCTTGACGGGTAAAGTAAACAAAACAAAATTTCCCTATAATTCCGGACAAATGTTACAATCGGCTGCCTTATTTTATAAAATTACAAAGGACCAAAAATACCTGAAAGAAGCGCAGGAAATTGCTGCTTCTGCGCATGAATATTTCTTCCAAGATAAAGCATTGAATTCTGGCAAAAAAATCAAGCTTTTCAAGAACTCCGATTCCTGGTTTATCGCCGTGATGTTGAGGGGTTTTGTAGAGTTGTACCATGCCGATAAAAATCCACTGTATATCAACAGTTTCAAGGATAATTTACGTTATGCCTGGACGGATCTAAGGGATGAACACGGCTTGTTCAACAAGGACTGGACGGGTGAAAAAAAGAGCGCCAAAAAATGGTTGCTGGACCAACTGGCCATGGTGGAAATGTACGCTCGAATTGCCTCCATTTAGGCACTAAAATTCCTGCACTTTTTTAGCAGAATATAACACAAGTGTTACCAAACTTTGTGCTGTTAATTTTAGGTTTTTAACATAAATTTTCTAATTTACCCGAATATCAATAAAACAAAGGATAATATTTAACTAATTATCACGTTACTTTTATTGGGTCATTCAGAATCAAACTTGTGTCCCAATTAAACTAAATCGTTTTAGGATTAAGTATCAGTTTTATAGACCTTTAAAAATTATTTATTCATTAACGTTAATTAACATGCCAAACATTTACAGTTCAAAAATGTATCGGAAAGGCTTTGTCAGAGGGAGCATATTGTGCTTTGCGCTGATGGCTTGCAGTTATGGTTATGCTGCATCGGTACCGTATTCTGAAGCGACAAGGATGGAGAAGGTTGAATTTCAACAGACAGTGACGGGGACGGTGAAGAATGCAAGCACGGGGGAAGCACTTTCAGGAGTGACCGTCCGCGTGAAGGGAAAAGAAGCAGCGGCCCAAACCGATGATGCCGGTAATTTTAGCATCGCAGCAGAAAACGGAGATGTTCTCCAGGTAAGTTACATTGGATTTAAATCCCAAGAATTTCCAGTAACCTCTGCAACAGCCAATGTAAACCTGAGCCCAGACGAAGAATCATTGGATGAGGTAGTCGTAGTTGGTTACGGTACTCAGAAACGTAAGGAGATTACTTCCGCAGTGGCTTCCGTAAAGGAAAAGGACTTTAACAGAGGGGGAATGAGAAACCCGATGGAATTGGTCCAAGGTAAAGTAGCTGGTCTGAACGTAACTCGGACGCAAGGAAGTAACCCGAACTCAGGAACCAATATTCAGTTACGTGGTATGGCTTCCCTAAAAGGATCCAATAGCCCATTGGTGGTTATCGATGGTATCCCTGGTGGTAACCTGGACCTGATCAAACAAGGGGACATCGAGTCCATCGACGTATTGAAGGATGGTTCTGCAGCGGCAATCTATGGTACCCGTGGTAACGGTGGTGTAATTTTGGTTACAACTAAAAAAGGTAAGGCTGGAACACCTCAGTTTGAATACTTGACGTATGGACAGACTGAAATCGTAAACCGCAGACCAACCATGTTGGATGCTGCTCAGTTTAGGGATAAAGTAGTTGTAGGATTGGATAGACCAAAATATGATTTAGGTGCTACAACTGATCTATATGATGAATTGATCAATAAGGATAACTTTTCGCATTTCCATAACTTCATTGCCAGCGGCGGTGGGGAAAACTCAACATACCGTGCTTCTTTCAACTATGAACAGGCAAAAGGTGTGGCTAAGGAAAATGGTAAAGAGCAATTTGGTGGACGTATCAACTTCAGCCAAACAGGATTGAAGGATCGTTTGACCTTATCAGCTAATATTGCTGCCAACTTTAATAAAGCCAATCTATTGGGTGGACAAACAGGGGATTTTGAACAAGCCATTCAACGTAACCCGACTGCGCCATTGGTGAATGCCGATGGAACTTTCTACCAAACCCAGGAATACAATAACTATAACCCGATGAGCCGATTGGCCTATAGGTTAAATGAGCGTAACCAACAGACATTTTCTGGTGATGCCCGTTTGAAGTTCAAGATCTTGGACGAATTGAGCGTTTCGGCATTCGGTTCTTATGTAAGAGACAACTGGAACGGTCGTGAATTCCGTTCTAAATTAGATTGGGACCAAAGGGAAGACTCCAACTACCAAGGAATGGGATATGCGTATAAACGCAATGAACTGAACTGGACAAAAACCTTTGAAAGTACCATTGACTATAACAAAACCTTCAACGAGAAACATACCGTTACTGGATTATTAGGTTATAGTTATCAATACTCAACTTTGGAGTGGTTTGACATGAACAATAATGGTTTTACCACCGACGGATTCCTAGATTGGGACTTTAACTCCGGTACTGCCATTACCAATGATAAATTACCTAGACCAGGGTTGAATTCATTTAAAGAAGACAACACCCTGATCGCATTCTTTGGACGTGTAAACTATAATTATGCAGACAAGTACTTTGTTACTGCGATCTTACGTCGTGAAGGATCTTCAAGATTTGGTGCCAACAACAAATGGGGTAATTTCCCAGCAGTTTCAGCAGGTTGGAATATTTCAAACGAAGACTTCTTTACCAACAAAGAAGTGGTTAATGACTTGAAGCTACGTGCTGGTTATGGTGTTACGGGTAACCAAGGTATCCCTAACTACCTATCGTTAGTTACCTTAGGTACTGGTGGTGTATATCCGCAGAACGGGATCTATTACCAAACTTACGGTATTTCCACAAACCCGAATCCGGACTTGAAATGGGAGCAAAAAGCAGAAACCAATATCGGGGTTGACTTTGGTATGTTCAATAACCGTTTGACGGGTGCTATTGATGTTTATCACAGAAAGACTACTGACTTATTGTATGAATACAATGCGCAGTTGCCTGCTTACGTACAGCCATCGATTTGGTACAACGTAGGTGAAGTGGTGAACAAAGGTATCGAGATCCAATTGACCGGTACGCCGATCGCCAATGATAACTTTACATGGCAAGTTGATTTTGCCGGTAACTACCAAAAGAACAAGTTGACCAAACTATCCAGTGATATCTTTAAGAGTAACTGGTTAGAGTTCGGAGGTTTGCCTTCGCCAGGAAACTTGGGTAATGCTATCCGTCTGGAAGAAGGTGGCGAGGTCGGATCATTCTACGGTAAGAGATTCGCTGGATTTGACGATGCTGGAAAATGGTTATTCTACAAAGCTGATGGTTCTACGGCACATGCTGGCGAAATCAACAACGATGACCTGACCTATATCGGGAATGGTATTCCAAAATTCCAGGCTTCCCTTGGTAACCGATTCAGTTATAAAGGATTTGACCTGACCGTATTCTTGAGAGGTAAATTCAAATATGATATCTTGAACACTGCAGATATGTATTTTGGAAACCAAAAATGGTTACCGAACAACGTATTGGAGTCTGCATTTGGCAAACATGCTGCCTTGAAGGATGACCCGCAGTACTCAGACTACTATTTGGAAAACGGTTCATTTGTTAAGATCGACAATATTACCCTTGGATATACTTTCAACCTTAAGAATGACTATTTGAGGAATTTATATGTGTATATGACCGCAAGGAATCTTGCAACCATTACTTCTTATTCTGGAATAGATCCGGAATTGCAAGATACTGGATTTGATGGAGGTATCGATTCTAGAGGATTCTACCCTAGAACACAATCATGGTCATTGGGATTAAATATTGGTTTTTAAAGAAGTAAATTATGAGATTATTAAATAAACGTACGATACGATTTGCAGCCGTTGCGGTAATGGCGACAGCTGGACTTTCCGCTTGTACCAATTTAGATGAGAATCTATATAGCAAATTAGAACAGGAAAGTTTCTATAAGAATAAATTGGAGGTAGAGCAGGCCGTATTAAGACCATTCACGCACATGCAGGCATGGTTGGCCCCTACAGGAGGTTCCGGATTTTACTATCATTCGGAATTAGCAGCAGATCAAGTGGCTTGGCCGCAAAAAGGTCGCCATGGTTATGATGGGGGAGACCACTTCCGTATGCACTACCATACCTGGACAGTGAACGAAAATAGGCTGAAGAATGCGTGGGATTTGATGTGGACCGGTGTAGGTTTTATCAATAATGCCATTGGGGATATCGAGAAGTTGGATTTTGCAAGCATCAACATGACCCAAGAAGAGATCAATACCGCTGTTGCACAACTAAAGGTGTTGAGAGCTTACCACTATATGCGCATCATGGATATGTGGGGAAATGTGCCGATTGCAGTTGAAGTAGCTGACAAGCCATTGAACCCGGAGACCAAGACCAGAAAAGAGGTTTTTGATTTTATAAAGACCGAATTGGAGGCCGAGGTTCCGAAGTTGCCAGATCTGACTGCTGAATCTGTTGGTAAGGTAAACCGAGCAGCAGGTTATGCCATGCTTTCGGAGCTATATCTGAATGCACAGAAATGGTCGGGCACTGCCATGTGGGATCAAGCGATCGCTGCATCGGATAAGGTCATCTCAGGTGCTGGCGGCGGAATCGGAGGTACACCGAAGCTTTCTGCTGACATCAATGCTGCCTTCAGCAATACGAACTCAGCAAATCCAGAGGCGCTATTCCAATTCCAGTTCAGCCGTAAAGGTGGATGGGCTTTTGATTGGGGCGGATTCTATTTCGGATATGATTATATGAAAGAGGCCTTGAACGTAGGTTACGGAGGATGGAATGCATTCGTGGTTATTCCTACTGCATTTGACGCTTACAACGCCAAAGACTTAAGAAAGAAAGATTGGTTCTTGTTCGGTCCTCAATATAAATACGGTACCCAAACTCCAGTGGTAGGGACAGAAGAGTATTCTGGACAACCTTTAGTATTCGTTAATTCCATTCGTCGTGAGAGTGAAGGAGATAAAACTTCACAAGGATCGATGGCGGAAGGAGAAGAAAACTCAGGAGCAAGGTTTAACAAGTATAAATCAGGTCGTTTATCGGATGATAACTACCAAGAGAATGATTACTTGATCTACCGTCTGAGCGAGGTTTACTTTAACAAGGCAGAAGCTATCATGCGCAAGAATGGTGGAACGGCCAACCAAGAAGCTGTAAACTTGATCAATGAGTCTAAGAAGCGCTCATTTGCAGCAGCAGACTGGGCTGCCAACCAGTATTCTACAGCTACCTTGACTTTAGACGAGCTTTTAGCTGAACGTGGCCGTGAGTTTATCTTCGAAGGTAAACGCAGAACCGACCTTATCCGTTTCGGAAAATACACAAGCGGAGCATGGTGGGATCATAAAGCAACCAACGATGTCAACAAGGAATTGTTCCCAATTCCACAACAACATATGGCCATCAACCCTAACCTGAAACAAAACCCAGGTTACTAAGAGACCATTGTTTAGACATAAGACATAAGACATAAGACACAAGACACAAGACAGGGGACGCGAGATAAGCTAGAAAGTTCTAATGTCTTATGTCTATAAAAAAAACTTCTAGACACAAGACATAAAACATGGGAGGCAGGATAAGCCACGAGATAAGCTAGAAAGTTCTAATGTCTTATGTCTGTTGTCTTATGTCTATAAAAAAACTCCCCTCAATTTTACTTGAGGGGAGTTTTTTTTATAACAAAGAATATTAAATCTCTACTGTAGCATCTAATAGGAAATCTTCATTTTTTAGGTGGACGATTTCCGTTGCTTTTTCGTAGTTAGTAGATTTTTTGGAGAAGAAATCGTGTTGGGTGGTTTCTGTGTTCAGACCGTTCAATACGATTGGGTTTACTTGTTTTACCTCGAAGATAGGTTCGAAACCTAAGTTCATCAGTGCTTTGTTTCCGTTGTAACGTACGTATTCCTTTACCTCAGCAGTCAATCCTACTACGGTGTACAATTCTTCTGTGTATTTGATTTCGTTCTCGTACAGCTCGTTTAAGAGGTCTAGGAAGCGTTGTTTAACTTCAGCTTTGTTCTGCAGTCTTGCAAATACCTCTTGACCGATAAGGCCAACGAATACACCGTGGATAGATTCATCAGCGATGATCTTTTTGATGATATCAGCAGAGGCTACCATCTGTCCCTGACCACATAACCATAAAGGCAAGAAGAAACCAGAGTAGAAAAGGAAAGATTCCAATAAAACCGAAGCACCTAGAGCCATGAACAGTTCTTCGTCAGATACATTTTCTTTATCGATGGCACGGTAGTACTTGTCGATCGTTGAAGCTTTGTACTGTAAGAATTTGTTTTGGGAAACCCATCCGAAAACGTCATTGATTTCATTGGTTGTGGAAACCGTTGTAAAGATGGTTGAATATGATTTGGCGTGGATCGCTTCCATCATACACATATAAGAAAGAACAGCTTTGTTCTGCAATGAGTCAATGTGGTCAATGATCTTTGGCATACCGGTATGGCTTTGTAGGGTATCCAATAATGTAAGACCGCCTAGGGCTTTCTTATAACATTCTTTCATATCCCAGCTTAGGCCTTTCCAGCTGTCTATATCCTTGGAAGGGATGTATTCTGTATCGATCCAGAATTGTCTGATATTCTGTTCCCAGAACATCAAGGCGTAATCGTTGTCCGGTGTATTCCAGTTTACCGCTGTAAATTGTTTGCTCATTGCTTTTCTTATATCTTTTAGTTGAAGAAGCTGAACTGGATAATTTTCAATTTCCAGTTCAGCTTCTCCGTGATTTATGTCTTGGGTTCTAACGAGAATGTCTTATGCTGAACAAGAGATACATTCCTCGATGGTAGATTTACGCGTACGGGTGTAGTACAATGATTTCAGTCCTAACTTATGGGCGTAAATGTAGTATTTCGCTAGATCACGAGTGGAGTCTTTTGAATTGGTGTGAAGGATGGTGGATACCCCTTGGTCAATATGACGTTGGATAACCGAGATCAACTTCAACACTTTCATCTGGTCCATATCGTAAGCTGATTTGAAATAGAAGTAGTTGTCATTGGTCAAGTAAGGCATTGGGTAATAAGTCGTACTATCACCGTACTCTCTTACTTCGATGATGTCCACGATCGGCATGACAGAAGCAGTTGCATTCATGATGTATGAAGTAGACTGGTTAGGAGCGATCGCTAAGCGGTACGCATGGTAAACACCATGTTCAGCCACTTGAGCTTTTAGGTTCGCCCAATCTTCCAATGTTGGGATGTGGATGCCTTCGAACAATTCTTTTACTTTTTCCGTTTTCGGCGTGTATTCATGCGAAAGGTATTTATCGAAATAAGTACCATCAGCGTAAGCTGATTTTTCGAATCCTACGAAAGTCTGTTGGCGTTCTTTTGCAATCTCCATGGAAGCCTCGATAGAATAGTAGTTCATGGCCATGAAGAAGATGTTGGCGAAATCCAATGCTTCGGTAGATTCGTACATGATAAAGCTTTTCGCTAGGTAGCCATGTAGGTTCATTGCTCCTAAACCAACAGAGTGAAGCTCGCGGTTTGCTTTAGCGATGGAAGGAACCATTTCGATATTGGTGACATCAGAAACCACGGTTAAGGCACGCATAGCGGTTTTAACAGTTTCTTTGATGCGTTTGTTGTCCATGACCGTTGCAATGTTCAAGGAGCCTAGGTTACAGGAAATACCGTAACGGATAGTGTCTTCTTTACCGTAAATGTTGATATCAGATACTTCTGATACTTGCATGATCTCGGTACACAGGTTAGAGAATTTTACTTTACCGATTCCATTCAATGCGTGTGCACGGTTAGTGTTCTCTTTGAAGAAGATGTATGGGTATCCCGACTCTTTTTGTGTCTGAGCGATTTTCACCAATAGGTGACGGGCATTGATTTTTTTCTTTTTAACGTTAGGGTTGGTTATCAACTCATCGTACATCGCATCCATGTCAATTTCATCAAGGTACTGACCGTACTCTTGCATTACTGTGTGCGGGTAGATCAGGTAGCAAGGCTCATCCTTTTCTGCTAATTCCATGAATTTATCAGGAACGATAATACCGATGGAAAGAGACTTGATACGAACTTTCTCGTCTACGTTGATTTTTTTACAATCCAAGAATTCTTCGATATCCGAGTGGAAGATGTTTAAGTATACAGCACCTGCACCTGGGCGTTGACCAAGTTGGTTAGCATAGGAGAAGGTATCTTCCATGATTTTCATGATCGGTAATACTCCACCAGCACGTCCTTCCACACCTTTGATGGCTTCGCCACGGGCACGGATCTTGGAGATGTTGAAAGAAACTCCACCACCGATAGATGATAGTTTCATTGCCGAATCGACAGCATAGCCGATACCATTCAGGTTATCGCCGATTTCGTCCAAGAAACATGACACCAGTTCGCCGGAGCGTTTTTTACCAGCGTTCAAGAAAGTCGGGGTAGCGGGCTGATATTCTTGACTGATCATGATTTCGGCATACTCGATAGCTTTCTGTACGCCTTCTTCTCTAGCCAAGAATAGGGCTACAGCAACGACGCGGTCTTCATAGCGTTCCAAGAACTTCTCGCCAGAGTCATCGCGCAGGGCGTAACTTTGGAAGAACTTGAATGCAGCCATAAAGGATTGGAAACGGAATTTTTTGGCGAATACATAGTTGTACACCTCTTCCATTTGCTCAAACGTAAACCATTGGTAGAAATCGATGTAATAATCGTTTTCGACCAAATAGTCGATTTTTTCCTTCAATGTATAGAAGAACACGGTGTTCTTGTTCACATATTCCAGGAAATAGGCGCGTACAGCCTCCTTGTCTTTATGCAAGCTGAACTCGTCATCATGTTTGATCATGATTTCGTTGTTAAGCAATATCCAGTTTTTCGCTACCTCGTTTGCTATCATAGTACTGATTTTTTATGATGTCAATAAATTGATTAATATCTTCCATTGTGCCTGAAAGTTCGAATTTCATCGCCGTAGGGATGTCGAATATTTCAGAGATTTTGTCTGCAGCCACGGCAAAGTTTCTTCCCCAGTTGCGGTTACCACTTGAAGTAACGGAACTGATGAGATGACTTTTTTCTTTCATGAATGCATCGGTTTTGTCTGGCACTTTACCAAAGTTGGTGGTATAAGTGATCAGATGTCCAGCTTCCTTACCTTCCAAGTCATCTTGGATGCGGATGGCTGTCCAGCCGGTAATCTGAACCACTTTATTGATAAAGCGTTCCACATTACCTGTTCGAGAATCATAGTATAAATAAATCATAATTCCTCCGGTTTATGATTATTACAATGCGATTTGATCGAGTTCATTTGGATTGAATCCAATGATTCGGTTTTTGATTTCATCGTTCTCCAGTACGATCACAGTCGGTACGGTACGAACTTTAAACTTAACGGCTAATTCAGGTTCGTCGAAAGGATTAATGGTTTCATAGGCAATACCTTTACTGTCTAGGTATGCCGATACTTGTGCGCATGGTGCACAGTCATTTTTTTCGAATTTAATGATTCTTGCCATGATATATTAAGTTTAAAAGAATTTTAGCTGAATAAGCCTTGGTCCTTTGATAAATAAAAAAAACGTTGTGACTTAAGAAGGTCATTTTCTTAAGTAGAACAAATATCTCTTATTTTTCCTCGGAGCGGTAACGATACTTTTCCACATTGATTTCCAAAATCAGGTTAAAACATGCTTGGTAACATTCACTTATTGTTAAAGGCTTGTTTTACAGCTTTATAACTATGTTGATAACTTATGGGGGATAATTTTAGGGCGGAAATCGTTCCTCTTTTTATTGTCAAATTACCTTGCAATTTTTGTTAATATTAACCAAAATCGTTATATATTTTTAAAAGTAAATTATAAAATAATATATTGTTAGATTTGTGTAAATCTAATGTGCTACTTTATTAACAATTGTTAGGAAGTACGACCCGAACCAAGGGTGACTATTAATGAATTTATTAAATGTTTATGAAACCATAATTATGAAATGTAAATTTTTAGTACCATTTCTCTTGTTGTTTTCGAGTGTGTCTGCTCAAGAGAATGTAACCTTTCAAAAACCATCCACAGAAATCCTTCAGTTAGCAGATTTCAAGCGTCCGCCGAGCATCCAGATGAGCAGCGACAAGAATTGGGTACTGTCTATGTACCGCCCAACCTACAAAACGCTTTCTGAACTGGGCGTGGAGGAAACGAAGCTTGCAGGTCTACGGATCAATGCAAAGGCGCACATCTCGAGTACCGAGACCTATTTTGACGCCCTTAGCCTAAGTCCAGCTGGATCCAAAGAGGTGATCGAAATCCAATTGCCAGAGATGGCAAAGGTATCGAACGTGAGCTTTTCGCCAGATTCGAAGAAGTTGGCCTTTACCAACAGCCAGGAAAATGGAGTGGCTCTCTTTGTTTTTGACATCGAAAAGAGAGAACTGAAAAAACTAACGGAGTATAACCTCAATGCTGTCATGCACGACCCTTATATGTGGTACAAGACTTCAGATCGCTTGCTGTTAAGTTTGATTGATGGATCCGCAACCGATAAGGTTAGGAATCCAGATGAGTTGCCAACGGGGCCGGTGGTATCGAGTTCGACAGGACAGGTTTCGCAATTGCGTACCTATCAGGATCTATTGAAAAACCCGCAAGATGAGCAACAATTCGAGAACCTGGTGAAGTCCAAATTGGTTTGGTTAGGTTTGGATGGAAAGGAAGAGCCTTTTAAAAATGCTGACCTGCACATGAATTCATCAGTATCTCCTGATGGTCAATATGTTTTGGTCACTACCCTGAAAAAGCCTTTCTCCTATGTTGTTTCTTATGGAAGCTTTCCAATGGAAACGAATGTGTATGACCTAAAAGGGAACTTGGTAAAGAAGGTGAACGAGACGCCATTGATGGAAATCATGCCGAAAGGATTCTCTTCCACACGACCTGGCAAACGTTCTTTGTCATGGAGAACGGATAAACCTGCGACACTTGCCTTTGTACAGGCATTGGACGGGGGAGATGCCAATAAGCCAGCAGAATTTAGAGATGAGCTCTTTGTTTGGGATGCGCCTTTCAATGCTGAACCAAAATCCCTGATCAAGATCAAAGACCGCTATGCAGGAACTCTATGGGGCAACGATGACTATGCCTTGGTATATAGCCAATGGTATGATACCAGAAATGGAAAAACCTACTTACTGAATCCAAGTACCGGTAAAAATCAGGTGATCTATGACCTGAATGTTCAGGATATCTATTCAAATCCAGGGACACCATATCGTGATAAGAATGATTTCGGTGCCTATAGCATGTATATCAAAAACGGCAAGTCTTATTGGATAGGTAATGGTTATACCAAAGAAGGGGAATATCCATTTATCGATGAATATGACTTCAAGACGCAGAAGAAGAAACGTATCTACACGGCGAAGGAGTCGAAGATGCAGGAGCGTATCTATTCGGTAATCGATATGGCCAAAGGAGATATTTTGGTTTCTCTGCAATCACCTACTGATTTCCCTAATTACTATTCCAAAAATATCAAGACCGGCAAGGAAAAGGCCGTAACTGAGATAGCCAATCCATTCCAGTCCTTGGCGAATGTCCACAAGGAAGTGTTGAACTACAAACGTAAGGATGGAGTCGACCTTTCAGGTACTTTGTACCTGCCAGCAGGCTATGACAAGAAAGAGAAGTTGCCTTTATTGATCTGGGCTTACCCTCGTGAATATAAGGATAAGAGTACTGCAGGCCAGAGCACCAATAATCCTAAGGAATTCACTTTTCCTAGTTATGGATCCTTTATTTATTGGGTAGCTAAAGGATATGCAGTATTGGATAATGCGGCTTTCCCGATCGTGGGTGAAGGTACGCAAGAACCTAATGATAATTTCATCGAGCAATTGGTTGGCAATGCCGAAGCAGCAATCGATGCGGTGGACAAGTTGGGCTATGTGGACAGAAATAAGGTAGCTGTTGGAGGTCACTCGTATGGTGCCTTCATGACTGCACACTTGTTGAGCAATTCTAAGCTGTTTGCAGCAGGTATTGCGCGTTCCGGTGCATACAACCGTACCTTGACTCCTTTTGGTTTCCAGAGCGAGCAAAGGAACCTTTGGGATGATCCAAACCTATATATCACCATGTCGCCTTTCTTTAGCGCGGACAAGATGAAGACGCCGATGTTGTTGGTTCATGGTGCTGCAGATAATAATCCTGGTACTTTTACTTTGCAGACTGAGCGTTATTTCCAAGCATTGAAAAACTTGGGTGCTCCAGTAAGAATGGTATTGTTGCCAAGAGAGTCTCATGGCTATGCGGCGAAGGAAAACATCTTCCATCTTCTTTGGGAACAAGACCAGTTCTTGGAGAAGTATGTGAAGAATAAACAGTAGACAGTAGATTATAGACAATAGACATAAGACAATAGACTTGGTAGGGCTGATCAGATTATTTGCGTTTATTATGACCAAGGGTTTATAAACAAAGGGGAGTTCCCGTTGGTTTGTCGCCTGAAGGACTCTGATGTCTTTTGTCTAGTCTCTAAATAAAATAAAGGAGTCCTTTTGTAAAAGGACTCCTTTATTTTATTTATCCGCTTTAACCGAAATTGGCAGGCCGTAGTCGCCCCATTTCACTTTGATGGTTCCATCTTTGTCAGCGGTGATTTTGAGGCGTTCCAGGTTTTCACCGTTTTCCTCATTGTCGACTTGCACGCGTAAGGCATCATCCTTTTCGTTGTAATCGGTACCCCATTGTTTCCATGTTTTATTAAAGATCACGGTTGATTGGGATTCACCTGGAATGGAATAGAGGCTGTATTTTCCAGCAGGAAGTTTTTGGCCGTTTACCAATACGTTTTTGTCGAATTCTACGGTAGTAGCTTCATTGGCTCCTGTTCTCCAAACCTCCCCAACTTTTGCAAGGTCTACACCTAACTTACGTCCTTTTAATGAAGGGCTGCTGTACTTGATCGAGATGGTTACTCCATCATCTGTAGTGACCATGGCACTGTCCGCTGGACTAGCCTTTGGCTTTTTTTCTTGAGCTTGAGCCATGGAAAAACCGCACAGCAGGGTCAAGATTAATAAGATTGTTGATGCTTTCATCGTAAGTATGATTTTGGTTATTGACTAAATAATAAACTGAAATTAGCGATAATTGTTGTATAATTTAGTTGTAAATCAATAAGTTATTTAAAATTTAAGATAACATTAGGATTTATTTACACTTCTTAACATTAAATATCTCTAATATTGATTTATAATCTATCCTAGAATTTAGGTTTGTTAGTTAGATAAAGTTATGATAGATTAAAATTTTCTAGAACATCTATTTGTATTGGCAAGCGGGTAAAATTAAGCTAATGCAGATAGGTGTTCTTCTTTTTGGGATTGGCATTTGTTGACGGTCAATAAATTAGGATTTCCAGTCCTTATCTACGCTTAAACTTTTTTAGTTGTTTTGTAACAAAAGAGTCAAAAAATTGATAATATCTGTAAAACAAAAAAGCAACGACCATAAGAAATAATGGCCGTTGCATCTACTTTATTTTGGAGGGTTAGTTGCGTTTTTATACCAGATACTCAAATAATGTCTGGTCTTTGTTCAATTCGATAAAGTCAAATTTATAAGACTTTAATCGTTCTATAAATGTAATATAATCATTTGGATCATTTAATTCAATACCAATTAAGGCAGGACCTCTTTCTCGTTCTGTTTTTTTGATGTATTCAAAACGAGTGATATCATCTTTAGGACCAAGTACTTCGGTAACCAATAATTTCAATGCACCAGGTCTTTGCGGGAAGCGAACGATAAAGTAATGTTTAAATCCTTCATACAATAAGGAAAGCTCTTTGATCTCGCTCATTCGGTCGATATCGTTGTTTCCTCCAGAAATGATACAGACTACCTTTTTGCCTTTGATTTCATCTTTGTGGAAATCCAATGCAGCAACGGAAAGTGCCCCTGCAGGTTCTACTACAATGGCATCCTTATTATATAATTCTAGAATGGTTGTGCAGATCTTGCCTTCAGGAATCGATTTCACACCGTCCAACAGTTTTGAACTGATGTCGAAGGTCAGAGCCCCAACTTTCTTAACTGCAGCACCATCAACGAATTTATTGATTTGCTCCAGTTCAATCGGGCTACCATTCTGGATTGCCGCCTGCATGGATGGAGCCCCTTCTGGCTCTACGCCATAACATTTTACTCCAGGAGCAAATTTGCGGATATGATAGCTTACTCCTGAAGATAGGCCACCACCACCAATAGGAATAAAAATCGCGTCTACATCAGGTAAATCTTCAAGGATTTCAACAGCAACTGTTCCTTGACCTTCAATGACTTTCAGGTCATCAAACGGAGGGATAAAGGTCATGTTATGTTCCTTGGTATATTCTAAAGCGGCTTTTTGGCAGTCATCGAACGTGTCGCCAATCAGAACGATTTCGATATTGCCATTCCCCCACATCTCAGTTTGGGTAATTTTTTGTCTTGGGGTAGGGCCGGGCATAAAGATTACGCCTTTGATATCTAATTTTTTGCAGGATAAGGCCACGCCTTGGGCATGGTTTCCAGCACTGGCACAGACAACACCACGTTCTCTTTCCTCTTGGGAAAGACTACAGATTTTGTTGAAAGCACCACGTAATTTATAAGATCTCACTACTTGGAGATCTTCCCTTTTAAGATAGACCTCAGCTCCGTATTTTTCAGAAAGATGATGGTTGTACTGCAATGGCGTACGGGTAACCACATCCTTGATCTGTTCTTTAGCAGCAACCGAGTCTATGGTCAGTGTTGATAGGTCCAAACTCATTCTAATCTGTTCGTTTGTTTAGGTGGATGTAAAGGCTGGTCACCCAGCCTTTGTATTAATTTTCTTTTACCAAGATCAGCAAATCCTCATCGCAGATTTCTTTTTTGGCATCTGCTAAGATCAAGAATCGTTGGTAACAATCTGCTAATTTATCTTTATCTAGGTTATAACCTAGTCTTTCAAGATGGTGTTTCAAGGCGTGACGACCTGAACGAGCCGTTAAGATAATGTCTGCTTCTTCCAAGCCTACATCCTCTGGACGGATGATCTCGTAATTCTCACGGTGTTTTAGGAAGCCATCTTGGTGGATTCCGGAGCTATGTGCGAAAGCATTACGGCCAACAATAGCTTTGTTCGGCTGTACCGGCATGTTCATCATTTCACTTACTTTTCTGGAAAGGTAAGTGAACATTCTGCTGTCGATATTGGAAGATAATCCTCCAAAAGCCTGGTTATGTACTTTCAGGATCATGGCAACTTCTTCCAGAGAAGTATTTCCCGCGCGTTCACCGATTCCGTTGATGGTACATTCCACCTGGCGAGCACCATTTTGGATGGCTGCAATGGAATTGGCAGTCGCTAATCCTAAGTCGTTATGGCAATGTGCTGAAATAATGGCCTGATCGATGTTCTTTACATTTTCTTTCAGGTATTTGATTTTGGAGCCATATTGATCCGGTAAACAATATCCATTGGTATCTGGAATATTAACAACGGTTGCGCCAGCAGCAATCACTGACTCGATCATTTTTGCCAAGAACTCTAAATCGGCACGGCCAGCATCCTCTGCATAGAATTCAACATCTTCTACATAAGATTTGGCATGCTTTACAGCTGCTACAGCACGTTCTAGGATTTCTTCACGGGTACTGTTGAATTTATATTTGATGTGCATGTCTGAAGAGCCGATTCCAGTATGGATACGGGGTCTTTTTGCATATTTCAATGCATCAGCAGCCACATCGATATCGTTCATGTTAGCACGGGTCAGTGCACAGATGATCACATCATTAACAGCCTTGGATAGTTCGACAACCGATTGGAAATCTCCAGGGCTTGAAACAGGAAATCCTGCTTCAATAATATCTACCCCTAAGCGTTCCAAATCTTTGGCAATTTCGATTTTTTCAGGAGTTGTCAATTGGCAACCCGGCACTTGCTCACCGTCACGTAATGTCGTATCGAAAATGTATAAGTGATTAGGATCGTGTAACATATTGTCTCAATTTATGTTTATACCTTGATTAATTCTATTTCAAAAACTCTAAAACTTTAGCCCCCATTTCCTGAGTGCCTAAAATCTTTTCGGCTGGGGTATCTGCATTGGCGATATCACCAGTTCTCCAACCAGCTTTCAATGTTTCGGCAACGGCATTGGTCACTTCTTTTGCCTCATCTTGTAAACCGAAGGCGATGTCCAACATCAATGCGGCTGAAAGGATAGAAGCTAGCGGATTAGCTTTATTTTGTCCCGCGATATCATGTGCAGAACCATGGATAGGTTCAAAGAATCCTGTTCCATCACCCACAGAAGCCGAAGCTAACATTCCCATTGAACCGGCGATCTGTGATGCTTCATCAGTTAAGATGTCACCAAAAAGGTTTGCCGTCAATACCACATCAAATTTCTTAGGGTTCTTAACCAATTGCATGGCAGCATTATCGATGAACATGTGTTCAGTCTCAACATCTGGGTATTCTTTCGCGATTTCTTGGACAACCTCTCTCCACAATCTTGATGTTTCCAATACGTTGGCTTTATCCACTGAACAAAGTTTTTTACTTCTCGTCCTTGCTGCATCGAATGCTTTACGGGCAATACGGTCAACTTCGTAGCGGTTATAGTTCATCAGATCGGAAGCGAAACTATTGTCTTCATTACGTTTCTTTTCACCGAAATAAACATCACCTGTTAATTCACGGAAGAAAAGGATATCAGTACCACGAAGGACTTCTGGTTTCAGGCTTGAAGCATCCAATAGTTCATCGAACAACAGGATAGGACGTAAGTTGGCATATAAGCCTAATTCCTTACGAATCTTTAATAAGCCCTGTTCAGGACGTACCTTGGCAGAAGGGTCATTATCATATTTAGCATGACCGATCGCACCGAAAAGGATAGCGTCAGAAGCTTTTGCTTTTTCTAGTGTTTCATCTGGTAATGGATTTCCTGTAGCTTCAATAGCAGTGTGGCCCATGATTGCCTCGTCGAAAATAAATTCGTGATTATATTTTTCGGCAATTTTATTCAGAACTTCTTTTCCCCAGGTAGTAACCTCTTGTCCAATTCCATCTCCGGGAATAATAAGAATGTTTTTCTTCATGTGTTATAAAACGTTTTCAACTTTATTTTCCAAGGCGATGACTTCACCTTTTTCTAATACAATTCTTTTTTCAATGCAGCTCGGAAGCTGACTTTCATAATGTCCGACATAGATCAATGTCTTGCCGTGCTGGCAAAGTTCATCGACTACATCATTAAAATACTTTGCTTGCTGCGAATCCAAGCCTTGGCAGGGTTCATCCAATACCAATAATGGAGGATTTTTGATAATGCTCCTGGCTAACATCGCCAAACGCTGTTTGCCTAATGTAAGGGTATGCAGTAATTGATCCTTATGCTCCGTCAAATCAAAGAAAGCCATCAGCTCCTCGATCTGTTTCTTTTCTTGGAACTTGACATCAATGAACCATCCGATACTGTCGTAAAATCCAGAAGCCAGCGTATGCCAAACCGTTGCGTTTTGGTCGAAATACCAGTGCATTTCTGGAGATATCATTCCAATCTTCTGTTTGATGTCCCAAATACTCTCACCGGATCCGCGTTTGTTTCCAAACAGCTCGATGTCCAATCCATAAGATTGCGGATGATCTCCATTGATCAAACTCAATAAGGTGGATTTTCCTGAACCATTCGGACCTTGTAGCAACCATTTCTCGCCTACTTCTACCTTCCAAGATACTTTGTTCAGCACAACCTTCTCACCATACCTGATAATTATATCTTTCAGATCAGCAACCGTGCTATAATTAGTCTCTGGAACTTGGTGAAGAAAAGCAGGCAATTCTTTTTTTACGCGCTCCTCATCTTGGATGATCTCATCAAAAGATCTTACCGATTCGATCTGACCGTCTACAATATGTGCATATCGGTTGATGGATTTTGGTAACTGCCTATCATTTGAAATAATAAAAAGCTGTACACCTTCAGCAACAAGTTCATCTAACCAGATATTCAATTCTAACCTAGATTGCTTATCCAAACCTGTATAAGGTTCATCAATGATCAGAAGCTGTGGTTTCAACCAAAGTGACTTGACCAATTGCAATTTCTTGTGCTCTCCACTTGAAAGTTCAATCAATTGAGAATCCATGGTATGTTCAAAACCCATGGCAACAATCTTATCATGGATATCTTCTATTCGAAGGTTTTCCTTCTTCGCAAAATGAAGCAGTTCAGCTTTGACCGTCAGGGTATCATTCCCTTGATGACGGTTATAGCGTTGTTGATAATAGAAGTTTCTGTCGCCTTCTAAATTGGTAAACTGATACCAATTAGAAACGTAGATTACTTTTTGAAGGAGAGGGCAATTGGAATCGAATTCAACTTTCACTTCGCCAGCTGCAGTTATCAATCCTGCAATTGCTTTTGCCAAAGTTGTTTTCCCAGAACCACTCTTGCCAGCCAATACATAGTTTTCATCGGGCTCAATAGTCCAAGACAAATTGTTCAAAACAGTAGTTAGACCGTATGAAACCGATAAATTTGATATTTGGACGAAAGCAGCCATTATCTGTTTTGTTCGAAAGCTTCGATTTCCGCTTTTTGGCTTAAGATATAGTCGATATCATCATAGCCATTGATCAAGCATGATTTTTTATAAGGATTGATTTCAAATGTAAATTTGTCATCAGTTCCTTCAATGCCGATAGTTTGAGCTTCTAGGTCAACCACCACTTCCGTATCTGGATTAGCAAAAACCTTCTCAAAGATTTTTTCTAAGAATTCCTCAGGAACCGTGATAGGCAAGACACCGTTGTTCAAGGCATTTCCTTTGAAGATATCAGCAAAGAAAGAGCTAACTACCACATCGAAGCCATAATCTTGAATAGCCCAGGCAGCATGCTCACGAGAGGAGCCACAGCCAAAGTTCTTACCGGCAACCAATACCTTGCCTTTATAAGTTGGGTCATTCATAACGAAGTCCGCTTTAGGCTGATCTTCGCTGTCAAACCGCCAATCGCGGAATAGGTTATTTCCAAATCCTTCACGCGTCGTTGCCTTAAGGAAACGGGCAGGGATGATCTGGTCTGTATCTATATTTTCTATCGGTAGAGGAACTACACGAGAGGATAATTTTTCAAATTTTTTCATGATTCTAATTCTTTACACTAATTCCCTTACGTCTACAATTTTACCAGTTACTGCTGCAGCTGCTGCGGTAAGCGGGCTTACCAGCATGGTGCGTGCGTTTGGTCCTTGTCTACCTTCAAAATTTCTGTTAGAAGTAGAAACACAGTATTTACCAGCAGGGATCTTATCTTCATTCATCCCTAGACATGCAGAACAGCCAGGTTCACGAAGCATAAAACCTGCTTCTTCAAATATCTTGTCAATACCTTCAAGTTTAGCCTGAGCCTCCACTTGTTTTGATCCTGGAACGATCCATACTTCCACATTCTCCGCCTTATGCTTACCTTGAACGAAGGCCGCTACTTGGCGTAAGTCTTCAATACGGGAGTTGGTACAACTTCCGATGAATACATAATCCACCGGTTTTCCAATGACCTGATCGCCATCGTGGAATCCCATGTAGTTTAAGGCTTTTTGATAAGAAGGGCGTTCATTCTCAGGTTGAGAGGTGGTTGTAGGAATGGACTCCGTGATTCCGATACCCATACCTGGATTGGTACCATAGGTAATCATCGGCTGTATATCGGCAGCATCAAAGGTCAATACCTTATCAAACTCTGCATCATCATCGGAATACAACGTCTTCCAATAAGCCAATGCTTTATCCCATTCTTCTCCTTTTGGAGCAAATTCACGACCATTGATATAATCAAAAGTCGTTTGGTCAGGTGCAATCAATCCACCACGAGCACCCATTTCAATACTCATATTACAGATGGTCATTCGACCTTCCATACTCAATGAGCGAATAGCAGAACCAGCATATTCAACAAAATAGCCTGTTCCACCAGCTGCAGAAATCTTGGAAATGATGTAAAGGATGATATCTTTAGCACCCACACCTTTTCCTAGTTCACCATTAACCTCGATTTTCATGGTCTTGGGTTTTTGCAGCAATAAACATTGTGTAGCAAATACCTGCTCTACTTGAGAAGTCCCGATTCCAAATGCAATAGCACCAAAAGCGCCATGCGTAGAAGTGTGGCTATCTCCGCATACCATGGTTTTTCCAGGAAGGGTGATGCCTAATTCAGGCCCAATAACATGGACAATGCCTTGGAATGGGTGGCCCAATCCATAAAGTTCAACACCAAACTCCTTACAGTTTTTGGTCAGCATGTCTACTTGGTAGCGAGAAAGTTCTTCTTTGATTGGCAAGTGCTGGTTTAATGTTGGGACATTATGGTCAGCCGTTGCTACAGTTTGATCCGGACGGAGTACAGGCAGTCCTCTTTTGCGCAAACCATCAAATGCCTGTGGGGAGGTCACTTCATGGATGAGGTGGGTATCGATATATATGATATCAGGAAACCCTTCTTGACGCTTGACGACATGTGCATCCCAAATTTTTTCTACTAATGTTTTTCCCATTTTTCTCTTTATCTCTTGTTGGTTTGAAATTTTAAAAGGGGTAAAATTAAAATATGGTAATTTTACCCCAATTTTAGCTATCTAATTTACGAAAAATTAAACAGTTTGAATAGCTTTCATAGCAGTCATTGCTTTACGCAATTTTCTACCTACGGTTTCTACTTCATGATTTCTTAAAATCTCGTTAACCTGTACTAATTTGATGTTGTCCACAGAACCATCCTTGCCTTCATTGAAGTTTTTACCAACAACATCTGTGTCGATTTTCTTCATGAAATCTGCCAATAATGGCTTACAAGCTTGGTCAAATAAATAACATCCATATTCAGCTGTGTCAGAAATAACACGGTTCATCTCGAATAATTTCTTACGAGCAATTGTATTTGCGATCAATGGAGTTTCGTGCAATGATTCGTAATATGCCGATTCTGGTTTGATTCCAGCTTCAACCATCGTTTCGAAAGCCAATTCAACACCAGCTCTCACGAAAGCAACCATCAATAGATAATTGTCAAAATATTCCTGTTCTGAAATCTTAACATCGCCAGCAGGTGTTTTCTCAAAAGCAGTTTCTCCAGTTTCAGCTCTCCATTTCAATAGGTTTGAATCTCCATTAGCCCAGTCTTCCATCATGGTCTTGCTGAATTCACCAGACATGATGTCATCTTGGTGTTTCTGGAACAATGGACGCATAATATCTTTCAGTTCTTCCGACAATTCAAAAGCCTTGATTTTCGCAGGGTTGCTCAAGCGGTCCATCATACCACTTACCCCACCATGTTTTAAAGCTTCAGTAATAACTTCAACACCGTATTGAACAAGTTTTGAAGCATAGCCAGCATCGATTCCTTTTTCTACCATTTTATCAAATGAAAGAATAGAACCTGTTTGCAACAAACCACAAAGGATAGTTTGCTCACCCATTAAATCTGATTTTACCTCTGCTACGAATGATGATTTCAATACACCAGCACGGTCACCACCAGTACCGGCACAGTATGCTTTTGCTTCCGCCCAACCTTTGCCTTGTGGGTCATTTTCTGGGTGAACAGCGATCAAGGTAGGAACACCAAATCCTCTCAAGTATTCAGCACGAACCTCTGAACCTGGACATTTTGGAGCTACCATGATAACCGTGATATCCGGACGGATCTGCATACCTTCTTCAACGATATTGAAACCGTGTGAATAGGATAGGGTAGCACCTTCTTTCATCAATGGCATTACGGCATTGATAACGGATGTATGTTGTTTATCTGGAGTCAAGTTGATAACTAGGTCAGCAGAAGGAATCAATTCTTCGTAAGTTCCAACCTTAAAATTGTTATCTGTTGCATTTTTCCATGAATCTCTTTTTTGTTCAATAGCTTCTTTACGCAATGCATAAGATACGTCCAATCCGCTATCTCTCAAGTTTAAACCTTGGTTCAAGCCTTGAGCTCCACAACCTACGATTACGATTTTTTTACCTTTTAAAGCTTCTACTCCTTCGTTGAATTCGGATGAATTCATGAATTCTGCAACGCCTAATTGATCTAATTGCTCTCTAAGAGGTAATGTGTTGAAATAATTTGCCATTGTAATACTGAATTAAATATTTTTTTCGATTAAGGTTTCTTATTATTTGTTGTTGATTATTCTTTTTTGTGCCGTCGCATAGCCATAGTGCAGGTTGTCATGACCTACCGAAGTGATCAGGACATCTTCAATGCTATTTAACGTAGCGCCATAGGTTGCCGTCTCATAAGGAGTCGTAGTCTTGAAAACTCCGGCATTGTAATCAGCCTCGATCTCACGGATGGAACTCAATGCGATTTCCTTAAGTTCATTTACTTCCTCTTGGCTTACGAAGTATGTAGGTTTAGTGCCTTTTGCATAGGCATCCACATACTTTACCCAGCTCACGCCCTCACGGATTCCTGTGCGGGTATAGCTTAATGTTTGTGTACTCACTACGATATGTCCAAAATTCCAGATGATATTGTTGTTGAATCCTGTTGGAATTTCGTTCAATTGCTCTAAGGACAATTCATCGATTAATCGGATGAATGCCTTGCGGCCATCGATAATGAATTGGAATACTTTTTCCATTTGTTCTATGCTTTTTTAATCGGCTCGTTGAATGATATCCTATTGCCAAATGGATCAATGACTTGAACACAGTGGCAGTTATAGAATGTTTCCTCGTAGCTGGGTTTATTGTACTTATAATTCTTTTGAATCAATTGCTCATGATATGCCTTTAGTCCAGTGCAATTCACAAAAACCTGTGAACCCGGAGTGGCATCTCCATGATGCTCGCTGAGGTGCATTGCCATGCCATCTCTGGAGATCTGCATGTAAATAGGAGAATTGTCATCAAATCGATGTTCCCAGTCAATGTGAAAACCAAGCCAGTCGATGTAAAACTCGACTGCCTTGGCATAATCAAATATCCTGAATATCGGTATGACCTGTTCTACTTGCATGCAAGGATTAATTACATGGTAAAGACATCGTCGCGCTGATCCAAATACTCGTTTTCAACGATGTCTGGAGCTGGCTCATTGATTTCAAATTGTTTTAGCTTGGTATGGAAACCAGCACTGTCCTTGATGATGGCGATACGAGCACCACGAACAAATTCTATCAGGTTGTATTTGCCCAATTCCTCTGTAAGCCTGTCGATCTCCTCACGGTGACCTGCTGTTTCGAATACAATATAGTCATTACGGATCACAACTACATTAGCACCGTATTGACGAAGTAAGCGTTCTACCAATACTTTCTCTGCAATCGCGTCTGCTGGTACTTTATAAAGAGCCTGTTCTTGCCAAATCAATTCATCATTGGTGTTGAAGTATGCTTTCAATACCTCCACCTGTTTTTCAACCTGACGGCATAATTTGCGGACCACTTCTTCTGATTCTGTAATCAAGATTGTGAAGCGGTGAATGCCATCCACTTCCGATGGGGAAGTATTTAAGCTCTCGATATTGATTTTACGTCTTGAAAATATCCCCGATATACGGCCTATCATCCCGATAGAGTTTTCTGTGTATATGGTTATGGTATATTCTTGTTTTTCCATGATTACTTCAATCTAATTTCTGACACACTTGTTCCTTGCGCTACCATTGGGAATACATTGTTCTCTTTACCTACCATGATTTCCAATAGGTAAGAGCCATCATGATCCATCATAGTCTGTAGGGCATCCTTTAAATCCTTACGTTCCGAGATCTTATTTCCATCGATATAGTATCCTTTCGCAACAGCTACGAAATCTGGGCTGGTGATATTAACAAATGAATATCTCTTATCGTGGAATAGTTGTTGCCATTGGCGAACCATTCCCAAGAACTCATTGTTCAGGATCAAGATCTTCACCTTGGCGCCGAATTGCATAATGGTACCTAATTCCTGGATGGTCATTTGAATACCACCATCACCGATAATAGCTACCACATCACGATGCGGAGCACCATACCAAGCGCCAATTGCGGCTGGCAGACCAAATCCCATCGTTCCCAAACCTCCAGAAGTAACGCTGGATTTCGAACTGTTGAATTTTGCATAACGGCAGGTTACCATTTGGTGCTGACCTACGTCAGTAACAATAACAGCATCTCCACCAGTGATCTCGTTCAATACCTTTAGTACTTCACCCATGGTCATGATGTCAGAGGTAGGGTTCAGTTCATTATGGATTACTTCCTTGATTTCTTCTTTTTCCAAATCCCTGAATTTGCTCAACCAAGCTGCATGATCGCCTTTTTCAACCAATTCGGTCAACATTGGAAGGGTTTCCTTACAATCTCCCCAAACTGGATAATGGGCTTTCACGTTCTTGTCGATTTCAGCAGGGTCTATGTCCAAGTGAACAACTTTTGCCTGTTTTGCATATTTATCCAAACGTCCGGTTACACGGTCATCGAAACGCATTCCGATAGCGATCAACACGTCACATTCATTCGTCATGACATTGGGTGCATAGTTTCCGTGCATACCCAACATACCCACATGCAATGGATGGTCTGTCTCAAGAGCGCTAAGCCCCATAACAGTAGCAGCCGAAGGGATACCCGCTTTTTCGATAAAGGTCTTGAACTCTTGTTCCGCTTTACCCAAAATCACGCCCTGACCAAATAAAATGAATGGTTTCTTTGCCGCATTGATTGCTTTTGCAGCCTCTTCAACATATTCCTTACGAACAATCGGAGCAGGTCTGTAACTACGTACATGCTTGCAGGACTCGTATCCATTGTAATCAAACAATTGGATCTGAGCATTTTTGGTAATATCAATTAATACTGGACCAGGTCTCCCTGTTCTAGCAATATAGAATGCTTTAGCTAATACACTTGGGATCTCATTCGCATCAGTCACCTGATAGTTCCATTTGGTCACAGGTGTGGTGATGTTAATGACGTCAGTTTCTTGAAACGCATCTGTTCCTAGAAGGGAAGCAAAGACTTGACCTGTAATACAGACGATAGGGTTACTATCGATCATTGCGTCTGCCAAACCGGTGACCAGGTTTGTTGCTCCAGGACCGCTTGTTGCAAAAGCCACACCCACACGTCCCGATGTACGTGCATATCCTTGTGCAGCATGAATTCCACCCTGTTCGTGACGTACCAAAATATGCTTCAATTGATCAGTGTAATCATACAATGCATCATAGATCGGCATAATAGCACCTCCTGGATACCCGAATACGGTATCCACCCCCTCGTGGATTAAGGCTTCCATCACAGCCTGGGAACCGCTTACCTGCGTTCCAGCTGCCTTTCTAGTGGTTTCCTTTGTTTCCGTTTTTTCAAGTGTACTCATCTTTTTAGATTTTAGACATAAGACATAAGACATAAGATTTTTTAAAGTTTTCTCCTTTTGCTTCTCTAACTAATCTTATCCCTTATGCTTATTTTTTTATTTATTATTTGTCTACAATTTTTCTCTTTATTCAATCGACACAATAGATCTGCTTAATTTATATCTGATGGATCTAATGTCTTGTGTCTATTGTCTTATGTCTTTTTTTACAAATCCGTCACACAACCTTGTGATGCATTTGCAACGCTTTTTGCGTATTTGTACAGAACGCCTTTGCTCACTTTCAGTGCTGGCTGTTGCCAAGCTGCTCTGCGTGCGGCAATCTCTTCGTCCGAGACCTGAAGGTTGATGCTGTTGTTGACTGCGTCGATTTCGATGATGTCATCGTCCTGCACCAATCCGATCAATCCTCCTTCGTATGCTTCCGGTGTAATGTGACCTACTACGAATCCATGGGTTCCTCCTGAGAAGCGTCCGTCTGTAATCAAGGCCACAGAACTTCCTAAGCCTGCACCAATGATCAACGACGTTGGTTTCAACATTTCAGGCATTCCTGGAGCCCCCTTAGGTCCTTCGTTCTTGATCACGACCACATCACCTTTTTTGATTCTTCCAGTCTCAAGACCTTTTACCAAATCATGCTCTCCATCAAATACACGCGCTGGACCCGTGAATTTCTCCCCTTCTTTTCCCGAAATCTTCGCTACTGAACCTTCCTCAGCTAAGTTTCCGTAAAGGATCTGCAAGTGACCAGTCGCCTTGATCGGATCATCTAATTTGTGAATGATCGGTTGATTATAGTCAATGATCGATTTTACATCCGCTAAGTTCTCTGCTACCGTTTTACCAGTTACCGTCAAACAGTCACCATGTAATAAACCTTCATCCAATAGGTATTTCATCACTGCTGGAATACCACCATATTGGTGTAAATCTTGCATCAAGAACTTACCTGATGGTTTGAAATCTGCCAATACTGGAGTTTCATCCGACATGCGTTGGAAATCATCCGGCGTAACATCTACATCCACTGATTTACCCATTGCAATAAAGTGAAGTACCGCATTGGTAGATCCTCCTAGGATTACGATGATACGCATGGCATTCTCAAATGCTTTGCGTGTCATGATATCCGAAGGCTTGATGTCCTTCTCCAATAGGATGCGCATATATTTACCGACTTCCAGACATTCCTGTTTCTTCTCATCAGAAACAGCGGGGTTGGAAGAGGAGTATGGCAAGCTCATTCCCATAGCCTCAATCGCTGAAGCCATCGTGTTTGCTGTATACATACCTCCACATGCGCCGGCACCTGGACAAGTATGACGGATAACACCATCATAGTCCTCATCCGAAATGGTTCCAGCTATTTTCTTTCCTAATGCTTCAAATGCTGAAACAATATTTAATTCTTCACCTTTATAATGACCAGGAGCAATTGTTCCTCCGTAGACCATAATGGCAGGGCGGTTCAACCTTCCCATTGCCATGATGGCACCAGGCATGTTCTTGTCACAACCTGGGATAGCCACAACGCCATCATAGTACTGACCACCGCAGATCGTTTCTATACTGTCTGCAATGACATCACGAGACACTAAAGAGTAGCGCATTCCATCCGTTCCGTTACTCATCCCATCACTGACCCCAATCGTTCCAAACGTCAAGCCGACCAGATCGCTGTTCCAAATACCTTTTTTGACGACCTGAGCTAGGTCATTAAGGTGCATGTTACAGGTGTTACCGTCGTAGCCCATGCTCGCGATTCCAACCTGTGCCTTCTCCATATCTGCATCGGTCAGACCGATACCATATAACATGGCTTTCGCAGCTGGTTGAGTTTCATCTTGTGTAAAGATGCGGCTGTACTTGTTGATTCCCTTTTGGTTATCAGATGATGACTTCATAATTATTCTGCTCTAATACTAAATTTTTATATTTTCTTTGGATAGATGCGCCGATGCTGTCTTCCCATTCTTCTTGGAAGATTACATCGTCTATTTGTTTTATGCCTATTATTCCCGCTGCTGTACCACTTAAAAAGGCACTGTCAGCTTCGTAAATGTCTTTTATGGTAATTCTCTTCTCGATGATATCAAAATTCAAACGCTTACAGATATCGATCACGGTATCCCTGGTAATTCCTGGGAAGATGTTTCCCAAAGGAGGGGTATAGATCTTGAAATCTTTTTCAATGAACAGGTTTTCGCTTGATGCCTGAGCCACAAAACCATCTTGGTCCAACAATAAAGCCTCGTCGAAACCCTTTTGGATAGCATCACTGGTCGCTAATATCGAATTGATATATTGTCCCGAAACCTTGGCATTGATGGGGAAGGACTTCGGGTTCGGTCGTTCAATCCTGGAAATATTTACCTTTAATAGGTTCTGTCCTAAATAAGGACCCCATTCCCAAGCCGCGATCATGATGTTTGCCGTATCAGATGCCGTTAAGTGCATATTGGAGCCCGAATAGATCAAAGGGCGAATATAGGCTGCCCGAAGATTGTTCGCTTCCAAAAGCTCATACGACTTTGCGATCAACTCTCTATTGTCCCACTGATAAGGTAAGCCGATGGCTTTACATGATTGTTGTAAACGGTCGAAATGTTCTTCTGCCTTAAAGATCCTCGTTCCATTGTGAGTGCTGTATGCACGCAGACCTTCGAAGGCTCCATAGCCATAATGTAATGACTGTCCAAACATATCAACTCCAGCATTGCTCGCCTTCACAAACTCCCCATTTAAATAGATCAGTGTATCTTGATTGTAATACTGCATAATAACCTGCCGAATTTGATGTAATACTTGTTTGAAAAAATATCGTTTAGGATTCCCTTCGTTCTGTTTTGTTAAGTTAGCTCGAATTAAAATTCTTTACAATAGCCTAGAATTTTTTTTTGATAAAGTTTTTTATTTCGATGTTTGCTAATATTAAAAATTATATTTTGTTATACCTATTAATTTTCTGTTTTAAATTTTGTTGTCTGTAGACTAAAATTAAAATTGGTATAATTTTGATTTTTTCAAATTTTTAGGAAACTGGTCGAAATTCTTCCTAAAACCGGCCTCGGACCGAAAAAACTTGCAAAAAAATAGCCCTTAGAACTTGAAGTTTTAAGGGCTACTTTATCGTAATATTTTGTTTATCTATTCTTCCGCAATTCCTTCTGCTAAAACGATGATATTGTTGTCCTTTACTTCTACTACACCACCTTTAATAATAATGACTTGTTCATCATTATTATTCTTAATAATGACTTTACCATCTTCTAGCGTAGACACAATAGCCGCGTGATCCTTCAGAATCTGAAAAGAACCCGCCGATCCCGGAACTGTAACCGCTGTTACATCACCTTCGTAAGCTAATTTGTCTGGAGTTATGATTGTTAATTTCATTTTTGACTTGAGATGTGAGATTTGAGATTTGAGACCTAAACTTAAAATATGAGACTTTATATACTTTCAAAAGTCTCATATCTCATGTCTAATATCTCATATCTTACATTAAACTGCTTCTGCTAATAGTTTTTTACCTTTCTCGATAGCGTCTTCGATTGAACCTACCAAGTTGAAAGATGCTTCTGGGTATTCATCTACTTCACCATCGATGATCATGTTGAATCCTTTGATAGTGTCCTTGATGTCTACTAAACAACCTTTCAGACCTGTAAATTGCTCTGCTACGTGGAATGGTTGTGACAAGAAACGTTGTACACGACGTGCGCGGTGTACCGTTAACTTATCTTCTTCAGATAATTCGTCCATACCTAAGATGGCGATGATATCCTGAAGTTCTTTATAACGTTGAAGGATTTCTTTTACGCGTTGTGCAGTATTGTAATGCTCATCACCTAAAACTGCTGGAGAAAGGATACGTGAAGTAGAATCCAATGGATCCACCGCTGGGTAAATACCTAACTCAGAAATTTTACGGGATAATACTGTAGTCGCATCTAAGTGGGCAAATGTTGTTGCCGGAGCAGGGTCAGTCAAGTCATCCGCAGGTACGTATACCGCTTGTACTGATGTGATCGATCCGTTCTTAGTGGATGTAATACGCTCTTGCATTAAACCCATCTCTGTTGCTAGGGTAGGTTGGTAACCTACTGCTGATGGCATACGACCTAATAATGCCGATACCTCAGAACCTGCTTGGGTAAAACGGAAGATGTTATCAATAAAGAATAAGATATCACGACCTTGTCCTTCGCCATCTCCATCACGGAAGTATTCCGCAATTGTCAAACCTGATAACGCAACACGAGCACGAGCACCTGGAGGCTCATTCATCTGTCCGAATACGAAAGTACATTTAGATTCTTTCATTAATTCCAAATCCACAGTGTCCAAAGGCCATTGACCTTTTTCCATTTCTTCCATGAATTTGTCACCGTATTTGATAATGCCTGACTCCAACATCTCACGAAGTAAGTCATTTCCTTCACGAGTACGCTCGCCTACACCAGCAAATACCGAAAGACCACCGTGTCCTTTTGCGATATTGTTGATTAATTCCTGAATCAATACTGTTTTACCAACACCAGCACCACCGAACAAACCGATCTTACCACCCTTTGCATATGGCTCTAACAAATCGATTACTTTAATTCCTGTAAACAATACTTCAGTTTCAGTCGATAGATCTTCAAACTTAGGAGGTACGTTGTGAATAGGACGACCGTTATCCTTGTTTAATGCTTGAATACCGTCAATTGGATCTCCAACAACGTTGAATACACGACCTTTGATCTCTTCGCCAATCGGCATTTTGATAGGAGCGCCAGTATCAACGACCTTCATGCCACGAATTAAACCTTCGGTAGCATCCATTGCAATCGTACGAACACGTTCCTCACCTAAGTGCTGTTGAACCTCTAATATAATGCGCTGTCCATTGTCTTTCTCAATGTACAATGCATCATAAATCTTAGGAAGATTTTCATTGTCGGCAAAGTTGACGTCAACTACTGGGCCGATAATCTGCGCTATTTTACCAATATTGGGCATATTATAGGGACTAAAATTTATTAATCAATTTAAATACAGATTGTTTGAATGCCTGTATTTTGGAATGCAAAAATAAGTTTTATCTTATTAAAAGCAAAAGGGATATGCATATTTAATTTTTATTTTTTTCAAATCATCCTGCATACCCCTTTTTTGTTATTTATTTCTGCCTTTTATTGTCAGTTTTTCAAAACCTTACTGTCCTGCTACAATCTTGTAAAGTCCAGATACAGAACCCCCAGCAGTAACATTGAACAAGGCTTTCGCAGATGTACCCGTCAATTCATAGTATCCGTTCTGACTTCCGTCTTTGGTATTCACCCTCAATAATGTTTTTCCGTCCAGATCAATCGCGCAGAATGCTGCTCCAGGATTTGTAACAGCTGGAATTCCACTGATCTTCGTCCTTTGTTTACTGGCAATATCAATCTGGTAAAATTCCCAAACGTTTTCAAAATTGATGTTGCCTGAAGGTCCTCCAGTCAACTTCGTATTGGGAATCACCGTAATGATCTTCCCTTCCTTCGCAAATACGGAAACGAACTTTCCGCCTTGCTGGATTTCATCCATATTTAGGCTCCAGGTTTTATCTATGTCTGTTTCATTAGCCTTGATACGCACAATCTTAGATTTTCCGCCAACGGCGCTCCTCCCTTGTGTTACGATATAGAGGTCCCCATTGGAATCAAAGTCATACATATTATTATCATTGATGTAGGCAATAGATCCCGTATCCTCAATTTTTATGGTTTTCTCATACTTTCCGGTCGCAATATCGATAACCGCAATATATACATCTGGAAAATAATCATCGAAAAAGCCTTTTTGTGGACCGTTCGTCTTTGCATAACTGATGTTTGCATAAAGTTTGCCAGCTTTAATGGCCAAAAATTTCTGTCCAATAGATCTAAACAATATTTCAGGAACGTTTTGACCTCTTTCATTGACTACGGATGCAAAATCCAATTCTCCAGTCCTTGTCATGTTGGTCGGATTAAAGGTCTGGATTTTCAGGGGCGATGCTCCATCCCAATAGTAACCCTTATTCTCATCATGGATAACGAAATTTCCAGAACCATTACTGTTATTATCTGCTGCAATGAATTTGCCAGCACTGATTTTTCCGTTCCCATCAACCAATAACTGATCAATACCAAGCTCATTGGTCTTACTATTGAACATTTTCAGGAGTTGATTGCCATGTGGCCGCCAACCACCAAAACCCATCCCTTGAAAGCTATTGCTTCCGTTGTTGACCACATTACCCGATGGTAATGCATCAAATGCGGTTGCAAAGCCAGGCTTCTGAAGGTTGTTCTCACTCATGGTAATTAGCACAAACTTGTCTTTTCCATCTGGTTCAACTGGTGTTGGTCCTCCATTGTCGTCACTGCAACTGGCAAAAACGCCTATACTGAACATAAACAAAATGGATGCTTTGAATCTATTGATTTTCATAACCTTTAATTTTTGTGTTTTTATATTTGATAACTAAGTTTTAAATGAAAGCTCCTGCCCGGTCGCTGCACCCGATAATAGTCATATATATCCCGGTTTAACAGGTTCCTGGCTTCTGCGCCGATGGCCATTTTATTTTTTTGGAATTGAAAGGTAAAACCTGCATTTAATAGGTGCTGGTTCGGTATAATAAGATTTGAACTTAGATCCGCACTGCCTGATAATCCTAAGAATCCTCCAGGCTCAACCTCTTTAGGGATGGTTTCGAGATAGAACTCACGCATGAAATTGTAGTTCAAATAGACCTGAAGTTCGTTCTCTCGCTGAAATAGATCATGGTATTTTGCGGACGCAGCAAGGTTGGCAAAGAAATATGGCGTATTACGAAGCCGAGCCTTGTTTTTCCACGAATCCTGTGCGTTTTGGATACCAAATAATCTCAAGTCCTGCCATGTCGCATTCCCCGACAATTGATATTGCTCACTGATTTGGTACTTCATGTCTAGATCAACTCCATAACCACGGACATTCTCTTGGTTTTGATACTGTGCATTCGGTGCTTGAATAGGGACCAACAAAATCAATCCCTTTGTATTTCTATAGAAACTGTTCAGTTCAACTTTCAAAGGCTTCAAGAGCTGGGTATGGAGACCAAGGTTGAAATTTAAACTCTGTTCAGGGTTCAATTCAAAATTAGGGACGATAAAGATGTTGTTTCCAAAGAGTTCCTCCCGTTCCGGCAGTCTATAGGTATATTCTGCGGATGCCCTCAAGAAATTGTTTTCAGAAAACTGATATTTTATAGCTTCAGTGATCCCCCAATAATCTCCAGAAGTGTTTCTCTTGTCTTTTTCCTTGATATCTACGGAAAACCAGGTGTTCTGATATCCGTTCGCTTTGTAGACATAGTATTTTCCCATCAGCTGATTAGTCAAACGGTCTTGGAGTAACGATTGCTCATAGGATAGCCCAAAAACATGTTTCTGGTAAGTTGATGCCAAACTCAGGACATCGATGTCCGAACCTTCAAGTTTTACGCCAAGTGGGTCCTTTCCAGATCGGTTGGCCGAACTGAATACATAGTTTAATTCAACCTTGCTATTCGGACTAACTAAATAGCTCAAATTCGTCCTATTGACCCATTGCTTCTCGTCAATCTTGGACTGGGAGGGAAGTCGGCTTTCCCCTATATTGGCACCGGGCTTAAAATTGCCGAACCAATCATAATTACCCCTTAACGTATCAATCCGTTGTGTCTGCAGGATATTGTAGGAATTGAATTGATCAATACGCAATTTGTTATCCAGGAAGTTTGCTTTATACCGTATCGAAGGGGCAAGGGTTGCTTGGGTAGAGTGCAAAGCACCATAAGCATCGGTCATTAAGGCAGGATGTTGTTGTTCCTTATACAGATTGAATCCCGTTAAGCTGAACTTTAGTTCATCTGCCCATGATCGGTTCCGCATGCCCACAAACAGCTCACCCAGATAATGTCTATATGCATTATGAAATAGGGGAAGTCTCTGCGGTTCCTTGTTTTTGGTCTCTGGATTTACGACATCGACCAAGGCATCGTAATCATTGGCAGAATAATTATAGAAAAACTCACCACCATAACTCCATTTTTCATTCTTTGAAAGATTGGAAGCCATCAATCCAAGTCTATGCGTATTAAAAGAGCCCAGTTCATAATAGACTTTGGCATGTTTTCCCTGATTTTTATTAGTGACCAAGTTTACAGCCCCACCTAATGCATCTGAGCCTAATGAAACAGGCAAAACGCCCTTATATATTTCTACATGGTCCAGCATTTCAATAGGTAGAGAAGATAGGTTGTAGCCATCACCTAGGTAATCCAAAGGGATTCCATCCTTAAAGTATTTGATTGCCTTGCCCTGAAAACCATTTACGGATACCTCTGGGCGGCTTCCTAAGCCTCCATTCTGTCTCACCCTGATTCCCGTACTGCGGTTCATCAGGTCGCTCAATGATAAAGCTTGGCTGGATACAGCCCGTGTATCGATAAATATATTGCGGATTGCCGCTTGCTTGATTTTTTTGTTTTCTGAATTCCCAATGATGGTCACCCCTTCAATTTGAGCTACCTCCTGCTGTAGGGAAAACACTAAATGCAACTCTTCAAAACTGTTCTTAGTAAATGATCCCTGGTAGGGGATATAACCAATAGCTTTTACCTCAATAGTGTATTGCCCAGATTTTATGGACTCCAGGTAATAGGAACCAGTTTTATCTGTACTCCCCGCATATTCTGCAAAATGTATGCTTGCTCCATCAATTTTTTCCTTAGTTTGATCATCTACAACATCGATTTGAATCGAACTGCCCTGTTGGGCAAAAACTAAATTGTGACTAAAAATAGTTAGTAAAACTAAAATCGTATCCTTAATTAAACTCATCCTTTCTCCTAAATAGCGTTGATTTGCTGGTAAATATAGGCTTATTTATAATTAGTTTAAATAAAGTTTGTCATTTATTTAGAATCTATCTAATTTAGCTCCAAGTCAAAATGCTAAATGCAAACATTTAACTATGCCCAAAAAAATCATTGAGATAACAGTAAACATTCTGAACAATTGCGACCAATTTGTTGGTGATCCATTGTTCCTTGCTGGAACTTTCAATAATTGGGATACCGATCATTTATTGGTAGGAACAATCCCTGAAAAGGGGCAGTCTGTCCAATACCTGCTGCCCGAAGTACCAAGCGGAGAACTTGAACTGAAAATAACTCGTGGCAATTGGCAAACACTCGAAGCTACACAAAACGGCAAACTGAAATCGCCTCAAGTATTCAAGGTACAAAGAGACTCAGAAATCAATTTAGAGATAGAATCTTGGCGGGACCTTTTCCCCAAATCAACTGCGAGTAAACAGGTGCATACCCTGGATGAACATTTCTATTTTCCAGATTTGAATGTATATCGAAAGGTTATGATCTACTTACCCAAAGATTATTTTCATACTGACAAGCATTATCCAACCATTTATATGCATGATGGGCAGCATCTTTTCGATGAAGCTCGATCGATTGGTCGATCAGGACCTGTAGAATGGATGGTGGATGAATTCCTGGATGAAATTGATCCATCTACAATCGTAGTCGCCATAGATCATGCAAAGAATTATGAGTTAAGACAACAAGAATACCTTGTGCATCCCGTTCAGGGGACTAAGAATCCTTTGGGATGGCTGTACCTCGAAGATATTGTCCATACCTTAAAACCATTTGTGGACAGCAATTATAGGACTCTTTCCGACCCTTGGAATACCGCCATGGTCGGTAGTTCCATAGCAGGCCTGTTAACGCTGTATGCCGGGCTGAAATATCCTGGAGTGTTCGGTACTACCGCTGTTTTTTCCCCATCTATCTGGATGGACGAGTCAAATCTATACAGCTATTCTGAAAGCTTGCTGAAAAAAGGAACAGATCGATCTGACCAAGAAATCTATTTCTATATGGGTGATCGGGAAAGGCGCTTTCGGATGATGGACTCCCATAATAATATGAAAATTGACCTAGATTGCTATTTCAACTGGATAAAAGATATTTTTCCTGGAAAATTAACACTCAATATCAATCCTGAAGGTAAACATGGAGCCTATTATTGGCAAAAAGCTTTCGAAGAATTTTACCTGCACTGGAAATCAAGAATTAACTCCATATATATAAATAAGTAACTATGAACACAATTAACTTCAATCACAAGTGCTCAATCATTTCAAAAGCTCTATTCCTCAGTACAGGGTTATTCTTTTGTGGTACTTTGGCTTTCGGCCAACAGGTAGTGAAATCTTCTCATGCTGGAACAGGCGTTTATGAAGCGGTAATCAATACAAACGATGGACATATCTACGTGACTTCAGCTGGTTCTAGAGCTAATCCAGGCGGTGCAATCTATAAAATTAACCCCAAAGATTTGGCTATTGTGGATAGCATCAGTCTTAAAGAAAACCCTCCATTCGGAATTGGAATCAATAATAAAACCCAGATCGCCTATACCACAAATACAAGAACGAATTCGGTAAGTGCCGTGGACCTAAAATCTGGAAAGTTATTGGCAACCATTAAAAATGGAGCCGAAGAATCCCATACCCGTGAGGTATTGGTTGATGAAGAAAATAACCTGATCTACGTATCTGATGTAGGTGATCCTAGTAATATCTGGGTCATTGATGGAAAAACGAATACCTATTCCCATTCTTTGAACAACCTTGGGAAAACAGCCACTGGCATGACTTTCCTGAAAGGAACGGACAAGATCTATGTGTCTGTTATTGGTGATAATTCCATTTACGTTGTCGATGTAAAAAGTAAGAAAGTTGAAAAGCAGTTTCCATCTGCTGGTGAAGCACCGGTAAATATTACTTCGGATGGAGAGCGCCTATTTGTTACCAACCAAAAGTCTGGCACTGTAACGGTTTTAGGTCCTGATGGTAATTTGATCAAGAGTATCCCAACGGGGGATGGCGCCATAGGAATAGCCTTTGATAAAGTGAAAAACAGAATTTATTCTGCCAATCGCCAAACTGGTACCACGAGTATTATCGATGCCAAGACCTTAGAGGTGGTCGCGGACCTGCCTACAGGTTCTCGTCCGAATCATGTAAAGATCGATCCTAAATCAGGAGAGGCCTTTGTCATCAACAAAACCAAGGGTGGTAGACCAGTGGAAGGTCAGCCTGTGGAGGTCGACAAGAATGGCGATACCATCACAAAAATAAATTAATAAAATCTTGATGATTGCTATGTCCTGAACCGGATGGATCAGGGCATAGTTTCATTTTTTAGCATAGCATTTTTTTCGGTTTAAAGAGAGCCGTTGAAATGCTGTAAGGAGTTGGAGAAATTGAGTTTATTGAAGAATAAATACCTGCTATGGATCATTGCCATAGGGGTTGTTTTAGTTTTAATCTGGATATCCCTATTTACAGGGGTGAAGGATATCCATTATTCCGATCTTTCCTCGGATAGTGAAAAGATGCTGTTCTTTCTGATCAGCCGAATTCCTAGAACTTTGGCTTTGATATTGGTAGGAGCAGGATTGAGTATATCTGGTTTTATCCTCCAACAATTATCGCAAAACCGGTTTGTTTCGCCAACTACTTCTGGGTCATTAGAGGCCGCAAAAATGGGGATATTGACCGCATTGATCCTTTTTCCGCAATCCTCCTTGACCATTAGGATGATCTTTGCCTTGCTCTTTACATTCTTTACCTCTTTCCTGTTCATCTATTTTATCAGCAAGATCAAGCTGCGCAGCACTGTATTTATTCCGCTTGTAGGATTGATGTTTGGAAGTATCCTCAGTGCCATTTCAACTTTCTTCGCTTATGAAAAAGGTATAGTGCAAAGTACGCAAGAGTGGTTGCTCGGAGATTTTTCCTCCGTGATGCAAGGGCAATATGAAGCCATTTATATCATTCTTCCAGCGGTTATCTTGGTCTATCTGTTTGCCGAACGTTTTACCATTGCGGGTATGGGCGAGAGCTTTGCCAAGAATTTGGGACTTTCCTATAATACTATTGTCTATATAGGCTTGTTTACAGTCTCTATCGTGGTGAGTTCTTCCGTGCTTACCGTTGGAGCTATTCCATTTCTGGGGCTGATCATACCAAACTTGGTGAGTATGGTCTTTGGCGATAACCTTAGAAAGATTCTCCCAATAATAGCTTACGTGGGCGCAGTATTTCTCATCGTATGCGACTTGATCAGTCGGTTGATTGTCTTTCCTTATGAAGTGCCAATTGGGATGACAGTGGGCATAATAGGTGGAATTGTATTCTTGATCTTAATCCTTAAAAAGAAATAAGACCATGAAGCCAATCCTCAAATTTTCTCTATTGCTAGGCTTATTACTTATAGTAATTGGCCTATTCCTGTTCTTTAACATTGACCTTTCCAATAATTACGCAATCAGTAAAAGATCGATTCGACTCTTTAGCATGTTGATAGTTGGCTGTTCGGTCGCTTATTCTTCGATCCTATTCCAGACGATTACTAATAACAGGATTCTGACCCCCTCAATCATGGGTTACGAAGCCATCTTTATCTTGTTCCAGACTGTTATCGTCTTTATCTATGGGGATCGAACTTTTCAAGTCATCAATCAACAGGAGAATTTTTTATTTGCCGTGATCCTGATGCTAGGCTTTACTTTATTGATCTACCTTTTGATGTTTGGTAAGAATAAAAGAAGCATGTACTATCTCTTACTTACAGGGATGGTATTTGGCACCTTATTTTTGACCATGAGCCAATTCCTGCAGGTTCTGATTGATCCCAATGAATTTTCGATGGTACAAAACTTCATGTTTGTCTCCTTCGCCAAGATGAACAGTAAATTATTGGGCATTGCCGGGATTACCATGTTGGCAGCCATCGTCTATATCAGTTTTAACCTTCGATATCTCGATGTTATTGCACTGGGAAGAGATCATGCCATTAACCTTGGTGTCGATTACAATAAGATGGTCAAAAGATTTCTAATCTGTATCACCCTATTGGTTTCAGTATCCACAGCATTGGTCGGACCCATTACGTTCCTTGGAATTCTGGTCTGTAACCTGACCTATGAACTTTTTAAAACAAGAAAACATCAGTATATGCTCCCTATTTGTGCCGTGATTTCTGTGCTCTGTTTAGTATTGGGGCAGTTTCTAGTGGAACAGGTCATCGGATTTACCACAACGGTCAGTATTATTATCAATTTTATCGGTGGTGTTTATTTTATGTATTTACTATGGTTGACGAGGAAAAAAATAAGCTAAGCTTTGAAGCGATTGCCAAGCGCTATGGCAAAAAGGAAGTGTTGAAAAATCTTACCGGTGGTTTTCCACAAGCTAAGATTACCTCCTTGATTGGACCGAATGGTGCTGGGAAAAGTACCTTACTGTCAATAATAAGTCGCTTGATTAAGCAAGATGAAGGGCATGTGGCTTTCTATGAGAAGGAGCTTTCCTCCTATAAAGGAGCTGAATTGGCAAAAAAACTATCCATTCTGAAGCAGTCCAATCACCTTGAGTTGAAACTTACCGTACGGGACCTCGTTTCCTTTGGACGGTTTCCTTATAGCCAAGGTAAACTGAGCGAATTGGACTGGAGGAAAGTGGATGATGCCATCGCGTTTTCGGATCTAATGGAATTAAAAGATTCCTTTATCGATGAATTGAGTGGTGGACAACGACAAAGGGCGTTCATCTCCATGATCATTGCCCAGGACACTGATTTTATCCTGCTCGATGAGCCCCTCAATAATCTAGACATGAAGCATGCCGTCCATGTCATGAAAACACTGCGGAGGCTCGTGGATGAGTTGGGAAAAACGGTAATCATGGTCATCCATGAAATCAATTTTGCTTCCCAATATTCCGACCAAATTATTGCGCTGAAAAATGGAGAGATCCTTTATAATGATCAAACCAATAAAGTAATCGATGCGAAAATCCTGCATGAAATATTTGACCTTGAATTTAATATCATCGAAATCAACAATAAAAAAATCTGTAACTATTTCAATCTATAAAATGAATACGATGTACATCAATATATTAAGGCAATCCATGGCAATGTTAATCTTGCCTTTTGTATTCCTATCCTGCCAATCTAATTCACCGAGTCAAGACGATAAGGTTGTGAGTGACACACTACATATTGAACATAAATTGGGCAAACAGATCATTCCCAAAAATCCCAAACGCAGCGTTGTTCTGGATATTGGTGCTTTAGAAACAATGAATGAATTAGGGATTACGCCTGTCGGTGTGCCCAAGAAATTCCTTCCTTCCTACCTGAAGACTATCCATGACAATCCCGATGTGGCAGACGTGGGTTCTGTGATTGAACCCGACTTTGAAGCCATTGCTGCAACAAAACCTGAAATTATTTTTATTTCAACCCGACTAGAAAGATTTTACCAAGAAATCAATGAGATTGCCCCAACGGTTTTTATCGGAACTGACAATAAAAATTTTCTTCCCTCCTTTGAGAACAATGTCAAACTGATCGGGAGGATTTATGGAAAAGAGGAGTTGGCGACTGAAAAACTAGAGTCATTGAACAAGAAAATTCTTGCCGCCCAAAGCAAATTCCAACAGGATCCGCATCAAGCACTGTTCTTGATCTATAACAATGGGAAATTTAGTGCCTTTGGTAAAGGTTCAAGGTTCGGTTTTATCCATGATGTTCTAGGCATCAAGCCCGTTCTTGAATTGCAGGATGAATCTGTTCATGGACAACGGGTATCCAATGAATTGATTGCTGAAGCCAACCCTGATTATCTGTTTATCGTCGACCGAAATGCTGCGGTCTTAGGAAAGAAATCAAGTAAAGAGGAAGTGGAAAATCAACTGATCAAACAGACCAAAGCCTTTAAATCAAATAACCTGTTTTATCTCGACCCCAATGTATGGTTTATCTCCGGAGGGGGGATAACATCAGTGGATTTGATGGTCGATGATATCGTAAAACTTATTCAATAACAAAAAATGGAAAAGCCAATCATATCAAAACATGTTTTTAAGGTAACGGATAAACAATCTATTACCCCACATTATATTCGCGTGGTCCTGAAATCAGATGAGGAGATAGACTTTGATAAATGCACACCTGGTGCAAACAATAAGATCTTCATCCCTCCGCATGGAAAGAAGGAAGTTCAATTTGCCAGTTTTGATGCGCAAAAAGGGGAGTGGGTCATGCCTGATGAAGACGTGAAACCTATTGTCCGCACTTATACCCATCGGAAATACAATCCCGAAACGCAAGAAATTACGATTGATTTTGTAAACCATGGTGATAACGGTCCTGCCTCAACTTGGGCTCGCAAGGCTGGCCTAGGCGATCAATTGGGGGTTGCCATGAAAATTAGGGAAACTGTTCATTATCCCAAAGTAGACTGGTACCTTTTGATTGGTGATGCGACAGCGATTCCAGTTATCTGTTGTATCCTGGAAAGCCTTCCTTCATCAGCTAAGGGGTATTGTTTGATAGAAATCCCAACCGAGCATGATTTTCATCCAGAACTAAAACATCCCGGATTTGAATTTCAATGGTTAATCAATCCAGAGCCAGAAAAAGGAAGTACATTAGCTACCTTGGCTAAAGAGGTGCAACTACCTAGTGATCAATCGAAGTTTGCTTATGTAGCCTGTGAGTACAGTTCTGTAAAAGACCTTCGAACTTATTTCAAAGATAATCTAGGTTGGTCCAATAAAGATTTTTACGCATTCTCATATTGGAAAGCCGGTGTCGCTGAAGATAAGTCCGCCCAGGACCGAAGGGAAGAAAAGTCAGAATAATAAAATCATATTGTTATTAGCTTTCTCAATCAAATCTTGAAAGACGAGAAGTTTAGTTATTAGAATAAATGCAATTTGAATATCATAGGGATGAAACCTGTTTAATCATTCCAACTTTTTTGCAGATTTCTTAAAGAAAAACCACCCCTAATCGCAATTATAACAATATTGTTATCCAAGGGGCTGTGATAAAAATGATGGCCTAATAACCTGTTTTCAGGCTTCCCATTCATTCTATTCCCAATTTTTTTAAATAATCATTTAAAAATGGGATTATCTGCTTAATGCCTTTCAATTATTAACCTAATTCAGTAGTTTAGCGACAGACTAAATACCTAAATATATGAAATACTGGATCATTTTGCTGCTCTCCTGCGGCATGCCGTTTTTTGTACATGCACAGTGGAATTATCCCAATTTCGATGCATTGACAAAACAAATTCAAGATGTATCTTCAAACAAACTCGTGGAAAGAACTTCCATCGGAAAGTCGGTTGGTTCTGAAGATATCCCATTAATTAAAATCCAAAATGGAAAAACTGCAAAACCCACATTATTGATTGTTGCCGGTGTAGATGGAAAACATCCTGCTGGAGTGATCAATTCATTAAATGTGGCCAAGCAGATCTTAGCCCTTCCTAGCGATCAATTGAATGAACTATTGGCCAATAAATCCATTTGGATTATTCCTGTTCTAAATGTAGATGCTTATAAAAGAAATTCCAGTTCTGCAGCTTGGTATTCTGGAAATGCCAGGACCATAGACAATGATCGTGATGGTCGGATCGATGAAGACCCTGAAGTAGACCTAAATAAAGATGGTTTGATTTCACAGATGAGGATCAAAACGCCTGCAGGGCCTTACCGTTCCCATGCCAATAATGCCGATTACCTGGTTTTGGCTGAACGTAATAAAGGTGAATCAGGAACATATGAACTATATACCGAAGGACGTGATGCAGATCAAGATGGTGCAATCTCGGAAGATGGTAAATCAGGTGTCAACTTGGACAAGAACTTTACCTATGATTATCCATTTTTCGAACCAGAAACCGGGGATTATGCAGCTTCGGAGCCGGAAACCAGGGCAATCATCGATTTGATCTTCGAAAATCCACAAATTGCGGCCGTATTGCACTTCGGCTTGCAAAACAATCTATCTGTACCTGAACAATTCGATCAAAGAAAAGCTTCGGAAAGAATTACGAAGTCTTGGACCAATAACGATGCACAAGTTTCTGCATTTGTGAGCAAGATCTATAATGATGCCGTAAAACCAATGGGAGAAGCTCCAAAAATGGCTGCTGGTAAAGGAAACCTAAGTCCAACGATTTATTACCATACAGGTAAATTCAGCTTTGTTACGCCATCATGGTGGATTCCGACCATTTCGGATACGACGAAGAATGCTGGACCGAAAGTACCAGCAACAAACAACTCCGACCGTTTTGTGAACTGGGTTAAAAACCAAGGGATCCAAGGAGCAATCCTTCCATGGGCCAAGGTTAACCATCCGGATTTTCCAAATCAGGATGTGGAAGTCGGTGGGGTAGTGGAACGTTTTATGAACAACCCTCCTATAGCATTATTGGATGTTGCAGCAAAGATGCACAGCAACTTTGTGGTTGAATTGACCCGTTCGCTGGCCAGCCTGGAATTCTCAAGCCCGAAAGTGACCAATCTTGGCGATGATATCTACCGTATCGAAGTGAAAGTCTTCAATACGGGTGCCATGCCTGTCTATCCGGAAATTGCAGATAAGATTAAGCATGTTTCCAAAATGAAATCCATTATGGAATTGCAAAAAGGACAATCTTTCCTAAGCGGAAAACGCCTTCAACTTTATCCAACCCTTCAAGCTGGTGCTTCCAATACCTTCTCTTGGTTGGTCAAAGGAAAAGGTAAAGTACAGTTGACTGTTGGTTGCCCAACTGCCGGTGAGAAAACCCTAGATATTAACCTATAAAATCTGCCAAGAAATGAGACTATCATATAAAATATTATCACTTGCCTTAGCACTGAGTGTTTCGGCAGCCTTTGCCCAAAAGAAAAACGACGATGTCAGCAAGGAGATCGCCGGTCTACGGGCTGTTGGTTCGCCCTCCAATCCTAAAGTTCAAATGAATTGGAGCCGTTACCACGACCTAAAACAAATGGAACAGTTCTATAAGGACCTACAAAAAGCCTATCCTGACCTTATTAAATATGAGTCTATTGGGAAAAGTTATGAAGGCAGGGACATCTTTGTCCTGACCGTAACGGATTTCAAGGAAGGTAAACCCGAAAGAAAACCGGCAATGTGGATCGATGGTAACATCCATGCCAATGAATTGCAAGGGTCTGAAATATCCATGTACACCGCATGGTATCTCTTAGAAAACTATAATAATGTCCCGTTTATCAAAGATTTATTGAAGGATAAGGTGTTTTACATCGCGCCAACGATCAATCCAGATTCTCGTGAATACTTTATTTACCAACCGAACACCATGCACTCCTCTAGGACTGGTCGAAGACCATTTGATAACGATGGCGATGGACTGGTAGCAGAAGATCTATACGATGATTTGGATGGAGATGGCGAAATTGTCATGATGCGCCGCAAGTCCAAGACCGGAAGGTTTAAAGCCGATCCTGAAAATCCTAACCGTATGCTGATGGTGAAACCAGGTGAAGTAGGCGAATATGAAATGCTGGGTTTTGAGGGGATTGACAATGATGGTGATGGATTGGTCAATGAGGATATCACAGGAACTTATGACCCTAACCGTGACTGGGGATGGAACTGGCAGCCAAACTATGTACAGGGTGGTGCCCTCTACTATCCAGGAACCTTGCCTGAAACGCAAGCTGTCAAGAAATTTATCTATGCCCATCCGAATATCGCAGGAGCGCAATCGTATCACAACTTCGGAGGTATGATCCTGCGTGGTCCAGGAGCCGCAGATGATGAAAGGTTCTACTCAAGAAAAGACGTTCAGGTATATGATGCCCTAGGAAAGACCGGAGAAAAGATGTTGCCGGGCTATGATTATATCGTGATCCATAAAGATCTGTATACCGTGTTTGGTGGCGAGATCGATTTCTTGGCCCTGACCCGTGGTATCTTTACTTTCTCCAATGAATTGATGACTACCTACAAGCTTTTCAATGAAAAGTCCGAAGGTGGCCTAAGGAACAGTGATGAGTATTATGAGTTTGATAAGCTTTTGATGTTCGGAGATGCCTATGTGCCATGGAAAGAGTTTGATCATCCGCAATATGGTAAGATCGAGATCGGTGGAGCTAAGAAAAACTATACTCGTAACCACCCAGGTTTCTTATTGATGGAGGATGCACACCGAAATGCCGCATTTACCATTTACCATGCTTACCACATGCCTAAATTGGAGGTAATGGAATCCAGTATCAAACCTCTTGGTGGTAATCTATATGAAGTGAATGCAACGATCTGGAATACCAGGATTGTTCCTACACACTCAGACCATGATGTGAGACATAAGATCGAACGCCCTAACCATATCCGATTAGAAGGTGCACAGGTGGTAACAGGGATGCAGGTATTGAACGCTGACTTCAATGAAACGCTGGAGCAAAAGTATCAGCCACAGCAGATCGAAGTGCCTACTATTGATGGTATGAGCTCCGTGAAGGTAAGATGGATCGTAAAAGGAAATCCTAGTTCAGCGAAGCTGATCGTGGATAGCCCTAAAGGTGGATACCTTGAATATAATCTGAAGGACGCAGCGAACAAGTCCTAATCAAAAAAGCAACAATTTACAGATCGGTTTATACCTTGAAGCAGCAATCTACGGATTGCTGCTTTTGTTTTTTTTTGGGGGGAAGTAAGGTCATAGCGAAATCGTAATATGAGAAAACCATTGTTAATAAAGAAAGGATAGTTCCGAGATCTTTTGGAAAAAGCTCTCCTTTTCCAGGGTCACCCTGAGGAACGAAGGGTCTCGGAACCAAACATATCAAGTGTGTATTGGCGTACAGGTCCTCACTCGAAGATTGAGGATGACAGGGTCATGAGACAGAAACGTACATGCCCCCTTTACTTATCATTCAGAATGGTTTTAGCCTTTTTGTTATTATGTCTAATATTTAAAATAAAAACATATATAACACCAATATTGCTCAATCCTATAAGAAGGAACTCTTTTGTGTTTATGTTTTTTACTACATAAGAATAGATTACTAAAACTTCTAATAATATACAGCATATAAATGCTGTATATAAAAATGAATTTCTCATAATTTCTTATTTACGAGTAGGCTTCTGTAATAAGACATCCTACTATAATTCTATTGATCTATAATTACATATAATATAATAAAAACAGAGGAATATTACAGTTTATGACAAACATTATTTAAAGCCAATACCAAATAGGACTGATTAAATTGAATGTGTCAGCTGTTTTTTAGGTTGATATCCTGACCATGTTCGAGAATCATTCGAGACACATTCGAGAAAACCTTTAATAATATTCTAGCCATTTTCGGAATTTTCGGAATATGTCTCGAATAAGGTCAAAGCTATTCCCCTAATTTTTCTGCTGGTTAGGGTTCAGGAATCTTATAATGAAAAATTATTGAAGTGATTCTGTAGGATTTTACTCTTCATAGCATCTTCCAAGTCTCCAAAAGTGGATGGAGAATAGGGATTGGAGAACTGTCCATTTTCAATCTGGTAAATCACATCACAACTATTCTTCAGTGTCGAAAAAATATGTGAGGACATAAGGATAATTTTTCCTTTGTTCTTAAGCATCTTGATGATTTCCTCAAGGATTATAGAACTCTCCAGATCGATACCATTAAAAGGTTCATCCAAGATAATGAAATCATTCTGTTGAAAGAGAACCGCCATAATCGCCAATTTCTTTTTCATTCCTGTAGAATATTGGCTGATATATTCCTTTAAAGGTAGTTTAAAAATATTCTTTTCCTGAAGGTTTTTCAGCTTTATTTTCCGAGCATCCGCCATCAGATAGATATGTTCTTCTCCGGTGATCTTGGGTAAGAAATAAGGTTCCGCCGTTAAAAAACCGAGGTGATTCTTGATTTCCTTGTAGCCCGTCTTGATTTTTCCTTCATAGTCCTCCATTTCAGCCATGCACCTGAAGAAAGTAGTTTTTCCAGAACCATTCTCTCCGACAATGCCGTAGACCTTTCCAGGCTCAAAGATCACGTTGATATGCTTGAGGACTGTCTTGGAGCCATAGGATTTACTGAGGTTAATTACTTCTATCATGCTGCAGATTTTAAGTTTTGGATGGCTTTGTAATAATAGTAGGGGATGATGACCAGGACCAATGGATAAAAGGCAAGGCATAATCCTAGAACGATACTTTCTGAAACACTGACCTTTCTTGGAAAGACCGCATATTTGAGACAGATAGCAAAGGGAATCAGGAACAAACCTAAACCCCATACAATAAGTGCCTTCGTGATGTCCTCTGGGAAGATAACACAGAGCGGAATCGCAATAGGCAATAACAAAAGACTTAACTGTATTATTCCTCTCGTGAATTTGTGGAGTAGAAACGCCACTGGTTTTCTGTTTTGGTTCCAAAGAATTATCCCTGGCTCTATGACTTGATAATAGAGGGTTCCACAGATGCAGATGCAAAACATGCAGAAGAGTGCTAGGTTTTGATTACCATAGGCTAAACCAATATATGCCAAGACATATAAAATAATCAGAAGAAGCCAGGTCCTTCGGAAACCGATAATAAATTCAAAAGGGTATTTCCTGAACGGAGTTGGAAAGGTACCAGACCATAGGCTGTTTGTGGACACAAAAACGAAAAGTACAGCAATGGCCAATAGTACAAGGGCAAGATTAAGTTTGCCGAATATGATTAATAGAATGACCGTTCCAAAACTAAGGATCAGGTTTTCAAGGATCCTGATGAGATAATAGTCCAGGTTATTGAAGGTCATTTTGAGGAAGTCATTTCGCTGGTATTCGGCAAGGCTAAATAAAGCTTGAAAATTCAACAGGAATATGAGATAGGCTGCCCAATAGGGGTACTGTCTTAGTAAATAGAAAAAGGCGATATATACCAATGCGATTGCAGGAAAAATCAATAGCCATGGAAGACCGAAATCTTTCATCGATCTACAGATAATCTTCCACTGCAAATTGAAGTATGTCTTCATGCGCTTTAGGCTTTAGGCTTAACCTTTGTAATTAGTCAGAAATTATCCTGTTATGTTACAGGAGTCAGAGTAAAATATGATTTTAAACCAAAAAAGCAGTGTTAACGTCGGTTAACACTGCTTTTTTATTAAGTCTAGACCTCAAACAACTAAGAATATCGTCTTATGTCTATTGTCTAATTAAGAATTTCTTTTCAACTGTTCATCCAATAGTTGACGTTTAAGAAGTTGTTCTCTTTCCATAGATTTTTTTCTAAGGGTCTGAAGTTCTTCCTGAAGTTCATCTACGGTATGTTTGCTTTCTTCAGTGTCAACTTTAGCTTTTCTGAAGGCCGCTAAAATTCCAAATAAAGCAATCGCTAGCACAATGATGATCACCCAAACCATGGTATGGTAAGAGCTCTTGGAAAATTGGATTCCAAGGAAAGAAATGCTGTCGGTTTTTTGTTGTTCAGTTTGTAAAGCAGCAGATAGGTTGGTTACAGAATCTTGTAGGCTCTGTAGGCTACCTTCGGTAGAAGACGCATCGCCTTTCAATCCGGAAATTTGCTTTTTATAAATGCTCAAGGAGTCTTTAACGTTTTGACGGATGATATCAAGATTTGTCTTTCTGATAATCTTAAAGTCCTTGTCCTGGTTTCTAGATTGCAAATTCAAATAGACGAATTGGCTGTCTAGAGGAGCCGTTTTCAGTTTTTGTTGTAGGGTTTGTCCAAATAGGGGTGAACTAAATGCCCAAAACATTAAAAAAAGTGATAATAATCGCATAGTTATAGGGTATATTTCTTGCTTTAAGAGTCAAGTTTAGCAATTTAATTAGAATTACAAAAGAAATTCTAAAAATTGATTCAATAATACACTAATCTATTTATTTGATTAACCTTAGGTTAACAATTATTTGTCTTTCCGATTAAATTGGGAGGGTTATTTTGTAATATCTAATCCAATTCCTGAAACTGTTTCATCATTTGTAAAATACCTTCTTGTTTACTGCTAAGTATTGAATAATACCCAACTCTGGTTTATAGAATGGTAAAAGTTCTTAATAATTAGAGGTTTAAGATAATTTCGTTAAATTTATCATGATTATAAACTTCAGGACATAAATAAATATTATACCAAAAAATATTTTATCAACTCATTGATTTTAAGATAATTATTTGGTTGTCCTAAGCTCTAAAAGATTTATTCATTCCCGAAAGGGAAAATAACGCAATGTACAGATATGATTAATAAAACAGTATCTAATGCACAGCAGGCTATTGAGGGGATTCAGGATGGCATGACCATCTCCTTGGGTGGTTTTGGGCTGTGTGGGATTCCTGAGAACCTGATTTCAGCTTTGTTGGAAAAGCGGGTCAAAGACCTTACTTGCATCAGTAACAATGCCGGGGTGGATGATTTCGGTTTGGGCCTGTTGCTGCAGAACAAGCAGATCAAGAAAATGATTGCATCCTATGTAGGGGAGAATGCTGAATTTGAAAGACAGATGTTGAGTGGTGAGCTGGAGGTAGACTTAGTTCCACAGGGAACTTTGGCCACGCGTTTAATGGCTGGGGGTTACGGACTGCCAGTTATTTATACCCCTGCGGGAGTGGGGACCGAAGTAGCGGAGGGAAAGGAAGTAAGAAGGTTTACCTTCCATGGAGTAGAGAAAGATTATCTAATGGAATATGCTTTTGAACCTGACTATGCTTTGGTAAAAGCATGGAAAGGGGATACCGCGGGCAACTTGGTTTATCGTGGTACGGCCCAGAATTTTAACCATGCAGTCGCCATGTGTGGCAAGATCACCATCGCAGAAGTGGAAGAATTAGTGGAGGTCGGCGAGTTGGATCCTAACCATATCCATACCCCTGGCATATTTGTAAACAAGATATTCCAAGGTGCGAAGTATGAAAAAAGAATCGAACAAAGAACAGTAAGAAATAGAGAAGATAATGCGTAAAAAAGTATATATCGTTGCTGCCAAGAGGACAGCAATGGGAAGTTTCGGGTCATCCCTGGCCACCGTTTCCTCCACTGAGTTGGGGGCTACGGTCATCAAAGCTGTAATGGACGAAATTAAATTGGAGAAGCACCATGTGGATGAAGTCTATATGGGTTCCGTTCTCCAGGCGAATCTGGGACAGGCACCTGCCAGGCAAGCTTCAAAATTTGCCGGTTTACCCGACCATGTACCTGCCACAACCATCAATAAGGTCTGTGCAAGTGGTATGAAAGCGATTTCAATTGGCGTGCAGCAAATTCTATTAGGTGATGCCCAAGTGGTGATCGCTGGAGGAATGGAGAATATGAGCCAAGTTCCTTTTTATGATACAGCAGCTAGATGGGGTGCTAAATATGGCGATCAGAAATTAACAGATGGCATCCAAAAAGATGGACTAACGGATGTTTATTCGGATAAGGCCATGGGGAATTGTGGTGAACTCTGTGCGGAAAAATATGAGATCAGTAGAGCGGATCAAGATGAATATGCCATTCAATCCTATACCCGCAGTAAGATTGCCTGGGAGACGGGGAAATTCAAGAATGAAGTGGTTCCTGTAGAGGTAAAATCTAGAAAGGGTTCCGTCATGGTTGATGAAGATGAGGAATTCAAGAATATCAACTTTGAAAAGGTCAGTCAATTGAAGACATCCTTTAAAACCGATGGAACGATCACGGCTGCCAATGCATCGACTTTAAGCGATGGAGCTGCTGCGGTGATCTTGATGAGTGAAGAAAAAGTAAATGAGCTTGGCGTTAAGCCCTTGGCAGAGGTGATTGCGTATGCAGATGCGGAACAATCTCCGGAATGGTTTACCACCACACCAACAGCCGCTACCCAGAAAGTATTGCAAAAGGTCGGACTTACAGTGGATGATATCGATTATTTTGAATTTAACGAGGCCTTTTCGGTTGTTGCCTTGGCCAATGCCAAGCTATTGGACATTTCAGAAGACCAGATGAACGTTTACGGTGGTGCAGTCTCATTGGGGCATCCATTGGGTTGTTCCGGTGCTCGGATCATCGTGACTTTAACCAGTGTTTTACATCAGGAAAATGGTCAGTTAGGACTTGCCGCAATCTGTAATGGAGGCGGTGGGGCAAGTGCCATGATCCTTAAAAAGATTTAACCTATGTTGGACAAATTTGGAATAGCAAAACGAATTGCTAAGGAGATAAAGGACGGCTATTATGTCAACCTGGGGATTGGAATCCCGACCTTGGTTGCCAATTATATCCCCGACAATATCAATGTAGTTCTGCAAAGTGAGAATGGTTTGTTGGGTATGGGACCTTTCCCATTTGAAGGTGAAGAAGATGCAGACTATATCAATGCCGGAAAACAGACTATCACGACCTTACCGGGCTCAGCCTTCTTTGATTCGGCCATGAGCTTTGGAATGATCCGATCCCGAAAGATTGACCTGACTATCCTAGGTGCCATGGAGGTTTCGGAGAATGGTGATATCGCCAACTGGAAGATTCCCGGTAAAATGGTAAAAGGAATGGGTGGAGCCATGGATCTAGTGGCAAGTGCTGAAAATATCATTGTGGCCATGCAACATGTCAACAAAGCTGGCGAGTCTAAACTGCTGCCGAGTTGTACATTGCCCTTGACGGGTGTGAAATGCGTTAAGAAGATCGTCACGGAATTAGGCGTATTTGAAGTGTTGCCAACTGGCGGATTTAAGGTACTAGAACTCCATGATGGCGTATCCTTGGATATGGTAAAACAAAGTACCGCAGGTAAACTTTTTTATTAGAATAATGTCATAGATGAACGTCTATGACATTATTCTAAGACATAAGACAATAGACACAAGACAATAGACCGTTCAGCGCGCTAGGTCTTGTGTCTGTTTTTTTTAAAGTTTTTGTCATCCTGGACCGAAGGTTCAGGAACTGTACGGCAATACAGCCCGTTAAATCAGTAAAACCTTATTTATGCAATATTCCGATAAGTTTCAATCCTTTCGGCAGACGGTCTGATCTTGGTCCATCCTCTCATCCCTTCCATCCTGGTTCAAAACGTATGTATCTGAAACACTCCTCCCAATTTCGGTTAAGATTATATCATTTAATTTGTTATTAGATAGATTGGCTGCTGTATTATGATTATTGTATAAAATGTTTTTACAGTACAAAATCTGAAAAAACATTAACCTTTTTAATCTTTTATTTAAAGTTTCAGTGAAGATATGTGACTTAAGTTACATACAGCATGACAGTGCATAACAGTTGAATGAAAGAAATAAAATATCTTCGGAATAACTTAAAAACCTAAATCACTTTTTGATCACGTATGAATGCATTAGCAGGAGTAATATTTCATTTTATTGGTGGCTTTGCGTCTGGTAGTTTTTACGTTCCGTTTAAGAAAGTAAAGGGCTGGTCTTGGGAGGCAATGTGGATTTTAGGTGGTTTGTTCTCTTGGATCATTGTTCCTCCGATTGCAGCATGGCTGACAATTCCCAATTTTTGGGATATCATCAGCAATACAGGAAACCATATTTTAGGATATACTTTTCTGTTTGGTATATTATGGGGAATAGGAGGGTTGACCTATGGTCTAGGGGTGAGATATTTAGGGGTTTCCTTGGGGAGCAGTGTGATTCTGGGACTGAGTATGGTCTTTGGTTCCCTGATGCCGGCCATATATTATTTCTTCAATAGGACCGAGGGGAAGCATGGCATTGATTATTTCTTTACGGAGAACGCTGGAATCTGTGTGATGGTTGGCCTGTTGGTCTGTGTGGTTGGGATCTATTTATGTGGGAAGGCAGGTGTGCTAAAGGAAAGAAGTTTGGGAGCCTTGGGATCAGAAGCGAAGGCAGACTATAATTTTGGGTTAGGGATCATTGTCGCTATCGTATCTGGGGTTTTGAGTGCCTGTTTTAATTTTGGAATAGAATCCGGCAAACCCATGGCAGAAGTTGCCAATAATTTATGGAAGTCTGCCCATCCAGGTCAAGGTGAGTTTTTATACCAAAACAATGTAACCTATATCGTAATCCTCTGGGGTGGATTCAGCACAAATTTTTTATGGTGCCTGTACCTATTGATCAAGAACCATTCGTTTGTAGATTATACGAAAAGGGATACGCCAATTGGAAAGAATTTTTTGCTCTGTGCCATAGCCGGGACGACTTGGTACCTGCAGTTCTTTTTCTATGGGATGGGCGAAAGTAGATTGGGCAATGGTGCGAGTTCATGGATCCTGCACATGGCCTTTATCATTTTGATTTCCAATGCTTGGGGAATTGCCCTCAAAGAATGGAAAGGAGTTAGTAAACCAACATATACAGCGATCATAGCTGGAATAGCCACTATCATTCTGTCGATTTGTATAGTGGGATTTGCGAAAACATTAGAATAATAAACTAAATACATATAACTGTGAGAACATACAAACACGTTAATTATTTATGGGACGATGAGTACGCTCAACAGCTTGCGGGTGATGAGGTAGCTCTGTTATTATACCGTTCTAACATTTTAGGATCGGATTTAAGGATTACCAATTACGGCGGAGGAAATACCTCTTGCAAGGTAATGGATAAAGACCCCTTGACCGGAGAGGAAGTAGAGGTTATGTGGATCAAAGGTTCAGGAGGGGATATAGGAACATTGAAGAAGTCCGGACTAGCTGCTTTATATGTAGATAGGCTACGGGATCTTGAAAAAGTGTACCGAGGGATAGAACATGAAGATGAGATGGTTGAACTGTTCAATCACTGCATTTTTGATCTAGCGTCGAAAGCACCTTCAATCGATACCCCATTACATGGATTTTTACCATTCAAACATATTGATCATCTTCACCCCGATGCAGCGATTGCCATCGCGGCAGCCAAGGATGGCAAGAAAATTACCCATGAGCTCTTTAACGGGACCATTGGTTGGGTGGATTGGCAAAAACCAGGCTTTGACCTTGGATTGCAATTGCGTGAATGTCTGGAAGAAAATCCGGGCATCCGCGGCATCATGTTGGGTTCCCATGGTCTATTTACCTGGGGCGACAATGCAAAGGATTGCTATATCAATTCCTTGGATGTGATTGAAGCTTGTGCGAATTACCTGGAAGAAAACTACGGTAAGAACAGAGCAATATTTGGGGGGCAGAAAGTAGAAAGTCTGGATCCTAAAGGAAGACAAGTACAGGCGGCTAAAATAGCGCCTATTTTAAGAGGGTTCTGTTCCAGTGAACGCCACATGATTGGTCATTTCACAGATGACCACCGTGTACTGGAATACATCAACTCCAATGATCTGGAGAAATTGGCACCATTAGGTACCAGCTGTCCAGATCATTTCTTGAGAACCAAGATACAGCCATTGATCCTGAACCTGGACAAAGATGAGGACTTGAATGATGTAAAAGCATTGAAGGAGAAACTTGCTCCCCTGTTTGAGGATTATAGGGCCATGTATACGGAATATTATGAAACCTGTAAACACCCGAACAGCCCAGCGATCAGGGATAGAAATCCGGTGATCATCATTTATCCGGGTGTAGGGATGTTTGCCTTTGCGAAAGACAAACAAACAGCAAGGGTAGCAGCGGAGTTCTATACCAATGCGATCAATGTGATGAAAGGTTCAGAGGCGGTAAGTGAATATACATCCTTGCCTAGACAAGAAGCTTTCAATATTGAATATTGGCTGCTTGAGGAAGCTAAATTACAGCGTATGCCGAAACCGAAAGCCTTATCGGGAAGGATTGCCTTGGTGACAGGTAGTGCCGGCGGTATAGGCAAGGCTATAGCCAAGAAATTTGCAGAAGAAGGTGCTGTCATTGTACTGAATGACTTAAATGCTGAACGATTGGCTGGTGCAAAAAAAGAATTTGAAGCTGCTTTTGGAAATGACAATGTAGTCTCTGTACCTTTAGATGTAACCAATGAAGAGCAGATCAAAGTCGCATTTGAAAAAGCATGTTTAAATTACGCAGGTATTGACATCGTAGTAAACAATGCTGGGCTATCGATTTCAAAAACCATTGAGGACCATAGTACAAAGGATCTTGATCTATTATACGATGTGTTGGTGAAGGGACAGTTTTATGTCACTCAACAAGCTGTACATGTCATGAAAGCTCAAGGAGTAGGCGGGGATATCCTCAATATTGTGAGTAAGAATGCGTTGGTAAGTGGACCAAACAATGCCGGATATGGCAGTGCCAAGGCCAGCCAATTACACCTTAGTCGCTTAAATGCCGCAGAGTTAGGTCCAGACAAGATCAGGGTCAACGTGGTAAATCCAGATGCGGTTATTTCGGACAGTAATATCTGGGCCGGAGGATGGGCCGAAGGAAGAGCAAAAGCCTATGGTATATCTGTTGAAGAGTTGCCGGCTTTCTATGCGAAACGAACTTTATTAAATGAGGTGATCTTGCCGGAAGATATTGCCAATGCATGTTTTGCCTTTGTTGGCGGTCTGTTGAACAAATCAACAGGGAATGTACTGAATGTAGATGGTGGAGTTGCCATGGCCTTTGTGAGATAAGGGCCGTTTCAATAACATAAAGCAGATACGATGAGAATTGCGAAAGAACAGATTGAAGAGCACAATAGGAAATTGGAAAGTAGGCATCAGCGTGCTTTCCAATTTCTGAAAGAAGATATTCAAGGGATTGAAGCTATTGTATCGAAGCTTGAAAAGTTTCAGGTTGCCATTCCTAGTTGGGCTCTGGGAACGGGAGGTACCCGTTTCGGGAGGTTTAGTGGTAAGGGTGAGCCTGGGACTTTGGAGGAAAAGATTGAGGACGTAGGTTTATTACATGCCTTAAATCGGTCAAGTGGTGCCATTTCATTGCATATTCCTTGGGATATCCCTCAAGATTCCCAAAAGATCAGGGATCTGGCAGCTTCCTTTGACCTAAAATTTGATGCGGTAAATTCCAATACCTTTCAGGACCAGAAAGGTCAAGCATTAAGCTATAAGCATGGCTCTTTGCAGCATGTGGATCCGAAGGTCAGGAAACAGGCTGTTGCCCATAATAAAGAGGTTATTGACCATGGAATAGCGTTAGGGTCGAAGGCGCTGACAGTATGGTTGGCGGATGGTTCATCCTTTCCAGGTCAATTGAACTTTCGGGAAGCTTTTCAAAATACCTTGGAAAGTCTGAAAGAGATCTATGCCCATCTGCCGGCGGATTGGAAATTGTTTGTGGAGTATAAAGCCTTTGAACCTTTCTTTTATTCGATGACCATTGGAGATTGGGGGCAATCTTTGCTATTGGCTACAAAGTTGGGACCTAAGGCATATACGCTGGTTGATCTGGGCCATCATCTTCCTAATGCCAATATTGAGCAGATTGTTTCTTTATTGCTGATGGAAGGAAAATTAGGTGGTTTCCATTTCAATGATAGTAAATATGCTGATGATGACCTCACTGCTGGGGCAATTAAGCCTTACCAACTCTTCTTGATCTTCAGTGAGTTGGTGGAGGGTATGGATGCCCGAGGGATGGACCATGTCAGTGATTTAGGTTGGATGATCGATGCTTCGCATAACTTGAAAGATCCATTGATTGATTTATTGCAATCCGTTGAAGCAATCTTGATTGCCTATGCGCAAGCGCTTTTGGTAGACCGAGAAGCATTGAAAGCGGCTCAACAAAATAATGATATCGTTAAAGCACAGAACATCTTGCAGGACGCATTCCGCACAGATGTCCGACCGATAGTAGCTGAAGCAAGATTACGGTCTGGAGCTGCATTGGATCCACTACAAATGTTCGATGAACTAGCTGTTAGGGATCAATTAGTGAAAGAAAGAGGTGAAAATTCAGTTGCTACGGGATTATAAAAAAATAAATGGGACAAAAAGAACGTATACCTGTTGTTGCCATTTTTGATGTTGGCAAAACGAACAAAAAATTGTTCTTATTTGATGAACATTATCAGATCGTCTTTGAAAAATCAGCACGTTTTTTAGAAACGGTCGATGAGGATGGAGATCCATGTGAAAATATTGAAAGCTTGAGGCTTTCCGTGTTTGATTCGCTACATGAGATTTTCCGTAAAACAGAATTTGAAGTTAAAGCAATCAACTTTACTTCCTATGGAGCAAGCTTTGTTCTGATCAAAGAGGATGGACAACCGCTGACTCCACTGTACAATTATTTGAAAGCCTATCCCCAGGAACTGAAAGACGAACTCCATAATCAATACGGGGGTTTGGAAAAATTCAGTTTAGATACGGCATCGCCAGATTTAGGGAGTTTAAACTCCGGTCTGCAATTGTTTCGGGTGAAGAAAGAAAGGCCTCAGGTCTTCAAAGAGATCCATTGTGCACTGCATCTGCCACAATACCTCAGTTTCTTGCTTTCTGGCAAGCTCTATTCGGATAAGACGAGCATTGGCTGCCATACAGCTCTTTGGGATTACCATAAGCAGGATTATCACCAATGGGTAAAGGATAATGGCATTGATGAAAAATTGGCTCCGGTAGTGGAAGCGGATGAAGTGTTCTCAGCAAATTTTCCGGGAAGTACTTTTGTGATCGGTTCTGGCCTTCATGATAGTTCATCGGCCTTGATTCCGTACCTGTTGAATTTTCATGAGCCATTCGTTTTGATCTCTACAGGAACCTGGTGTATCTCTTTGAATCCCTTCAACCATAGTCCACTGACTAAATCAGAGTTGGAGCAGGATTGTTTATTTTACCTGTCTTATGCAGGTGATCCTGTCAAAGCTTCGCGACTGTTTGCAGGACATGAACATGATGTGCAATCCAAACGAATTGCAGATCATTTTGCTGTTACGACAGCAAAATTCAGGAATATGGATATTGATTGGAATTTAATAGAGGCCTTAAAAAAGAAAGAGACTTCGGATGAATTGGATGCCTTCTCAAAACTGGATCTAAATCAATTTAAGGACTATAAAGAGGCCTACCATTCCTTTATGTTGCACCTGGTGAAGGCGCAGGTACGATCGACCAATTTGATCATGGATCAAGGAAAGATCAGTAGGGTCTTTGTGGATGGAGGATTCAGCAAGAATTCTATCTATATGAACCTGTTGGCCAAGGAGTATCCGCAGGTAGAAGTTTATGCTGCATCTATGGCGCAGGCCACGGCTGTAGGAGCAGCCCTAGCCATTCATGAACATTGGAATACCTTGCCTGTACCAAATGACCTGATCGAGCTGCGGTTCTTTCGGGCATAGTTTAGAATTTTCATTATAATTTTTTAGAATAAGTATAAGAAGGCCTCAGCAATGAGGCTTTTTTATTTTTGCGATGGTTGGGGGCTTATGCAGCAAAAAGGCGAGCAACCTAGGGTTGACTCGCCTTTTTTATATGAAATGTTTGGTTTCTTAACGTAAATCTACGACTTCAAATCCTGGGTAATTTCCTTTGTTAAATTGGAAAGTCGAACCAGCAATTGGGCTGTTGACATACAGGCCGTTAATGGTATAAGTATACTTAGCGCCAGATTTGTCAAAGATGGTTACATCATGGATATGCTTGTTCTTGTTGATGCGGACCTGGATCTTGGAATAATTACTCTTTGCATCCTCAGGAGTCAAGTCAATTGCGGTCAACTTTCCAGCAGCAGCATCTGACTGATTGGAAGAACTTCCATATTTATATCCTGATTTATAGAAGGTGAAAATATTGTTGGGTCCAATGGATTGTCCAGAATTGTCAGCTTCAGAAACCTGAACTTCTTTATCTTCCTTAAGAACGGACCAAGTGGATTTGCCATCAGAAATCAGGTCCTGTGTAGGCAATGAAATCTTATACTGATTGGAAGGTTTGTTCAGGAACAATTTTCCTTTGTCGGTATAGTTCTCGCCATTCGCCTGCGTAGCTTTAAAAGTGAATTCGGATTGAATGGTTTTGTAGCCATCATATTTTTGGGACACTTCATCCAAGATTTTCTTGGTTGAACCATTTTGTCCGAAAGCTAATGTTGCACTAAATAGGGCAACAAATACATAGATAAATCTCATCATCATTAATTAATCTTTTCTTAATGTTTCCAAATATTGTTCCAATGAGTATTCATCGGGATAGAGCACCTCGCGTGCTTTACTTCCTTCAAAAGGACCTACAATACCTGCAGCTTCCAATTGATCGATGATCCTACCAGCGCGGTTATAACCTAATTTTAATTTGCGCTGAATCAATGATGTTGAGCCTTGTTGATGCATGACGATCAGCCTTGCAGCTTCTTCAAACAACTGGTCTCTATCGGACATGTCGAAATCCGCTAAGCCGGAACCTTCACCATTTTCATCAATGTACTCTGGTAATAGGTGGGCGGATGGATAACCACGTTGCGATCCGATGAAATCAGAAATCTGATCCACCTCAGGTGTATCGACAAAGGCACATTGGATACGGATAAGGTCACTACCTGTTGCAAGCAACATGTCACCACGACCAATTAATTGGTCGGCACCGCCACTGTCCAAGATGGTCCTTGAGTCGGTTTTCGAAAGTACCCTGAAAGCAAGTCGAGCTGGGAAGTTAGCTTTGATGGTACCTGTAATGATATTCACGGAAGGTCTTTGTGTTGCAATGACCAAGTGGATACCCACGGCACGGGCTAACTGAGCAAGACGAGCAATAGGAGTTTCTACTTCCTTACCGGCAGTCATGATCAAATCGGCAAACTCATCAATTATAAGAACTATAAATGGTAAGAATCGATGACCCTCCTCAGGGTTTAATCGACGATTGATAAATTTTGCATTATATTCCTTTAAATTCCTTACCTGTGCATTTTTTAATAGGTCATAACGTTGATCCATTTCAATACAAAGGGAATTTAAGGTGTTGATTACTTTTTTCGTGTCGGTGATGATTGGTTCATCCTCATTAGGCAGTTTTGCCAAGAAATGTCTTTCGATTTTCTTGAATAAGGATAACTCTACTTTCTTAGGGTCGACCAGGACAAACTTTAACTCGGCTGGATGCTTCTTGTAAAGCAACGAAGTTAAAATCGCATTGATACCAACCGATTTACCCTGGCCTGTTGCACCCGCTACCAATAAGTGCGGCATTTTTGCCAAATCGGCAATATATACCTCATTGGAAATGGTTTTTCCTAAAGCGATAGGTAAGTCCATATCTGACTTCTGGAATTTCTCGGTGGTCAAGATAGAACGCATCGATACCATTTCAGGCGTGGAGCTTGGTACCTCAATACCAATCGTTCCTTTACCCGGCATTGGTGCAATGATACGGATACCCAAGGCTGCTAAACTAAGGGCAATATCATCCTCCAAATTCTTGATTTTAGAAATACGAACGCCCGGTTTTGGGATGATTTCATATAAGGTCACCGTTGGTCCGATGGTCGCTTTGATATGTTCGATTTCAATGCTGTAGTTCCTAAGCGTTTCAACAATTCTGTTTTTGTTGGCTTCAAGCTCCTGTTGGTTGATCGTGATTTTACCGGAGCCATAATCTTTCAATAGATCTAAACCGGGGTATTGGTATCCTGAAAGGTCGAGTTTAGGATCATATTCACCAAATTTCTCCACTAAGTCATTGGCTGAAATCGGTTTTTCTTCAATGACTCTTTCCACAGTAAGAGCAGGTTCTGCAACCTCTTCAGATTTCTTTACTGGAGCAGGAGGGGGATCAATGCTGAGCTCGATTTCTTTTTCCTGGTTCTCAACAAAGTTTGTGTTGGGCTTGATAGCATTCACATTCAATGGAAGAGATACCGAATTGTCCTCTTCTTTGTTGGACGTGAAATCTACACTGCCAATTTCTTCTTCTTCCTCATCAGGTACAGCATAGGTATCCGTAGCGATGTTTTGCTGTGTATTGGCCTTGATCTTATTGTTGACCGTGGTATAATTTTGATCATCTTCTTCAAATTCTTCATCCTCGTCTTCCAATTGTTTTTTGGAGGACTGGAATGAGAATCTTAAGTCGTAGTTGTACAGCAATACCAAGGCTGTCAAGAAAATAAATACGAGCAAGCCGCCTGTCCCTACGGTTCCGATTTGATTTTTTAGGATCTGGTTGGTCCAGAAACCAAATTTACCTTCAAGGATATGGGGTGTATTGGATATAAAATCTTGGGCGAAACCAAGGGTAATTGACAAGAGGATAATAGCTACAAGGGAGTAGATCACGGTTTTCCAAACAGGAAGGATCGATCTTTTGTAAAGGAACTTGTAACCGATAACAAATAAGACCAAAATAAATAGAAAGGAAGCGACGCCAAACCACTCATAGATAAATTGATTGGCTAATAGGGCTCCGAACTTTCCGAGTTTATTCTGAACGATTGGTGTTTCAATGGTTTCATCATGGATTTCTTCGGTAGTTTGCATCAAAGTGCTCCATCCGCCATTGCTTTGGGCGATGTAGCTTTGGTCAGATTGCCAAGTGAACAAATAGGAAACAAATGCAACGGTGAATAGACCAGCGAGCAAAAGAAGAAATAAGCCTAATATTTTTAGAGCCTTTCTCTGACCTTCCGAAAAGTTGAATTGGTCAAAAGACTTGGTTTTTGCTCTTTTTTGATAGGAAATAGTAGTGTTCTTCGTCTTCTTAGTCCCAGTGCTACCACTACCGTTTTTAAATGTATTTAATTTAGCCATTAATTATGACGTGATTTACGTTAGTACAAACTTAAAAAAAACTTTTAGGATTCCATTGTGTAGGTCATAACACAACATGGTATCATGTCATGTTAAAAACAATTGAAATCGACAAAGCTAATGCATAAATAGTTCATTGATTTGAATTCATGGAGCTGTAGCAATAAGCTCTCCAAATTCGTTGTATCTTTGAATATAAAGAATTTTGAAGTATGTTTCCAAGAAATAAATATTTGCTGCCTGTATTAGCGCTTTGTTTTACGATTTTTATGCAAGGTTGTGCCAAGGATGATGGCGTTGGGCCAGAAAATCTGGACAGCGATAGTTTTTCAGGTATTGCTGCTTTCAATGCCATCGAAGGAACAAGTAACCTACAGCTTTTGATCGATGGGAAATTAATCAATAAGGACGACGAGAATTTTAGCACAGGAGGATACCTTAACCACCGTACTTTATTTCCAGGAAAAAGATCGTTGGAGCTGAAAACAATAAAGGGAGATGTTTTGTATGCCACAGAGAAAGTTTTTCAGAGTCCAAAAATTTACTCATACTTTTTTTATGGTACTAACAAAAGGGAACCGCTTGTAACAGAGGATGATGTGATTAAGCCTGAAACTGGTAAGATGAAAGTTAGGCTGGTAAACCTGGTGTCAGATTCTAAACTTAAATTGGACTTTCAATACCTGAATTCAAAAGTGACCCATGATATGGAGGATAGAGTCTTCGGATTGAATGAATACTCCTCAAAGGAAGATTTTAAGTTTGAAATCAGCTCCACCGACCGTAAATATGATAATATTGAAATAAATTTAGATGGAAAAGATCGCGCCGTTTTTTCGATCGTATTGTACTCCGATCAACAGGAAAATGCGGAAAAAAGGGAAATAAAATATAAAATATTGGAACTCTAATCGGATTGGAGGTCAAAAAGAAAGCCCATAATCAAGTCGATTACGGGCTTTCTTTTTGATATAGCTTGATCTTTATGCTACAGTGATCAAGTAGTAGTTTTTCTTACCACGTTGAGCAATTAAGTATTTGTCATTGATTAGGTTGCTGGTGTTTACTAGCAATTCAATGTCTGTTAATTTCTCGCGGTTCAAGGAAACTCCACCACCTTGCAACATTTTTCTAGCCTCACCCTTGGAAGGGAAAACCTGTGTTTCAACCAGTAGATCCAAGATGTTGATGCCTTCGGCTAATTTTGCCCTTTCCAAGTTGGATTGAGGAACACCATCGAATACCTCAAGTACGGCATCATGGTCTAAGTTAGCTAGGAAAGAAAGGTCTCCGTTTCCAAAAAGGAATTCCGAAGTCTTAACCGCTGTTTCGTAGTCTAGTTCAGAGTGCGTACGTGTTGTGATGTCCTTAGCTAATGCCTTTTGAACAATTCTCAAGTGTGGTGCTGCATCATGTTCAGCGATAATGGCATCAATTTCTTCCTTGGTTTTCAAGGTGAAGATCTTGATCCAGTTTTTAGCGTCATCATCAGAAGCATTCAACCAGAATTGATAATATTTATAAGGAGAGGTTTTCTTAGCGTCCAACCATACTGCCCCTGATTCTGTCTTACCGAACTTCTGTCCGTCAGACTTTTTGATCAATTGCGTAGTTAATCCGAAAACAGTCCCTTGTTCTAATCTGCGAACGATTTCACTTCCTGTAACGATGTTGCCCCATTGGTCAGAACCACCCATTTGGATTTTGCAGTTCTGGTTTTTCCAAAGATAATAGAAGTCATAACCTTGAATTAATTGATAGGAGAACTCAGTGAAGGAAAGGCCGTTTTCGCCTTCCAAACGTTTCTTTACAGAATCTTTGGCCATCATATAATTCACGGTAATCAGCTTACCAACGTCACGGATGAAATCCAAGAAACTGAAGTCCTTGAACCAATCGAAGTTGTTCACCATTTTTGCATCTGTTTCACCTTCGCCAAATGTTAAGAATTTGGTCAATTGATGTTTCAGGGATGCAACATTGTGAGCTAACGTAGCTTCATCAAGAAGATTACGTTCAGCTGATTTGAATGAAGGGTCTCCGATCATACCTGTAGCACCTCCAACAAGGGCAACAGGTTTGTGGCCTGCGTGTTGAAAGTGGATCAGGGTCATGATTTGAGTTAAATGACCAACATGTAGAGAATCGCCTGTCGGGTCGAAGCCGATATATCCCGCTACTTGTTCTTTGTTTAACAATTCTTCTGTTCCTGGCATGATGTCTTGAAGCATGCCTCTCCAGCGTAGTTCTTCTACAAAGTTCATAATATACCCTTAAGATTTTTATTTAAGTTGCAAAGATACGAGATTAAACTGTATCTTTCAGATAATTATTGTTTGATATAGCGGATGAATTTTCTCTCACATTTCTATTTTGAAAGGTTTGCAACTATCCCTGAGCGTGTTCTTGGCTCTTTGTTGCCTGACTTGTTGAAGAATGTAGATAAGTCCTATATCTTTCATCCCCAAAAATTCGAGGAACAGCTTTTTGCCCATCCCCTGACCATGGAAATATCCGAAGGTTGGTATCGGCATGTGGAGGTGGACAAGTTATTCCATAGCAGTGAGTTCTTTTTGAACCATTGCCATCACCTGAGACGTAAGCTGGACCCTGTATTGGAAGGTACGCCGATCCGTGGGACTTTCATGGCGCATATCGCAGTAGAATTGATGCTAGACCATCTGTTGATCAAGCATCAGCTTGTCAATGTTTCGAGATTATATGAACACCTGGAAAATGTTCACAAACCAATTATGAAAAGTTATTTGAAAACCATCGGTGTTGAAGATATTGATGGGTTTGTTGCCTTTTATGATAAATTCCTAGCATGGAAGTATATTTTTGATTATAAAGATCTTGATCAGATTTCAAAGCCACTGATCAATATTTCAAAACGTATCTGGACCTTTGAGACCCCAAAGGGAATACATGAAGGATTGACCGAGGTCTTGGTCGATTATTGCCATGAAGATATGAAGGACTTCAAGGATATCTACACATATATTCAGGATAACTTGACGTATTTGTCATAATTTTTTTCACTTTTGTTACTTGTCCAATAAATTAACTTAATATGGCTAATAGACTTTTCCGAAAGAAAAGCGTAGATCAAATTCTTTCAGACGCTGAACATGGTGGTTCTGGATTAGCAAAAATTTTAGGAGTTCGAGATTTAGTTTCCCTTGGTATTGCAGCCATCGTAGGGGCTGGTATTTTCAGTACCATAGGTTTGGCTAGCTACAATGGAGGACCGGCTGTTTCGCTGCTCTTCGTTTTTGTGGCTTTTGCCTGTGTGTTTACTGCTCTTTCCTATGCTCAGTTTGCGAGTACCGTACCGGTTTCCGGTAGTGCATATACCTATGCTTATGTGGCATTTGGTGAATTGTTTGCTTGGATAATTGGCTGGGCCCTGGTGCTCGAATATGCCGTATCCAATATGGTAGTGGCCATATCATGGTCGCAGTATTTTGTGTCCATGCTGGAAGGCTTTGGGATACATCTCCCCAAATGGATGACCATGGCGCCAGGTTATGCCCTAGATGCGCATCAGAAGTTCCTGGAAGTAGGGATAGAGAATTTGGAGAAAATCGATAAGGTTGCTCTGCAGGCCTATGACACTGCGCCAAGGATCTTGGATATCCCGATTATATTTGACATGCCTGCTGGATTGATCACTTTCCTGGTGACCTGGCTGGTGTATATCGGTATTAAAGAATCCCGGAAAGCCAGTAATATCATGGTGCTGATCAAGATCGGGATTATCCTCGCGGTGATTATCGGCGGTATTTTCTTTGTTAAACCGGAGAACTGGACTCCATTTGCCCCGAATGGTTTAGGAGGTGTAATGAGTGGGGTAGCAGCAGTATTCTTTGCTTTTATCGGTTTTGACTCCATTTCAACAACAGCAGAGGAGTGCAAGAACCCCCAAAGGGACCTTCCAAAAGCGATGATCTATTGTTTGTTGATCTGTGCGGTGCTTTACGTGGCGATCACACTTGTATTGACAGGAATGGTGAATTATAAGGAGTTGAATGTGAAGGATCCATTGGCATATGTATTCGAATACGTAGGCTTCGATCATATGGCCGGGATTATTTCGGTTACTTCCGTAATTGCGATTACGAGTGCTTTGCTTGTGTTCCAATTGGCTCAACCAAGGATCTGGATGACCATGAGTAGGGACGGGTTGTTATGGAAGAAGTTTGCAACTATTCACCCAAAATATAAAACGCCTTCTTTTGCAACGATCGTGACAGGTATCGTGGTGGCTGTCCCAGCATTGTTCTTCAAGATGGATTTCTTTGTCGATCTGACCTCTGTAGGTACTTTCTTCGCATTTATCCTAGTGTGTTGCGGGGTGTTGTATATGGATCATTCCGGCTTATCCAAACGTTCTAAGTTTAGAGTGCCATATGTCAATGGGAAATACATCGTAGGTATTGGGTTAATTATTGGCTTGATACTCGCTGTTAAGTTTAGTGGAGAGTCCATTTCAGATTGGATGAGTATGGGGTCCTCAGCGATTCTTTTGCATAAATCTTTAGTGATCGTATTTTGGTTGGCTTGGTTGGTGTTGAGTGTGTTGAGTTTTAAATATAACTTTTCATTACTGCCGGTCATTGGAATCTTGGTAAACCTTTACCTGATGTCTGAATTAGGGGCGAGTAACTGGATTATCTTTATCCTGTGGTTACTGGGTGGTTTAGCGATATATTTTGGTTATGGCTATAGAAACTCCAAGTTGAGAAATATCGACACAAAATAGATCGAGATAAAAAGCATTAGAAAAGGCTGCCAATCATTGGCAGCCTTTTTTTATAATCTAGTAAGTTTTACTTCTCCCGTGTTTGGAATGGTCAGTGGCACCCGCTCCAATGTTACGAAGCTACTGTCGAGTCCAAATCCTTTCTCCTCGGAAAGACTGAATTTCTTCAGGATCTTATAGATCTCAAGGATTATCTTTTCATTCCATTTCAAGAAGTGGGTCTTAGAAATCACTTTTTCCAATACTACGAAGTTGAAATCACCTGGAATATTATGTTTCTTCAAGGTTTCGTAATTACTTGTGATATCTATCTCACCCTTGTTTACCATATCTTCCACAACCTTACGGAACAATAAACTGATCTTCTGCTCCTCACGGAAACCTAAATGAAAGTCTATCCGGATAAGCTTACCAGGGATCAATTGGGTGACTTTATATTCCCTTGTATGTGGGTTGTCCATTACATCAACGTGAACCAACCAATACACATCGGCACGTTTGGGCTTCTTGTTGATGATTGAGTAGGTGATCTTAGCCTCTACCTCCGTTAGGTTATTTGCACTGGTCAAATAAACCAGGTGAGATGAAAACTGAGGGACCGTTTTGTCCTCACTAAGTTCAGATAGGATAGGGTAGTAGTCTTGGATATTGACGAATTTGACAAATCTGTTCTTGATCTTCCTTGCACCATACCAGCTGTACATCACTATGAACAAGGTTAATGCAAGCAATAGGGTCAACCAACCACCATGTGCAATTTTACTGATATTACCCACTAAAAAGGCTAGTTCGATGACAGTGTAAACCGATGCGAATAAGCCAATCAGGATTGGGTTGATGCGTTTTCTGATCATGAATACGGTCATCAGGATGGTCGTCATGATGAAGGTCAGGTTAATGGCAAGACCGTAGGCTGCCTCCATATTGCTGGATTCCCTGAAGATCAGGATGATCAGCATACAGCCCAGATATAGGATCAGGTTTACCGAAGGCACATAGATCTGACCTTTATGGTCACTTGGATATCGGATAGCAACCTTAGGCCAAATATTTAGTCGTACAGCCTCAGCAATCAAGGTAAAAGATCCTGAAATCATGGCTTGACTGGCAATTACAGCCGCTATGGTTGCAATGGTTACTCCCCATATAATGAACCAATCTGGCATGATCGCATAGAAAGGATTGACCTCACCGATCTGGGTTCCAACATGCTCCAATAACCAAGCTCCTTGACCGAAATAGTTGAATATCAACATCAGTTTCACATAGATCCAACTGATACGGATATTTGATTTTCCACAGTGACCCATATCTGAATAAAGCGCTTCAGCTCCCGTGGTACATAGGAAAATTGCACCTATGATGAACCAAGCATTGGGATAGTTGGCCAATAATTGATAGGCATAATATGGATTGATAGCTTTCCAGATTTCTGGATTATGTCCTAAGTATGAAAATCCTAAAACCCCAATTGTGGTGAACCAAATGAACATTAATGGTCCAAAGACCCGACCTACGATATTCGTTCCGAAACGTTGGATGATAAATAGCAGGGAAATGATGAGAACAACGACTGGTATGGTCGGAAAACCTGGGGTTTTGATAGCTAATCCTTCAACAGCTGATGAGATCGTGATCGCAGGAGTGATCATCCCGTCGGCCAACAGGGTACTACCCCCGATGATGGCCGGAATGATCAACCATTTCGCTTTCTTTCGGACCAAGGAATAGAGGGATAGGATCCCGCCTTCACCTTTGTTGTCCGCATTTAAGGTAATGATGACATATTTAACGGTGGTCTGCAAGGTAAGGGTCCAAAAAATACACGATAGACCGCCATAGATCATGATTTCTTGAATTTCACCTTTGTTAAAAATTGCTTTGAAAACGTAGAGGGGAGAAGTACCGATATCACCGAAAATGATACCTAGACTGATTAATAAACCTGTCCAGCTTAGGCGCTGTAGGTTTTGTTTATGATCTCCTGACATATATTTAATTATGTTTGATATCTTGTCTAAAATTAGAGGCGAAATTACAACTTTTAATGCGACAACGTATTTTCTTGTTAAAAATTGTTAAAGGCCATAAAAAACTCCAGAAAAAAAGCTAAAATTAATTACTTTTGTATTAGGATTTCTCGAATTATTGTTTACATTTGATTAAACCATAACCTTTATCGAGTATCCATATTGAAACATGAAATTAGAATTTAGAAAAATATCACACCTTGCTATCTGTTCCCTATGCCTATTAGTCGGCTTAGGAGGCACTGCGCAGGCTTCTAATTCAGAAGTTTCAACCCCACATTATTCCAGTTTTTCAACACTTGAACCTTCTTCATTTGATTTGATTAAGGCGAAAGAAGAAGACAATGACAAGCTTATCAATAATGTTAAAGTCTTCTACAACCCTATCTCAGAACAAATCTCTGTAACTTTTAAGCTCGCAAAGGTAAATAATATTACGATAAAAGTAATGGATGCCCTTGGAAATGAAGTCTTAAGTCTACACAATGGTAGTTTAGATGCAGGGATGCAGAACTTAAGTTTTGATACCCAACAGAAACTTTCCGAAGGTTTTTACTTCGTAAGAGTGTCTGGGGGCTCAGAAACAATCGTTAAGCGTATTTCAATCAGACAATAATCCAAAGATTTATATAAAATATTAAAGGCTCCAATTCTGGAGCCTTTTTAATTGCTGTAGAAATTTATTGACATTCAATATAAAAGCCCAACCGTCTTTTCGATGGTTGGGCTTTTTATTATGAATTTCTTCTTCTTATTTTCTGTCTGAGATCTCTACATATGGACGAAGGTTCTCGCCAATGTATACTTGTCTTGGACGTCCGATAGGTTCTTTGTTATCACGCATTTCTTTCCATTGCGCGATCCATCCTGGTAGACGGCCTAAAGCGAACAATACAGTGAACATATCCGAGTTAAATCCTAATGCACGGTAGATGATACCAGAATAGAAGTCAACGTTTGGATATAATTTACGGTCAATGAAAAATTGGTCATTCAGGGCAGCTTCTTCAAGACGCTTTGCGATATCCAATACAGGATCTTGAACACCTAATTTTTCCAATACATCGTCACAAGCTTTCTTGATGATCTTCGCACGTGGGTCGAAGTTTTTGTACACACGGTGACCGAATCCCATCAAACGGAAAGGATCGTTCTTGTCTTTCGCTTTTGCTAAATATTTATCGGCATCCCCGCCATCTTCTTTGATAGCCTCAAGCATTTCAATTACTGCTTGATTAGCACCGCCATGCAATGGACCCCATAGGGCATTGATACCGGCAGAGATAGAAGCGTACATGTTCGCATTGGATGATCCAACCATTCTTACCGTTGATGTAGAACAGTTCTGTTCGTGGTCAGCATGTAAGATCAATAATTTATGCATCGCATCGATTACCAAAGGATCGAATGTTTTGTCTTGGTTTACTTCACCAAAGATCATGTTCAGGAAGTTCTCGATATAACCGAAGTTATTCTTAGGGTAAACCACCGGATGACCTAATGATTTCTTTTGGATCCATGAAACGATCGTAGGCATCTTAGCCAAAAGGTTGATGATCGTTTTATTTTCTTCCTCTTCCGTTTGGTTAGGGTTTAGGGACTCTGGATAGAAAGATGACAATGCACCTACTAAACAAGATAATTGACCCATTGGATGAGACTTCGATGGGAAACCTGCGAAGAAGTTTTTCATATCCTCGTGGATCATCATCTGCGCCCTGATATCGGAACGGAATTTCTCTAATACGTCTTTTGTCGGTAGCTCGCCATAAATCAATAGATAAGCTACTTCCAAGAAAGTTGATTTTTCTGCTAAATCTTCAATCGCGTATCCTCTATATCTAAGGATACCTTTTTCTCCATCTAAGAAAGTGATGGCGCTCTTTGTAGAACCTGTGTTTTTGAATCCTGGATCTAATGTAATGTATCCAGAAGAATCTCTTAATTTTGAAATATCTAGGGCTTTCTCATTTTCTGTTCCTGTGATAACAGGCATTTCATATGTAGACCCATTTAAGTTAATAGATGCAGTTTCAGACATAATCAAATTTCTTGTATTATTTGTGTTTTATACTTTTATCGTATTCTTACAAATGTATAAAATTGATTTCTATTTTCAGATGTATAATATGAATAATTATGACACAAAACAGTCATTTTAAGACAATTTATGTGTATTAATTAGATTACTTGTCCAATCAGGACAAATCTTTGTTCGCATAGCCCTAATTCTCCTTTTTTAACTAAATAGGCAGCCTAATCCGTTCATTTCCAGTGAGCCAAACAGATAAAATATGTTAAATAGTTTGGAAGTCTACGAAAAGTTCGTAATTTAGTGATAAATACGTAGAGCAATGGAAAAACTGACCGCACAAGAAGAAGAAGCCATGTTGTCAATCTGGCAATTAAACGGAGGATTTGTCCGCGAGATTTTGGATAATTTGAAAGACAAAGAGATGCCTTACACGACCTTGGCTTCCACTATCCGCAATCTAGAAAAGAAGGGCTTTGTAAAGGCGGTCAAATATGCCAATGCAAAGCGATATGAACCCATATTAAATGCAGAGGAATACAAAGCTAAATTCATGAATTCCTTTGTAGGAGATTATTTCAGGAATTCCTATAAAGAAATGGTTTCTTTCTTCGTGAAAGAAGAGAAGCTAAGCCAAAAGGAATTGGAAGAAATCATGGACATGATCAAGAACAATAAATCCTAATCGCATGGAAGCTCTACTGACCTATATCATCCAAGTAAACCTGCTGCTGGCCTTATTCTATTTAGGGTACCAAGTACTTTTGAAGAACCTCACCTTCTACCGTCTCAATAGGGTTTATTTTATCTTCGGGAGCATCTATGCCTTTGTTTATCCGTTCTTGGACGTCAAAGCGTGGTTTGCCAAGAGCATTACAATCCCACAGGGGATTATCATGGAATACTTTCCATTGTTGGAGGACAGTAAAGAAGAAGGAGGGTTTTACCTGAGCGACCTTTTGGTTTATTTGCTAGCCATAGGAGGATTGATCCTATTGACCAGGCTGCTGATACAGCTCGGAAGCTTATTGCGTATCCATTGGCATTCTAAACCATCTCAATGGCGAGATTATATCTTCAGGAATGTCATTTTCCCGATCACACCGTTTTCCTTCTTCAATAAAATCTATCTGCACAAAGAGCAGCACCAGGATCTGGAGCTATATGATATTTTCAAGCACGAACAGGTACATGTGAAAGGCCATCACAGCGTCGATGTTCTGTTGTTTGAAATAGTGTTGTTGTGCTGTTGGTTTAATCCCTTCGTATGGTACATGCGCAAAGCCGTACGTCAAAATCTAGAATTCTTGACTGATCAACAAGTTCTGGATAAGGGTGTGGACCGACAGACCTATCAATACTCGTTGCTGAATGTCACCAAGCAGGGTGCTTCGGTCGGCATCAGCAATCAGTTTAATTTTAAAACCTTAAAAAAGCGCATTATGATGATGAACAAAAAACGATCATCCCGACTGCAACTTGGAAAGTATGTATTCCTGTTGCCCGTCCTGATCATTGCCGGTATTACCTTTACGGTAAACCAGGCAGAAGCAAAAATTGAACGTGTCGTGGTCACTTTGAATGAAACTGACCTCAATCAACAGATCAAAAAGGTCATGATTCAGCATCCTAGAAAAGATACGACATACCTTGATTCCATCAAAGATATAAATACCAGGGCATTTGCAGACTATATTCAAGGTAAGCCTAGGTCTGGCGGAACTATCCGTTTTGTTGATATAACTCCGAGTAAGCGTCCTTTAGTGATACTTGATGGTGAAAAATTACCTATAAACTTCAATATAGACGCGATTAATCCTAAATCCATTAAAAGTTCGAAGGTTCTAATAGGTGCTGATGCAAAAAGTTATGGTGAAGAGGCCAAAAACGGAGTAATTGTTATCGAAACCAAGAAAGAAGACGATGGGAAAGGTCCTCAAGGCCCCAAAGAGCTTAGTGGTGAATTTATAGGTATGAAGGCGAATAATATTATTGATACAGACTCAGTGCCTGTAAAGGTCATTACAAAAGTCCAGCTCCAAGGAATCCCAAAGGACACGAAAATTATCATTGATGAAAAAGAGTCCAATCACGATGAGTATAAAAAACTGAACCCAAATGAATTGGAGAATGTTCATATTATGAAGGATTCCAATGGTGGGAAACCAACCATCAAGTTCACAACAAAAGAATTTGCAAGGAAAAACAATCTCCAATCAACAACTTTCTCTGGGAAACTTGTTTCCGAACCTCGGATCACCGTTAAAGGCCAACCTGCCTCTGGACCTTCAAGAATAACTGTAAAAGGAGAACCAGGTTCTGAACCTGCGAGAATGACTGTAAAAGGCGAGCCAGACTCTGAGATAACACAAGTAATCATAAGTAATCCTGGACATACTCAAAATAGCAAACCTGGAGCTGCCATGGTTAGAGGAACATTATCCAAAGATGGACTAAAGGATAAGCTTGTTGTCATCGATGGAAAGATCGCCAATAAGAAAGCTATTGACAAATTGGATAATAATCAAATAGAATATTTGAACCAGTTGGATCCACAAGGAGGCAAAGCCTTATATGGGAAAAAAGGTGAAAAGGGAGTGGTGATCATTGGGACAAAATCCAAATAAAGACTTTTATTAAATATTATTATTTACTAAATCAAATCAGGCAAGAAAGGCAACCCTAGGGCTGCCTTTTTATTATTTCAATTCCTTAAAGATCACAGGGCTGTTGCCATATAGCGGTGTCGAGCCGTCCCATTTTTCAATAAACTGCTGTTGAATCAGCAATGGTGACAAGGTCTGCTGCCTCAATTGATTGGCCTTGGCTTCAGCTTCTGCCTGGACGATCATTTTTCTGGCATCCGCTTCCACGACCTTCAGCTCGTTTTCAGCCTGTTGTGCCTTCTGTATGGCGGCATTTTTGGCATTGATAGCTTGGGTGATCGATTCAGGATACTGTATACCTGAAGTCAGTTGCTCCAAGATAAAGCCTTCACCCTCCAAAAACTTGATCATTTTATCCTGTACACCATTTTCAAACTTCTCACGATTGCTGATGATGGAATCCGTGGAATATTTGTTGAATTCGATCCTATACACATCCTTGATGTGATTCACCAAAGTCATGTTTAATATCTCGTCCACTGGTCTTCTATATTTGGTAAAGATCTTCGGTGAGCTGCCTGTCAATACGCGAAGGGATAGGGTAGGGTCGACCGTAAAGACAGAACCATCCTTGGCATTTACCGTAAAGTTCTCGTAGTTGACTGTCTGAACATAGGTTGGAAACTCATAGATCGACTCAGTGACTGGATTGTACCAAACCCTTCCGGTAACAAGACTGACATCCTGAACACCTTTTTCAGAACCATAGAGTTTGACCTTGATACCTTCATATCCGGCGTCAATCCTTTCCGTGCAAATGATCCAAACTAGCAAAGCGATAATAAGGGTTGCCCCCAAAGCAATAAGATTTCTTTTCATAAATAAAATTGGTTGGTCTATTTTTTTAAGATATACATAATGAACTTATAGAGAATGGCAATCAGCAAGAGAGCCAAACAAACGCCCACAAAAACATCCCAATCTGATGCCGCACTCAATAAATGAAATGCCTGCGTCGATCCCCATATAAAGAAAACCAAGATGATCGGAATGGTAATGAAAGGTCGTATTCTATCCATAATTTATGTCGCGTAAATATGCTAATAATATACGAAAAAAATGCCTAAGTCTTTAGGGAATCTGGAAGAGTCCGGGATTTATTTTGTGTTCAAGTTAGTCATGGTCAGCTCAATTCCGATATTGATAAAGCTGTTCACCATTTTTACGGAATGTTCGATCAGCGCGGGTAATTCCCGTTGTTCTTCCTTGTCAAAAGGACCCAATACATAGTCTACCTGTCTTCCTTTGGGATAATTATCTCCGATACCGAATCTTAATCGTGCATAATGTTGTCCGCCCACCGACCCTTCAATGGATTTCAGGCCATTGTGTCCAGCTGCAGATCCCTTAGGTTTGATACGCAATGATCCAAAAGGAATGGCCAAGTCATCCACAATGACCAAGACATTCTGGATAGGTACCTTCAGCTCTTGCATCCAATAGTTTACGGCTTTTCCGCTCAGGTTCATGAAGGTCGTAGGTTTGATCACAAAAACGTTGTGACCTCTTTGCTTGTATTCAGTGTAATAAGCATGTTTCAAGGTTGACCAAGACGTGCCGGCCTGATTTGCCAGTTCGTCTGCAACCATAAAACCTATATTATGCCGAGTATCAGCATACTCCCTTCCAATATTTCCTAATCCTACTATCAGATAATTCATGCCTGCAAAAATAGGATTTAATTATAACAGAATGAAAAAGATTAGAGGCAGAACTAAATATGAAACGCATGATTGAAAATGTCTTCAGGGAAATATAATATCCCAATATTAATTATTTATCCTAATTATTATATTTGTATCTATCTAACTATTAATAACATGAAAAACAGAATACTTTTCTTCATTGTGGTTTTCTCCATAATGTTAGGCTGCTCTAAAGATGGAGAGCAAGGGCCAAAAGGTGACAAAGGTGATAAAGGTGAACAAGGCGAAGTGGGAATCAAAGGAGAGGACGGAACTAAGGTCCTTAGCGGAACTACTCCTCCGGCAGCAAATCTGGGAAATTTAGGTGATTATTATATAGACTTAGCACTTACTAATATCTATGGACCAAAAACAGCAAATTCATGGGGCAATCCCACCTCATTAAAAGGGGACCAGGGGGAAGCTGGAGAAAATGGAAAAGATGGATTGAATTTGTTAAGTGGAAATGTTGTCCCAACCATGAACATTGGTAAAGTTGGGGACCTATATTTTAATCTATCGACATTAACCATCCACGGACCTAAGAACCTTGATAACTGGGGCGCATCATATCCCTTAGCCAGTGCTCAAAATTCAGGTGTACATGTTTTCCTGATTAAAAATGTGAAGTTCTCCCTTCCTGCAAAAGAAGGGGAGGATTATGATGTGACCAAACCCAATTTCTCTTATTTAAATAATGAAATTAATTTGGGAAATGTCAACATCAATAAAGGAATTAGCTTTATATATTGGAGATACAATGATCCCATCCTTGATAATGGAGTGTTCTATTCAAATTACTTCCGTTATGAATGGAATGAACTCGTGAAAAATGGGGAGTATGTAGACTATGTTAGTCCCACTATCAATTTAAAGTACCGGATATCCCCTTTTAAAGTGGGGTTTAATACCGACACTAAAAACAATTTTTTGCAGTTAATATGGGAAGGCAATGAAATCCTTGCATCTGGCCAAGCCAATTCTGTTGAATTCAATAAATTTCGGGAGAACGCTACTTTTGATGTCCTTATCAAATATATCCCCGAGAGTTCTGCCGTTCAAATTCAGGCTGCTGGTAGAAGCATTCAAGATTTGCTCAGGATAAATCCTTAAATGACCTTTGGAATTCAGAAAAATATAAATACTTCTTTCTAATCAAACCTTCAGTGAATTTCCTGAAGGTTTTTTCATGGCCCAATCCTCCTATTGCGCTGCAATCTTATGGCCTCAATCTAGGTCTTAAATGTTGAATAAAAGTAAAATATTACTAGCATCACTGAAAAATGTGACCGTTGGAATTTTTTTCAAGGGATAAAAAAGACAATTTTGTCTTAAATACAAAACACATTATATGAAAACTACCTTTAACATTGGAACTCTTGCATTATGCTCATGCTTATTTTTAGCTTCATGTGGCAATTCAGAACAACCTAAATCTGATTCTACCGATCACAGTTCACATGCTACCGAAGCAACAGCAACCGAAACTCCTGCTCCTGCAGCTGGGCCTGAATCTGCTGCTCCCGCAACTTCAAATACCATTGTGGTAGAAAGCAACGATCAAATGCAGTTCAATGTAAATGAATTACATGTCAAAGCCGGGGAGCCAATCAGTCTTACATTAAAGCACGTTGGTACCATGAAAAAAGAAGTGATGGGACATAACTTGGTTGTTTTGAAACTAGGTACTGACCCCATTAAGTTCGGAGAAGAGGCAATAAAGGCACAAGCTACAGACTATGTCCCTGCAACAGCTGATGTTCTAGCCCATACCAATTTAATTGGCGGTGGCGAAGAAAGCAAAATCGACTTTACACTTGAAAGCCCAGGAACCTATGATTTCATCTGTTCATTTCCTGGTCACCTTGCGGTAATGAAAGGAAAGATCATAGCCGAATAGTTTGAAACAATTTTTTGGATGGTCCCAAGCTATGGGACCATCTTATCATGCTAAAGCCTTTAAAGAATGAAAAGAGAGAAAAAATTATGGTGGGCCTTTATCCTCGTGGTAGTATTGTCATTTTCAGTACTGCTATACTACGGTTATGAGATCTACCAAGTTTCCCCGCCAATTCCAGAAAAAATCGTCGATGAATCTGGAGAAACTATTTTTACGGAACAAGATATTAAGGATGGACAGAATATTTGGCAAAGTATAGGTGGTCAAGAAGTAGGTTCCATTTGGGGGCATGGTGCTTATGTCGCTCCAGACTGGACTGCAGATTGGTTGCACCGCGAAGCCTTACATATATTGGACATCTATGCAAATAATGAATTTTCTAAACCATATGATGAAATAGGCGAAGATCAACAGGCCATGTTGGCAACCCGCTTAAAATCTAAGATCAGGAAGAATACCTTCGATGCAGCTAGGAATACCATTACTGTTGATTCTGATCGAGTATCTGCCATCAAAGCACTTTCTGAGTATTACAAAGGGTTATTTACCAATGATCCCAAATTCGACCAGTTGAGAAAGGATTATGCCATTCCGGTGAATTCCATCAAGGATGAAGCAAGGATGCATAAGATGAATGCCTTTTTCTTCTGGGCTACTTGGGCGACCGTGACCGAAAGGCCCGATTCTAAGGTTTCATATACCCATAACTGGCCTAACGAAAAATTAGTGGGCAACGAAATGACCATGGACCTATTAGCTTGGTCAGGAGTAAGTATCATCTTATTGATCTTTTGTGTGGGTGCTTTGGTTATATGGCAAGTTAGGGCCGGGGCTGAAGATGAACTGCTCTATCCAGCTGAAGATCCTTTGTTGAGACAGGGGGTTACACCATCCATGAAGTTGGTGAAGAAATACTTCTGGATAGTCAGTCTCTTGATGCTGGTACAGGTCGGTTTAGGGATTGTCACTGCTCACTATGGTGTAGAAGGGGATGGGCTGTACGGAATTCCGATCGATCAATTCCTTCCTTATTCGGTTACCCGTACCTGGCACACCCAATTAGCCATCTTCTGGATTGCAACCGCATGGTTGGCTACAGGGCTTTACATTGCGCCAGCAGTTTCCGGAAAGGACCCTAAATTCCAGGTCTTCGGCGTGAACTTTCTTTTTATCGCGCTACTGATCATCGTGGTTGGTTCCATGTTTGGGCAATGGTACGGTGTCATGCAAAAACTGGACTTGGTCCAAAACTTCTGGTTTGGCCATCAAGGCTATGAATATGTGGACCTAGGAAGGTTCTGGCAGATTTTCCTTTTCGTTGGTCTCTTCGTCTGGTTAGCCTTAATGGTGAGACCATTGTTGCCGATCTTGAAAAATGGTGGCGAAGAAAAGAACCTGATCGTGATGTTCCTTATTTCCTGTTCGGCCATCGCCCTGTTCTATGGAGCAGGTCTGATGTGGGGTAGACAGACAAATTTAGCCATTGCGGAATATTGGCGTTGGTGGGTAGTGCATTTATGGGTAGAAGGTTTCTTCGAAGTATTTGCAACCGTGGTTATGGCATTCCTGTTCGTTCGCTTAGGATTATTGAAACCTAAGAGTGCAACTTCCAGTGTATTGTTCTCCACCATCATATTCCTGTCGGGCGGTATCCTCGGAACCTTTCACCATTTATATTTCTCAGGAACGCCAACTGCAGTTATGGCCTTGGGTGCCACCTTCAGTGCTTTGGAAGTTGTTCCGTTGACCATCATTGGATTTGAAGCCTACCATAACTATAAGATTTCAAAAGCCACAAAATGGTTGGAAGATTACAAATGGCCAATCTATTTCTTGATTTCCGTTGCGTTCTGGAACTTCCTGGGAGCAGGAGTCTTTGGATTTATCATCAATCCGCCAATTGCACTTTATTTTGTGCAAGGCTTAAATACCACGCCTTTACATGGTCACACCGCATTATTCGGTGTCTATGGAATGCTTGGGATTGGTTTGATGCTTTTTGTACTTCGAAGCCTGTATCGCGATGTCAAATGGAATGATAAATTGATCAAGGTCGGTTTCTGGAGCTTAAATATCGGATTGCTGGGAATGGCGCTCCTCAGTTTGCTGCCTGTAGGAATCTGGCAAGCCATTGAAAGTATTGGGCAGGGTATGTGGTATGCCCGTTCGGCCGAGTTGATGCAAGAACCTGGTATGGTATTCCTGAAATGGATGCGGACCCCTGGGGACATCATTTTTGCCATCGGGGTATTTGCATGTGCTTGGTTTGTATTTGATTTAACACTTAAAAATAATAAACAATAAAATCATGGAAAACTTAATAAATGAAAAAATCGGTAATGTTGTGGCAAAGAATTTTAAAACAGCTGCTGTATTTACCAAGTATGGAATGGACTTCTGTTGTGGTGGCCAAGTTGCCATTGGAACAGTTGCCGATAAAAAAGGGATCAATAAGGATAGCTTATTGGATGACCTAAACAATGTATTGAATGAATCTGCCGGCGAGCAAATAGATTTCAATTCATGGCCTTCGGATTTATTGGTATCCTATATCGTAAAAACACATCATAGATATGTGCGGGAAAAAACACCGGTTCTTTTGGCTTACCTAAATAAAGTGGCTCGTGTACATGGTGAAAGACATCCTGAACTCTATGAAATCAATAAATTGTTCGAAGAAAGTGCGGTGGACCTAGGTCATCACTTGGAAAAAGAAGAAAAGATTCTTTTCCCATATATTGAAAAATTAGAGGAAACAAAATCAAATCCAGCAGCCTATGTTCAGCCAGGATTCGGCTCCGTTCAGAACCCGATCAGCATGATGATCCATGAACACGAAACTGAAGGTGGCCGCTTTGCAAAAATTGCTGAATTGACAGACAATTATACTGCACCAGAAGATGCCTGCAATACCTATCGTGTTGCCTTTGATATGCTCCGCGACTTTGAACAAGATCTGCATAAACATATACACTTAGAAAACAATATCCTATTTCCCAAATCCATCCGATTAGAGGAAAATACGAAATAAGATTCTCCATAAATTTTGACTCAATTTTTGCGCCAGCAAAAATCCTTAAACACCGTTGAATAAATTTTTTATTGAAAAAAGAGGCTCTCCCAAAGCCTCTTTTTTCCGTTTTTAGCCAGCTTTTATGGTGCATGATTTTCGTCAGGAATTTTGTCATGAAAATGTAATGAAGGCCACTTTTTTGTATGGTTAGTGTCATTTAAAAACACTCAATTTTGCGGTATTTTTAATTATTAAGAAAGAGGAAGATAAATTAACAATAATGCTGAAACATGAAAAACAAAGTCACTTTATTTAGTATACTATTGGGGGTTACCATGGCATTTACTGCCTGTAAGCATTCTGCAGAAAATAAACAGATCGATACGACCAAGATTCCGGTCAAAGGGGAAATCGTAGCGGAGCTTACTTCGCCACCCTTAGTGCCGAAACCTGTCGGTAAACGAGATGCTGCAAAACTAAAAGTAAGCCTTGAAATATTGGAATTAGAAGGTGAGATGGTCGATGGGGTTAAATATACCTATTGGACTTTTGGAGGTTCCGTTCCTGGCCAGTTTATTCGCGCCAGAGTAGGGGATGAGGTTGACTTTTTGCTTAAAAACCATCCCGACAACAAACTGCCTCACAATATTGACTTACATGCCGTAACAGGTCCCGGTGGTGGTGCTGAATCCTCATTGGTTGCGCCTGGGCATGAGGTTTCATTTTCCTTTAAATGCTTGAACCCTGGTCTTTTTGTTTATCACTGTGCTACAGCACCTGTAGGTATGCACATTGCCAATGGAATGTACGGTTTGATCCTTGTCGAACCAGAAGGTGGATTGCCTCCAGTGGATAAGGAATTTTATGTGATGCAGGGTGATTTCTACACCGAAGGTTCCTATGGTGAGCAAGGCTTACAGGCATTTGATATGAATAAAGCCATCAAAGAAGAAGCTGATTATGTAGTTTTCAATGGTAATGTAAGTGCTTTGGTCAATGAAAATGCCCTTCAGGCCAAAGTTGGTGAAACCATCCGTCTTTTCGTTGGAAATGGTGGTCCTAACTTAGTTTCCTCTTTCCATGTTATCGGTGAAATATTTGATAGAGTGCATGTGGAAGGCGGTGATCTGATCAACGAAAATGTCCAAACAACCCTGATTCCCGCAGGTGGTGCCGCCATGGTAGAGTTTAAGGTCGAAGTACCGGGTACCCTGGTGTTGGTGGATCACTCCATATTCCGTGCCTTCAACAAAGGTGCCTTGGGTATGCTGAAAGTGGAAGGTGAAGAAAACCACCAGATCTATTCGGGTAAAATCATGGAAGGAATCTATCTGCCAGAAGGAGGTACCATTCAACATATGCCTAAAAAGGCTAGGAAAACATCCGTTATTGCCAAAACACCAAATCAATCCATTGCAGATGGAAAAGCAATCTTTGGCAGAACCTGTTTGGCTTGTCACCAGAGTGAAGGACAAGGGATCAAAGGTGTATTCCCTCCATTGGCAAAGTCTGATTTCTTGAACAACAATAAAGAAAAAGCAATCGATGCGGTCTTGTTCGGTTTGAAGGGTGAGATAACCGTCAATGGCGAGAAATATAACTCAGTCATGCCAGGACAGGCTTTGTCTGATCAAGAAGTTGCCGATGTGTTGAACTATGTATATAACAATTGGGACAATAATAAGACTTTCGTAACTCCTATTAATGTGAGGGATCGTCGCGCAAAATAATATCGTTTGGGAGCTGTGATGTAGCTTCGCCAGACTCTAGGAGAATTGATGATGTGGAAAATTTTTAGATATCTACTGTTGGGCCTGCTCAGTTTTCATGCCGCCCAAGCACAAGATATGGTCCTGATCAAAAAGGGTAGCTATGTGCCATTATATGGTACTGCAGATAAGCGTCCCGTTGCAGTGAAAGCTTTCTATCTGGATGTCTTCCCTGTCACCAATCAGGACTACCTGGAATTTTTAGAGACAAATAAAAGCTATAGCAAATCGCAGATCAAAAAATTGTTTGCTGATAAAAGCTACTTGGCTTATTGGAAGTCTGATTTTGACTATGCACCGGCCAAGGCTAAGGCTCCAGTGACCAATGTGTCCTGGTATGCTGCCAAAAAGTTCTGTGAAAGTAAAGGGATGCGCTTGCCGACCATGGATGAATGGGAATATGCCGCGATGTCGGATGCCAAAACCATGGATGCCAGGACCAAAAAATCCTATAATCAATATATCCTAAGTTGGTATGAGACGGCTAAGACCTATAATAATGAAGTCGGGAGTACCTTTAAGAACTATTGGGGAGTATATGATATGCATGGATTGGTCTGGGAATGGACTTCCGATTTTAACAGTATCTTTTTGACTGGCGAGTCCAGGAAGGATAAAGGGGAAGATGGGAACCTGTTCTGCGGAGGGGCTTCTGTAAATGCCTCCGACCTGATGAATTACGCTGCATTTATGCGCTATGCTTTTCGGGGAAGCATGAAAGCTTCCTATAGCAGTAGAAACCTTGGTTTTCGCTGCGCAAGAGATGTAAAATAGATAATGATATGATGAAGAATTTATTAATGGCCTTGTTTGCGTTTGGGTTATTGGCTCAAGCTTGCCAGAATCCTGAAACGAGTACCCAGGTAGAGCTCAAACAGCCTACCCTGACGGACTCTCTTTCTGACCTCTCCGTTTATAACCTTCCCTCGCATTGGACCAACCAGAATGGGGAAGAAATGGAGCTGAAAGATCTAAAGGGAAATGTCGTGGTCGCGGTCATGATCTATACATCCTGTAAGGCTGCATGCCCAAGATTGGTCGCCGATATGCGCCATATTGAAAAAACGGTGAAGTCCAAGAACAAGGACAAGATCAAATTCTTATTGGTCAGTATTGATCCAAAGGTCGATACACCGGAAAGGCTCAAGCAATTTGCCATTGAAAATGAAATGGATGGGGAGCAATGGATATTCCTGAGGTCCAATGAGGAAGATACCCGGGAGTTTGCAGCAACCTTGGCGGTGAATTATAAACAGATATCGCCAATTGATTTCTCGCATTCCAATATCATCAGCTTATTCAATGCTCAGGGCGAATTGGTTTATCAACAGGAAGGTTTAGGGGTCGATTATGCTCCAACCATAGATGCTATTGAAAAAGAAGCATCCAAGATCTAGGAAACATTTAACTCTTATATATTTAGTTTGAACAAAGAAGGCATCGATATTTCGATGCCTTCAATTTTTTTATACTGTGCCAGTAAATTATTTTTTACCACCTTTAGCAGCTTTCGCAGCTTCTTGCTCAGCTTGACGAAGAGCACGTGACATAGTAACGGAAACGATCGTATCGTCAGCGTTGTTTAATACTTTAGCATCAGTTAAAGCTACTTGGCCTACACGGTAAGATTTACCAACTTCAAGACCTTCCATAGGAACCTCGATTTCTTGAGGTAAGTTGTTAGGAAGAGCTTTAACGCGAAGGTTACGTAATTTTTGAACTAATTTACCACCCATTTTAACACCTGGAGAAGTACCTACCAATTTGATTGGAATGTTCACAGAAACTTCTTTGTCATCAAATAATTGTAAGAAGTCTACGTGAGTAACTTCGTCAGTTAATGGATGGAATTGAGCTTCTTGAACGATAGCTTTTGATTTTTTGCCACCGATTTCCAATTCTACGAAGATAACTTCTGGAGTGTAAAGAACTGGTTTCAAATCAGCTGCGGATACCGAGAAATGTGTTTGTTCTTTACCACCGTAAAGAACTGCAGGGATTTTTCCCTCGTAACGCAATTCCTTAGCATCTCTTTTCCCTACGTTCTGTCTTGCAGAACCGCTAATAGCAATTGATTTCATGTTTTAATATATTAAAATTTGAGGTGCAAAGATAATCATTAAATTGAATTGCTGAAAGATTTTTTGGTCCTAATGCGAAAATAAATTGCTGTTAATCTGTGGGCTACATCTCCAAAAAGAAGAAAGGATGCCTTTTTGAAGCATCCTTTCCCTTGTTCTATGAGAATAATGGTTTATTTAACGTCGAATAAATCCGAAATAGAACCATGTTCATTTACATTCTTGATAGCATTTGCAAATAGATCTGCGGTAGAAAGAACCTTGATTTTTGTGCTTTGAGCAGCCTTCTCCGGATTCAGTTGGATCGTATCGGTAACAATCATTTCTGATAATACGGAGTTTTCAATGGTTTCATATGCTTTACCTGATAATACAGCATGTGTACATACTGCACGAACAGATCTTGCGCCATTTTCCATGATCAGGGCAGCAGCTTTTGAAAGCGTACCTGCAGTGTCACAGATATCATCGATCAATACCACATCCTGTCCTGTAACATCACCGATGATGGACATCGATTCAATTTCATTAGCACGTTTTCTGCGTTTGTCACAGATAACAACCTCTGCATTGAAGAATTTAGCAAAAGTACGAGCTCTGTAAGATCCACCCATGTCTGGAGAAGCGATCATCAAGTTTTCCAATTTCAATGATTTGATATATGGAACGAAGATAATGGCACCATCTAAGTGATCAACAGGGATATCGAAGAATCCTTGGATCTGAGCAGCATGCAAGTCCATGGTCATGATGCGGTGTGCACCAGCAGCAGTGATTAGGTTTGCGATCATTTTTGCTCCTATTGCAACACGTGGTTTGTCCTTACGATCCTGACGTGCATACCCAAAATAGGGAACAACTACCGTGATGTAATGCGCTGAAGCACGCTTAGCTGCATCGATCATCAACAATAACTCTAATAGATTGTCTGTGGGTTGATTGGTAGATTGGATTAAAAACACATCACTACCGCGAACGGACTCGTTGTAGAATGGTTGAATTTCGCCGTCAGAAAACTTCGACAAAGTCATGTCTCCTAGGGGTTTTCCGTAAGATTTTGAAATCTTGCCTGCTAGTTCTAAAGTTCCTGAACCAGCAAATAATTTTACGGTGTTAAATTGCAAAGGCATGGTGAAATGATTTATTGGGGTTTTTATATTGATATTTCGATTTCTGCAGCATTTTAAAGCTTCTTTTGAGCCTGTTAACTTTATGTAGCCGCAAAGTTAGATAAATGTTTCAGAATATAAAATATGAATAGGGATTGCCTACAATATCCTTACATCCTTTTCGCTCTTTTATATATTTTGATGCATTTGTTATCAACGAATTATATCATCTTGTTCTCTATGAGTAACACCAATAGTTCACTGCTGTTTTTGACATTGAACTTTTGCAAAAGATTCTTACGGTATGTATCTACTGTAAATTTGCTCAAGGATAGCTCAGAAGCAATTTTGCTGGTCGTTTTTCCCTGGGCCAACAATTGAATCAATTGCTTTTCCCGTTTCGTAAGTGAAGGCAAACTCTGCGTCTGCTTCGATTGGCTGGACAAGATGTTCTTGACCTCCGCACTCAAAGCGGTTTCACCTCTTACCACTTGATCCAATCCTTCCATAATTTCTTGCGAAGGAACCTCCTTGAGCAGAAAGCCCGAAGCTCCGTTTTCAAGCATCATGGAGATTACGCTGTACTCAGCTTGATTACTTAACCCTATGACTTTTGTCCTCGGACTTTCTATCTTTATTTTTTTGCATACTTCCAGACCATTGATGTCTGGCAGAGAAATGTCCAATAGGACAATATCAATATGATGATCATGCAAATAATTTAAAATAGAAAGGCCATTAGAGAAACAGATTAAATCATATTGCCTGTTCCATTTGGACAGAACTGATTTAAGTCCCTCAATTACGATAGGATGATCGTCGACTAATGCTAGTTTTTTCCTTCCTTCAGACATTTAATTCAATATTAACCGTTGTCCCTTCGGAAATCGTGGAATCCAATTCAAAAATTCCCTGCATCAGATCAATCCTTCTTCTGATATTGTTAATTCCCATCCCCATGTTGTTTTTCAAGATATCTTTGTCAAATCCTTTGCCATTATCCTCAAGCATTATGAAAAATTTATTTTCCGCCTGGCTGCACTGAACCAAGATCTTACTAGCCTCAGCATGCCGGATACTATTGGTCAGCAATTCTTGGATAATCCTATAGATATTTAGTTGTTTGTCTTTAGAAAGGCTGTCCTGGATTGTAAAGGAATGATATTCCACCTGTAGGTGTTCAGTGGCTAAGGATGCACAAAGATCTTTGAGTGCTATATCCAATCCAGACTGTATTAAAGTACCTGGCATCATGTTCCTGGAAATGCCCCTGAGGTCGGATATCGAGTTTTCTAATTGCTTGTTGATTTCCTTCATCAATGCCGGCGTATTGCTCTCGGAGTCCATCGATAGTTTATACTTTATGGCTGATAAGGTACCGCCCAATCCATCATGCAATTCTCGAGCTATCCTATGCCTTTCATTCTCCTCAGCATGCATGACAGCCTGTGCTACCTCGATTTTATTCTGTTGCTCCAACATATTGAGCTTTATTTTACTCGTTCGTCTATTGTTTTGGAAAACATAGATCAAGAAAAGAACCAGCAAAAGCAGAATAAAACTTCCTACTGCTATTAAACTGTGTATTAACTGTTGATTTTTGTGGATTAAACTGATCTGCTCGTTGTCTGATTTGAGTTGGTTGATCTGCCTTTCCTTTTGTGATAATTGCAATCTTTTTTCCATGGCATTGATTTCTTTCCTGGAATCCTCATTATAGACGGAGTCCCTGATCTGAAATGCCTGTCGCGCATATCTATAGGCCGATGGATAATCATGAAGTTTCTCATAAACCTCGGCCAATTTGGAATATCGAATAACCGTGTTGATGGCCGATTTATAGGGCTCGTATTTCATGCCTTGATAAAGAGCGTCCTTGGCCTGTAGGAAATTGTTGCTGCCAAAATATGCTTTGTACAGCTGGAAGTAAAGTGCATTGATTTTATAGGTATGCGAATCGGATACATTGTCCCTCTTTGCAGATTCAATTGCGGGTAACAATAATTTTTTTGCGGCTAAGAACTGCTTCGATTCATTAAGGTGATTGGACTTAACGGCAATGAAATCATAGTAAAGGCTGTTGTCCCTGATTTCCATAGCGACTTGTTCCGCTCTGTCAATAAATATTTTTGCGGAATCCAGATTTTTTAGGAAAAGAAAATTCCTGGCGGTATTGACGAGTATTTCCAAATGATCTGCCTGATCAACGGGCTGATGAGCCTCCATGGTCTTTAATCCTTTATGAAAATATTGGGAAGCAGTCTGGTAATCCTGATTATTCATGAGCATCATCCCGATCTCGCCAAAATAGAGTGCAGTCTGTCCATGGTCCTGTGCCTTTTGGGAAAGAGGGATGCTATGGTCGATCAAGATTTCCATAAACCTTTTAGGCTCTCCAAGGAACTGGTATTGCACCCCGATATTATGCCATGATTTCGCCTGAAAGGCAAGACTTTCCTTGCTGTGTGCCTTTTCAAAGTACGCAATAGCGGATTTATATTCCCGAATGGCAATTTCAGAATCTAGGTAAAAATAGATGCCTGCATAATAATGGTGGTAAAGACCGGTCAGGAAATTGTTGTTCTGTATTAACTTTCTTCCCGACTCTAGGTAGGACTTGGAGAGTGTTGTATCTTTATAGTAATAATCAGAAAGCAAAAAGTTTGCTCGCGCTTTGATGCTGTCTGTTTTACCCGTTTTTTGTACATGGATTAAGCTATCCACAATCGGGTTTGGCTTTAAGGATTGCTGTCCTAATACCCCAATGCTGATATGAAGAAAAAGAAAAAGGTAGAAGCTTTTTTTCATGTGAGTAGCAAAAGTCAAATATGCTTAAATAACTCGCATTAAAAAATACCTAATAATAGGAGGGTACAGATCCATAATACTCGAATATAGCATTTCTGCATCGGTATATTTAGCTTATTCCTAGCTGGTATTAAGCAGATGTTTTGGGTTATATATTGACCTTATTCGAGACATATTCCGAAAATTCGCAAAATGACCTAATCAATAGTCAACAATTCGGCTTAGTATTTTCGATGAATTCTCGAATATGTCTCGAATAAGAGTGGGATAAAAGCAAGACTTAAACTTCTGTTTTTTAGAATAAGATTCGAATGGATGTAGGTTTTATATTGAGTAGTTTCTACTGAAATCCTAATTTTTTGCTATTCGTGTCAAATGGCTATTTGTCAGGGTTTTAAAAATTTTGGTATTTTGGTTTTCCAATAAACCAAAAAAGGCTCGAAACATTGTTTCAAGCCTTTTTTTGAGTTGCCCAACCTGGATTCGAACCAAGACAAACGGCACCAAAAACCGTCGTACTACCATTATACTATTGGGCAAACTTTTGTGGTTTTGTCATCGGGTTGTTCCCTTTTGACGATGCAAATATACGTCGAGTTTTCTATTCTGCAAATAAAAAAGTGCGTTAATTATTAAATATACTGATTTTCAAGCCGATATTTTTTCACTTTATCTTTCATTAGACTATCGGTAGCTAAGATTATGGGTTTTTACTGCTAGAAATTAGAAACTATTTGTCTAATTATAATTTGTATTCCTTATTTTCGAAGCATAATTTTTAGAAAACCCTTCTATATTTTAGTATGAACTATAAAAAAATCAATAACCTGTTAGGATGGGTAGTGGGTATTATTGCTACACTGACTTACATTTTGACGCTTGAAAAGACAACAAGCTGGTGGGATACAGGTGAATTTATTGCTTCGGCGTACAAATTACAAATTGTGCATCAGCCGGGAGCACCCTTATTTTTGATGATCCAAAACCTTTTCTCCAACCTTGCCATGGGTGATAACTCCCGAATTGCATATTGGATGAACGTGGGATCGGCAGTATGTAGTGGTTTGACCATTACCTTTTTGTTCTGGACCATTACTGCACTTGCCAAGAAAGCTTATGTTAGTTTGAGTGCTAAAGAGGAAATCTCGGAAGGTAATCTGATCAAGATCATGGGAGCAGGGGTTGTAGGAGCATTGGCTTATACTTTCTCGGATACATTCTGGTTTTCAGCAGTTGAGTCTGAGGTTTATGCCATGTCTTCATTGTGTACTGCAGTTGTGTTCTGGGCTATACTAAAATGGGAAGCTAAGGCTGATGAGCCAGGGGCAGACCGTTGGTTGATCCTAATTGCTTATGTGATGGGGCTATCCATTGGGGTTCACTTATTGAACTTATTGGTTATTCCAGCAATAGCCTTGGTAATCTATTTCAGAAGAACGTCCAAAGTTACTGGAGGCGGTATTGCCAAAGCCTTGATCATTGGGGTAATTGTATTAGCGGTGGTTTTATGGGGAGTAATTCAATTTCTGATCAAATTTGCAGCATTCTCTGACCTGTTTTTTGTTAACAGTCTAGGGCTTGGATTTGGTACAGGTGCTACTTTCTTCACTTTATTGGTTGCTGGTCTGTTGCTTTTCGGTATCTGGTATTCCTGGAAAAACGTAAAACCTATCTTGAATATTTCCTTGTTGAGTTTGGCATTCGTAATCTTTGGATATAGTTCATTTACCATGATCATGGTAAGGGCAAAGGCGAACCCAACTTTGAACAACTCTGATCCTGACAACGTATTTACCTTCTTAAGTTACCTGAACCGTGAACAATACGGCGATGAGCCTCTGTTAAAAGGAAGGTACTTTGATGCTAAACCCACTGATGTATTTGAGACAGGAAACATCTACCGTAAGGACGGAAATAAATATGTCGTAGCGAAGAAAAAATTCGATTATACATGGAGCCACAGCACCTTGTTTCCGCGTATATATTCCGATAAACATGAATCCTATTATAGAGAGTTCTTGAATTTAGGCCCAGATGAAGTGCCTACCATGGTCGATAACTTAAAGTTTTTCTTTGGTTATCAGATTGGACAGATGTACAGCCGCTACTTTATGTGGAACTTCGTAGGTCGTCAAAATGACCAACAAGGGCAGGGTTCATTTACCGAAGGTAACTGGATTTCGGGTATCAAACCGATAGATAATGCAAGATTGGGAGGTCAATATGCCCTTCCAACTTCAGAATTGGAAAATGCAGGTAGAAATACCTATTTCTTCCTACCATTGATTTTGGGAATCTTAGGGGCAATGTGGCAGTTCAAGAAACAGCAACGTGATGCTTCTGTAGTGACCCTATTGTTCTTCTTTACAGGTCTTGCCATCGTATTGTACCTAAACCAAACTCCTTTGCAGCCACGTGAACGGGATTATGCCTATGCAGGTTCCTTCTATGCATTCTGTATCTGGGTTGGTATGGGTGTAATTTGGATTGCAGACTTATTGTCGAAGAAAGTGAATGCCAAAAATGCGGCCATTGGGGCAACTGCCGTTTCCCTACTTTGCGGACCGGTTCTATTGGCCAGCCAAAACTGGGATGACCATGACCGTTCGGAGAAATTCTTGGCCCGTGATATGGCAAAGAATTATCTGGAATCATGTGCGCCGAATGCCATCCTGTTCAGTTATGGTGACAACGATACCTATCCATTATGGTATGTTCAAGAGGTTGAAGGTTTCCGTACAGATGTGCGTGTCGTGAACTTAAGTTTATTAAGTGCAGATTGGTACATGAAACAGATGATGCACAAAGTAAATGATGCAGATGCATTGCCATTGAACATCGATCCTGAGAAAATCAAGGATGGTGTTCGTGATGTAATCTACTTCAGTGACATGAATATCCCTGGCTATGTAGATGTTGAGGATCTATTGCAAATCATGCTTTCCGATGAACAACAATATAAGGTACAGTTGCAAAGTGGAGATTGGGCAAATATCCTTCCAACGAAGAATATGCAATTGAAGATTGATAAGCAAGCGGTAATAGCTAACAAAGTAGTACCTAAAGAGTGGGAAGATGCTATCGTCGATACCATGCAGTGGAATTACAGTGGAGGTATCGTAAGTAGAGCAGACCTCTCGATCATGGCTCTATTGGCAAACAACGGATGGAAGCGTCCTATTTATTTTACTTCGACTACTCCAGAAGAGAATATGATCGGTCTAGAGAAATTCCTGGTTTCTGAAGGTTTTGCCATGCGCCTGATGCCAGTTGCTTTAGCTGCTGAAGGTGAAGTTTCAGGACCGATTACCGATGTGGAGGGAACTTACAATAATATCATCAACAAATTCACTTGGGGAAATATCGCTCATTCCAAATACCTAGATCCAGATTCATACCGCTATATCAGCATGTATGCTGGTAATATCTTTGGTGAAACGGCTCAAAACCTATTGTCAATGGGCAAGAATACCGAGGCTAAGAAATTGGTGAACAATGCCTATGAGAATTTGCCTAAGCGTCCTTACTTGATGTCGGAAGTGTTTTCTTATACCTCCTTGATCGATGCTATGTACAAATCAGGTGAAGCCGAGAAAGCAAATGAAATCGTGAAAAGAAACCTGAAATTCCTTCGCGAAAATATGGCTTACTACATGAACATCGCTGAAACTAAGCCTAACCTAGAATTTAGAAATATGCGTTTCGGCTTGGCAGCTATCCAGAATTACCAAAGGGTATTGACGGATGCCAAACAACAAGATCTATTGAAAGAAGTTAATCAGATCTTTGAAACTTATAGACCGTTATACGAAGCAGCAAGTCAATAAGATTTTTGCTTTGAAAGGGAAAAGGGTTGCCGTTCGGCAACCCTTTTTTTGTGGGGGGATGTATTCGGGTATTTGAACCAGGATGGAAGGGATAAGAGGATGGACCAAGATTTGGATTTGAACCAGGATTGAAAGGATTGGAGGATGGGCCAAGATCGGGGAATGAACCAAGAGTCAAAATGACCTTATCTATCTCTAGAAAGCACCTCCGATAACAATTTTTAATTTATTGAATTACGGTAAACCGTAAGCTTAAATATGTCTGTATGGCTACTTTTGCGGCAAATCAAACATAATTATTAATCATATGAAATTAGTATTTAATGCGATCTGCATTGCTCTATTATTAAGTTTTTCTGCCTGTGAAAAAGAAGGTGCTCAAGGTCCTCAAGGTGAACAAGGTCTTCCTGGTGCTGCAGGATCCCAAGGGATTAAAGGTGAAAACGGAAGTACCATTTTAAGTGGCACGACCGATCCTAGCAGTGCAATTGGGAAAGACGGTGATTTTTACCTGAATTTAAATTCTAAAAAGCTTTTTGGTCCTAAAAAATCTGGGAATTGGGGAACAGCGATAGAATTAAATGGAAAGGATGGACTTAATGGTCAGAACGGTCAAAATGGACAAAATGGGGCAGATGGCTTAAATGGTACTAATGGGACAAATGGTAATACTATTCTAAGCGGAAATGGTATTCCAAGTTATTATTCCGGAAATATTGGAGACTTCTATATTGATCTTTCAAAAATGGATTTTTATGGACCATTAACAAGTAATGGTTGGGGATCACCAATTTCTTTAAAAGGAAATTCAACTCTACAGAAACGGGTCTTAATTAAAGAGTACTTTGATTATTCTAGAAATTGTGATGCATGTTCTGTTTATTCCACAACTTGGACTCCAGGTTATTCTACCTATTCTTCTACTACTGCAGAAGTTTTTATTAATGTAGGAGATATCCAACAATATTATAGCAATGGGATTGTAACTTATGAAGCTAGGATTAACGGTGGGGAATGGTTTGTTCTTGATCCTAGTTATAAGAAAGAAATAATTAAACAATACCAAGTAAGTAACCGTGAATATTTAATGATGTTTATGCCGGCATCTTTTCAATATTATCCTAATTCTGGAAAGCTATTTATTGGGTCGTATAGAATGGTTTCCATTCTTGGAACGTATTCACAAAATCAATTAATGAGCTATTTGGACGCAGAAATGAAGGTTGATATTAGGATAACTTTATTGCCTAAGGAGTCTATTGAATACTTGTCCAAAAGTTACCCAAATCAAAAGATTAATGATTCATTTGTGTCAAGATATTTTGGTATGAGCGATAGATAAAATTATGAGAGTTTAAAATAAAGATGGCTGTCTGAAAAGATGGCCATCCTTTTTTGTAGAGAGAATTAAAAATTTGGGCTAAATTTATTGGAAGGTGATGACAGCATGTTGGCAATGAAAATAAATTAGCGCTTTTATTTTTAAATATAGAACCCTATCGGGGTTCCATTATTTTAGCAAACATGGCACGTTAGCCTGGAGGTCGCGCAAAAACGATGTTCGATTAATCGAACATCGTTTTTGCATTAACCCTATATTGTTTAAAACCATTGTTAAAATAATTCATCACCGCTGGGGATGTATGGCGGATAAAAATATCCTTCTGATAAATAAATATGGGCCTGAAAGACTACAGACACAGTTCTAACTAACATGTTCATTGGTAGTTTGTTGATGATATCCTGGTTTAAATGTATAGGGCTAATCTCTTGATGAGTATAAAGCCTGCAATGGCGTACAGTTCGTTAACCTTCGGTTAACGATGACAGGACATTAGCAGCGGCCGTATTCGATACGCCTCTTCAGAAATGCGTCCAAATATGGTTATAAGTGCCAATGTTATTTTAAGATCTTGGTCTATCCTCTCATCCTTTCCATCCTGGTTCATTCCCCGATCTTGGCCCATCCTCTTATCACTTCCATCCTGGTTCAAAACATCCTTTGCATCCTGCATCAACTAAACCATCTTACGCTGCCTTATTTTTTCCAATCCAATGTGGCTTAGATTACGATTTTTGGAAAAAATGCCTTAAGTTTGCCTAAATAAATCCATAGATGAAACAATCGATATTATTAGATGGACCGAAGTTTCAGATTACGCTCAAGCGATTGTCTCAACAATTAATTGAAAACCATGGAGATTTCTCCAACGCTGTAATCATTGGAATTCAACCTCGAGGTACCTATTTAGCTGAAAGATTAGTACAGGAAATCAAAGGAATGACCGGAGTTCAAGTGCCATTGGGTATTTTGGATATTACTTTCTATCGTGATGATTTCAGGATGAAAGGAGCCAGTCCATTAGCTGCGAACAGTACGGTAATTGATTTTATTATAGAGGGCAAGGATGTCATCTTGGTTGATGATGTACTTTGGACCGGAAGGACTATCCGTTCTGCGATGGATGCGATCCAAGCATTTGGTAGGGCGAACAGAATTGAATTAATGGTCTTGGTAGACCGTCGTTTTTCGAGACAGATTCCTATCCAACCGGACTATATAGGTATACAGGTCGACTCCATTGATTCGCAAAAAGTAATTGTAAGCTGGAAAGAGGTGGATGATAACGATAGTATTGTGTTGATCACCGAAAAGAAATAGAAAGATTTTATTGTTTAACAAATGTCAACATCTGAACAACTTAGTACCCGCCATTTATTAGGTATCAAGGATTTAAATAGCAACGATATCCAATTGATCTTGGATACGGCTGCAAATTTCAAAGAAGTACTGAACCGACCAATCAAAAAGGTGCCTTCTTTACGTGATATTACCATTGCCAATGTGTTCTTTGAGAACTCAACCCGTACCCGTCTTTCTTTTGAATTAGCTGAAAAGCGCCTGTCTGCCGATATCGTCAATTTTGCAGCATCCTCTTCTTCGGTAAGTAAGGGTGAAACGCTCATCGATACGGTGAACAATATCTTGGCCATGAAAGTGGACATGATCGTGATGCGCCATCCTTATGCAGGTGCCGGTGTTTTCTTGAGCAAACATGTGGATGCCCAGATCGTGAACGCTGGAGACGGTGCCCATGAACATCCTACCCAAGCTTTATTGGATTCATTTTCTATCCGTGAGCGATTAGGTGGGGTTGAAGGAAAAAAAATCGCCATTATTGGAGATATCCTTCACTCTAGGGTAGCATTGTCCAATATTCTTTGTTTACAGAAACAAGGAGCTGAGGTGATGGTCTGTGGACCAACTACCTTGATTCCAAAATATATTACCTCCCTTGGCGTGAAGGTTGAGCATGACCTCATGAAAGCTTTGAACTGGTGTGATGTAGCTAATATGTTGCGGATCCAGTTGGAGCGTCAGGATATTGCTTACTTCCCTTCATTGCGTGAATATTCCATGTTGTACGGTTTGAACAAACAGATCTTGGATTCATTGGATAAGGAAATCGTCATCATGCACCCTGGACCAATCAACCGTGGGGTGGAAATTACCTCGGATGTAGCGGATAGCAGTCATTCCATCATCCTAGACCAAGTAGAAAACGGAGTAGCCGTGAGAATGGCCGTTCTGTATTTGTTGGCAGGGAAGAGGGGGTAAGAGATTTGAGAGGTTAGATTTGAGATATGAGATAGAAATCTAGCTATAATAGATAAAAAACAGAAAAGAAGCTTGAAATCATGTGATTTCAAGCTTCTTTTTTTTGTGAATGTATTGTTTAAAACTTTATTCAAAAATTATTGATGTTGGAACAACTTTTGAACTTGATTGGTCAGGAATTAATCAGGGAAAACAGATAGTATTTTGCTGAAAAAGATTTTGGAACGTGTCGATGAAAACGCAGCATAAAAACTAAAGTTTTAGCACTTTCGTTTAGTAAAAATGTCTTATATCTCACATCTCAAATCTCACTTCCCAACCTAATGTTAAATAAAGTTAAATAGCTCAGGTTATCCACAGTTGTTAACAACTTTTGAGGAAAACATTGAAGTTATCCATTAATTTCGTAGGTTGAAGGCTTGTACCATCTTGTCAAGGTGTTACAGCACGATTTTCAATAAAAATACTGACGCATTCATTTTAAGGAGTATTCAATCATATGTATAAAAAAATTTACCAGTTAGGTGTGGCGATGAGCTTATTGAGTACACCGGTATTGGCGCAACATTCTGCATGGCAAGAGGTGAATAAAGCCTACAAGGATGGGCTGGAGTTGTATGAAAGAGGGAAGTTCAGTTCTGCTGCAAAACAATTTGATAAGTTTGAGGAGATCAGGACGAAATCATCACTTCAGTTGGACGAAACGAAGGAATTAAGCTTACTCAAAGAGAATGTTCGATTTTATCAAGCTGTTTGTGCTTTAGAGTTGGGAGAAACAGATGCTGAGAGCCGCTTCTTGAAATACATAAAAGATTATCCAGCAAGTGCAAATTCCAAAGCAGCCTATTTCCAGATCGGAAAGTCCTATTATGCTCAAAAAGACTATCCAAAAGCCATTGAATGGTTTGAAAAGATTGACAGTAAGAATTTAGCAGGAGCGGAGAATACCGAATACCGTTTCAAATTGGCCTATGCAAAATTTATGACGGGAGACTATGAGGCTGCTAGACCTGTTTTCAACGAACTGAAAGATCTAAGGGGACAGTACCAAGAGGCTTCTATCTATTATTCGGCTTACCTAAGCTATTTAAACCAAGAATATAAAACTGCACTAAATGAGTTTGAGCGTCTGGAAGGATCAAAAACTTATGAGAACAGTTATCCATATTATATCACAGCCTTGTACTTCTTGGATAAGCGTTATGATGATGTATTGAGTTATGCATTGCCTAAGCTAGAAACCACTAAGCAGGAAAGTGAGACAGAGATGTTGCGCATCATCGCAGCAACCTATTTCATCAAAGGTGACTTGGAGAAATCGAAAGACTTTTACGATAGGTTCCAAGCACAAGACCAAGGTAAGACCCAAAACAATCAAGATAGCTACCAAATCGGTTATATCAACTATAAATTAGGCGAGTACGAAAAAGCTATCTCTGAATTAGAGAAATTGGAAGAACCGGATGCCTATTTCCAAAGTGCCATGATCACATTAGGGGATGCATTCTTGAAGACAGGCAATAAGCAAAGCGCACGGAACGCATTCTTCAGAGCTTCAAAATTAGATTTTGATCCACAATTAAAAGAAGAAGGTTTGTTCAACTATGCAAAACTGTCCTATGATCTAGAGTTTCACCAAGTAGCCTTGGATGCGATCAATGAGTACATGCAGACTTACCCAAGGTCAAAGCGCCAAGAAGAGGCGAAGACCTTATTGGCAGAGGTTTTATTAAGCACTAAAAACTACCGTGCTGCGGTGGATGTTTTGGAAGACTTGCCTAATAGAGGTAAAGATGCAAATGCTGCATACCAAAAAGTAACTTACTACCGCGGATTGGAATACTACAATGAGCGTGCATTTGAAAATGCCATTTCTATGTTCATGCGTTCTGAAGCTAACCGCAATGATGAAGAAATCTATGCATTGGCGACCTATTGGAAAGCAGAAGCGATGTATGAGGTCCGTAAGTATAAAGAATCTGTAGCTGCATTCAATAAATTCTTGCAATTGCCGGCAGCTAGAAAAACAGAGGTTTACAATTATGCAAATTATGCTTTAGCATATGCTGCCTTTAGAGCAGACAATTATAGTACGGCTGCAAATTACTTCGAGCGTTTCCTAGCCGGTGGCGGAAAAGATGGCATCGACCTGAATACCAGAAACGATGCGATGGCACGTGCAGCTGACTCGTACTTAGCTATCAAAAACTACAGCAAGGCAGCAAACTATTATGATCGTTTGATCGCTTCTGGAGCGCAGAGTCAGGACTATGCTTTGTTCCAAAAAGGTATCCTGTTAGGTCTTCAGGGGGATAATAATGGTAAGATTTCAACCTTGAATTCGGTAATGGCGAAATATCCAAAATCGAACTATGCGGATGATGTGGCATTTGAAATCCCTTATACTTATTTCTTAATGGGTGATCATGACCGTGCGATCGATGGTCTGCAAAAAATGGTTGAGCAATACCCAAGAAGTTCATACGTTCCTAGAGCATTGACAACGATCGGTCTGGTACAATATAACAAGGATGATAACGATGCGGCATTAGCTACTTTCCAACGTGTGGTAAACCAATATCCTACTACGGATGAGGCTAAACAAGCATTGGCATCTATCGAAAACATCTATTTGGATAAAGGGGATGCTTCGGGATATATCCGTTATGCTACAAGCACTAATATCGGTGACCTAAGTACAGCTGAACAAGATTCTCATACTTTCTCTATTGCGCGCACCTTGTTTGACCGTGGTAACTGGCAAGCAGCTGTAGAAGCAGTGAATGCATACTTTGATAAATTCCCTAAACCTATTCAAGAGAAACATGCTCGTTTTATCCGTGCAGAAAGTAACGCGAACCTAGGCAAGGATACCGAGGCAATGCATGATTTCAATATCATCATGAATGATTGGACTTCGGCCTATACAGAGCGTACCTTGATCTCGGTTTCTAAACTACACTTGAGAAATAAAGCTTACAATGAAGCTGTACAGGTGTTGAAGAAATTGGAGTTGACTTCAGAATACAAGGAGAACTACGGATGGGCAGTAAACAACCTATTGGTAAGTTACTACAACATGGGTGATTATGCAGAGACATTGACCTATGCGAATATCATCAAGAAGTACGAGAAATCTTCAGAAGAGGATATCGCAAAAGCACATCTCTATGCTGCAAAAGCATACCTATCTACTTCAAAAGGGTCTGAGGGTATGAAAGAATTGAACCTGGCTGCCTTGAAATCTAAAACAGAGACTGGCGCTGAAGCGAGATTCTTGGTTGCGGAACAACAATTGAAAAATAAAAATTACGATGGTGCAATCAAATCTGCACTGGATATATCTGATTCCTTCTCTTCATATGACTATTGGGTAGCGAAAGGATTTATTGTAATGGCTCAGGCTTATGAGGGTAAGGGCGATAAATTCCAAGCTAAATCAACATTGGAAAGTGTAATCGACAATTATGAGAACACAGAAGATGGTATTTTGGATGAAGCGAAACAATTATTGGAAAAAATTAAATAAGAATAGGAAAAGATGAAGTTGAATACTGTTTTTAAACAATCTGCTATATTAACCTTAATGTTGGGGATGGGTGTAGGGGCATATGCTCAAAAAAGAGATACCACCGACCGTCCCGTAACATTGGATTCATTTGATATCGTTCGTGATTATAGACCTATTCTTGCTGATGCAGTAAAAATCCGTCGTAGTCCTGACATGTCAAACAAAAGAGAATATATGCCTAAATTAAACTATGGCAATGTTCCTGACAAAAAATTAGACATCAATACGGGCCTTAGTGAATTACAGATCATGGAAACTCCATTTTCTAGAATCATGGACCATAAGAGTAATTATGTGAAGTTTGGTGCGGGTAACTTCAATACCATCTTGGGTGAAGCTTACTTTGCAGTGGAAGATTACGAAGACATCCGTTTTGGTGGGTTCGCAAAACACCTAAGCCAAAAAGGAAATTTGGAAGACCAGAAATTCTCGAGACAGGAGATCGGTATTTTTGGTCGCCGTATCTTACCTAAGTTTACTTTGGATGGATTAATTGGCTACAATGGTTATGGGACCCGCTTTTATGGTATTCCAACTAACCAAGATGGATCTACCATCAATCCGACCCGTGAGGCACAGCGATTCAATGATATTTACTTCAGTGGAGAGTTGACCAGCAATTATGATCCTGCGAATGAGGATGCATTAAGCTACTCGGTAAAGGCGGATGCCTATACCTATAAGGATAAATTTGAGGCTGGTGAAAATTCCGTTGCGTTATCAGGTTACTTGAACAAACGCTACCGTGCATTTAACGCAGGTGCGAATGTGGCCTTGGACTATAACGGTCTTAAGGGAGTAAACACCTCAAGCGGAAAATTAAATAACTCGATTGCTTCGATCAATCCGTATATCCGTTTCAAGGGAGATAACTACAACATTACCTTGGGAGCAAATATCGTTTCTGAATTTGGCGATAACTCTAGGTTCAACGTATTCCCAGAAGCAGAAGTTGATTTTGCTTTAGCGCCTGAGTACTTCTACATCTTTGGAGGGGTTACAGGAAATGTAGAAAAAGGTTCGTTCCGTGATTTTACACGCATCAACCCATATCTAGGTCCAAATGCCAACATCCAAAATACAGTGGAGCGTATGAATATCTATGGTGGTATCAAGGGTAATGCCGGTGCGACATTTGGATATAAGGTAAAAGGTTTCTACAGAAAAGTAGAAAGCATGGCCATGTTCGTGAACAATATGGAGACTCCGTTCAACTTTGATCTGGTTTATGATGGAAATGGAGACGATGCGGTTAAGCATGTGGGAATCGAAGGAGAGATCAATGTGAGGTTATCTTCATTGGTGAACTTGGGTGGTCGTCTGAATATTGATCAATATACCATGGTGGAGCAGGAAGAGGCTTGGCATATGCCGAAAATGCGTTTAGCGGCAAATGCTAGATTCAATATTTCTGAGAAATTGTTCATTGATGCAGAGGCATTGTTCCACGGAAACGCCTATGCTCAAGAGTTCACTTACTTAAATGGTGTGCCTGATGGCAACCCATATAAAAAGGAAACCATTCCATCGTTCTTTGATCTGAGCGCTGGAGCAGAATATAAAGCAACGAAATACCTAGGTGTTTTTGTAAAGGCAAATAATATGTTGAATACAGAATACCAACGTTATTTATACTATCCTAAATTAGGTTTCAACATTTTAGGTGGTCTAAATTTTTCGTTTTAATATAACAAACTTTAAATTTGCAGCAGCAAAGGAATAAATGGATTTAGGAAGATACATTCATCAGCTATTAAAGCATAGAAACGAGGTGTATGTGAAGGGTTTGGGAGTTTTCAAACGCATTCACACGCCTTCTGTATATGATGATCGCCGCGGAGTGTATTTGCCTCCAGTGACATATTTGGAATTTGACGGGAAATCTACTGATGGTGTTGATTTTATAGATTACATCCAACAGTCGAAACAAACCTCTAGACAATCGGCAGAGGCTGACGTGCATGATGCCGTATTGAATCTGTTGGAAACCATTAAAGAGAATGGATCGGTGACCTTGAACCATTTGGGGCAATTGATCAAGCATGGCTCATCTCTGGTGTTTAAAGCTGAGGATCTGAGCGGATTCCAATTGCAGCCGATAGAAGGAGCAGCGAGTCCGGTCCCTGAACAGGTGGACTTAGTTGAACCTACGACCCCAGAGCCTGAAGCGGAATTGCCAAAAGAGGAAGAAAAAGAAGAGATCGTTGAAGAGCCGGTAGTCGCTGTGGCAGAACAGGAAGTCGTACCAGAGGTTTATGAGGAGCCTCAGAGCACTGGTAAATCAAAATGGTATATTTGGGCTGCGGTCTTGGCTATTGTAGTCATTGCTGGTTTGTTTTATGTCAACCATACAAACAGCTCAGGCAAAACAGAGGAGAAGGAAGATAGCGTTTTGAATGCCGGTATCGTAGAACCTGACACCTCCGTTGCAAAACCTGTGGATACAAGCGGTACGGCGACGGCTACTACGGTAGACAGTACAGCAAATACAAGTACAGGTAAGAAGGTGTACAATCCTTTGATCCCTGCAAATCACACTTATCAGATCGTTATAGGAACGCATGCTACTTTGGCTCAGGCCTATGAACAGGCGGAGTCATTTAACAAGGCGGGAATAGAATCTGTACGGGTAATTCCGAGCAACCTTGCACATAACAAGAAGAAAGTGATCTGGGATTCTTATGAAACAAAAGAACAGGCGGATTCTGCCCTGAAATACGTGAGGAAACATTATGTTGCGGATGCTTGGCATCAAAAAATAAACAAGTAAATCAATCAAACAGCACAAAATACGTTAATAAACTATGTCATTAGTACAAAACCCTGCAATCGTTGATACCTTGAATCAAGTACAACAACAACCGGTAGCATTAGCTACAACAGACAACCTTAACCTGCTTGAACTTCTGATGAAGGGTGGGTGGATTATGATTCCAATCTTATTGTTATTTTTCTTGGGATTGGTCATCTTTTTTGAACGATACATTACCATTCGCAAAGCCAGTAAATCCGAAGGCGGATTATTAGCTTCTGTAAAGAGCAGTGTATTGTCCGGAAAAATCGATGCTGCTATGGCTGCTTGTCGTTCCAACAACTCGGCATTATCAAGAATGTTGCAGAAAGGTTTGACACGTGTAGGTCGTCCGATCAAGGATATTGAAGGCGCGATTGAAAACCAAGGAAAATTGGAAGTTTCTCGTTTGGAGAAAAACATCAATATCTTGGGTATCATTGCCGGTATTGCTCCCATGTTAGGTTTCGTAGGAACGATCTTTGGGGTAATCCAGATCTTCCGTGATGTAGAGATGGCCGGTGGTATCGATATTGGTTCGGTATCTGGAGGTCTTTATGTGAAGATGATCGCATCGGCTTCGGGTCTGACCATTGGTATCTTGGCTTATATCGGTTACCATATCCTGAACATGATGGTAGAGCGCTTGATCTTGCGCATTGAGACTGATGCAATTGAATTTATCGATTTATTGGATGAGCCTAGCATGTAAGCTAGACCTGGTCCATCATTGAAAGGCTAAAAATGAATTTACGTAATAGAAGAAATAAACCCGCTGCAGAAGTACATACAGCTGCCCTGAATGACATCATGTTCTTCCTGATGTTGTTCTTCCTGTTGGCTTCGGCAGTATCTAACCCACAGGTGGTAAAATTGCTTTTACCAAAGTCCAGTGCTGGGGAGCAGTCGGTGGCTAAGAAGACCATGACGATCTCGATCACGAGTGATCTGGTTTACCATGTGGACAAACAAGCTATTCCATTGGAGAACCTGGAATCTTATATCCAATCCAATATTGCTACTGGTGAGGAATTGACCGTTATGCTTTATGCAGACAGTACAGTGCCTATCCAGAATGTAATTTCGGTAATGGATATTGCCAACAGATTGAAGGTCAAAATGGTATTGGCAACAGAGCCTAAGAAAGATTAATAATTTATTATTAAACGTTTTGGGCTGTAGAAGGTCGAATTAGAAGAGATCAAGGAAAATGTACTACAATCAATATCGAGAAGATAATAATCTTCCAAAGGCTTTAGGTATTTCATCACTGGTAATGGCTGGATTGGCCGTTATTGGTTTCTTTATTGTATTTGGTCAAAATCTTCCTGAATACGGTATGGGGGGTATCATAGTAAACTATGGTACATCTCCAGAAGGTATGGGAGATGATTACATGAGTGTGGATGAACCATCAATGGATGAGAATGCCAACAATGTGAAACCGGACAAGATAGACCCGAATTCAACACCTATCCCTACGCCTTCTCAGCAGATTGCTGATAAAGCAGTAGCAACCCAGGATGTTGAAGAAGCACCAGCAGTTCCTAAAGCGGAGAAACCCGTAAAGGCAAATGCAGAGCAGGCTACGGCGGAGAAAAAGAATGCGACACCAGCAGTGAATCCTAATGCTTTGTACAAAGGCAAGAAAAATAATGCGCAAGGTACAGGTGATGGTACTGGTTCTACACCAGGGAACCAAGGTTCTAAACTTGGGGATCCATTAGCTAGTAACTATGGCGAAGGTGGTTCGGGATTTGGTGATGCGATGTTATCACTGGAAAACAGACGTTTTACGGTGCCACCGAAGATAGATGACAATGGCCAGCAAACCGGTATTGTCAAGATTGAATTTACCGTGGACAAGAGTGGTAATATCGTGCGTGCCAGACAGGCTAAAGGTACGACCATTGCGGACTACAGATTAATTGAAAAGTGTATCCGTGCAGTTGAACAAGCACGATTGAATGCACTGCCTAATGCGCCTCAGACCCAAACGGGGCTAATTACCTTCAGATTTAGAGTAAGATAATTCTAATTATATGAAAACATTTGCAGAGGTAATCGAGTATTTGTTTGCTCGATTACCTATGTTTACTCGTGATGGAGCCAGTGCCATCAATCCCGATGTAGACAAAACTCTTTTGCTATGCCAGGCTCTTGGCAATCCCCATCAAAAGTTTAAATCAATCCATATTGCCGGAACCAATGGTAAAGGTTCCACTTCGCATATGCTTGCTTCTGTATTGGCAGCGTCTAATTTGAAAACAGGCCTGTATACTTCCCCCCATCTCGTGGATTTTAGGGAAAGGATCAGGATTGATGGTCAAATGATCCCTGAGCAGCTTGTTGTTGATTTTGTCAATGAACATCGAGAGCTGATAGAAGACCTTAAGCCTTCTTTCTTTGAGGTGACTGTTGCCATGGCATTTGATTATTTTGCTAAAGAGCAAGTTGATATTGCGGTGATTGAAGTAGGGCTAGGAGGAAGATTGGACAGCACCAATATCATTATGCCTGAGCTGTGTGTGATCACGAATATCGGAATGGACCATATGAATATCCTTGGAGATTCATTGGAGCAGATAGCAGGGGAGAAAGCGGGTATAATCAAGCCACATGTACCTGTAGTTGTTTCTGAAAAGCAGGGTGAGATAGAACATATCTTCATTAATAAAGCCAATGAAGGGGATAGCCCGATCTTTTTTGCTGAAGACTATTATGAGGTACATCAGGTTGAGAAGAAGCAGACAGGCCTGGATATCACGGTTGAAAACAAAAAGACAGAAGAATGTATCATTTGGCAATTGGATCTTTCAGGTTCATATCAAAAGAAGAATATCCTTGGAGTGCTGAAGGCTATTGATCAATTGAGGGCTTTGGGCTTTGAGTTAGGTGAAGAAGATATCAGGAAAGGTCTTAGTCAGGTCCAAGAATCTACAGGTTTGAAGGGAAGGTGGCAGACCTTGTCAAATGATCCTTGGATAATATGTGATACTGGGCATAATGAAGATGGGATAAAGGCTGTGGTTCGTAATCTGAGCACCTTAAATTTCAATAACCTTCACTTTGTCATTGGAGCAATGAAGGATAAAGATCTTTCACACATTCTACCTTTATTACCAAAACAAGCGACCTATTATTTTGCTGCACCCCAGATGCCTCGTGCAATGAAAGCAGCGGAACTGGCTGAACTTGCACATTCATTCGGCCTGAAGGGTGAAGAATATGCTTCGATTGATGCAGCTTATGAAGCCACCCTAAGGAATTACCAAGAGGGTGATCTCATATTTATCGGTGGAAGTACTTTTGTTGTTGCGGAAGTATTGACTAATCATTTTTAGTCAATTCGCCGCGCAGACTCTGCTGTACCCAATGTGCGACGTCCTCTTGACTGTCCAATTCACCTTGAAGGTACATAAGCTTGGTTACAGCAGTTTCAAAGGTCATGTCATACCCATTGAGCACTCCAATGCATTTCAAGCCCTGAGAAGTCTCGTAACGGCCTAATTCTACAGAACCCACCTTACATTGCGAAATATCTAGTATATTCTTTCCCGATTTGATGGCTTCTTGGAGCAGTTCCAGGAACCAGGTATCCGTCATGGTATTTCCGCTACCAAAGGTTTCCATCACAATGCTTCTTACATCTGAATTCAATACCGCCTTAATGGTTTCGGGACTGATGCCAGGAAACAGTTTAAGAACCCCAACACGGTTGTCGATATGATAATGGCAGATAAAATCCTGCCCAGCATTATTGGCCAATACCTCATCATTGTATCGGATATGGATTCCAGCCTCGGCCAGTACGGGAAAGTTCGGGGAACGGAAAGCTTCGAATTTATCGGAATTGTATTTAAAGGATCGATTACCCCTGAAAAGTTTATTGTCAAAAAGGATACATACTTCCTGGATGATGGATTTGCCATCTCTCTTGGCAGAAGCAATCTCCAATGCTGTCATCAGGTTCTCGCGGGCATCCGTACGGATTTCCCCAATGGGTAATTGGGAACCGGAAAAAATAACAGGTTTCTGTAGGCCTTCCAATAGAAAGCTCAGCATGGATGCGGAGTAGGCCATGGTATCGGAGCCATGTAGGATTACAAAACCATCATAAAGCTCGTAATTGTCCTTGATGATCTTGGCCATCTCCAACCAGATGCTTGGACGCATATTGGAAGAGTCGATGATAGGCTCAAAAGAGTGCACAGTCAGTTTATAGTTCAGGCGACTTAGATCAGGTAGGTTCTTTTCAATCAGTTCAAAATCGAAAGGAATAAAAGTTCCGGTTTCTGGATCTTTTACCATACCAATGGTGCCACCGGTATAAATGATAAAAATATTGTACATCAATTAAATCTTAAATACTTGTTTAGAATTGTTGGTAGTTATTTCCGCGATCTTCTCAATTCCCATCTCATGTAAGTCTGCAACCTTTTGGGCTACATATAGCAGATAACTGCTTTCGTTTTCTTTTCCTCTGAAAGGTACGGGAGCCAGATACGGTGCATCTGTTTCCAGTACAATATGTTGTAAGTCGATTTCTTTCACAACGGCATCCAAGCCTGCTTTCTTAAAGGTAACCACGCCACCAATTCCTAGTTTGAATCCTAGGGCAATAGCGCGATGAGCCTGTTCTAAGCTACCGGTAAAGCAATGGAAAATGCCAAATAATTTCTCATCGGCCATTTCATCCAGTACCTCAAAGACTTCATCAAAAGCCTCCCTGCAATGGATAGATATAGGCAGTCCAAGGTCTTTAGCCCATTGGATCTGTTTTCTGAAAGCCTCTTTCTGGATTTCCAGAGTGGATTGATCCCAATATAGGTCGATCCCTATTTCACCAATGGCATAAATCTTAGACTCTTGAATCTTTGCGTAGATCTGATCCAATTGTTTTTGATAATCATCTTTTACATCGCAAGGATGCAAACCAAGCATAGGGAAACAGTTTTCAGGATAGGCTTCAACGGTTTGGAAAACCTTGTCGATGGACTCCACATCGACATTCGGAAGAAACAGTCTGCTGATACCATTCTTAAAACATCGGTCAAGCTGTTCTTTCAGTTTAGGGGTTCCAGCTTGATAATAGATATGAGTATGCGTGTCGGTTAAAGTCTGATTTTTCAGATCAATTTGCTCTTCCATGCTGCCAAAGTTAATATATTGTTAGTTAATCTGGTTCTATGGAATAAAAAAACGCAGTTCTCATAATGAAAACTGCGTTTTTTTATAAATTTTGTAAAAGAACTCCTTATTAGTTAACTGGAGTTTCTACTGGAGCACCTGTTGGAGCTATAACTTGTGGAGTATCACCTTTTGGACCAGGGATAATATCCAATACTTCAACGTCAAATACCAATGGAGCATAAGGAGGGATCAAGTTACTTTGCTGACGCTCACCATATCCTAATGAAGATGGGATAATCAACGTAGCTTTGCCACCTTTTTTCAATAATTGAAGACCTTCAGTCCATCCTGGAATAACAGGAGTATGACCAACACGTACGCGCAATGGCTCGTATTGTTTCATTGGGTGGAAGATACCTTTTTCTTTAGCTACCTCAGGGTTGCTAGTATCGAAGATTTTGTCGTTTGTCAAACCACCTGTATAGTTGATAACTACTGTATCACCAACAACTGGGTTTGCGCCAGTACCTTCAGTTTTGATTACGTATTGAAGACCAGTTGCAGTTTTCTTAGGTTGCAATTTGTTTTTCTCAACGTATTTAGCAATTTTTCCTTCTTCAGATTTTTTCAGACCTTCCATTTCAGCCAAGTAGTATTTGTTTACTTGTTCGAATAAAGCTGAATCTGTTAAGCTTCCTTTTTTGAAAAGTTTCTTAACCTTGATAGTAAATTGAATGTATTTATCTGCGAAGTCAGGTTTTGGTTGGCCTGTTTTAGCAGCCATAGTATCTAAGTCCAATTTGAATGTTGCACTATCACCTTCACCTAACATTTTCAAGATCGTGTTGTTGTCACCAGCGTATCCGCCTTGAACCAATGAATCAGGGATTACAGGGGCGATCTGTGGCAATCCTACATCATAAGTACTTGCCAATAAAGAGTCACGGTCTGTTTTAACAACAATATCCATGGCTAGAACATCTCCACCTACAGCTTTTTCACCACCTTTGTCTTCGAAGAATTTATATTCTAGACCACCTTCACCTTTTTTGAAACTTTGGCATGATGAAGCTAGAAAAAGACCAGCTAATGCTGTTAATACTAAAATCGATTTTTTCATTTTTTTATTTATAACGCTTATTATATTCTATTTTAAATAACTTGAGTACTCCGGAAGGATAGATTTGAATTTTGCTACCACATCTTCCAACTTCTCTGTTGAATTGCCACCCGCGGCATTCAAATGCCCTCCACCATTGAAATATTTCCTGCAGATCTCATTGCAAGGGATATCGCCAATCGAACGCAAAGATAATTTAATTAATTCAGTTCTATCAATAAATAAACCGGCTAATCTAATCCCTTTTATCGATAATGCATAGTTCACCAAACCTTCGGTATCGCCGGTGCTGACATTGAATTTCAAAAGATCATCTTTGGTCAATGAAAACAAGGCCGTATTGTATTCGGGAATCACCTCCAAACAGTTCAAAAGGCTATAGCCTAAGAACTTTAAACGGTTTTCTGTGGAACTATTGTATATATTCTCATGAATTTCCCAATTCTTTGCACCTGCATCGATCAGGTTGGCAATGATATGGTGAACCGCAGAGGTGGTAGACCTGAAACGGAATGAACCGGTATCCGTCATGATCCCTGCATATAAACATGATGCAATTTCAGCAGTGATGGATTCTTTGTCGTGGTAGACATCTGCAATAAAGGTGTAAACCAACTGTGCCGTTGCTGCTGCGCTGGAGTCCCAATACTCAACGGTTGCGAAATCTTCTGGATCTAAATGATGGTCAATCATCCATTTCTGGCCTTTGGCCTCACGGATTATGGGTTCCAGAATATTGGTCCTCGAAAGGGCACTATAATCTAAACAGAAGATTATTTCTGCTTCATCAAATAGTTTTTGGGATTCCTCAGGTTGATCAGGAAAGTATATTAGGTCTGCAAAGCCAGGCATCCAGCTTAAAAAGTCTGGAAAATCAGATGACAGCACAACATTCACCTCATGGCCTTTTCCTTTAAGCCAGTGAAATAGTCCTAATGATGAGCCTAAAGCATCTCCATCGGGTTTATGATGAGTGGTAATTATTATCTTTTTAGGTCTGGAAAGCTCTTCTAAATATTCTTCTCCTTGTAGCATACGTTTTTTGTGAATGCAAACCTAATGAAAAAAAGTTTGCAATTAAAAATTTTTACGGCTTAATATCTTACTTTATTTAAATTATCGCCAATCTAAATCAATTGAAAATTAGTCTGTTAATGTCGGAAGGCGTAGATTTTGTAATCTCGCTTTGTCGTTAATAAATAATTGCCAGAATTGTAATTGATTTTGCCGTAATAGAACAGTGGTAATCCTTCCACAGGGAAGCCGTCTGCCAATGATCCATTTTCAGCAAATAGATAGACTAAATTCTCTTGGTCTGCAATTCCAAGTTGAAACATACTGCTGGAAACCGGGAAGAAATTAGGTTCTGCATCTATATTTTGGGTGAACGTATAGTCATAAAGTTGTCTTGGGCTGTCTCCAAGTTCTAAAACCTGAAGGTAGGAGCCATCTACTATGATCAATTCTGGAGCAGTGGTACCATTGATATTTTCAAAGTAAGCATCATAGCCTTTTTTCCATTCCCCATTCAGAACGACCTTGCTTGTTCCGTCTGCCTTTATTTGGTGTAATTTACCCTCATTATCTGTGCAATAAAACTCATAATTATTTTCCTTGTTCACTATTCCCATCGAACCCACAAACGTAACATCCCCTGGAATGTCAATTTCCTTTGTTTTATTGCCAGTTTGGTCAAAGAAATAAATTCTTCCGAAACTGCTGGCAACCACGGCCTGCTGGTCAATAAAGTGAATTGGTCCAAGAAGTTCACCTTCTATTCTTGCATTGTCCCATCCGCTGACCGGTCCGCCTTCCATGTCATATGCCATTATCCTGTCCTTTGCAGGGATCAAAATGATCTGTTCACCACTGAACTCCGCGATGGTTGGACTTCCTGTAGGTTCAGAAGAAACACTGGTGGAGAAGCCCTGTAATGTTTTTCCACTGGTATCGAATCGATATAATCTCCTTCTGTCGGTAACCAATAACAGACTCCGGTCGGCCAATTGTTTTGCCTTGCCAACAATTCTACCCGAAAACACGGAGGACCATAGTTTATTCCCAGAAGGATGGATGGCATGCACTGTATGGTCTTGTTCCTGTACGAGGATGAATTGGGAAGTATCGGAATGTTCAAAAACATAAGGGCCATTGATCAACCTACTGCCCATATCATAAGTCCATTCGGGAGTCACTCCCAATCGGTTTTTACTTTTATAGATGGCGTAGAACCGGCTGATGAAATTCCCTGTATTTCCTGATAATTGTAAAGACCAAGAATAAAAATCCTGGAATCCATATTCATCATCGTCCCTGAACTTACGGCTATATTCAGATTTCAAGGTGTTATTAATGAAGTTGCCGCCGTTTTTAGTATTGATAAAGAAGGTGACATTGGCCTCGTTGCCCTGTATTTGTTCATAATTCTTAAAACCTAGACTCGCAACCAACAAATCCTTGTTTTTCCATTTGCGCACATATTCCTGCACTGTGGATAATTGATTTGCCATGACTAGCATATCATTGATACGTACGAAATATGGTCTTGAAAAAGCTTTAAGTCCTTCCCCAAAGTAACGATAAGGAATATTGGCAAATCTAAATCTATAAGTACTATCACTTACGTTTTCCGCAATATTATCGATGATCTCATTCAGTTTGCTGCTGTCCTGAATGGTGATGAAACCTAAATAATCAGAATTGCTCTGCTCAGCAACAGCAAAGTTGCCAGCCAAGGTTGACTGGAAGTCTGCCAATAGACCTTCCCGATTGTTGTTGATTTCCTTGGCTTGTCCCTGTAATTGCTGGAAGTTATCCTGCTTGGATTGCCAGATCGCTAGGTCTTCAAACCAAGATTTGGAATCACTGAAAGAGTACTCCACATACATCATGGTATTTGAAGGGAAATAATTGTATAAGCGTTGGTTGGTTTTGCTTTGGTTTGCAAAAAGTCCAATATACTCGCTATCCTTATCAACCAGCTGACTTTCACCCGTCAGCATCAGGGCGTCTTGTTTGAAATTGATGTTCCAAACGGTTTCTCCCTTTAGATTTACAAATTGCCTTAAGAAATCACCGGGGCGATTTTCCTTGAATACAGAAATGAAGGATGCGATGTTTTGTTGGGGAACATAAATGGTAAATGGCGCATTCCGATTGTTATGTTCATTAAAGAAGGTAACCTGCTCTTTTTTAAGTTTTTCAACTTTCTTGTCATTTACTTTGACCAAAAGTCCCTTGTTGAAACTGGAGAAGAAGGTATTTTCCTGGTAGGTCACATAAAAAACGGAGTCCAGTTTTTTGTCATCCTTGAAAGTCGTGTCCTTTTCGATGTTCTTGAATTCATAGATGCGTATTCCAGCTGTATCGGCAGTATTTACTTTATACTTTTTGCTCAGGGTAAGGAAGGTCTGATCCAATACAGATTGGTCGACTTGATCCATGCTATGGATGCTAAACAAGGTGCTTATTCCTTTTTTCTCTGGATGGAAAGACATCAAGATTTCAGCTCCTCCAACCAATGGAGACAGTTCTTTGTTACGAAGTAAGTTTTGTTTCAGTTGTTTGAGTTCATGCATGGCGTGTTTGCCCAGCATGGCTTCAAAAATCTCAAAATCCTTGAAGATATTGTCTGTTGTTGCATCATTTAGGAATGATGCGATTAAATAGGTGTCCTCCGGCAAATGCTGTACTGGTCCTACGTATTCTTGTTGTTCCTTGTTTAAATCCCCAAAGTAAAATACCGACGCAACCACCACCGCAATAAATAGAAGGATTGAAACAATTATTGTATTTCTCATGGACGAATAGTCTTCCTTTTGTTTGTTTTAGTGTTCAATATAGACAAAATTGCAAAAATAGGAGTGCTTTTTAAGAAGTTATTTTATACATTTATAAACGAAAAATCATAAGCGATTATTTTAGCTTTATTTATGAACAAACAAATTATCCTAACTGCTTCTTTTTTCGGTTTGTTAGCTGTAATACTTGGTGCATTCGGTGCACATGGTCTTGAAGGTAAGATTTCTGAGAAACAACTAGAAACTTGGGGTACTGCAAATCAGTACCATTTCTATCATACCTTGGCACTTTTATTCCTATCCACATTTTCTAGAGCAAAAAGCCAGTCCATTAAAGTTTCGTATATCATGTTCACTATCGGTATATTCCTTTTTTCAGGGTCCTTATACCTGTTGAGCACAAGAAACCTACTTGGCATTGAAAATATCTCTGTTATTGGTCCGGTGACTCCTTTAGGAGGACTATGCTTTATGGTCGGCTGGGTTGCCTTGTTCATTGCAGCAATGAGAAATAGAGCTTAATCTGTATTGACTATTCTCAAAATAGAATTGAAAAAGGCACCATTGGTGCCTTTTTGCTTAGCAAGGCTGATTATTGTCGAATAATAAATCAATAACAGGCAAGCATGCTCCCTATACTGAATGCTATTAATAAATACTATTATTACCTTTGTTTATGTCTCAACTGGATTTAACGGCTCCTGGTCGTGTCACTTATTTTGTAGAGGTTATTTTGCCATTGGCGATTGCTAAGTCCTATACCTATCGAGTTCCTTTTGAATTGAATGATAAGGTAGCAGTAGGAGTTCGGGTGATCGTACAGTTCGGTAAGAACAAGATTTATTCAGCTGTGGTCAAGAATATCACGACTGAACCTCCTCATCAATATGAAGCCAAATATATCTTAGATGTTGTAGACAATGATCCCATTGTCAATGAAACTCAATTGCAGATGTGGGATTGGATCGCAGAATACTACATGTGTTATGTAGGTGATGTGATGCAGGCGGCTTTGCCAGCAGCCCTAAAAATGGCCTCTGAAACTAAAATCGTCGCATCAGATGACCCTAATTTAGATCGTTCTTCGCTTTCAGATAAAGGCTATATGATTCTTGAAGCCTTGGATCTTGCTGGTGAGTTGACGGTAAACGATGTCATCAAAATCTTAGGTCAAAAAACGGTTTTCCCTTTATTGAGGAACCTATTTGAACATGGATATATCCTGATCTCTGAAGAAATCAAGCAGAAATATAAGGCAAAAACCAAAGCTTTTCTGAGGTTAGCCTCCGAATTCAATGATCCGGAGGGTAGACGGGAATTATTGGATAGTTTAAATCGAGCTCCAAAGCAACAGGATGCAATCATTGCATTCCTCCAACTTATCAAAACAAAGAATGATGTCAGCAGACAGGATATCATGGAAGTTTCCGGTTCAGGAGCTGGTGCAATAACCGCCCTGATCGATAAAGGTGTCTTTACAGTTGAGGAAAAGGTGGTCAGTAGATTTGAGGGTACGGATGTTCTGTTATCTCCAGACTTTAGTTTTAATCCAGCCCAAGAACAGGCCTTTGATGAAATCAATAATTCCTTTGCTGAGAAAGATGTTGCCTTGCTCCATGGAGTAACGGCTTCTGGGAAGACCCAAATTTATATCCGTTTGATTGAAGCTGTGCTTCGAGAGGGTAAATCTGCATTGTACCTATTACCGGAGATTGCCTTGACAGCACAGATAACTGAACGCTTGAAATTGCATTTTGGGGATCAATTGGGTGTTTACCATTCAAAATTCAATGACAATGAGCGTGCAGAAGTAAGGCATAAAGTAAATAAGGGTGAGTTTAAGGTAGTCATTGGCGCGAGATCCTCTGTTTTCCTTCCTTTCCATAACCTAGGGTTGATTATTGTGGATGAAGAACATGAGAACTCCTATAAACAATATGATCCTGCTCCAAGGTATCATGCCCGAGATACGGCAATTTACTTGGCTCATCAGCATCAAGCAAAAGTTCTATTGGGTTCTGCTACCCCTTCAGTGGAGAGCTATTACAATGCTAAGGCCGGTAAATATGGTCTGATTGAATTGACGGAACGATTTGGTGAGGCCAAGCTGCCGACAATCGAAATTGTGGATATTGCCGAAGCTGGCCGAAAGGAAGAGATGTACTCTTATTTTAGTCTGAAGCTATTGAAGGCCATTGAAGAAACTGTTCAAAATAAAGAACAGGTGATCCTGTTTCAAAATAGAAGAGGACATACGCCATTTTTGCAATGTGGCACTTGTGGATATGTGGCTAAATGTGTGAACTGTGATGTTAGTTTGACTTACCATAAAACCAGTAACCTGATGCATTGCCATTATTGTGGCTTTTCAGAAGAACTGGTGCAGACTTGTCCAGCCTGCGGATTGCCAAATATGCAGAGCAAAGGTTTTGGAACAGAACGAGTGGAAGAGCAGTTGGAAATCCAACTGCCTGATCTGCGAATTGGACGCCTTGACCTGGATTCCACGAAAGGGAAATATGGTTTTGATAAAGTCATTTCGGCTTTCGATAATCAAGAGTTCGATGTGTTGATCGGAACGCAGATGATCACGAAAGGGCTTGATTTTGGGAATGTCAGCTTAATTGGGATTATTAACGCCGATGGAATGATCAATTTTCCAGACTTTAGGGCATATGAAAGGGCATTTTCTTTGTTCTCACAGGTCTCAGGGCGTGCTGGAAGAAGGCAGTCGGAGGGAAGAGTGATTATTCAAACCAATACTCCAAACCATCGCATCCTCGAGCAGGTCACCAATCATGACTACATGGCCATGTTTATGGCTGAAATTACGGAAAGAAAGAATTATCAATATCCACCTTTTTATAGATTGATCAAGCTTGATGTAAAACATACCGATCAAGATCTTGTACATGATGCAGCAAAGAGATTAGCGTCCCTACTGAGACAGCAGTTAGCTGAACGTGTCCTTGGGCCAGAACCCCCGCTTGTCGCTCGGGTAAGGAATAACTTTATTCAGACCATTACCTTGAAGATTGAACGGAAGAACATTTCTATTTCGAAAGTAAAGGAACTCATCAAACAGGCATTATTGCATTTTGATTTGGATAAGAAAAACAAGGGCGTCCGCGTTCAGGTCGATGTAGACCCTTATTGATTGGATTTCAATAAATCACGCTTTTTAATCTGCTTTTCTGCCTTTCTTTTTTGCCCTTTTACCTTATTGCGCCAAACCACAAATCCTGTAATTGGTAAGCTCGCGCAAATTAAAGAAATAAGGAAAGCCAGGATTTTTGTTGGCAACCCAGAAATATTGCCCGTATGGATGTCGTAATTTAATGTCCCAATTCGGTCACCAGCTTTTAAATTTTCGGAAGAAGTTACCTTTTCAATATTGTTTTCTTTTTTATTGAAGTAATACCATCTAAAATCACCAGTCTTCATTTCCGTCATCCTGATCTGAACATCAAAAGTTTCGTCTTCTGCTTTGCTACTTCTAATGGACATCATTCCAGCATTGGAATACTTTTCCAATAGGAAGTGGAGCGCATTATCAAGCTGTTCACCCTCTGGATAATAGTTGGGGATTTTAAAAGGTTCTCCTTCAAGCTTCTTGATTTCAGAGCCATCAAAGGAATTGAAAAATGAAATGTAGGCCTTTTTAAAGGAAGGATAGGTAAAAACCAGACCCGTGATAGCTAAAACCAATGAAATTAGAAAAGAATAAAAGCCTAAAACATTGTGCAAATCATAGTTTAGCCTTTTCCATTTCGATTTCCAATCTATCCATAAACTGCGTTTCAACGGTTTTCCTTTCCATCTTTTTGGCCACCAAAGGACCATTCCAGAAATTAGGATGACGACAAAAATAATGGTTGAGATTCCAACAACCCATGTCCCGTATTTATTGCCCAACAACAGGTTCATGTGCATCTGCAAAATAACTTGGAAAAATTCGGTTTTCGAATTCTCCACAAAGAGTAGATCTCCAGTGTATGGATTTAAAAAGATCCTTTTATAGGTCTTGAAGTAATTCCAATAACCAAATGCATCGGGATCAATTTCCTGAACGCGAAAAATCCAACTCCTGTTTTTTTCCGGATACAGATCAACCCTAGAAATGGACTCGCCATCATTTAATTGTTTGCCGGCAATTTCTTTAAGTTGACTTAGGGGGAGGGCCTCACTAGAATGATAGCGTTGATCTAAAATATATCGATCAGGATAACAAACTAACTTTAGCTCATCAAAGAACGTGTATACACAACCAGTCAGACCTAAAATGACAACAACGATTCCTGTTGTGAGGCCTAACCATTTATGCAACCAAAGGATGAAGCTTTTTACCATTTAAAATCGATAATTAATATTTAATGATGCGGTAGTCCCAGTACCTTTTACATATTCTGCATCCACCGCCCTGTACTGACTGATGACCGGGTAATAATCCTTGTTCAATAGGTTTTCCACACCAAGTCCAAGTCCCCATTGTTTGTTGATCCTATAGCTCGCTGATAAGTTGAATAGGTCTATGGTTTTGATCGGACCTTCGCTGTTTTTGTAAATGCCTTTATCATTGCGTTCAAAACGATCTCTAGAACCTGTATGTATCCAATGTAATTGTAGATTTAATGCATCAGTCGGTGTATAGATCAGGTAGGCTGTAGCTTTGTTCGGAGCTATCCTCGTGCCGTTGAGGTAGTGAGATACCTGTTCAGAGTCCTCTGCTTTTCCTTCCACGTGAGCAAATGTTCCGCCTATGGTCCATTGCTTGGAAAGCTCGGCATTCAAAGTAAATTCTAGTCCCTGTACTTTTTCAGGTAGGCGCTGTGCCACTAAATATCCGCCAACATCTACTAATTCAACGCCCATCTTTGAAGTGCTATAGTAATAGGATGCCGAGAAATTGAATATACTGTAATGGCTAGAAAATCCTATCTCGTAGTTATTGGTGATTACTGGGTCAGTTTTGATACTATCCAGATCATTGTCGGTTGCCCTTCTTACGATTCTTCCCAACTCGTTGATGGCAAAGCCTTGGGAGAAGCTAATGAATGGATTGAATATTTCATATTTATTGTATCGAAGTCCAGCGTTGAATGTTGCTCCTTTATAGGGTATTTTTCCTCCAGTCACCGCGATACTGCCTTCGTTGTTAGGACCTGTAGCGATAGTATTGAAATCCTTGATTTTCACTGTAGCATTTTCATACCTTACACCTCCCTTTAAAATCAGGTTTTCTAACACATCAACACGCAATTGAGCATATGGTGCTATGTTCACCATATTCATATCTGGGATATAGATACGTCCATCCGTTAAATTTTGGTCAGTTACATCATTCAGCAGGTCTAATCCGTAGGTGATATCGGAATTGGCATTGAATAGCTTAAAGGGTGTGTTCAGGTTAAGCCTTAAACCTTTTTTCTCTGAATTAATTTGTGTTTGCCCCGGGCCATACCAAGCAGTTCCTTTCTCAATATATCTATTCATTGAGCGAAAAGTATTATAATACAAGGAGGCCTGAATGGAAGTAGAACCTATTAAATTATTGTTGAAATAACTTAACATGGCATTATGGTTATATGGAGTACCTGTAGGTTTTCCTGGATCTTCACCTTTGATTCCAATAGTTGGAGTTTGCCCATATTTACCGGTTTGACTAATGTACTTGGCATGTTGAGAACTGTTGAAAAAATTGTACAGAACAGAAATACCCGAATTCTCATTAATATCATATCCTACCTTTAAAAAGGCATTGTACTGATGTGAATTCGATAGACCGTCCACCTGACCAAGAGCAATGCCATCGGCATCCCGCTGGAGACCATTATACTCAGCTGTACCACTGATTGTATAATTCCATTTATTTGCCCTTCCAAATAATGTTTGATCAAATCGATAGCCTATGGTCTCTGAAGAATGGATAGGGTTTATTATGCTTCTTAGATTGCTGCTTCCAGAAATTGCCTTGTTTGCATCCTTATTGGTTTTTGTAATATAATTGATAATACCTCCGGCAGAACCATTGCCATAAATGGATGTTGCCCCTTTGATTACTTCCACTCTTTCAATTACTGAAGGATCAATAGACCTGATATCTCTAGCTCCATTCATTAACGGAGTAGACTGCGGAATTCCATCAATAAGCACTAGAACAGACCTACCCCTTAGGGTTTGTCCGGTATTGGTTGCCTTATTGCTACTTACCCCTAAACCAGGAATGCTGTTACCCAAAATATTGGAAATATTCGTGTTGATTTGGCTTTGAGCTTCAATCTCTTTGCTCGTTAATATCGAAATGGAAGATGGGACTGTTGAAATATGTTCAGGTTTGCGACTTGCTGTAACTACGATCTCATCCAAATCATTTTTTTCCTGCAGGGTAAAGATCAGTGGCTGTTTTACAGTGTCAGGTGAAATGGTATGAAATAGGGTTAAATAGCCCGAATGGCTGATCTGTAGGTTTAATGGTAGTTTGAACTGTTCATAATTGATAAGGAATGATCCATTATTATCTGTTTTTCCTATGGTTTTTCCATTTACCTTAATGTTAACATCGGCTTGTCTACCCGAGTTTTCATTATTTACCTGGATTTCCAGTTGTTGGGCGGTTAAAGAAATTGGAAAAATCAGGAACAGTAAAAGCTGGGTTTTCGTTAACAATTTGTATAGGTAGTGCATCTTATTTTTATTTAGAACAATTATAAATTGCGCCAAATTTATATAATCTCCCCTTATTTACAAAAGCCCAGATTAAATAATATTATATTTTTTTGTTATTAAGCTATTTACTCTTGGCAATCCGCCTAATTTATATTTCCCCCAGGTACAAACTATTTGTACAATTATAGCTGCCGTCATTAGATAAAAAAGCAACATACATATGATAAATCGCATTCTTATTGTGTTTCCTTAAGAAGAGGTGTTGTTGTCTTTCCACTAAAAGGTTCCCATTTACCATACCGTAGATTTTATTGGGCCCATTAATTTCCGGTTGAAGTAGGATCATGATCCTATAACCTTCCATACCATAAGCACTAGATAGAACTTTATCGTAATCCCAAGAAATCCTAAATGAATCCGAATCATGACATAAGTTGATTTTGACATCCTGGATCGGATTTTCAAAACCTCTACTGATACTGAATTTCTCCCAATTCAGTTCAAACCTAGATTCCTTTTCAAGAACGGAATGTTTAAAATTATACGACATGGCAGCTTGATAGCTGGTCCATCCATTATTATAATTTTTAAACCCTAACCGGATATAGGGGAGGATCTCCGCAATGTATGCTTTGAGAAAATTAAATTTGGAGTCTGATTTTTTCTTTGGAAAGATCCTTTCCTTGGTCAATCTTAATTGAGTTGGGTTTGTCGCGATTGGACTTTTGTTACTACTGTAAACAAAAAATCCCACCTTTCCATTAAGTGGGATTTGATTTCCATTTTTTAAAGTTGCCATATCACACCTGTTTGTTCTATTCTAAACTTACAAAACAACAGCCTTCAAAGCAAGTTAACATGAAATTAAATTTCTTTTAAGTAAATGTTATTAATCTACTTTTTTACTCTTGATACTTTAAATGGTTTCTTCACAGCCTTTTTTGCGGCTTCCTTTACAATCTTCGCCTGTAGATCCGTCACCTTTTCGGGTTTATAGTCTGTTTTCGTGGGATCAAGGTCGAAAAGTTTAGCATACCAAGTCAGTGCAGCCGCAAATCTACCATAGTCCAGGTTCAAGTGATAACCATCGCGAGTGAATTGGTCACCAATGGAACTGGTCCTTCCATTCTGGATGGTAGTGCCATCAGGAACGATAAAGCCATAATCACCAGTTTTTTCTAATCTCGACGTGACGCTCATGATGCTGTCGTACATGTTTTTCTGACTATTGTCATAGTTAGTAAAGCCTTCATGTTTAGAGTCCTGTTGGTAGGCCCATGTTTGGTGATAAACGAGTTTGGTATCTGGATGGACATGTGCAAATACATACGTCCAAAGGTCGGTTAAGGTTTGCATAACGACATTGTACTTTCCAGAAAGTGGTGAAGCCTGTTGCAAGCTCACATAATCCCAGTTTTCATCTGCCAAGGCATCTTCAATACTGGTCTGTTCCGTAGTCTTTTTGGAACCGTCCATGCTTATTTTTCGATAGCTGTACGCTTTCAGGTTATTGTGGGCATTTTTAAGGTGCAGGTCTAGTGGTGCACCTCCGATATATAAATTGCCAATAACAATCTTTTTGCCTGCAGCAGTGGATAACTCATGTAGGTAATTTTCTAGGGCATCCTCGGAGAAGCTATTCCCTATCGCAAGGACCTTCATGACATCATCATCGTTCGGAGAAGTCTCCTGAGCAAGTACTACTTGAAACTGCAGTAATATGATAAACAGATAAATAGTCAGTTTTTTCATTCTATCAATTTTTTGGGTGAGGGCCAGGAATATTATTTTTTAATTTCCTAGACGTATAAAAGTACAAAAAATAAAGCTTAGGGATATTTTCTTTCTCATTTTTCAGAACCGTTCTGAGCTTGAATGTTTTGCATTTTAACCTTAATAATATGGTAAAATAAGGGTAATTTTGAGACATATGGCTTATAAGTTTATAGACAATTACCGGGAACAGGGCGCAAGGAAGCAGTTGGTGAAACATCTCGAAAAACGTGGGATTGAAGATAAGAAGGTGTTGCAGGCAATTGCAAAAGTCCCTCGTCATTTCTTTTTTGATGAAACCTTCTGGAACCAAGCTTACCGGGATATTGCATTTCCAATCGGTGATGGCCAGACGATTTCCCAACCCTACACCGTAGCTTATCAAAGCCAATTGCTGCACATCAAAAAAGGTGATAAAGTCCTGGAGATCGGTACGGGTTCTGGTTATCAGACCTGTATCCTTATGGAATTGGGAGCTGATGTGTATACCATTGAGCGTCAGGAAAACCTTTACCATCGAACCATTCAGGTATTGCCCTATATGGGCTATAAGCCAAACTTTTTCTTGGGCGATGGTTCCAAAGGTATCCCCGAAAAAGCACCCTATGACAAAATCATCGTAACTGCCGGGGCTCCCTTTGTACCTGAAAAAATGCTGAAACAACTTCGTTTGGGAGGTCTTTTGGTTATCCCTGTAGGTGATGAGAAATTCCAAAAAATGGTCACCATCCTTCGAGTAGGTGAAAACGACTTCGAAAGAATCGAACTCGATACCTTCAGGTTCGTGCCTCTTGTAGGGGATCAGGCTTGGTAGTACCGAAGATTTGAGATAGGAGATAAGAGATATGAGACGTCTGTAATGGCGTCTTTTTTGTTTTTAAAGCTGAGATTAATCTCATTACTCACATCTCAATTCTCATATCTAATACCTACCTTAGCTCCTATGAGTGCAGATTTCTACCAAAGCAATGTCAATAGGACCAAAGAGGAAATAAAATCATTAGAGAAGCAAATCAATAAAAATGCCTTTCTCCGTTTGGGGCTAATGGTCCTTGGGGCTATAGGTATTTGGCAACTGTTCTCCCTGAACAATATCTTTCTGGTCTTGGGTGCTTTTCTATTGGTTATCTTTCTCTTTGCATTCCTGGTATATAGACAGGCAAAGGTGGATCGAAAACTGCAGGAGGCAAAAGTCTTTTTGAGTGTCAATGAAAATGAACTGCATGTTCAAGACCGTAAGAAGAACATGTACGATGATGGGGAGGCATTCGAAGACCCTAAACACCCCTATAGTTCAGACCTGGATATATTCGGCCCTAATTCCTTGTTCGAGCTGGTCAACCGTTGTGCGACAAAAGATGGAGTTGCGGTTTTGCATTCATGGATGGACGCTCCATCTAACAAAAAAGAGATATCTGCAAGGCAGGAAGCGGTTCAGGAACTGAAAGCAGACCCTGAACATCTGCAGGCTTTCCAAACCAAAATGTTGTTCAATCTAGGCTCCAAGATCAACTTAAGATCCTATATCTATAGCTATTTCCACGATAAATCTTTCCAATTTGGCAACGCCTTCTATAGAATGTATGTTCCCATAGTTCCATGGATATTTTTGGCTGGAATCTTGTTTTCTGTGTTTGTCCATAATATTGGAGGCTATCTCCTAGGCTTAGGTATCATCCACCTGTTATGGACGATGGCCCAAGCCGGCAAGGTCAGCCATTTCTCCAATAAGATCGATAAGATTGGCGTATCATTGATTGGATTTGCCGATGCCATCAAATTGATGGAAGATAAAAAGTATACAGCTGCCTTAAATCAGGAGCTTCAAAAAAAGATCGAAGTAGACGCTCAGCAAAAGAAACTTTCCAGTATCATCAATGAACTGGGTAAGTTGATCGATAAATTGGACGTACGTAATAATATGCTGATAGGTGCCATCTTAAACATGCTTGCCCTGTGGGATTTTAAGCAGGTCATGGCCATCAGCAAATGGAAAGATCAATATGAAGATTCCATTCTGTCTGGTTTTGACGCTGTGGCAAAATATGAAAGTCTGGTCTCTTTATCCATCCTTGCGTACAACCATCCAGATTGGACACAGCCAAGTATTTTGGAGGATTTTGAAAAAGACCAACTCTTTGCTGAAGATATCAATCATCCCTTGATCCCAGCCAATAAATCCATTGCAAATGATTATGATGCCCATGACCATAAAATAGCGCTCATCACAGGCTCCAATATGGCCGGTAAGAGTACTTTCCTAAGGACAATAGGTATAAATGCGGTATTAGCCTATACTGGTGCTGTAGTCTGTGCCAAGAAGTTCGCCCTCCCAATCTATCAATTGGTGACATACATGCGGATCAAGGACTCCTTGAACGAAAGCACTTCAACCTTTAAGGCCGAATTAGATCGCATGAAATTTATCTTGGAGCGGGTACAGGATATTAAGTCAAGCTATTTCTTGATCGATGAAATGTTAAGGGGAACCAATTCCGTGGATAAATATTTGGGATCAAAAGCAATCATCAAGAAGTTGATTGAACTACATGGACGCGGAATGTTGGCCACCCATGACCTTCAACTTTCTGAACTCGTTAATGATTATCCGGGATACCTTAAAAATTATCATTTTGATATACAGGTGCATGGTTCTGAAATGTTGTTTGATTACAAATTAAAGGATGGTGCATGTACCATCTTTAACGCTTCGATGCTGCTGAAAGGCATCGGAATAGTCGTAGAAAGCGAAAAAGTTGATTAACTTTGCGGCTCAATTCATAAAATGACTATTCAAGAACGTATCGATCAAAGTGAAACACGAATTACCATGACTGTGTTTCCTTCCCTTACCAATCATCATGACACCTTGTTCGGTGGTAAAGCCATGGCGATCATGGATGAGGTTTCCTTTATGTGTGCTACTCGTTTTTGTAGAAAATCCCTCGTTACAGTATCTACAGACAAAATCGATTTCCATAAAGCTATACCTTCTGCAAGCATTGTAGAAGCTGTAGCCCGTGTAGAGACCGTCGGAAGGACAAGCCTAAAGGTTTATGTAGAAATCTTTAGAGAAGGTATGTATGAAGATGGTCGCGAACTGGCGATCCAAGGCCGTTTTACCTTCGTAGCTTTGGGAGATGACAAAAAGCCTATTCCAGTCTTGGAAGGTTTGGATGTAGAATAATTCCTATTCAATCTTTGCCCTTGCATATTGAGGTGCCCAGCTCTGCTGTACGCCCAATTCTTGGGCCCAAGTATAGACAAGGTGGGGATGTCGCAAGAATTCCCTGCCCAATAAAATCAGATCTGCAGCACCTCGATCTAGGATATCCTGTGCCTGTTTGGCACTAGTGATCAAGCCTACAGCTCCTGTCCCAATCCCACAGGCTTGTTTGACCTGATCGGAAAAGGGTACCTGATAACCTGGTTCAACTGGGATTTTCTGGAAGGATACAGCTCCTCCAGAAGAAATATCAGCCACTTCAACAGCTTTCCCTTTCAAGAGGTGGGTCAATTTAACTGTCTGTTCAATGTCCCAACCGCCATCTGCCCAATCGGTCGCCGATAAGCGGACCCATAGCGAATGCTCAGTTTTTAAAACTGATTTGATGGCATCTACGATTTCCAACAGAAACCTGACCCTGTTTTCGAAGCTACCTCCATACCCATCTTCCCTGAAATTGACCAGTGGTGAAAGGAACTGATGGATCAAATAGCCATGGGCGGCATGGATTTCTATGATCTGGTAACCAGCCTCAACTGCTCTTGCTGCTGCGTCCTTAAATTGGGCAATGATTTCTTGGATCTCGCTCTGGCTTAAACCAATGGGTGGATGTTCTTTTTCATGGTAAGGAATAGGAGAGGGAGCAACAGTCTGCCAACCATGTTCCTCATCTGGAGAAAATTGTTTCCTGCTTATCCACGGCAGATCCGTACTTGCCTTTCTTCCAGCATGTGCCAATTGGATCCCCGCTAGGCTTCCCTGACTTTTAATAAAATTGGTTATCTGTTTGTATTTTTTGATATGCTCATCCTTCCAAATCCCGAGATCGCCATAAGAAATCCGGCCTTCAGGACTTACTGCAGTCGCCTCTTGGATCACTGCTCCTGCACGTCCAATGGCAAATTGGCCGAGATGTACCAAATGCCAATCATTGGCAAAGCCATCAACTGCACTGTATTGGCACATTGGCGAAACAACGATTCTGTTTTTGAGTTCTAAATGGGAAAGTTTTAATGAAGAGAATAGGGAAGGGCTTGTCATCTGTTTTTCTGGGTTTAATAAATTCGACCTTTCATTAAATTTACAGATCATTTATCAAAAAAACAGCATAATTAGGGTTTATTGACTTTCAGAAAGCAATTGAACCCAAAAAGAATAATTTTTATTATTCATTCCGGATGACCTCAGGTAATTCCTTCAGTTCTTCCTCCGTAAATAACCGATAGTGGATCTTGAACGTTTTTCCCATAGGGGTTTCCAATGAAAATCCTCCTGGTCCAAACCCATCCAGTACATCCAATGTAAAATGTGAAAACTTCCAGTATTCGAAAAGATCGCGGTCTACCCAAAACTCAAAACCTTCGACCAGGCCTATCATGGCATCGTTCATCCTGGGATAAAATCCACCCTTTTCAAAGCACTGTGGTTGGGTTCCTTCACAACAGCCACCTGCTTGATAAAACATCAATGGGCCATGCTTTTCCGCTAATTCCTTGATTACGGCTTTCGCATTTTCGGTTACATCTATCCTTGAGATCATAATTCTAGCAGTTTTAAGAAAGGGGTTATAGAGCATAACCCCTTTTCACACATTTAACTATTAAACTCTATTAAAAGAATCCAAGCTTTTCTTTGCTGTATGAGATGAGCATGTTTTTAGCTTGACGGTAATAGGCTAACATCATTTTGTGGTTCTCACGTCCTATGCCGGATTGTTTATAACCACCAAATGGAGCTCCTGCAGGATAACTGTGATATTGGTTTACCCAAACACGGCCAGCCTGAATGGCTCTAGGGACCATATACAATTCATGGGCATCACGGGTCCATACACCTGCTCCTAAACCATAAATGGTGTCGTTCGCAATGGCGATGGCCTCGTCTACATCCTTGAAGGTCGTAACGGCCAATACAGGGCCGAAGATCTCTTCTTGAAAAATGCGCATCTTATTGTTCCCTTTGAATAGGGTAGGCTTGATGTAGTATCCGTCGTCGATATCCCCACCTAAGTGGTTTTCATCGCCTCCAGTCAATACTTCTGCACCTTCCTCTTTTCCTAATTTAATATAGGACATAATTTTGTCCTTCTGTATTTTGGAAGCTTGGGCTCCCATCATCACGGTTGGATCCAATGGGTTTCCAACTTTGATCTGGTTCACTCGTTCAATGACGCGCTCTATAAACTTGTCATAGATGGACTCTTGGATCAATAACCTAGATGGACAGGTACAGATCTCACCTTGGTTCAGGGCAAACAATACTGCTCCTTCGATTGCTTTGTCCAAAAATGAATCATCTTCGTCCATGACAGACTCAAAGAATACATTCGGTGATTTACCACCTAATTCCAAGGTAACCGGGATAATGTTCTCCGTAGCATATTGCATGACCATTCTACCTGTAGCAGTTGATCCAGTAAAGGCAGCTTTCGCTACTTTCGGATGGGTCACTAGATGTCTACCTAATTCTGATCCAAATCCATTTACTACGTTTATTACTCCCGGAGGAAGCAAGTCGCCAATGATTTCCATCAATACCATGATGGATGTAGGTGTACTCTCTGCCGGTTTGAGGACTACGGTACAGCCCGCAGCCAAAGCAGGAGCCAATTTCCATACGGCCATCAAGATCGGAAAGTTCCAAGGTATGATCTGTGCCACTACACCGATTGGCTCATTAACGATTAAGGATACCGTTGTGCTATCCAATTCAGATAATGATCCTTCTTCAGCTCGGATCACTCCACCAAAATAACGGAAATGATCAATTGCCAATGGAATATCGGCATTCAATGTTTCACGTACTGCTTTTCCATTGTCAATCGTTTCTACAATGGCAACCTGTTCCAAGTGCTGTTCAATACGGTCTGCAATCTTGAATAAAATATTGCTGCGTTCCGTTGATGAGGTCTTGCTCCAAGTTTCAAAAGCCTTGCTTGCTGCTTCAACAGCTTTATCAATATCCACCTTTGTGGAATGGGCAACCTGTGTAAATGGTTTGCCATCTATAGGGGAGATATTGTCAAAATATTTTCCTTGAGTGGGCGGAACGAAGGTTCCATTAATGTAATTATCGTAACGCTCTTTGAACGTTGGTCTATTTAATGCGCTCATAGTTCTGTGTTTTTAATAGTTTATATTGGACTCTTTCTCAAATTTACCAAGAGGCAATTTTTTTATATAGCATTATCGTCGCTAATCATAGCATAATATTTTCAAATAGCTTGTTTTTTGATTTTGTTTACTTTTTTTTATTTTTGGTTAACAGCCAATTATAAAATAGAGTCGTATGGGAAAGAATAATTTAGTCCGAGAGCTTCCTTATTCGTCGGAGAGGGAATTGAACACGTTGGTTGAAAATAGACGTGCGTATACATTGAACAATTTTGAGTTGAATGTGTATGAAACTTATCAACCGAGCCACTTGGTACCCCTACAGTTTAATGATATGGTCATTATCAATATGCTGAAGGGAAAGAAAATTATGCACCTCGAAGATGTGCCTGCCTTTGACTATCTCCCTGGAGAAACCCTCGTGCTCCCTGCTGATAGATCCATGAAAATTGATTTTCCTGATGCAAAGATAATGGAGCCCACCCAATGTACGGCCTTGTTGATTTCTGCCGATAAAATCGAAGAAACCATCGATTACCTGAATAATGCATACCCTAAAATAAATAATAGCCTTTCCTGGGATTTCTCCTGGAACAAGTTCCATTTGGTAAATACCGATGAACTGGCAAGTTTGACCAATAAATTATTTAGCAATATGATCAGCAACGATCCTTTTAAGGATGTACTTGCCGATCTACTGTTCAAGGAGCTGTTGATTAGGATTATTCAGCAACAGCAATTAGGCGAACTGGTTGAACCTCATTCAACAACTAATGATGAGATGTCTAACCTGAAAAGATATATTAGGGAAAACCTAACGGAAAGAATTACCATTGAAGACCTAAGCCGAAAGGCTAACATGAGCAAGGCTACGCTCTTTAGGATGTTTAAGGATGAATATGGGATTACTCCGATGGAGCTCGTCATTCGGGAACGCTTGCGGAAGGCAAAGGAAATGCTGAGTGCGAATATGTCTATTAAGGAAGTTTGTTACGCGTGTGGCTTTACCGATGTCAATTATTTCAGCCGATTATTCAAGGCTCGGGAAAATATGACTCCAGGTAATTACCAGCGAAAAATAGATATTAGCGTTTCATAGCGCGGTCCAATTCTCTCTTACTTTCACGCTCTTTAATGGTTTCACGCTTGTCGAAATCTTTTTTACCCTGTGCCAGGGCGATCTCTACCTTGGCAAAACCTCGATCGTTGATGAAGATGCGCAATGGTACAATGGTAAAGCCTTTTTCTTCTCCCTTTTCACGCAATTTCTTCAGCTCTTTCTTGGTTAAGAGCAATTTACGGTCTCTTTTGGATTCATGGTTATAGAATGATCCAAATGAATATTCAGCGATGTGCATGTTACGGATGTAAAGGCCATCTTCAAAAAAGGCACAGAAACTATCATTGATGTTTGCTTTGCCTTGACGGATGGATTTTATCTCGGTACCCAGTAAAGCTAAGCCCGCAACATACGTGTCAAGTAGGTGATACTCAAAGGATGCGCGTTTGTTTTTAATGTTAACCGTTGATGAAATTGCCATTTTTATTAATTATATTGAAGCACAAATGTAAGAATTTATGAAATTTTGCAAAATTTCCATGTAATATACACTAAACATTCTCTTAATATTAATTTAATTTTATGATATTTATATGTCAAATGAAACATGATTTGAGGTTTAAGTTTTGTATGTTTGCGTCGATTTTTTGTAAAGAAAGGTAGTAAAAAGTAATATAAACATGATTTAATTTATGTGAATAGAACTTGTTTTGTACCTTTGTGGGATTTTTGACGATTTTTGTTAAAAGTTCAAAAAGTAAATATTATTGAGAAAATAGATACCTGACGAATGAGCAAGGGAAAATTAAACGAAAGAACTGCGCGGTTTTTAAATGGCGAGTTAGGAGATATCAAGTCAAAAAACTTATATGCTTATTTTAGACCGATCCAATCTAAACAGGATACCGAAGTAAAAATTGACGGCCGCAGAGTATTAATGTTTGGTTCGAATTCTTACCTAGGACTGACGACCGATCCTCGAATTATTAAAGCTTCTCAGGATGCCCTTGAAAAATACGGTACTGGCTGTGCTGGTTCCCGTTTTTTAAACGGTACGTTGGATATCCACGTGGAACTGGAAGAGAAACTTGCTGATTATGTCGGCAAGGAATCAGCTATCCTTTTCAGTACAGGTTTCCAATCTAACTTAGGACCCCTTTCTTGCTTAACGGGTCGTCATGACTACATCCTTTTGGACGAACGTGATCATGCCTCGATTATCGACGGCTCCCGTTTGTCATTCTCAAAAGTTATTAAATACGCTCACAACAATATCGAAGACCTGAGAGATAAAATCTCCCGCCTTCCTGAAGAAAGCTTTAAGTTGATTGCAACTGATGGTATCTTCAGTATGGAAGGTGATATCGTAAAATTACCTGAACTTGTTCAAGTAGCTAACGAGTTTGATGCTGCAATATTATGTGATGATGCCCATAGTTTAGGCGTAATCGGTCATAACGGTGCAGGTACGGCAAGCCACTTCGGTCTGACCGACCAGGTTGACTTGATCATGGGTACTTTCAGTAAATCCTTGGCTTCATTAGGCGGTTTCGTTGCGGCAGACAGTGATACCATTGAGTTCTTGAAACACCGTGCCCGTTCATTGATGTTCAGTGCAAGTATGACGCCTGCTTCTGTAGCTTCAACATTGAAAGCATTGGAAATTATCCAGACAGAACCTGAGCATATAGAAAGATTGTGGGCGAATACCAACTATGCTAAAAAATTGTTGTTGGAAAACGGATTTGACCTTGGTGCTACCGAAAGCCCAATCTTACCTGTTTTCGTTAGAAACAACGAAAAAACATATATCGTTACTAAAATGCTTCAGGATGACGGAGTTTTTGTAAACCCTGTCGTTGCTCCTGCAGTTCCGGCTGAAGAATCCCTGATCCGTTTCTCCCTGATGGCTACACATACCTTCGATCAAATCGATGAAGCTGTCGAGAAAATGACCAAAGTGTTCAAAGCATTGGAAGTTGAAAGTTTTATTAGTGAATAAAATCAGATAAAAGTGATTACTATAGTTCCTGTTGAAAGCAAAAAACAAAGAGCAAAATTTATCGATTTTCCTCATGACCTTTATGAAGGAGATCCAAATTATGTTCCAGAGCTTTTTGTTGCACAGGATGATATGTTGAATCCCGCTAAACACCCGTTCTATAAGCATTCATCCGTGCAATTGTTCTTGGCTTATCAAGATGAAAAGATTGTCGGGCGGATTGCAGCAATTTACAATACAAACCATAATCAGTTTAATAATGTAAATGAAGGGCAATTCGGTTTCTTTGATTGTGTAAATGATCAGGAGGTTGCCGATAAATTGTTCCAAGCTGCTGAAGCCTGGGTGAAAGGAAAGGGTGCAAACAATATGGTGGGGCCCATCAACCTGTCTACCAATGACAGCGTGGGTCTTTTGGTTGAAGGTTTCGATAGGCCTCCAATGGCCATGATGCCTTATAATCCCCCTTATTACCAAGACTTGATCTTAGCTGCCGGCTTCGTTAAGAAAGTGGACCTGAGGGCTTACCTGGTAAATAAGGAAAACTCAAATAAACGCTCTGTTCTCCTTTTGGATAAATTGGAAACTAGACTGAAACGTTCTGGAATCATTCTGAGGGAAATCAACATGAAAGATTTCGCAAGGGAAGCCGATAAGATCAAGAAAGTCTATAATAAAGCCTGGGATAAAAACCTAGGGTTTGTTCCCATGACAGATGAGGAGTTTATGCATACCGCAAAAGATTTGAAAATGATCGTTGACCCTAAGTATTGCATTGTGGCAGAAAAAGGGGATGATATCATTGGATTTGCGCTAGGGATTCCAAATGTCAACGAAATCCAGATCAAGATCAAACGCGGCAGGTTGTTCCCAACCGGTATCTTTAAGCTATTGTTTGGCTTGAAAAAAGTAAAATCTGTAAGGGTTTTAATGTTAGGGGTGCTGGACAATTACAGGAAATTAGGTATTGAAGCCTGTCTTTACGGACGGATCATCAAGAATGCAATCCCATCGGGAATCGTCGAAGCGGAATGTTCCTGGATGTTGGACCACAACTACCTCATGAATCACGCTATTGAACAGATCAACGCTGAATTTTACAAGCGCTATCGCCTTTTCGAAAAAGCGATATGAAAAAAAAGATTTTCATAACTGGTGCGAGTGGTTTTGTTGGCTCTCACCTTGTTGAGGCTGCCCAAAACCTAGGTCTTGAGGTGCACGCTGCGGTTCGTAAATCCAGCAAAATCCAAGATATACAGCCCTATGTCGATCAGTTTGTCTATCCCAACCTGGGAAATCAGGAAGAATTAAAAGCACTTTTCGAAAAAGAACAGTACCATTATATCATCCATGCCGCTGCAATGACTAAGGCTAAAGATGAAAATATAATGCGGGAAGTCAATGTTGGCTATACAGATGCTATTCTGTCGGCGGCAACTGCGGATATCATGCCTTTGGAAAGGATCAGTTACGTAAGTAGCTTGGCAGCCATCGGTCCGATTCCCTACAGCAGTGACCAATTGATCACCGAATCAACGCCATATCGCCCATTGACGGTGTATGGCAGGAGCAAGGAAGCTTCTGAATTGATGATTCAGGATAAATATCCCGATGCCCCAATTTCCATATTCCGCCCAACGGCCGTATATGGACCCCGCGAAAAGGATATTTTTATCCTTTTCGATACAATGAACAAAGGATTGGACCCCTATATCGGGAAAAATCCACAGAAATTGAGTTTTATCTATGTCAAGGACCTTGTTGACGTACTGTTGAAAGGTTGCATGGTAAAACAAGATGGACTCCAGATATATAATATCAGTGATGGCGAGGTCTATTCCCGATATGCCATGGCTGAGATTTTCAAGGAAGTCCTGAACAAACGACTATTCAGAATGCATGTTCCATTAAGTCTGGTGAAAAGCGTTGCCGAACTCTCACAAAGACTATATCGCAACTCATCCAAAACTCCCGTCATCTACCCCGAAAGACTAAGAGAGCTAACCGCAGAAAACTGGGGATGTGATATAACACATGCAATGCAGAACTTAAACTTTGATCCCCAATATAAATTGGATGAAGGATTGAAGGAGAGTTTATTTTGGTATAAAGAAAATAAGTGGCTCTAAATTTTCAGTTGAAATGAGTGGACAAAAAATTAATAAAAAGCTTTTTCAAGACAGAAAGCGTACTAATATTTTAAGTAATCCGGAACAGAAGTTAATATCCTATCTCGTTCCTAAGATCCCCGCATGGATATCTTCTGATGGCCTGACTGCCATCGGTCTTTTCGGTTCTTTTATGATCCTGGGAAGTTTCTTGCTTGCAGAATATGTGAACATTAATTTCCTTTTCTTGGGTATCGTAGGTTTCTTCGTGCAATGGTTCGGGGACTCTTTGGACGGAAGGATCGCTTTCTATAGGAATAAATCCCGTAAATGGTATGGTTTTGCGCTTGACATCGTCATGGACTGGATCTCAACCGTGATGATCGGACTGGGTTATGTTTTTTATGCAACCGGTGATTTTAAATACCTTGGCTTTACCTTGGTGGCATTATATGGATGGGCGATGATCATCTCCCAATTGAGGTATAGGATCACCGACAAGTATACGATCGATGCCGGATTATTAGGCCCGACCGAAATCCGTGTCATCATCAGTTTGGTCATGGTCTTGGAAGTTATCGTTCCTGGTTCCATTAACTATTCGGTATTGCTGATCTGTATTATTCTGTTCTTCATTAATATTACCGACACCAAGAAATTACTGGATCTTGGGGATGCAAAGGATCTGGAAGAAAAAGCAAACAAGCTAAAGGAAACAGAGATTAAAGAATAAGACATGTCCGACAAACTAAGGGTATTTCTCAGAGCACAGCTGTCCGCTTTTATTGGCGGACTTTCTGATTTTGGGATATACACGTTTTGTTATACGGTACTGAAATTTACTGCCCCCTTTTCCAACGTGATCTCGGGAAGCTTGGGTGCCATTGTTAATTTTACCATCAACCGGTATTGGTCCTTTGGGAATACACAGAAATCCATTGGTAGCCAACTGTGGAAGTTTATCATCGTTGTTGTCGGTAGCATTACTCTTAAATCCTTGGGGATCCATCTTTTGGTAGACATCTGGCATTTGCACTTCCTGCTGTCCAAACTTATTGTGGAGATCATTGTCTCTTTAGGGTTCAATTATACGCTCCAAAGGTTTTGGGTATTTAAGCAGTAGTTTATATATAGATAAGATATAAAGGCCATCTTGAAATATTTCAAGATGGCCTTTTTGTTTTTTGTTCAGGATGCTGGAGGGGAGGGAACCGATTTTTGTTTCTTTTTGGATTGGAATTGAGGTGTTTTTTTGTGGCTCTCCTTCGGGACTCGTTCGGGGCATGTTCGGGAATGGTCCGGAGAGAACAGGTAAACCGGCCGGAGCGTACCCGAGGACGCATAGGGGATTTGGTCGCTCGCGTTGCGAATTTTCGGAATGTGGGTCGAATGAGGTCAGGTGGAAAGGGGAGAATTTTTGAACCAGGATTAAAGGGATTGGAGGATGGGCCAAGACCATGGAATGGCCCGGGAACCCTCCCGGTTGCCCCCTTTTGGCGGTATTTCCCCGTCTTTTGGAAAAATTATCTGGCAATGCTACAGCGAGTTAGCTGGCGGCGGTAAAAATACTTTGGCCTCCCCCTTGGAAGTGAACGTATTTTGTCCCTATCTTTGCACCACTCCGCAAGGGAGGGACGGCCCCAC
>NZ_JANBZY010000006.1:0-307213 GCF_024261425.1 Sphingobacterium sp. LZ11T8 | reverse complement strand
ATATGGTAGCCGATAATTGCCGGCTTTCGTGCCAACTTGATACTTTGGTGCTTTTAACGAACCGAAGTGCTAAATTGATACGAAAGTGCTGTAAATCCGGCAACTACGGCTACCATTTTTCGTTATGCGGCAGCTTAAAAGACGACACCAAACCAGAAAAATCATCTTGACAACCACCCGACTTTGAACTACGAAGGATGAAATTTTTCAGGGACAACTTCCAGCATTTCCAAAAAACAGTTTACCCATTGACTTGGAGACAAACAAACAATTTGAGCATTAAGGTTTAAACCGAATTTTTCCGAAATTGACCTGACCTGACTTTTCCTGAAAATCGACTTTAAAGCTGTTTTTACAGATAAATCAGGTTTCTCTAACAGACAGGAAATAAATGCTAAGTATTTGGCTTTAAACTTAAAATCAAAAAATAACTGTTTTCTTTTAATGTTTAACAGGGCTGATTTGACAGTTGGCGGTGGAAAGAAACTTTCAGGACCTACCTCATAGACAAGTTTCAAATCAAAAAAAGTATGATAGAAAACGGTATATGGATTGTAAAGCTTCCTCGAAAATAACTTTTGTGTAGGTTCTAACTGAAGGACAATGGAACCTCCCAGAAAATTTCCAAGACTCTCAAACATCAGGATTTTGAAAATATCGGAAGTAATGCCATAAGGAATATTTGACACCACTTTGAAAGGAAATTTCGGAACTGCAAAATTCCTAAAATCACAACCGACAACTTGAACATTTCGGGCATCAGAAAATAATTTTCGTAAATGTTCAACCAAAGCTGTGTCGTTTTCAATAGCAACAACATTGTTGGCGATTTTTAATAAATGAACAGTAAGAAACCCCTTGCCTGCCCCAATATCTAAAACCGTATCCTGATTACTTATATTTGCTTGTCTTATTGCATCTTTTATTAGCACTTTATCAATAGTAAAGTGCTGACCCGTAAAACGAACGGGCAATTTCTTTTTTGTCATTAGTAACTTCTTACAGGTGAATACTTGAATTCAAATCACAATTCATAATTCAAAAATTGAAATTGCTTGACTGCAAATTTAGTAACTTTGCTTGACAAATTAACGAGAAAGAAGAGAAAATGAAAGCCGACCGCATAACATCACCTATACGCAAGCAGGGGGTTCGTGCTTCGTAAGACAGGAAAGTGGTAAATTTGAAGTTCAGTTCTTCGTAGGAAGTTCAGTGGTTAAAATCCCTGCCTGCGTATAGCTGAGAAACGTTAGCGGGCATTGTAGAGCGACACCCATCCCTGACAGACAAACCAAAATCAACTATCCTTAAATTTTGAATCAAACATTTTAGGTAACTACCAAAAAAATATATTATCTTTGTTGTCAAGATAAATGGTTAACAAGATTTATGCCTGTCAAAGAAAAAATCATCAACTTAAGGAAATTGAGCCAACTTTATGCCTACACATCTATTCAAATGCACGAAAGCATTGGTAGAAAAATTGGACTGACTGGCACTGACCATAAATATTTAGGTTTCTTAATTCAAAAAGGTCAAATGACAGCAGGTGAACTTGCCCTACTTACAGGGTTAACAACAGGTTCGGTTACAGGGCTAATAGACCGGTTTGAAAACAAAAAACTCGTAAAAAGACAGCCCGACAAAACTGACAGGCGGAAAATAATCATAGTTCCCAATATTGATAGAATAACAAAGTTGGTTACACCATTTTATAGTAACTACCAAAACAAAACACACGACCTTTTTGTGTCATTCAATAGTGATGAATTAAACATTTTAGAAAAATACTTCCACAAAGCATTGGAGTTGATGAATAAAGAAATTGAAAAAGTAAACGAGAAACAATAAGAAATAACTATGAACACAACCAAAATAGAAGATAAAGCCGTACTTCATATTCCTACACCGTTTGCTCAAACCTATTTTCACGGAACAAAGGCTGACTTGAAAATTGGCGATTTCATTCAAGTAGGTTTCAACAGTAATTATGAAGAAAACAGAATATTAAAGCATATTTATGTTTCGGCTACACTGAATACTGCAATATTAGGAGCAGAACTTGCTTTGGGCAACGGACGTGAAAGGATTTATTTAGTAGAAGCAACAGGCGACATAGAAGATGACCCCAACGTAACGGACAAAAAATTTCCTGGTAATCCCACAAAATCCTATCGTTCGAAACATCCTTTTAAAGTTGTTGGAGAAGTAACCGGTTGGCACGGACATACCCTTGAAGAGATTAAAGCTATGAAAGATGGACTGGAAAAACTTAGAGAACAAGGGAAGAATGTTATTATAGACTAATGAATAAACAATTATTATTTGACATAGAACAACGACCCGCTAACATGGTATTTGCAATAGCACGACTGACGGAAGTAATTGAACATTTGTACTACTATCAACTTTTGTGCATATTTTCGGCTGACGGTTTTCAAATGCCGTGCCATCGCAAATACCCAAACCGTTATATGCCACTTTATGACTACAGAGCAATACGACATAAAAACTAATATCAAAATCGGACAAGAGATTTTTGAGAACTTACCCAACGACATCAGACCAGGTTGGGCAGGACTTGTTTTATCTCGCTTTGACCATTACATAAATAATATTCCGACTTCAATTAGTGAACTTTATCCAATCATAGACGACAAAAACCGCTGGAAAGAAGCACACGAACAATTTACCAAAATCAGAGTGTTCGGACTTGAAAACAAAAATCACAACCCTGACAATTATTTAAGACTTGCTGAACTAGTAGCCAAAGTAACTTACAATGCTTCGGGACAATCGGCACCATTTGACAACGACAGCGGACATTATATTGCAAGTTTGGCTCTTAAAGCAACAGAACATTTTGACGACAATAGACTTGAAGAAGAAGTTAAGTCTGCAATTCTGTTGTTTAGTCGCAACAAGAAGTTCAAAGATAATTTAACAGCAGCTAAGGACTTCTTGCTTTACAAAAAAATTGACGACATACTTTGGTTTGACTGGGACCCAATTGGCATTAACGACCTTGCACCAAGAGACGAATATCAAAGTTACGTTCCTGAAATTTTCGGACTTGTAAAAGCAAAAGCTGACAGGCAAGAAATCGCAAACATACTGCACAAACTTGAAACTGAAAATATGGGAATGATCGGAACAATTGAAAACTGTTTGACCATAGCCGACAAAATATTGAAAGCGCAATGACAGATAGAAAAGCGGCATATAACAAGGTATTGCCAAAAGCGGGGCTGAACGGCTTCGATTGGACATTTGTGCAAGGTTCAACTTTCGTTCTTCGATTGAACTTTAGTGCTAAAAATCCCCGCCTTCGGCAATACCCAAAACGTTGAGAGGAAATCCCTCCGGGCTTCCCTCTCAACGGATCAGGCGCTTGCCGGAGTACAGCCCTTCGGGACTGTCCTCTAACACGCGCTTGGAGCAATGCTCCAGCACGTGCGCCAAGCGCCTGATCCGTTATCAGTCACCCTATTGACGACCGTGCTAAAATTCAACAGACAGACAAATGACAAAACAAGCCAACGCTTCGGCAAAATCAAAAGAGCTGTAACCTACCGCACAAAGCCAACGCTTTGCTGCACATTTGCTTTTGCCCCAACCGCACACCAACAAGAACGAGATTTTATAAAATTGAACCTGAGATATTGAATGAAAATAAAAAGTGCAAAATCATTCCGATTTTGGTACAAAACCAAAATAAAAGAGATTGAGAGAAACGACCCAACCCATAATGAAAACTTTGTAGGCACTTATCACAAAGAAAATGGGAAGAAAACTATAAAAGGTTTTTTTGAAATGTATCACGGGGACAAACCCGACATTGCAAGCTATCTGCCATCAATTCTGAAAATTGCAGAAGACGGACAAGCAATTTATGAGTTTCTGCAAAATGCTGTTGATTGTGGTTCTACACATTTCTACATTTTCTATAATGACAAATACTTTTTAGCAATCAACAACGGAAGTCCATTTGATGTTGAAGGCTTACAATCAATTTTAAACATTGCCCAAACAACTAAAAAAGACCCCGACAAAATCGGACGATTTGGAATTGGTTTTAAGTTGGCTCATAGATTAGTTGGAAAAAACGAAGGTACGGACGAGCTTGTTAGACAATACAAAGGTCCGATTTTATTTAGTTGGGCTAAATTAGAAGATTTGGAAAGTTTGTTGAACAATGAACAAATTGAACCGTTAGTTCCTAACAAAGAAAATTATCAAGAGTTTATCAATTCGCCATATTTACTAAAACTCTTACTTACAAACTTTCCGTCAGACCCAGACGAGAGAGTAAAGGATATAAATTATCAAGACAAAATTTTATTTCCACAAGAGGAATTAAAAGAACTTATTAATTTCCTAAACGAAAACTTTAAGCAACATTCTGACAGCTTAAAGAAAAACGTACTGAAAAAAGGCAGTTTGTTTTTTATCAAATTGGGCGAAGACAAGAAGAAACTTTTAGATAAAGATTATTCTGAACTTGTAAACGGTATTCAGTATTCTATGAATACACTGAAACGTTTACAAAAAGTCTATATCAATAACGATGATATTGGAAAAATTCCTTTACAGCTTGAAGAAGGAACTATAAAAAAAGGTTCTGACGAGTTTGAGCTAATTTCGCCTGAATACAAAGAGTTTGACATAAAATTTGCTATTGGCTTCAACACAATAAAATTCGGAAGCGAAAAATCGTATGAACAAATAAAATTGCTCAAAGAAAAACCGAATTTTTACAAATATTTCCCAATGGGGGATGAAATTAACGGACTTGGTTTTATTGTGCATTGCGACAGTTTCAGCAATGAAGCCAACCGCAGGAAATTACACGAAGATGATGTAAATAGAAATCTGTTTCCCGAACTTGCAAAGTTTATTACACAAAGACTTGACGAATACAAAGCAAATGACCGCAATAAATTTTTAAATCTTTACGCTTCGTTGCTTTTGTCTGATGTTCCAGAGAGACAAAACAATAAATGGTTGAAACCTATTTTTTATGATACTTTGTTGGAGTATATTCAAACAAATATTCCAACCACAGATGATATAATTGACGAGGTTGATAATGTAAAAATCAAAAAGTTTGATTTTGATATATCTTTATCAGATTTGGGATTAAGTGATATTCATTGGTTTTATTGGAAAGATGATGAAGACAAATATCTACTAAATGAAGCTAACTCAAATGAAAAAATTGGTATTGAAGAATGGAGTTTACGAGATGTTTTTGTCAATGCTGATTTGGATTGTTTAAATGATTGGATAAAAAGTTTATCCGAAGAGGATTACAACAACTTTTTAAAAGAGCTTGATAAAGAATATTTTTCAAAAGAAGCAATTGAAAGATTGATTGAAGCTGACCTTTTCAGATTTTCAGACGGAGAATTTTATTCAATAAATGAAGTCATTGATAATGAGGATTTGGTATTCCTTTCAAACAAGATTTCAAATATTCAAACAGAATTAAAATCGCTTGACTTCTTAATTTCCGATTTGGATATTTCATCGTTTAGTTTCTATGAAAAGATTTCGTCTAAATTAAAAACAGATGAAGATTTGTATGATACAATTTCAGAAAGGACTTCAACCGAAAATAATCTTGCGGTCAATCAGAAACAAAATCTTTTCAGAAACTTCATCAATCCTGCAACAAAATTTATTGGTATAGGCGATGAAACACTCAAAAAAATTGAACTGTTTTGCGATAATCAGGGAGAAATAAAACCCCTTTCTCAATTGGTTAGTAGTTCGCTAAAAAAATACACTTGGTTAAATCCCTATAAAATTAAAGCAGATGAAAACTTTGATAAATTAAGCAACTACTTAATTCAAGAAGAAGATTTATTTGACAAAATCATTTTACCCAACATTGAAATCATTAAGGCCGAACTTACAGAAGCCAAAGAAATAAAAGAGCTATTGTCGTTTTTTAAGAATAATCATCGTTCCTTTTTCAATGAATATATTATTCAAAAACAAATCAATGGTTATGAAATAATTGAGAAATCAAACAACTTTCAAATCGTTCCGCCAAATAAGGAAACAAAAGAATTTATTGAAAACTATTTATCTGATCAATTGATTGTCTTGCCTTATGACTTTTCGGATTTTAACAACGAAAATGGAATAATAAAAGGCGAAGATTTACACAACTTAATTCTGGATTTCGTTGAGGCAGATGAACACAAGGAAACTCTTGTAGATATTATTCATTACGATGAACCTAAACGTAAGTTTTTACAAAATATTTCAGAGTTTAGATTTCATTCGGACACCAAATATGCCAAGGACGATTACGAGTATAAAATCTTGGAAATGGCTTGTGGTAAATTAAAAGGAAGCAATTATCAAGAATTTAAAGACAAAGTTATAATTGAAACAGAGGAACAGGAATTAACCCTTTCGGAAATTCCACCTTTTACTGACAAGATAAAAATTGATGATTACGAAATTAGTCTTGCCAAAATCCTTCCTGACAATTATGAAAACAGTGACCATTTAAGCGGATTGATAACTCAATTCATAGGTCTTAGTTTAGATAAAGAACAAATTGGAAATTTATTTGGCGTAAGCGAAGAACCTGAACCAAATGACATTTTTCAAATGTTTTCTGAGCAAGTTGAAGTTTTAGAAAATGCCGAACAGTTGGCATTTTTATTTCTCTATGGCTTGTATATTGAAAGAATAGATTTTAGTCAGTTTAAAGCTCTAAACGTTGATGAAGAAGAAATTGATTTAGATACAGACAAATATATTTCGGAATTTGAATTTATACAACAATCTGAGGTTCTAAATCAAAAATACAAAGGCATTACCAAAATTTTCAAAGATTTTCCAGTTATAGTAGAAGACAATGATAACCTATTAATAATAAAAGAACCATACTTTGAAGAAGATAAATTTATTTGTCCATACATCAAAGACGATTTATCAGATGATGAAAAATTAAGTCTTGTAAATTTCTTATACGATCAATGGGATAAGAAAAATAAAAAAACAGCAATTAGAAATATTGATTGGAGCAAAATTGATGATACTGAAACAGAAAACATTTTAGGTTTTAATCCAAACCATTCTGTATTTCCAAGTAACTACGCTTGCGAAAATGAACAATTACCAGATTATCTAATAAAATGGATTGGTGAAGATGAAAACAGAATTGATTTTATTTCAGACTTGGGTGTTTGGACTGAAAGAGCCGTTATAGTTGAATTGCGAAAATTCTTAAATGGCAAAAGCAAAGAATTTCAAAACAATCGTTTAACACAAGAAACTCGCTTTAACGATGATGAGACAACGCTTTTCAATTCGTTTGAATGGTTAAAGGAAAATGATTTGTCACTAAAAACGGTAGAGCAATTTGAAAAATTTAAGAAAGTTGTTGAAGTTATCAATGAAAACAGAAATAATAAGGGAGATTTGGTAATACAAGAGGAATACGACTTTGAACTTTTAGAGGAAAATTCAACGGAATGGAAAGAAACAGAGAACTATAAAATTTATCTGTATGATGAAGAAATGCCAAAAACTGTTGGGATTGATGAAATAGACGAATATGTATTTTACCGTTATAATGAAGATAATTATGCTATCAACGAAAACATAATTTATCTGAACAACAAAGAGGATAAAAAGAAAATACTTCAAAAAATCGCTTCCGATGATGAAAATGATTTTTCTTTTGAAGACTTGTGGGCTTTGTTTGGCGAAAGTTCAAATAGAGAGCAAGAGCTTGAAAGAGAAATTGTGAGATTACAACAACAAATTGCGAAAACCGATAACGCTACATTAGGAGCAGAATTTAGTTCCGACATCTCCAAAAATGACCAAAAAGAAGCTAACAGAGAAGCAAAAGAACTTGTTAAACAACGATTGGAAAATGAAGGCTTTGAGTTTTCGCAAGGTATAGGTAATTATTCAACGATTGACGGTGTTGTAAAAGGCGACATAGAATTTCCGCTTGTTGTGAAAAGTTACAAATACAAAGACGAACCGCTAAAAATTGGGGCAAACGAATGGATACAACTAATGAAACCCAATTCGATGTTTTGGGTAAATTTTGGTAATGGAAAATTGGGTTGTCTAAAACTGTATGAACTTTTAAGACATCAAGACAAAATTACAATCAGTTTCAGTACAGAAAATCTTGATGTGGACGACCGATTAGATAAGTTTGCAGAATTATTGCATTACTTTGGCAATGTTCATTTTGATTTTAATAGTGTTATGCCGAGTAATATTGCCAGTAATTTAGGAGATTACCGTTTTGATAAACGTAAGACCGAAGAAGATTTAAGTAGTGATGATGAAAGTTTATTATAGAAATGAGATACACAAGGCAAGAACATAGCAATTTCCTTGAAGAAGAACTTCAAGCACAAACAAAAGCGTTTAATCAAAAACTAAACTCTTCGGCTACTTTTTTACTTCAAGAGAGAGAAGAACTTTTTGTTGCTCAATTCTTGACATTCAAAGACGGAGAAATGATTTTAAAATTCTCTACAAAACGTGGTTTGCCACGAAAAGGAGAATACTTGTACTGTTTTACAGTTCCAAAAGAGTTACGAGATTATAGAAATTGGGGCGATAAAACCTATGGCGATTTGATAAAAGAAAAAGGAAATTTTACTGAGACGGTTTGTGTTTGGCAATCTTCTGCAAAAGACAAAGACGGAAACATTGATACGAATTTTAGTTTAGCAGGCTTTCGGGGTGTGGACTTAGATTTTGCAGTAAATATTTCTGAAGCTGAAAAAATGATTTTGCTTTTGGGTCCGAACAAACCGCCTTTTGAATACATTGCCAATCTTCAAAAAATAGTGCAAACCAGTAATTCGGAAAATGTAAATCAGATTTTAGACCAAGATTTTCAAAATTCAAATTGGCAACCGTCATTACTTGACAATCAAAAAGAAATCCCGAGTTTTATTTTAAATCAACTGACATTAAGCGATCATTTAATTTTAATTGGTCCGCCAGGAACGGGAAAAACATATCAAATTGCAGAAATCTGTAAGAAACTTTGTGAACAAGGAAAATCTGTTTTGGTAACATCGCTTACAAACAGAGCTTTAATGGAAGTTGCGGAAAAGCCAGCATTAGCTGATTTGTTGGGAGCAGGAAAAGTTTTTAAAACTAAAATTTCAACAGACGAAGAAAAAGAAATTCCGCAACTACAACAAATAAAAGAGTTGAATCCACAGCCAAGCAACTTGGTTTTATCTACGTTTTTTATCGCAAGTAGCGAAGCTACGAACATAAAAGACAATCCACCTTTTGACTATGTAATCGTAGATGAGGCAAGTCAGGCACTACTTGCAATGTTTGGTGCGACAAAACTTTTAGGAAAGAAAAATATTTGGATTGGTGATACCAAACAGCTTCCGCCTGTTGTAGCAATTAACGAAGATAAAGTCAGCAAAAAGAATTACGATTTTTTGGTGGACGGATTAAAAGCACTTTCAGGTACAGCATCTGTCCCAATTTATCAATTAACTGAAACTTATCGTTTACCAAACAGAGGTGCAAATTATACAGGCATATTTTACAATAATAGCCTAAAATCAAAAGCGAAAAACGACATTCGTTTCACTTTCTCTGAATTACCGAACGATGTAAGAATTTTCTTCAACTCACAAGGTGGTTCAACACTTATAAAAACCGATTTGGAAGTTGGAAACAAAAAGCCAAAGAATGCTTTGGAAATTGCTAAATTATTGGTTGTTAATTTGCTGAAAGTCAATGAGAATCTACATATTTCTGTCTTGAGCAATTACATTGAAACGGTAAAAGCATTGCAAAAAAGTATCTTTCAAACCGTAGGCAATCCTAAAAACTTGCTCATTGAAACTATTGCAAGAATACAAGGTTTGACAACAGATGTAACGATTTTTGTTGTTCCCAATTCGGGTTACAATCATTCTTTGGAAAAACGCTTATTCAACGTTGCCACAAGTCGTGCAAAGCGACATACAATTATCATTTCAGACACTAACGTTGTCACTTCTTATCCTCAATTAGACGAAGAAGTAAAAGCATATTTGCAAAAACTCAATGAGGAGTTTTCCTTTTATTACACGTCAGACAGAAAGTTAATTGAAACTCGAACGCCCGAACCAAATGAAAGCAAAGAAACTGAACAACATCAAACACAAACAGGTTTAAAAATTCTTGGCAAGATTGACCTTTCACAATTTGACAAACCCAAAAAGGAAATCAAAAAAGACAAAGAAAACATTTACATCATAGACACAAACGTTTTTGTTGATTATCCCGACATTATTTCAAAAATTGACAAACAATATCAAATAGCTTTATCAGCAAAAGTCATTGACGAATTAGACTATTTGAAAATTTCATTGACCGAAGAACAAAAGAAAAACGTTCATAGAGCAATCAAGCAAATCAACGAAAGTTTTGACAAACGAAACCTCAAAATGGACACAGCAGACTTGGCTTTGCTTCCAGACGACTTTAACAAAAAATCACCCGACAACTTTATTTTGTCCGTAGCATTGAAATACAAAGACGAAAACCCAATTATGCTGACATCTGATAACGGATTGCAAATTAAAGCCAAAGGTTTAGGCATAACGACAATAAAATTAAAAGACTTTTTAAAACAAACGAAACATTAAGCCAACGCATTGGTGGCACATTTGCATTTTTGCCGACACACAAAGCCAAACAAAAAATGCAAAAGAGCCACCTGCCAACGCACCACGGCAGAGCAAAATGAACGGACAAACAACATATGGACAAGCAGGGCGAACCGATAACAAGGTATTGCCAAAAGCGGGGCTGAACGGCTTCGATTGGACATTTGTGCGAGATTCAACATTCGTTCTTCGACTGAACTTTTGTGCTAAAAATCCCCGCCTTCGGCAATACCCGAACCGCTTGGAGCAATGCTCCAGCACGTGCGCGTTATCGGTAATGGCGTTTGACCGCTCTGAAACAACATCAACGGACAGACAGAAAAACGAAAAATTGCCAACGCTTCGCAAAAATTAAAAGAGGTGCAACCAACCGCACAAAGCCAACGCTTTTGCACCACATTTAATTTTGCCCAACCGCACCCAAGCCCACCCACCACCCGACTTCTAACTTAATGTTGATAAAAACTTTAGCAAATACTTCAACCGTCAGAATTCATTTTGTATATTTGCCAATATTTGTCAAGTCAAAATAAAGCGAATTGAAAACAATAGGAATAATATTGCGTGAACTACGGGAAGAAAAAGGGCTTTTGCTTAGAGAAGTCGGAGCGGAACTTTCGCTTGACCCAACTATTTTAAGCAAAATTGAACGTGATGAACGTATGCCGACAAGAGAACAAGTAAAAGCCCTTTCGGACTTTTACAAAGAGCAGAAAAATGATGTAATCATTGCGTGGTTGTCCGACAAATTGGCTTATGAAGTGCAAGATGAAGATTTGGCATTACAGGCTATAAAAGTGGCGGAGGAAAAAGTAAAATATAACGTAAAAAACAAACATAAATAGTGAGTGAAGTAATTGAAATAGCAGAAGTAGAACAACAAGTGGAAACGCTTGAAACGGAAGTGAAGAAATTCCCTAACGGACTTCCCTATTGGGCAAAATTTCTTGCAGAGAAAATTTTGTCGGGCAACGCTATATCTGATAACGACATTGATACTTCATATTCTTATTTGCTTGAACATTTAAAACTCAAAGAAGAGACCGAAAAACCCGAAATTTCTATTGATTACAATGCTGAAAATTCGGGAAACTATAAAACTGATTTACTTCTTACCAAACTTGAAAATGTTGAAGGCGTAAACGCCTTAACAGAAAACCAAACGATTGAATTTAGTCCGAACCTGACTATTGTTTATGGTGCAAATGGTTCGGGAAAATCAGGTTATGTAAGACTTTTGAAAGACGTTTTTTATTCAAAAGCACCCGAACCAATTTTACCAAATATTCACATTGACAGCGGACACAAACCTGTTAATGCAAAATTTACTTTCAAATCAAACAATACTAAAACTTCGTTAGTATTTGCGGACAAAGACAATGCAGAATTTGAGCAATTTGCAGTTTTTGACGGAAACAGCGTTTTAAAACATCTTGAAAACAAAAATGAATTTGAATTTAGACCAGCAGGATTAAGTTTTTTTGCTGATTACACAAATGCAATCATTCGTGTTGAGCAAAAACTAAATGCTGAAATTATAAATAAACAATCGCCAAATGATTTTGATATTTGGTTTGACGGCAATTCAGAAATAAAAACGCTTGTTCAAAATCTAAATGCTGATACAAATATTGATGACTTAAAAAAACATACGCCTTTTTCTGATGAAGATAAAACTCAAAAAGGGGCGATACAAAAACAGTATGACGAACTTCTTTTGGCTTCAAAAGAAACAGGTAAAAGAATAAAAGAGTATGAAAACATCAAAATTCTGTTAAGTAAAAACAAACAGGATATTGAAAAACTAAATCAATTTTTCACAACCGAAGTAATTGAGAAAGTAAAAACAGCTATTTCGGATTGTATTTCAAAAGAAGCGACAGCGAAATCCGAAGGAGTAGAAAATTTTAAGACCGATAAAATTGAAGGTGTTGGAACAACAGAATGGAAAAATTTTATTGTTTCTGCCGAAGAATTTGCTAAAACGCAAAAAGCGGAAAATATAGATTATCCCGAAAATGGCGACAACTGTTTGCTTTGCCAACAACCACTTTCAAACGAAGCACAAAAGCTAATTTCAAATTATTGGGCTTTCATCAAAAGTGTTGCGGAGCAAAACGCAAAGCAAGCACAGGAAAAATTGGATAAAGTCAAAGGGAATTATGAGAATTTAAACTTTGATTTATTTCCGCAAGACAATACACTTACCGTTTGGCTTACTGAAAAATATTCAAACGAATTAGAAACATTAAAGCAAAAACTTTCAGAACAGAAAACGCTTGCTCAAAATATCATTGCTGACATTCAAAGAAAAACAGCAAACGAAAGAGAAGAAATACAAATCAGCGTTGAACAACACACTGCGATTGAAACAGCTATTGATAATTCTATTAAATTGCTAAAAGAAGATGAGCAAAGTAAAGAATTGGAAAAATTACTGAACTCAAAAACGCTGTTGGAACACAAAGAAAAGTTCAATACACATTTTTCAAAGTTTGAAACCTTTATCAATAATCAAGTTTGGATTAAAAAGGCGAACAACGCTAATTTTAGAAAGACTAAAACAGACACAACAAATACAGAAAAGTCATTATCGGATAAATATTTCAATCAAAAATACATTGATACTTTTAACGAAGAATGTCAAAAACTGAATGGGAGTTTTGGAATTGAAATAAGCACCACAGGTTCAGCAGGAAAATCTTCCCGACAACTCAAACTAAAAGGTAAGAAGCCGAATGATGTATTAAGCGAGGGCGAACAAAAAGTAATTGCTATTGCTGATTTTCTTGCAGAAATGCACTTATCCGAAGTAAACAAGGGAATTATTTTTGATGACCCCGTTACTTCCTTAGACCATAAACGAAAAGAAACAATTGCCCAAAGATTAGTTGAAGAAAGTGATAAAAAACAAGTGGTTATTTTCTCTCACGATATTGTCTTTGTAAAATATTTAGAAAGTCACGGAAGAAATAAATATAAAACTGACAAGACAAAGGTTTTTGTTCACTCTATTGTTTGTAGTGGTAGAGAAACTATTGGTGTAATTGAATTACAGAACACACCGCTTAAAGATAGCACATATACCAATTCACATATTCCGAAGCAATACCACATAAGAGCTAAAAAGGAAGCTGACCGTAGTTTTGCTCAAAACCTTATTCGTTCAGGTTATGGGGCGTTGCGCAGCTGTTATGAAGGCATTGTAGTAACGAAATTGTTAGCAAGCACTGTCCAGAGATATGACACTTTGGTAAGAGTTCCCAACATTAGAAATGTAAAATTCAATAATGATTTATATGAACGTATTGCTAAAAACCATTCTGTTCTTCACGATTTAATTGAAGGACATTTACCAGTTGACGAACTAAACCAATTTCTCACTTGTGATAAATTGGAAAATGAAATAATTGAATTTGAAAACATTCTAACCGAATTAGAAAAGATATAACGATATGCCAACACTTAATTTCAAAGGAAAAACATTTGTGCAAAACCACCATCTGGCGGTTAAATACCACCAACTTGTGCCAAAGGCAGAATACAGTCTTACGGACAAAGTTTCTTTGCACGATAACCTGATTGTACAAGGCGACAACCTGAAAGCATTAAAAGCACTTTTGCCTACTTACGCAGGAAAAGTAAAGTGCATTTATATAGACCCACCTTACAATACAGGAAACGAAAATTGGGTGTACAACGATAATGTAAACAGCCCGATGATTAAAGAATGGTTGGGCAGTGTGGTGGACAAAGAAGATATGACACGCCACGACAAATGGCTTTGCCTGATGATGCCACGTTTAAAACTTTTACGTGAATTATTGAGTGAGGATGGTGCAATTTTTATTTCTATTGATGATAATGAAATTCATCATTTAAGGTGTATGATGGATGAAATATTTGGGGAATCAAATTTCTTAGGTCAAGTTAGTAGAGTAACAGGAACGCCAACAGGTTTAGGAAATAAAGGCTTAGTTTCTGAAATTGATTACGTCGTAATATATTCAAAGGGAGAATCTGAATTATTTAATGGACTTCAAATGGATGAAAAGCAGTCCAGCATATATAATCAAGAAGATGAAAATGGAAGATATCTAACAAGACCACTTAGAAAAACAGGTGGTGAGGATAAAAGAGAGGATAGACCATCAATGTATTTTCCAGTAACTGCCCCAAATGGTGAAGAGATTTATCCAGTTGGTCCTACGGGTTATGAAAGTAGATGGCGATGTTCTCCCGATAAATACAAGAAATTAGTTGAGACAAAACAAATTGAATGGAAACAAGACAAAGAAGGTGATTGGAAACCTTATCTAAAATTCTATTTAGAAGGTCGTTTAAAACATCCGACAAATCTTTGGCAAAGTATTGAAGGAAATAAAAAGGCATCGCTTGATGTGAAGACAATATTCGGCGAAAAAAAGTTTGATTATCCAAAACCAGTTGAACTTATCAAAAGATGCCTTGAAATATACTCTGATGATGATTCAATAATTCTCGACAGCTTCGCAGGTTCAGGAACTACGGCACACGCAGTTTTAGAACTCAATAAAGAAGACGGAGGAAACCGCAAATTTATTTTGGTGGAGCAGGAAGATTATGCCAATACTATCACAGCCGAGAGAGTTCGCAGAGTAATCAAAGGCGTACCAACTGCCAAAAGTGATTTGCTTAAAAAAGGAACAGGCGGAACATTCAGTTATTTTGAATTAGGCGAAACCATAGAAATGGAAAGTTTGTTGAGAGGCGAAAATCTACCGTCTTTCACAGAGTTTGCACGTTATCTTTTCTACACAGCCACAGGCGAAGAATTTAACGAGAAAAATATTGACACCAAAACAGGTTTTATAGGCGAAAGCAAAAGCTACGAAGTATATCTGTTTTATAAAGATGATATTGAGTGGTTGAAACAAAATGCTTTGACATTGGATATATGTAAAGGATTACCAAAATTCAAGGGAAAACAGCTTTTGATTTTTGCACCTGCCAAGTATGTGGACGATTACACATTGCTTGAACACAGAATTGATTTTTGCCAATTACCTTACGAAATTTATAGAATACAGAAGTAATGAAATTAAAGCACTATCAAGATAAAGTTTTAAAGGAACTCAAAGATTATTTGGGTGCTTTGGCTGATGCGAAAAAAGAGTTTGAAGAAATTGCCGAACTCAAACCGCATTTGGCAAAACATATCAATTTCCCGAAAGAGGCTTGGGAAAAATCGACAGGTCGTATTGTTTACAGTTCTAAAACAAACGGTTTGGACGAACCTATGCCCGATATTTATCTGAAAGTGCCGACAGGTGGAGGTAAAACCTTATTGGCGTGCCACGCTATTGACAGTATCCAAAAAACTTATCTTAAAAAACAAACAGGTTTGGTGCTTTGGGTGGTGCCGTCCACGCAAATTTATCGCCAAACTATAAAAGCATTAAAAGACCGAAACCACCCATACAGACAAGTTTTAGACATTTCGAGCGGTGGTAGAACATTGATAAAAGAAAAGACAGAAATGTTTAACCGACTTGATATTGAAGAACATTTGGTTGTATTGCTTTTGATGTTGCCATCCGCAAACCGTCAAAATAAAGAAACGCTAAAAGTATTCCGTGATCAAGGCGGATTTACCGATTTTTTTCCAAGAGAAGATGATTTTGAAGGACATAAAAAACTAAAAGAATTACTTCCAAATTTGGATTGTTTTACAACCGAAATGGAAGTTTTCGGAACGCAAATAAAAACATCATTGGGTAATACTTTGAAAGTTTTACGTCCACTTGTTGTGATTGATGAAGGACATCGTGCTTATGGCGAAAATGCAAGGAATACGATACGTAATTTCAATCCGTCATTTATACTTGAACTTTCGGCAACACCACCGCCAAACAGCAATGAGTTGGTGAAAATTACAGGTCGTGAATTGCACGAAGAAGAAATGATAAAGTTGGATATTCACTTAACCAACAAAACAAGTTTGGATTGGCATGACACACTTTTGGCAAGTTTTGAAAAGCGAAACGATTTAGAGAAAAAAGCCAAAGAGTACGAAGCCAATACAGGCGAATATATTCGTCCGATTTGTTTGATACAAGTTGAACGAACAGGGAAAGACCAACGAGATAAAAAGTTTATTCACGCAGAAGATGCGAAAGAATATTTAATCAAAAAATGTAATGTTCCCGAAAGTCATATTGCTATCAAATCAAGCGAAAAAGACGATATTGAAGGAATTGATTTGTTTGCCAATGATTGCGAAATTCGCTACATCATTACCAAACAAGCCTTGCAAGAGGGTTGGGATTGTTCGTTTGCGTATGTGCTAACCGTGCTTACAAACCCAAGTTCAGCAACAGGAATAACGCAATTAGTTGGTCGTATTTTAAGACAGCCGTTTGCACGAAAAACCAAAATACAGGATTTGGACGAATGTTATGTTTTTACATTCCGACAAAATGCAAAATCGTTGGTTAGCGACATCAAAAAAGGATTAGAAGATGAAGGATTGGGCGACATTGCAGGAAGAATTGTAAGCGATGAGGCAGGAACAGACACAGGCGGTTTGAAAGAGCGTGAAATGCAGTATCGTTCGGGCTTTAAGAAGTTTGAGGGGAAAATTTATTTACCAAAATTTGTTGTACAAGAAACAGAAAGTTGGAGAAATCTGAATTTTGAAATTGATATTTTAAGTGAGATTGATTGGGAAGACATCAACATTGATGAAATTCAAAATCTTTCGTTACAAAACAAGTTGAGCAAAGAACAAGAAATTGTTTTGGGTTTGAGCAATGAAGAACAAGAATTGCTAAGAGAAACAGGCAGAGCAGAAAAAACAGGAACATTAGAAATAGACGAAGTTTTTCTGACAAGACAGATAACTGAAATAGTTCCTAACCCTTGGTATTGTTTCCAGATTGGCAAAAAAGCGATTGATTTATTACAAACGAAATATGACCGTGAAACGGTTGCAACCAATTTTGTTTTCATCATAGAAGAACTAAAAAAGGTTTTAGACAAAGAGCGTAACCGCTTATCAGAACAAGTTTTCAGAAAAATGATTACCGACAAAAAACTTTGTTTTTTCTTGATTGAAAACAAAGGTGGATTTGTGTTGCCATCAAGAATAAAAGTGAAAAGCAACAAACAGTTAGTCCGTAACGACAACACGCCAATTCAGAAATCCTTGTTTGACTACGTTCCCGAAGAAAATATAAACGACCTTGAAAAATCGGTTGCCATTTACCTTGATGAACAAGAGAAACTATTGTGGTGGTATCGCAATATGAGCCGACAAGATTATCATATTCAAGGTTGGAAACCTAACAAGATTTATCCCGACTTTCTTCTCGCAGACAAGCAAGAAAGCAAGGACGACTACGGAACGGTTTATGTGTTAGAAACAAAAGGTATTCATTTGAAAAACGAGGACACAAAATACAAACAAGACGTGTTTGCATTGTGCAACGAATTAGGAGCAAAAAAAGCGTGGAAAGAATTGTTTGACGAATTTCCCGACCACGACTTTCAGTTTCAAGTAGTGTTTGAGGACGAATGGCAAACTAAAATCAATGAACTAATGGCATAAAACAACCCACGCTTTTGGTGGCACATTTGCATTTTTCCAACCGCACAAAGCCAAACAAAAAATGCAAAAGAGCCACCAATCCAACGCACGACAAACGACCGAATAATTGCCACTATCGATAACAAGGGTTTTGCAAGAGAGCGGGCGAAGTGCTTCGTTTGAAACTTTTTCGTAAATTTGAACATTTGTGCTTCATATCAAAGGTAGTGCTAAAAATCCGCTCCCTCGCAAAGCCCAAACTCGTTGAGAGGAAATCCCTCCGGGCTTCCCTCTCAACGGATCAGGCGCTTGCCGGAGTACAGCCCTTCGGGACTGTCCTCTAACACGCGCTTGGAGCAATGCTCCAGCACGTGCGCCAAGCGCCTGATCCGTTACTCAATCTCTTTTAGCTTTTTAATTTCTTCTCGGCTCCTATCTATACTGTATAATAGTTTGTTTTCCTCTTCTCTTTTAATTACCAAATCGTGAAATTTATCAGAATTTAGGGAGTATGCAGAATCGATCTGCGCGGTAACATTGGGTAAATCCAACGCTATCATCCGATAACGCATTTCATAGGATGTCTTATCGCCAATCTGTCTATCCTTTTCCAGTAACATGCCTAATCCCAAAGAAATTACCACCGAAAACAATATTATGATAATGATCACGGGCGTTGATTTCAGGTCAACGCCGTACAAATGTCTTATATTTACCTTATCGGGTATCTGTGAAATTTTGGCAACTATTTCATTTTCCTTTTTAGTCAATATCGAAAGGTGTTTGCGTGTTGTTTCAGAACTCCTGTTTGCGACATCTTCCAGTGAACCATAGTCTTTGATGATCTTGGATAAGATGACGTTCTCTTGTTTAATAAATGCTTTTATATGGCTTAGATGTTCCTGATCCTTTGCACGCATATCATGAAATTCCTGCATCGCTTTTTCATTTGCCGAAAGTAACGATACAATGGTCGGCATAATGCGTACAATATCCTGCGTGATAAGGTCTGTATTTTCTTGAAGCGCATTAACTTGTTCTTGTAAGTTCTCTATTTCAGTGGTCATGTTTTAACGTTTTAATTTGTATTTCTCTTTTTTCTTTCTTTTTCTGATGAGTGCATCATCTTGATCGGGTGAGATTGAGACAGGAAAGGAAAATAAAGCTGATGCAATTTCTCCAATCACATTTTCGATATTATTATCCATTGATTGGCTCACTGACGAATCACTATCTGAAGGTTGATTTATGGCTTGTGACTGGTCAATGTTCTTCAGTTCCTTGTGTATCTGTCCAAAGCTCAATGAACGGTCAATGGCAGAACCCCGAAATACTTGTCCGTTCTTGGAAAAAGAAATGCCCTGTATTTCATCTGTTCCCGATTTGTATTTAAACTGGATTTCCACGCCCTTGTACCGTAAATAGTTCTCCAGTTCAACCCAGTTTTTGCTGTGGCGTATACCAGCCTTGACAGTATCGTAAATCTGGTATCGTGTCCTATCGTTACCTTTGAGCCTTCCTCTGTTAACATTCTTTTTGCCCTCGGACTGCTTGAAGCCATACATGGCGTTGAGTTCCTTACAAGCTTTAAAGCTCTTGTACCGCCCATTGCTGTTGGAGATAGTTTTGCCATAATCGTTCACACGGTTGTAAATGATGTGGATATGGTCGTGCTGACGGTCGAAATGTCGAACCATCAGGCATTGGGTGTCTTTAATCCCCATTTTGGAGAGGTACCGCTTGGCGGATGATACCATGATGTCGTTGTTCAGCATGTTCTTGTCATCGGTATTCCACGAGAGGATAATATGCCCGACTGCCTTACCCAATCTGGGATTCAGCATCCGCTGAAAATTAAAATCCTGTGTAATAGTCTTAGCCGAATCCGTCCGCAGTCCGTTAGCGTGGATAATCTCACTGTCTTTTTTCAGTACGTACCCCACGCACCCACCGAATGACTTCCCCTCAATTATCTTCGCTATCATGATGCAGTAGTTTATCAATACAATAGTTGATGTGGCTAATCGTATTCCGACACTCCGTCGCCACGTCAATCAATCCTGTCTGGTGGGCTTTTTTTGTCAATTGGTTGAGGTTGTTCGAAGCTCCTGTAATTGCCCTCAATGCTTTGACCTGTTCCTCGGTAAACCTCGGGACGATTTTTCTCATAACGGCACTTCTGCGTACCCATTCCGATTTGCTCATCCCTGCGGTTTCTGCATTCTGCAAAACCTTTTTATGTTCCGTTTCATCGAAACGGACATTGATTCTGAATCGTTTTTTATTTTCAAGTGCGGGTCTACCGCCTTTGTTCTTTCTGTCTTTCATGATGTTCTTTTTTCGCTGTGACCATCGGGAGCTTATCGGTTTTGGGTTCACCAAAACACAACCTTGCTCCCTACCTATTCGATAGTTTTCTGCCAGTAGGACGGTTTTCGATTTTGGTGCCGGATAGACCATGCACCAGATAATCATTCACGTCTTTTATCAGACTGTTCCTGCGCTGTAGTTCCTGTATTCCGTTTTTGAGACCGTGGGTTTTTCCAAAACGGATTTCTAATTCCCTGTATGCCTTTGTTCCCGACTCGTCCGTGTCCAAATAGCTGATAATAGTTTTGTGCCGTTCCAAAAAAGGAAATGACCTTTTCAGGTGGGCGGTAGTGTTCAGTATACAATAATCTGTACTTGGAAACGGTCGGTCGGCGATCTTCCTTAGTGTCAAAAAAGAAAGCCAGTCCATAAATCCCTCGAACAACATAACCCTGTCACTTCCGTTATCTACGGTCGTGATGTCCTTTGTCATTAACGACCGTTTATCATAGGGATTGCGCAGTTCAAATCCCCCCGAATCATTGACAGAGCATACGGCAAAATATGTCTGCCCGTTTGCCGTCTGGTAGTAGATTTCCTTGCAGAAAGCCTTGGCAATATCGGGGTCAATCTTACGCTCATTAGACAGGTAGCCGAGCAATGCTTTGTTTTCAAGTGGTTTTACGGACAGTATGGTGTAGCCTGTCTCTTTTTGTGTCTGTACGGCGTGCCGACTATTCGAGACGGTCTGCTGTTGAAAAGAAAAGATATTTTTTCTTTCATCAGCCCACTCCAAGACTTTTGCGAGTTCGGATGTGCCTAAGAATTTCATCAGGAAATCAATATTGTTCCCTCCGATACCCTCGGAATGGGAGTACCATATATTTTGATGTACATCCACCTTTGTCGATGCCGTCCGTTCATCTCCTCCGTTAAAGGGGTTCTTGAACCATGCTTCCCTGCTGTTCATCTTTGCACAGGGAATCTGTAAATGCTGTAAAATGGATATGAGCGGTATTCGCTTTAAGCCTTCACATGTCATATTCTTAATTTTTAGAGAGGTTTAGTTTAGTCTATCTATATATAGGGGCAGACTAAACTAAACCTGTTTTTCAGTAATAGAATTCTGGATTGAACCGATAGGTCTTATCGTTCTTGATAATCATCCTTTTGTTTTCAAGGAACGTCTTTAGCTGTTTTGCTTTGTTCGTTCCGAAATTGAAACCTTTTGCTAGATAAGCTTCCTTCAATCTTCGGACAAAGTCATCATATGTACAGGTAATTTCACTGTCGTTGAACATTTCCTGTAACACTTCTCGATGATTCTCTTTAGAAAGTTCTTGATAATCAAAGCCTTTTCTGGATACTGTGCCTGACAGATCAAAATTTTCGTCCAAAACTGGTAAACCATCATCAATAAAAAAGGTAAATGGCTCGAATTCAACATCTCTAATAAACTTTGGGGCAACAGTGCTGTAGTTTGCATCCATATCGCTTTTAGTAACCTGTAAGATAGATTCCGCCTTATTGTTCAACTCTGTTCCCAAATGCCCCCGTGTGTTGTCATCTCCTTTGTTCAGGTGTAGCACGGTGTGGATATGGATATTCAGCTCCTGTGACCATTTCATCAACTTACCTGTAATCTCCGTTGCTTCTGTAGCATTATTAATATCGTAAACTAGGTCCCTGATTCCGTCAATTATGACCAGACCGACCCTGTCTGCATATTTGAACAAAGCATATTCGATGATATTAAGACGTTCTTTCGTAGGATACTCTCTTAGAGAAATCAATTTTAAGTTCCCGTGTACTTTTGTCGGTGGATAATCAATAAGCTTATATACCCGTGAAAGAAGCCTGTGACAATGGTATTTACTCTGCTCGGTATCAAAATACAATACTAAGGGACGGTTTTCGGGAACTTTAACTTTGTACTCTAATATTTGCCTACCGCTCAATGCCGCCGCAACCAATGAAATCACATTGAATGTTTTCCGGCTCTTTGCTTTCCCTGTAGATGCGCTAAAATTGCCAAGCGTTCCAATGACGGAATCCGAATTGCTGATTGTTATCATGATAGGAGGTTCTTTAAATTCATCTGTTATTTTAACTGTAGATTTTTCAAGAGCTTCGACAATATTCTGATTAAATGGAATCATACGAACCTCCTTTTCTTTTGATTGGTATACTCCTTAAACAATTTTAAAGCAAGCCGAGTATCAACAATAATTGTCCGTTGATCCTGTTGAATCGCACCAGTAATTACACCACTGTTTTTTATTTTCTGTGCTTTCGATTTGCTACAATTAAACAACTGCATAATACCCGAAATACCATATACGAATTCAGGGAATGTGCTTGTTGCTTCTTCTTTAGGTATTTCTGCGATTGCTTCTCGTTGAATAGCCAGTAATTCCTCGCCAGTCATCATAGCGACAGGCTTTGATAGTAATTCACGAATGTCCATGTTCTTATTAGTTGAAATTAAACCATTGCCGTGCGCATCGGCATTTAATGTTCGAACATGAGCTAAGGTAGGAGGTTAATATCGTGGTAAATATGTGGTAGAATCAAATACAACGATATTTATTTAGCTTGTTATCAGTTGGTTAAATAAGGATGGGTGATTTTCTTTGTGGTACGATTGTAAACTAAATCTTAAAAAGTATTCAAAAACTCATTTAAGCGGATTATTATTTGTTTGAATGGTTGAATAAGTCTTTTAAGCGTTTATATAGCTTCTTCCATTTTCTACTACTTTGGATTTGTCGATAGTGTGCTTTATACGATGATAGTTTGATATTCTGCATATTATGGATTTTTTCTACCCATTTATTTCTGGCACTGTCATCAAGACGTTTAGAAAAGGAATCTACAAGAAAGTACAATATAAAATCTGGTGAAATTTTCAGATTGGTTTCTTTATTCAGGTTGATTACTCCGTGAAAAGTTTGAGCATCTACTTCGATAATCTTATTCTCTATTAAAACTTCATAAACAGCACCTACCAAATACATTGGAAAATATTCATGATATACGTCGTTTTGGGAATTTTCTCTGTATATATCAAAGAGTGGCTTTATCCTAGCCTTCAAGACATTAGTTACCTCTCCAAGGATAGATTTTGTTAATTGAAAATCATTCTCAAAAAATTGTTTCGATTCAAGGATTTTGGCTTCATAGTCCTGTAATTTAGATTGAAAGATTGGTTCAATCCGGTCAATTTCCAATTCGGTCTTTATCCTACGGGTATCATCACCGCCGAAGAAATAACTATCCAACGACCTTTCAAGTGCTTCTTTTTTCTTTCTAACTTCTGTAAATTTCTTTGTATATTCTCTGATTTCAAGTTCAAAAAGTTCATGTTCCCGACGAAATGATTCTGTGGATGAATTGGCCTCAATCTCAAAATTTCTAGTATTAACTAGTTCAGCTAGTCCATTATAAACGGCGTCAAAATTTCTCGTTAGTCCTATGATTTTTTCACGACTAGAATTGACAAGAAGATAATTTATAACTTCTTCAACTGATGAGGAATCTAAACGCTCTAATAAAGTTCGCTTTACTTCTGCTAACTTATTCCAGTCAAGATCCTGATTATTTATCTGTTGGTGTAGAACCTCTTCATACCGACGTAATAATGTTAGAAAAGATATTAACTCATTTTCTTCTTTTTGCATATTCCTTACATTTTGTTAAACATTTCCATAGCTTCGCTTCGCATTTCATCCACGGTATCGATATAGGGTTGCATAGATTTATAATCTGAATGTCCAGTCCATTTCATCATAATATGGACAGGTATTCCAAGAAACAAACCGTTGCATATAAAAGAACGTCTTCCAATGTGAGAAGTTAATAACGTGTACTTTGGGACAACCTCTTCTATACGCTTGTTTCCTTTATAATAAGTTGTCATAATCGATTCATTAAGTCCAACTAATTCGCCAAGTTCCTTGAGGTATTCATTATATTTCTGGTTAGAAATTACCGGTAGAGCCTTGTTGTTCGGAAATCTTTCGTCCTTATATTTATTTAAAATTTCTTTTGTGTGGTTATTAAGATCGATGATGAGTTTATCATCTGTTTTGATCGTCACTACTTCTATAAATTTCTCTTTCACAGCATCTTTTGTTAATGCATATACATCTGAGTGTCTCAATCCTGAATAACACGTGAAAATCAGTATATCACGAACACGGTATAAGTATGATTTTTCTTTCGGAATATCGAAAGCCTTAATATGGTCAATCTCTTGCCCTGTAAGAAAAATGACTTTTTTTTCTATTTTCTTAATTTTCGGACGGTACGATAGGAATGCTGAATTCGCTACTATTCCCTTTCTATTTCCCCAGCGAAGAAACCATTTTAAGAACTTTAAATGTTTTTCCAGTGTTGAGTTTTTAAATCCTCGGCGCTTCAAAAGGAAATCCATATACTTATCAAGCGTGGCATTATCAAAATCGTTAATGCCGATGTTTGGTTTAAACTCTTGGAGATGATTTCTGACCGTTCGAAGTTTTTTTAGTGTGCCTTCAGTCCAATTATTGAGTTTACGGTTCTCTTGAATAAATTGGTCGTAGTAATCAAAGAATTTACTTTGTATTGGTGCTTCCGAAGAAGTTTCATTTTTTGGTTTTATCTTATCATTTATTTCATTCCGCAGTGTCGATTTTGAAGGAACTGATCCTTCAATCTCATAACTTTTGAAGATATCCTGAATGATACTTTCAATCTTTAGGAGTGATGCATTTATTTCGCTTGCAGACTGTTTAATTTTATTTGTTGTGCCGTTTTTTACACGTTGCTTTTTATCATCCCATTTAGGAACGTCAACCCGAAAACCACTGGATAAATCCAGTCTGTCACCGTCATAGTTGATTCGGATTCTGATAGGAACATTTTCTATGATCTCTATACCGTCCTTCTTACGTTTTTCAAGTGAAAAAATAATATTCCTTTTGATGTTCATTTTTGGGTGTAAGTAAAATATCTACACCCAAATTTACACCCAATTTTTCAGAATACCTAAAAATCTATAAAAGTCTTAAGTGATATTTTATTGCTGAAATACAGATACTTATGGCATTAGTAAAGTGTGTAAAAATCCTTAAAAGGCTATAAAAAAAGAGCCTCCGGCTCCACCCGAGGGGATTGAAGACATTTCAATCCCTTTTTTTGTCACTTTTAACAAGTTTAATTCACTCATTTTCTGCAAGTTACGATTAAACAAAGGATTGATTTCGAGAGTTCGATAGCTCCCATTATCGATGATGAGCCCCAAATTGAACACCCTTGAAAGTAGCGTACGCTTATCTATGACATTTGATGATTCATAGAGCTTCGATAGATCCGAGAGCTTATTCAACTCTGAATTCAGGATCTTTTTCAGCCTTTCTTTATCTTTTCCAAGATCAAAATCATTTAGTTTTAGCGATTGTATTTTTTGCGTTAGATCGCTATGCCATCTGGAATAGGTCTCCTGATTAATGCTATTGTTGATCCATTTCTCCTCGACCGACCGCAAGGATTTTTCGGCTGCCGCAAGTTCCTTGTTTCTATTTTCTTTGCGCTGTTTTTCTACTTTAACTTGATGGTTCAAGAGCTCTGTGGCCAGCGTTCGAACATCTTGAATGAGATCCTCAGGGAGACTTATTAACCTCAGGATATCGAGGAGTTTTTCATGCGCCTTTATTGCACTGATATTGTTATGCTTCGAGGTTAGCCTGCAGCGGTAATAGTAATAATATTGTCCTGTCTTTCCACGGGAGGCGGCACCAGTCATATAACGTCCACAGTGACACTGTAACAATCCTCGAAGTGGGATATCCTCATGCAAAGTAACAACTGTCCGTTCTTCTTTCCGGAACTTCTCTTGAGCTCGGCTCCAAGAATATTGATCGATAATAGGTTCTGCATTTTTTACTGGAAACATACCACCAGGATTGGTTTTCCATGCTTTTACTTTTTGGTAACCACTGTACAGCGGATTCTTTAAAATACGATGGATGCTAGAATTTCCTGTATGCGGGAACCCTTGGGATATGGCAATTTCCTGAATCTTATAGATGGGGACATCCTTTAAAAATAGATCATAGATGTTCCGGATTATTTGCGCTTCCTCCTCCTCGATTACCAACTTCATTTCGCGTTCGCTTCTCACCTTTACATAACCGTAAGGCGCTGCACCACCATGAATATATTTCCCTTTGATAGCCTTGGCGGAATAGATACCCCAGTTGATATCGTTTTGCCGCTTGATGTTTTCCGAATCACCCAAAAGAAATTCCAGTCCCATCATAAAGTAAGAACTGTGATCGGTAACATCGTAGACCATTCCCCGACCTGCACTGACGATTTTTATTCCGTATTCCTTTTGGATTTTCATGACCATGTTGATCGCATCTCCTGTAATTCGGCTGAAGCGTGTCAGTTCAGAAACAATGAGGTAATCAATTTCCCGATGGTTCTTTTTGATAAATGAAAATAGTGCTTTTACATCCGGTCGATCGAATGTTTTGGCACTATAACCTTCGTCCCGGAAAGTATCGATTATTTCAACATCTGCACTAGTTGTCCATTGCGAGGTAATAAAATCTTGTCGTTCGATGCTGTGACGGCTTTGGTCATAGTTACTGAACCTTAAATATCGAATCCCTTTTTTCATAATTTTAACAGGATGGATTTGTTAAATAAACAATATTAAATCGGAAAAATTCCGATTCTATATGCTTCTATTGACATATTTTATCGAGGATGGAGATCATTCAAACTTAAGTTGTTCGATGAGTTCCAAGAAATATTTTTTTGACCAGATATCAAGTTTTTTGTTATCTGGAATAAATTTGACAATATCCTCCTTCACTGCCTCCATGGATACAGAGTCGATACGTTTCTTCAAAAGATCCAATAATTCTTCTTTCTCGATGGTTGAATTCGTCCAGTTTCCTGTATCTTGCGCTCTGGCTAGGAAATGATCCAGATTCAATGGAACTCCTTTTCTGATGTACCACTCTAGGTCATACCAATCCCTACCCTTCACCCTATTTTTCCATTTACGAAATAGTAAGGCATGCATTTTTCCTGCAAATAGATTGGATTTGGTAAAGCATTTTACATAAAAAGAGAAAGGTTTTATCAGAAGCTTCTCCTCGGTTTCAAAACGCAATGGTGGTTGTCTATCCACCTCCAATTTGATCTTGAGACCAACCATTGCACCCAAGCCCGCCTCTAGCACCATTCCTTCTAGGATCAGTTCTCTCCAGACTGTTTCCGGTTTTAAGAAGGCAGAATCGATCGAAGTTCCTTTAGTCTTTTTCTTTTCTTTGATACTTACTTGCAACCCAACATTAGCAAACTCCTCCACCAGTCCTTTAAAATAAGGTTCCAACGAAAACTCAGGATCACTCGATAGCAATGAAAAATCCAAGTCTTCTGAAAAACGATCCAGTCCGTAGAATATACGGAGGGCAGTACCTCCATAAAATGCCGCCTTCTCAAAAAATCCAGATCGTTGAAGACCAGCCAAGGCTACTTCTTGCATAATCTCACGAAGGGCAGAGAATGCCTGTTCTTGATTCTTTGGTCCATAGGATGCCAGCCATTCTTTTATCATAATAATCAATTGTTTTTAATGACCCTAATTAACCATTCAAGGCTTTTCTTTTTAGGTGAGAACTTCAACCATTCCTCCATCATTTGCACATCCAACATGGACAGTTGATCACCATCCATTCGTAGATCTTCAAATAAAAATGATTCAGTTTGTAATTTACTTCTCAATAAAATGCCCGAAGTGAGGATGATCCGGTCAAAGAGTGCTTTTTCGGGGCTCGCCATCAGTACGCTCTGCCTCTCAGTTACCTTGACGCTTTTAATTCCCAAAGAGTAGTAGCTTTCTTCAACATGGTAATACCGAAAACGGCCGATAGGCGTTTGATAATACTTGGCCAATTTAGTGGTACAGGATAACACTTCAAAAACCTTTTCTGGAATCATCCCCCAAAATGAAAGTGCAGAATCCAAAGATACATAACTTGGCCCCCAAAGATGGTTGGCAATTAATTTATGACTAGGTGGACCCATACGCAAATTCGGTCCCGGAATATAAAGGCCATTCTTTAATGGAATCAATTTCCCCTGTTTGATCATTTCGCTGATCTTGTCATTGGGACGTTGATAGTCATTCAGCAAACTCAGGAGAATTTGGCGTGTAAGCACCTGCTCACGGTAATTCAATAAGGCATCTTCGACTTTCATGTTAAATATTTACATAAAAATCGGAATTAATCCGGTTTAAGCAAAATTATTTAACATTTATTTTCTTCGAGAGGGTCTTTTATATCCCCAAATTCCAAAATCAGTTTCTAGGTACCTTCTCCGCACGTTCTGAAGGATGATTTCTGTCAATAGTTTAATGGTCTTTTGACGTTCTATTTCCAAAGGCTTTTTTGACTGATCGCTCTTCTCCATGTTCATTGGTGTTCCTTTTCCTTGTTCATTCATCAACTATCTCCTCATAAAAAATGCTGCCTTTTCATAATCGACAAGGCAGCACCATTTTCTAATTTCCCATTATTTCAAAATCCTGTCTCTATTCTATATAGGCTTATACGACTCGGTTTATTTCGGTTGTACGAGGGTTCATAATGCAAGTAACCAAAATCATTCAAGTCGGATAAACACCCATAATAGGTACTAGATGCCCGGATCTTAGCCATAGGCATGATCTGCCGACAATAGGCCTGAATGTAGGCTGGCCGATCACATTCCATCCAATATATCCAAATGGCAGTATATATCGCAATATGGGTCGAACCGATGCGACCGTCGTTCGCAATTCCTTTCATAAACTTGCTGATCAGCTCCAATCCATTTGCAGAATGCATGATATTATCCTAAGGATTGTTTTACTTTCCGCTTGGAAGGCTTTTCGGCGGATTCTCCATCAGCTGCTATTCCCTTTTTCACCTTCGCAGACTTTTTTTCTTCTTGTGCTTGTTCCTTTCGTTGATGTTGAGGTATGGATTGGCTAATTTTCTTATTATTGGTATCATAGATATTGATGGTTTTGTATTGCGGATTTGCCTCCACAAAGATATTGATTGTCTCTTCACCTCGCAGCATGTTCGCAGATTGTAGGTTTCCCTTTTTCAGTGAATCAAGAAATTCATCTCGGTATTGCTGTTCTTGAAAGATTCAATACCGATCCCTTCCAATTCTTTGGATAGATCAAATCCGTAGTTGTCGTGATATTGATTCATTTTGTAATTCCCAAACGAGTCTGTCTGCCTAAAATCCAATTGCAGCCAAGCTTTATAGTCCTCCCCGTTTTGGTTGGTTAACTCTTTATAGACCGAACGGCCACTGAGCAGGTTATAGGCTTCCTTCATCGTGATGTTCTTTCCCTTATGGATATAGAATTGCTGGCTAAGCTCTTGGCTAGCACCCTGCTTCTGAAGTTCCATTTTGTACGAATTGAAAAAATAGAAATCCGTTTCCTTGGATTTGCTGAAATTGAGACTTGCCTGCAGGTAATCCTCTTGGTATTGGGCATGAAAGTCTAATGTGAAAGCTGGCTTTCCTTGAGTCAGCGCTTCACGTAATTCATTTTCTAATCCTTCTCCGAAACCGGTGAACTTGACCTGTTCACGTAGGTATTCAAAATTTTTGCTGTTCATGATTGGTATATTTAATCGTTTATCCATTTCGCCTTCATCAGGTCTTTGTTTTTCAGCCGTATTTCAAAATTTCTTCCGCCATCTTTCTCCTTGATTTCTATCAGCAGGTGTTTTTGATCGGCCAGCGTAAATTTGGGGAGCACATAGACGATTTTTTGTTTTGCAGAACCTGCCACCGATACGTTGCTTTTAGGTGTAGGGATCGGGCTGATTTCAAGTTCTTGGGATGCTGTCCTTTTGACCTGTTTATTATCCCGGACAAAGAACCTCAGGTTTTCCATGTCATAATCGATAGCCGATTTATTGCTGATCTGGAATACGAAATAAAACAGGTTATCTTGCACGAATAATCCCTGAAGCGCACATTCCATACCGAATGCTTTGCTACTTTTAATCAGCTTATCGGTAGGTAGCTGTTTTAATAATCTGATATTTGATTCCAAGCACTCCTCATTGGCATCTGGCCCCGGAATCTGTCTGCTACTGATTTTAGGAACAACATACTCGAGCTCCTTTGGTGATTTTGCATAGCTTAATATAAAGCTGTGCAGACGTCCATCTCCGGTAATAACCGAGAGGTTTGTGGTGTCAAAATCGGCTATGGAAGATTTTACCTGCAGGATGTGTGCGACACCTTGGGCTTTCTGCACCAAAATATCCGGACTTCCGCGATCAACACCGACAATGGAAAAAGGAAAGACAATATTGGTGGTTTTGTTATGGCTTATGGCGAGTTTCGTCGGCTTCCTCTGCTGAGCCGCGGCATTCCAAGGATACCAGATCCCAAGGATTGCCAAGTACATAATGATGTTTTTCATGATCTATCTATTGATTAAATGTTGTTGACTCTTTATTATTTCTGCTTAAGCAAGACCCGGTATCCGTCCTTAATGGTCACCTTGATTAGCTTCGCTTTTCTGGCAAGCAGATCCTTTGCCGCATCGATTCCCACATCGATCGCCTTTCCACTCAGCGATTCATTCAATTCACTGAATCGCATGGCTTGTATGCCTTGATCTAAAGCGTTCTTGGCACCTTCCCGGGCGATGGATCCCGGAATATAGATGCCCGCAATCCCGTCCAAGTCAAAGAGCGCTAGTTCCACGGGCAGTAAAGACTGATCCATACGAATTCCACTGATCCTGACCTGAAGTCGATCGCCTTGCAGGCCGACCACACCGAATAGCATGCTGCCTTTCTTTAGCTTTGAACCAGCAAGTTGAACGTCCTCTCTCAAGCTTATCCTTAAGGTGGATCCATTGACAACCGTTTGTTCTCCGTAGATTTCAGCCTGAATGGCATTTTCCTTTTGCAGCTGCATTTCCCCCGGATCACCCAGTCCAAAAAATCCTTCTACTTCACCTTCAACAACGTTATCCAGCATCAAACTGCGTGGTACAAGATCCCGTTCACCAGTCACTTCATAAATAGCAGGTTGTAGTGCCAGAGCTTCTTGCTGCATTTCCTGCTGCAGGCGTTCGGGATGCTGAATCGAAATGATTTTCTCGAGCATGCTTGAAAGCTGAGCGAGTTCTGGGTCTTCCGTATTCCCCGTTTCCATCTTTTCCATCAACAGTTCAAGCCTTTGGACATCTGAAGAAATTGGAGAGGTTAAGGGTCTTGCCATGTTTTCGTATTGATTTTCCTGCAAGGGAGGTCTCTGTTGGTTCAGCTGGGCCTGCAGGGAAAGCAAGCGTTTTTCCAGCACTGCCACTTGTTGAGAACCTTCATTTGATGCCTCGAGGTTCATAAAGGCATCATCTGTTGAAGAGAATGCTCCGTCATGAATGCTGTCGACCGACTGCTGGTTCCAATTTTCGTTCAGAGGGACAGATGTTATAGGTTGGCCATCCTCAAGGAATACGCTATTTGCATATAGATCCATTTTGTCCGGTTCTTCTTTACTGGAAACTTGTGCCTGTGGAACATCCAACAAGGTTCCATTTTTTAAGCTGTCTAAGGTCTCCTTTTTATGTTGCTCAAGGTTTTCCATACTCCAAAATCCCAGAGCGGCGACAGGAAGGATCAATAGCGGGGCGGCAAAAAGCAGCTGCTGCTTGCGCCGGCTCCATCGGAATTGTTTCATTTTATTCATGCGATTTATTTTGGTGTTTATTTTTACTTAAAAAGTCGTTGGAAGTCCTTGGTAATAGCAGGGATCCATTTGTAAAGTATCGTGTTTTAGAATGATGGGCTGTATAGGAGGAGGAAAATTCAGCTGTTTGCTTTGATGCAGGTGAAATTTATGTGGCACGCGATATACTGCCCGAACCATTTCTGTTAAACGTATTAATAGATGGATGTGTACCAGCACCAGCACGCTTGAGAACGTAATAAAGCAAAACACGGGATCCAAAGGCCACGCCACTGATCTCTTTTTTAGTGCGATTGCATGCCGGTCTTTAAGAACCATATCTAACCTTTCCATCTTCCCCTCCTTCCAAGATTCTTACATTTTTAATATGGATTTATCGATTTCTTTGGGCGACTTCAATATCCTTGTTTTCCAGTGTCTTCCATTGTTCAATCAACAGCCCGTGCGGATTATGGTCCGATCGCGCGATTTCTCTTAGAGACCCCTCCGTAATGAGCGAGCGGACAACGATTTGGCTACTTCTGGTGATGGTTTGCTTGCCAAAAAAGCGAAAATGCATCTCCAGCTGACGCTCAAAAAGCTGGATACTATCAACTGCGATCTTCTGGCTGACATTTCCCGAAACCAAGTTGATATAATAACCGCTTTCCACGAGATCCGAGTAGACGCGGTGGGCACGCTGGTCCGCCAAGTACAGCGCCATTCGGATATTCTTGCGGTTAGCCTGCTCGTCGGGTACCAAATTGAAGAACAGCTGGTGAAAATTTGCGATATGACTTTTTGCCTCTGCGTTAAAATTTTCTCCGCGATTGCTGGCGTAAGCCTCCATGGCTTTTCCCTGTGCAAGGACATAGATTCGGTCCTGCATGCCGCGTACTGACCTGAAACTCTGATACAGTGCATAAAAGCTCAGTATAAGGCTCCCAGATACAGTCAATATACTGAATAGGCGTACTTGCTGAAATGCACGATCCAAGTTTCTTAATTTTCCAAACATATCTCCTCTTTTTTAATCATAACCTTAATCAAGCACCTTACTTATTTTGGATACTTCTTACCCATAGATTACTGCCCTTTCAATTTATCGTCCATAAAGGAATGCCCCTTTCTCTCATGGGGGAAATAAGGATCCGACTGGCTGCTTCCCGACAGATCTTGGGTCATTTTATTATGGGCTGAACCTAAGGCATCGATGACCATTCCCCCTGCAGCAGCGCCCCCACTGAGGACCACTTGACTGGATTTGGATATCAGGCTTCCAACTTTCTGACCCAGCACCGAACCACCTCCCGCATGCACGATATAGTTGGCTACCGAAGGCACGCTGAAATAGCCCACGATACCGATGATCAGGAAAACCAAATACGCCAAGTCCGTCCGGCTAAAGAAGGTATCTCCTTGATCGGCGAGTTGTGAGAGGTCAAGCTTGAGCATATTTTCCTGGATTTTGCCCAGAATACCACCAAAGATATTGGCAACCGGAAGCCAAAGGAAAATATTGATGTATCTGGCGATCCAAACGGTCAGGGTATGCTGAAAGCCGTCAAACACGGCAATGCCGAACACCAAGGGGCCTAAAATGGATAGCACCACCAACTGAAAGGTTCGCAGCGTATTGATGCATAGTGCTGCGGCCTCAAACAGGATCTGTAAGACCTCACTGAGCCATTCCTTGACTGAATTGCGGAAATTATAGGATGCTTTGGCCATGGCAAACTTGATATCATTGCCAATTTCATCCAGCATTCCCTCTGATGAAGGATCTTCGCCGTGGGTATATTTATACCATTTATCACGATTTCCTTCTCCGGTATCCCCTACATACATTTGCCAGGAATCGGTTTGCCTGATGGCTTCTTCCTTTTTTTCAAGCAGCACTTCAATCGCGCGGTTTGAATCTTTCACCATTGCTGAACTAGCTGAAACGACCGGATTCATCACGCCATTGATCAGCGAAATGACCGATGGAAACAGTGCAATGCAGAAGCCGATGACAAATGGTCGAAGTAAGGGATAAAAATCCACCGGTTCCGCATTGGCAATATGCCGCCAGACCCTAGAACCGATATACCACGTCGCAGCAAATCCGGCAATCCCTTGGGCTACACCGATCAGTGTGCTGCAAAGGGGCATCATCTCAGCGTATAGCTGCTCCAAGACTGCATGCATACTCTGCATTTCCTGGGCAATTCCCTGCCCCTTGGATACCAAGGGAACCATAGAAGCAAATAGAATCAAGCCCAAGTATACTAGTAAAGGTTTCATCATTCAGAATTTTAAGGTTGTTCAATTTGCTTTCGGATGGATCTTACATCATTCACTTCCTTCTTGCGCTGAAGCAGCAGCAATTTGGAATCATTGGAAAATTTTCTCAGAAAGATCGTCATCTCTTGCATTTCATCATAGATTCCATCAATCGCATGGAGCCGTTCGGAGTCATTCATGCTGAGCACTCGATCGCTTAAGACCAGCACCAGCTCCTCCAAGTTATTTAACGAGCGGTCTAACAGGCCTTGATAAATCTTTAGCAGATAGCTCAGTTCCCCGCCTTGAAAAAGTTTTTTCTTATTTAGTTGCCTGTTGAAAGTATGGCAAGTTTCGAGGATATTCAGCTGCATTTGAATGATGTCGGCAACTTTATGGTATCGTCTCACTGTTGGACTTACGCGAAGCAGTGCATCCAAAAAGGTTTTGTGAAGGTTGAAATTACCGGCACTCAGATCCTTAACATTACGGTAGCCGCCTTGAAGGATGTTATAACCCTGTTTCATTTGCTTCAATATGGTTTTGAACTGTGCCAGCTTCTCCACATTGAGCAATAGTTGAACCACCTCAGCGGATTGTGATCTCGCCGGCAGTGCCTGAACCGAGATCATCAAGAAGGCAAAAATTATCGGTTTTATCGCTTTCATTTTCTTTACTATTGTTGATGAAGCCTTTGCATATCAGAAGATTGCTTCAGCTCCTTAATCCTATTACTTTCCAAGTAATTCGTCGTTATCTCCACTTCCCGGATCATCAGGAGATGCTCTTCCAAATGCTCATGAATTTGCTGCAAACGAATCAATCTTTGCTGATCTTCTAGATCAAAGGATTCCTCAAGTAATTCCACAACCTGATCAAAACTCGTAAAGCTTTTCTTTAAGATGACTTCCAACATAGATTGCATATATTGCTTTTCTTCTTGGGAAAGTTCACTTCCTGTTAGGCGTTTGCTCAGCCGGCGATGCATAGCGACAATTTCCATCAGGATGGCCGTACTCTCAGCAATTTTTCCGAATCGACGTACAGCAGGTCGAACTAGGCCAAGGGATCTAAAAAAAGTCTTGTGGAGCTTGAATTCATCTTGCTTCCATTCGGCTACGATGCTCATTCCAGTACGAAATACACGGTAACCCTTAGTCAAAAGATCCAGGTACATTTGGTTGGCAAGAATCTGGGTCAACAGGTATTCTTGCTGGGTCTTCTTCTGCCGGATCCATTCTTTTAGTGTTTGCCCTTGAACTAGGCTTATGGTCAGCTGGATTGCACAAGCCAAGGCCATCCATTTTCTCATCGTTCTAAATTTTTATCAGGGATTCCATGGAGTTTTTTGATTCGCAGAACCTCTTTTAAGGATTTACTCCGTTGCAGGCTGAGCAAGCTATTCTGCCGGTTGAACCGTAAAAGGCTCTGGTAATTATCCTCGACTCGATCGCTTAGGACATTGATTAGTTTCATGCGTTCACCATCACTCATCTGAAAAGAATAGGAACTCACCAAACTGGTAAGCTCCTCGACATTACCTAGGCTTTCCGCTAAGATGCCGGCATACACTTTGGCCATATAGTGCAGTTCTTCTGCTGTAAAATGGTCTTTCTTTTTAAGGTCGTTCCAAGTTCGCTGATAGATTCCTACCATAGCGACTTGCTTTTGAATAATCTCCTTCACCTGATTAAATTGGAGTAGGACTGACTTTACCTTCATGAGCGATTCATAATAGGATGCAAATGTTTCCTTTTGACGGAAGCTCCAGGCAGCAATCTCGTCCAAACGAGTTTTGGAGAGTAGATTTTCTATTGTTTTTTGTGTTTGTTGAAGCCAGATTGTTTTGTTCTGCAGCCGCTGAACTTTCAAATCCATGGCCTTGACTACTTTTTTTATCGCCGCCTTGATGACTTCTGAAAGGACCAATTGTGCACTGGCCGTTGGCCGGTTTGGCACAATATGCATGAACAAAAAAAGCAACATAATTACGATAAAATGCTTTTTCATAACCCTATATATCGATTAATTAAAGTTTATATACTGATCAGTTATTTACTGGATGTTATCTTTAACCATAGCCTTTACAGCACTTTGAACATCCCCATGCTGAGCATCCATGTAATTTCGCAGGCGAAATTTTTCGCGTTCCTCGGTCGTGTAGACCAGATACTCCTCCATCGACACTTCCGTACGGTAAACTTTGCTAATGACACCTGCAAGGCTAATAAAGACTTCCTTATATTTCAGATTAGGATCATTCGCTCGGTTCAGTGAGAGCACTTGCGCCTTTTCTTTTTCGGTCAGACCAAGGAGTTCTTGGATCTGATCAAATCTGTTTTGATATTTACTTTGGTCGAGCAAAATCTTGCAATCGCTATTGTTGATGATGGCTTGCTTGACCACAGGCGAAGAGATGATGTCATCGACTTCCTGGGTAACCACGACCGCCTCACCGAAATACTTTCTGACCGTCTTGAAAAGGTATTTGATATATTCAGCAAAACCTTCCTTCATCAGGGCTTTCCACGCTTCTTCGATCAGGATCATCTTACGCACACCTTTCATTTTTCGAAGCTTGCTGATGAAAACTTCCATGATGATGATGGTAACAACGGGAAATAGAATCGGGTGGTCTTTAATGTTGTCCAGCTCAAAGACTATAAACCTTTCGTGGAGCATATCCAACTTGTCTTGGCCATTGAGAAGGTAGTCAAATTCACCTCCTGCATAGTAAGGACGCAGCACATAGAGAAAATTATCGATATCGAAATCCTGCCTCTTCACCCGATCCCTAGCCACCGTTTGACGAAAAGTGTCATGGAGGTACTCATAGAAACTGTCGAAACAGGGGAAAATTCCGTCCTTTAGGGCAAGATATTCATAGAAACCGCTGATGGCGTTGGATAAGGCAACATATTCTGAACGGCGAAAAGCTTCGTCATCTTTTTTCCATAGCGCGAGCAGCAGTGTCTTAATACTTTCTTTTTTTTCGGTATCCAGCTGGTCCCCCTGTCCTAGGTAAAAAGGATTGAACCGGATTGGATTGTCTTCGGTATAGGTAAAGTAATAGCCTCCAACCAGCTCGCAAAGTCCTTGGTAGGAATGTCCAACGTCCACCAAAACCACATGGCAGCCTTGTTCAAAATAAGTTCGGACCATGTGGTTGGTAAAGAAGGATTTTCCACTTCCTGAAGGTCCCAAAATAAATTTATTCCGATTCGTACAGATCCCCATTTCCATAGGTTCATCACTGATGTCAACATGGAGTGGCTTTCCGCTAAGTCTGTCTCCAAGTCGGATACCAATAGGACTAATCGAACTTCGATAGCCTGTTTCCAGATTCAAAAAACAGCTGGCTTGGTTGGTAAAGGTATCGAAGCATTCGTTCATAGGAAAAGAACCTGCGTTTCCAGGTATCCCTGCCCAGAAAATTTGAGCTGCTCCTACCGTTTCTTCTTTGATCCGGCAGTCCATGCTCGCTAGGGAGGATGAAAGCAGTTGCTTTGCTTTTTTAAGTTGTTGTTCCTCTTCTGACCAGATCAGGATATTAAAATGCGCTTTGACAGCTTGATGCTGCAGCGCAAAAGCTTCGTTTAAAAAAGCATTGGTCGCATCCCTAGCAATAAGGTTCTGCCGACTGTAAGCTGCAAGGGATTGTAGACGCAAACGCTTTCCTTCCATTTTTTTTAAGGTCTGCTCGGCATCTTCCAAAAAGATATACTGGTTATACAGGTGATTGCAGGGAAGCAGTTGTCCCAAATGCGAAGCAAAACCCACGCTGAACTTGCTCCTGTCTGTGCTGTATTTATCGTAGTTCATGCGGCTTGCGCACAGCGATGGAAGGGATTCCGCATCACCGAGGGTATAACAGCCTACCTCTTTTCCGCCAATTCGAATGTCATTGCTTAGATCAATGTCACGTAGCAAGAGTGGATCGTTGCCTGACGAAAGTGTACAGTACCGTTCCAGCAGTCCTGCCTGGTTCAATGTACTCTCTAGCTCGTCATGCCTCATATCTCGAATTCGGCAAAGTCCACTTTCTTGAAGGATGTTCACGAATTGCTGGCAACATTCCCGAAAACGTTCCGCATAGTCATCCTCCAAAATATTTCGTGGAACAAGATTAGGCTTGATCAGGTTCGAAAAAAGCGAATTGACAATTCGTTTAGGTTCGACACATTTGCTGAGTAGCAAAAAGCATCGATGGTCAAGAAATGGACGTTCATGGAAATGTCGGTCTGAAGATTGGCTCATAAAACTGTTAGGATCGGGTCGAAATTCTGCTCGAAAGACACTTTCTAGAAACCAATCCTGCTTATGCAGGATGCTGTGCTTTGGTAGCAGCCGCAAAGCACGCACCCAAGCTTGATGAAAACCCTCAAAATCCTGTTCGCTTGAGGTAAATATTTCAGGAAGCACCAGTTCATAGGCCAACGTCAGATCGCCCATTTTACTTACCAATGCATTTCCTTCAATTTCCAATATTGGAAACAACGCTTCCATCGACCTCTCCTTTGCCATATCTGTATCTTATATTTTAAGGACTTACTTAAGTGATTTGATTATTATCTTTTAAATCTCGCTTCCAAACGAAAGACCGATCTATTTCTGCTCCTTATAGCTATAGGTAACTGTGACTTGGTAATTTTTTTCATCAGGCCATACTGTCCATACTTCCGACTAAAGCGAAATATTTGGATAAAAAGAATGCATCCCAAGGTTATAATGATTGCCAAGCATAGCATACTTGGGACTCCCAGATAATAAAGCCCCGCAAACAGGAACAGCAACAGGAGTATTCCGATAGCCAGATACCAGATGTACTGCGCTTTGAGTCCTTTGAACTCTAGGGGTTGATTGATGCCCTTATTGATCGGGAAAACTGCACTTGCCATTTTCCTATACGTTGAAAAACGATTTGATTACCGTTGCTACCAACACTAAAAACACACAGCTTCCAAACCATGCCGCCGCGACCTTACCTGTATCAGGATCTCCATTGTTCCATTTCTGGAATACCTTGACCGCTCCTATAAGTCCTAGTATTGCCCCTACGGCATACATCAACTTGGTGCCGGAATCAAAATAGCTCCTTACCTTCTCATTGGCTTCATTGATGCCCGCCAGGCCATCTTGGGCAAAAGCAATTTCATGAACCTGCAAGCAGGCAATAAAAATCAATTTGCACAATTGCTGCTTCCACCTCCTTGGATTCCCTTCAATTTTCTTCATCACTATGTGGGTTAAGTTTTACTTTTTTTGGTAAGCGGAATGTCCCGGTCAACAGGCAACCATTCTCCCTATTCTCCAATTGCCCCAACGCTGCTGGTGCTGTGAGGGGACATCCGCTATATTTTTATGCGATCGATTTCCAGATCCGATCCATCTGTTTTTGGCTAAGCTCCCCTTGCATATCCTTGGATTCCTGAAGAATCATTTCCTCGATGGAAGGCCTTAATTCCACTTGACATAATAAGGGATATTGCATAAGCAGGCCTAAGATGTTTATATGGAGATCTTCTGCACTACCCTCGATTCGCGATTGCTTAAAGATCGTTCTGAGTTTTTGGCAGAACCGGTCCAATTCCATTTCCACCTGAAAAGCTTTGTCTTGATCCTCTTGGCTATCTTCAGCTCGTTCATTCCTAGTATTTTGAAAAGGTGTAAATTGCTGAGTTGAACCTTCGAAAAAACTCAAAAACCTCCTGCGGTAAAAAATGACCAGCAAAATCAAATAATAGAGCATGGTCGATGCCATGGCCAGCAAGATAAAGTGATTCCAGTTCAGTTCTTTCATGACGCTTTACGTATTGGTTATCATTCTAATAAACAGACACCTGTCCGTTCCTAAGATCAAAGTAAGCGGTTGATGCCTTGGCAAAAAAGAACAACTTTCTTCTTGTTCCTCTGCTGTTCCCTGTTCCCGTCCCAAATTGTTTCCAGAGCGACCATTTTATCATTTACTCCCTGGAAAGAATTCTGCCATGAAGTCCGGACTTCGGGTCGGTGGCGGAACAAAAAATTCCGGCATAAACGCTGTCCCAGCCAACTTCCCTTCCTTTATTCCGTTGCTTTTTGCCCTTGCTTCCATTCATCCGCACCAGATGCCATAATTCATTCCATTCGTAAACTTAAAATTGAAAACTATGGAAATTCAACAAAATCAACAGGAATGGCAACAGGTTGCCGAAGTACGCATATCTTACCAAAACCCACTTCGACCTTCCCAAAGACCAAAGCTCACATCTTCCAAAGAGGTTTATTCCCTACTGCTCACCTGCTGGAATGCAGAAAGGATAGAGTATGCAGAAGAATTTAAGATTCTATTGCTCAATACGGGAAATAGGGTGCTAGGAATCTATCAAGTTTCCGCAGGTGGTATTGATGCCACCCCAGTGGATGCCAAAGTGATATTTACCGCAGCCCTCAAGGCGAATGCCTCAGCTTTGATCCTGGTGCACAACCACCCCTCGGGAAACCTGGTTCCCAGTGACCCTGATATCCTGCTCACAAAGAAGATCGACCAAGCAGCACGGTTGCTGGACATCCGCGTACTTGACCATCTGATCATAACACCAGATGGTTATTATTCTTTCAAGGATTCCGGAAGGCTATAATTACAGACTTCCTCCTCCTTATTGAGGCTTATAGGATAGGGTTCCATAAGCCTTTTTTTATGGAATTTGAAAATTCACAACTTACAAGCAAACCCGCTGTGCATGGATAAATAAGGCTAGCTTTCAACTTAATGATAGTTCAGTTGAGGGGTTTATGTTGATTCCACCAGTTTGAAAGTTATGTTCTTTGATCCGCTCATTACTTCCCTTCTTCAGCAAGTTTAGGAATAGGAACCGATCTTTAGGTAGAACAGAGAACATTCAAAAGGAAAAATCGTTTGATTCGGTCCTTAAACGAGATGAAGTTAGTAAATAAGTAAGTAAGTAAGGGATAATTGCAGATTTCAATAGCTTTGGATCTTTTCGATCATCTTCTCCAGAAGGCCAACAGCAACCTGTCGGTCCCTATCTTCTGGAGAGTACGCTTTGCTGCGGACCGCTCCATAGGAAAGATTTACCTTGCGGTCGGTACTTAGGAATGGGATGATCTGCCGAAAGACCGCGTTCATGGATTTGGCTCCGACCAATCGGCTTTCATCCATAGCACGCAGGATGAGCGCAAGCTGGTCAGCAGAAAGGTTGCAGGTAATTTTCTCCATACCACTTTGCTTGGCCTTGACTCCATCCTGAAATGGAGGTCGAACCCCTTTTTTGTCTTCAGAGGACAAATACCTTTCGATAAACTGTTCCAACAACCCTATCATTCGGTTTTTTCTGACACCGTTCAACCTTGAGGTTTTCTTTAGTGTCAGAAGGTATTTCCCGAATGATTCCGTAAAGGAAATCTGCTCACTGGCGTCCGATTTTTCGATTCCCCTTTTAACCCTTTCGAGTAAACTGCTCATGTACAGCCCATCCCGATAATCCAACAGGATTAGGTTCGCATCGACCCAGGTTAACGGAGGGTGATGGAAACTCTGAGGGACATGCTGCTTAAATCTATCCATAAAGACTCTCAGTTTTTTCAATACGCCATAGCTAGGATTCTGTTCCAACCGTTCTCTGAGGACCTTTTTGAGCAAATCGATAGTATCTCCTACATTGGTTGGAAGGGGCACCTGAGCGGGGTCAAAAGACTCGTCAAGCTCCCTTTGGAATGCCTTTACCATCCGTTTGCTCAAGGGATCATTTCCGTTCAAATGCTGGGAAAACCGTTCATCGATTTCCCCTAAAAATGTCTCCAATAGATTGACACATTCGAAAGGCCTGCCTTGTAAACCATCAGGTTCAATTTCCTTTGAAAGGTTCTTCAACATATAAAGGATTGTATTCCGTACTTTCCTGAATTCCCTTTCAAATTGGTATTCCTTTTTTCGTAAGAAGTACATTCGTTGGATTGATATTGCGGTTTGGGTCAGTAGTTCTGATAGAGATGTATCCACAAGTAAACCACCATTCGCACACATTGAAGCGGAATCGTACCACCCAACCAGTGCCATCAATTTTTCCGTTAAATCCTTTCCCATAATCACCGAACTGCATGAAAAATTTTTTCCAATCGACAATCATCCCTATGCTCAGGCCTGAGGAAGGTTCATTCGACCGGCCAGGCCATCAATACAGCCATCCAAATGGTTGAAGAAATGGATCCGCTCCTTTTCCGAAAGTTTGCTCAGGCAGCTGGACTTATTCAATACACCACGGATCCAATCAATGGTTTCGGTAACGTACCTCATGTCCAAAGTAGCGATGCTATTGATGGTATAGAGCTTGACCGATACGGACTGCTGGCCATCAAATCGGCACAGCATCTGGCTTATGCCCAGGTTCACGGGCGATAGGTAGAGGTCAAAGTGCACACCCTCGTGTTTTTCCTGCCTTTTGGTCCATCTTTTTAGATTCGTTATGAGATGGCCGAGCTGCTCCAGTAGCAGGCCAATGCTATCCTGATTTCGAAAGCTACCGATGTCATAATGGTATTCCAGGAGTTCCAGGATTGGCCCGATCGTACCCCTTGACCAGATTTCCCTGGATGGGATCCTGCAGTAGGTTTCATGTAGGTTTTTAAACACCGGTTCCAGGTGCTGCTTTTTGAGTTCATAAACAAAATCCTCATAACTGACCCCAAGGTTCAGCACGGCTTGGTTCCAGGAGTAGAGCTTAAAATAGGTTAGCTCGGCAAATTCCATAAAATGGAAGATTGGGACGTCGTCGGCACAGAAGATAATCTCCTTTTGCTCGCAAGAAACCATGTGCTGAAGTTGGAGAAGCAGCTGGTGGATATATTGGCTATAGTTATAGCTATCCTGATGGTTGAGGCTCGTGTGCTTAAATACTACATTGTGCCGGTCACTAAGCAGATAACTGTCCAGCGAAATGCCATAATGGCAGCAGAGCTTCCCTAGTTCACTGGCAGTGAGCTGCACATCACCACGCTCCCTGCGGTAAACCGCATCCCTGCCCAGGTGCAGCAGTTCGGAAATTTCCTTCGACCAGGAGGCCGGATTGGAAATCCTTGACCGAATTTCCTCAAATAACAATTTTTGAATATCCATAACTGGAAAATTTAGGTTCAAAAACTAGACGAATTCGCAAAATATAAATTAATAATTAATATCACAATCTTTTTGCTGCATTGGTTAACAATTATATGAATCAGTTAAATAGTTGCAGAAACAGCGGATGTCACAGGACTTCTTACGGCATTCGCCAAAATTATCATTGTTACCTGCCCTACTTTTAGCTAAAAGCAATACAGCTAACCATGAAACAACCAATTGATAGCTTAGACAGCATATTGGGTCCTTCCCAGACCCGTTATTTTTCCTTTGGATTCAGCAGGTTCCAAGTTCAGGTTTCCAATTTCAGCCTGGGTGGACAAAAACAGATCCGAGGATCATTTTCCGTTCATTATGATGGTCCGCAAAGGCCAAACCAACAGGCACTACACTTGGGAAGTATGGAATATGTTGCCATGGGATTATTTTTGGCAGAGGGCATACTCATCAAGCAGAAACGGCTGACCAGGCATGAAATTAACCGTTCCATCCTGCGGAACCTTACGCTCCAAATAAAAAAATCAATGGACATCACAAGCGGGATGACCGTTCCGTTTGAAATATCCATTGCTGAATCCCATCAGGATCTCAATTCGATTAACATTGGCTTGACAAGCCTGGAAGTAAAGATCCAGAATGCCCAGATGCGTATCGTTATCGACCATCCCGGCCCAACCCAGATCGATTTTCGGGATTTTGATCTCTGGCCTTTTGGAGAAGGTTCCCTCCACCGAGACCTCTACAGGCAGCGCAACCTCGAATTGGACCAAATCCACATGGACCTACAGACTGAATCCATTTCTGCCCAATTATCAGGACCGTTACCATATCCTTCGGATGTTTGGGGATTCAGTGCCTATGACAATCCCCTTAGCCCTTTGGACAGCGTTCGGATATCGGGACAGCTGATGCAGGTGCTGCTGTATTCCCTTCTGTCTAAAGATCGGATGGATTGTCCCAATATTTGGCTACGGAGCATGGAAATCGACTTTAAGCGACCCTACCGATCCGATTGTTACCGCGTTGATCTGCAGTTCGCCCACCGCCAGCAGACCATGCTGCGCGGGAAAGCTTGGCAGACCGTTTCGCTCATGAGCCAGATGGGCAACATGGATGCAAAATTTAAGATTTGCCATGAGATGCCCTGAACATAAGCCCCGGATCGTGATCAGCGGAACCTACTGCACGGGAAAGACCAGCCTCTCGCTCGCCCTTTCCCTGGCTACCGGGATTCCAACGACCCATGCCCCAACCATGCGTGAGATCCTGCCCGGGTTATTTCCGGGCACCTCGCTCAAGGACTGTTCCTATGCACAGTTGCTTCGTTTGGGGATGGAACGCTTTGAGCGGCGCGTGCATGCCGAAGCCAGTTTGTCCACAGGCTTCATCAGCGACGGCTGTCCACTTCAGGAATGGCTCTATGGCAGCACCAGGCTGATCACCGGTGCTTACCCCGAGGAGAATAGTTGGACCATGCTGTGGAAGAAAATCAAGAATTATCGCCAACATCAAGATTTTGAGCTGTTGCTGGCCGGTTTTGAAAAGATGGCCAAGACCTATGCAAAGAAGAGGTATGACATCTTCTTTCATCTGCCAGTCGAATTTCCGTTTGTGGAGGATGGACATCGCCCTACATCGGAGCGTTTCCGAAAGGTTTCCGAGGAAAGGCTGTTGGCATGCTACAATGAGTTACAATTAGAAACTATTCCTTTAACTGGAGATTTGCCCGAACGCCTTGGAAAGGCTTTGGATCATTTAAATGTGCAGCCAAAAATTCCGATTTCCCAAGCAGTCTCCATTGCTAACGATATAAAATTGAAAAAATTTGATCAGGTTCAATTGGAACGTAGAGTTTAGCCGAAATTAAGATGACCACTGCATAAAGCTCTTCAAAGAGAAATTTAGTATCATGAAAAATAGCATTGCTTTTGAATTACGATTAACTGATCAAGAATCGATTGAGATCCAATCAAATCAATTTGCCCAACAATCCATTTTAACATTTCTACCAAGCCCCTATATCGTTAAAAGGAGCGATGGCCTGGAGGTAGCGACAGCAAGCTTCTCCAAAAATCTGCTCTTAGTCGAACACCACCTTCTACGTGGGTCGGCTTCCCATCAATCCATAACCATTATTGCCAAAAGGCATACCTATGTCCTCATTATCTGTTTACAGGGGCAGGTAGCCTATTCTTCAAAAAAGGATGCGGCATCCAATTTAAAACTTTTAGAGAGGGAGGCTATTTTCCTTTTTGCCAGGAAAGGAACTTATCTTGCTTTGCCCTTAAGATTTCCTGCAGAAGTTTTAACCATCAGTATACATCCCAAAATATTGCCTTTCATCTCTCCCAATCAGTTCCGCTCTACCGAATTCATGTTTCAACAGAAAAGTTTTCTTTTGACTTACCTGGATCCTGTCGGATTCAAGACATCATTTTTGAATAAATTAAAAGGTTTGATAGGATCCTATACCCAGAGGACAGAGCTAAATGTCGATTTGATAAAACACGTTTCTGAAATTCTGCTCATATATTTTAAGCAATTGGATACACAGACCAGGCCCAGCTTTTACCGATCAATTGTTGAAGGTACCAATCAAATGATCCATGAAGATTTGCAGAAAAACGAAAGACCAAACCTGAACGACTTGGCAAAGAGGAATAGGATCAGTGTTTCCAGTCTGGAACTGGGGTTCAAGGAAATTACCGGCAAAACTGTTCGTAGGCATATAAAATCAGCCCTCCTTCACAGAATTTCAGAAATTCTGGTCCAGACCGACATTCCCCTGCTAGAGCTGTCAATCCTGTTTGGGTATGCAGATACAAATACCTTGAACAGGATCTTCAAGAGGACTTTTGGAATCACGATGGGATCCTACAGAAAACAGTATGGAGAATCTTCCTTTTCTAAATAAATCATATTTGGATTATTCCACAAAAAGGTCTACCTGTCATAAGGCTTATACACATAATTTTAGGTTCCGAAACTAAAATTAGATCTATGAAATTTCCAAAATATTTCCCTAAAAAGTCCGCTACCTTCACGATAATGGCCATTCCATGGTTCCAGGAACCAGAATGGCCTTGAAGATTAAACAAATCCATTAAAGTTAAATTCATGAATCATGAAAACCCTAAATTTAAAATCCCTTCCAACTGCCTCCCTGCTGATTGTTGGCTCAATGGCAGTGTCAATGTTTCTCAACTCCTTTGCTACAGAAAAGATTCAGGACTTGGATAAACAAATACCGGCTACCTGGTATTTCCATGGAAATTCGACCGATTCCAGGCTCGATTCAACCAAATATTCCTTGAGCCCCGATCCCAACAAACCCTGCGAAGGTCAGCAACAGGAAGTATGTACCATATCCGCACCAGCTAATACAGCGGGATATCCTGATATGAGCGCAATCGCCACGGGTTCCTCCAAAGTAAAAGATCGCATCAACGATGCCTTTGCAAGTACACCCTCAACTAACGAAACAGTAACTGCTTTGAGAGAGAAGGTAGATTAAAGTAAGAAGGTGAATTAAACCTTAATCAAGGCAGGCTTAGGCCTGCCTTCTTTTATTTTATCGCTTGGTCTGCACCATCCCACTCTTTTCAATGACCTGAGGAGGGATATAATAACAATACCTTGGATCCTCAGGCAACAATATGGTTTCCATAGGTTTGTCATCCTCAACAGGAAAGCTCCTTCGAATGGTTTTAGCAAACCTTGGATCCCGGTTTAACCGTCGTAGGTCCGTCCAGCGGATACCCCGAAAAGGCAGTTCCTTCCTTCTTTCGTCCAAAACAATCCGAAGTGCTTCCAGTTCGTTGCTGGCTGTGCGTGGAACAAAAGTAATCCTGTCGTACCGATTGGCAAGCAGGCTGTTGAGCATCTCCATGCCTTCACCAACCTTTCCTGTTCGAATATGGCATTCAGCTGCAATCAACATCATTTCATCAACTGCTATGCCCGCAAAGTAGCTCGCAGCAGATCCGTTATAAAACCCCTTAAACCGAAATCTATCAGGTGTTCTGGCAACAAAAAATGCCGTCTTACGTAGATCATCATCGCTATACATACTCAATAGATCCTGTGTGATCGTCAACCTCGACGATGCCATCAAGGAACCAGATGCACTGCTTTTACCATGGTAAATGACCTCTTGATTCAAGGGCATAAAGGGATAGGCTGCAGAAAGGTCCATCGAATTGTAGTCCAACAATTTTGAATTTCGTTGCAGGGACTGGTGTGCGTTTTTAAGTGCATTCTCGTAATCACCGATTGACAACTGTACCCTGGCCAAGAGCGCATATGCCGATGATTTATTGGGCCTAGTTTTATAGTTTACCTCTTCCGGGAGCAATTGGATCGACTTGTTCAGGTCATCAATGATCTGCCCATATCCCTCTTTCACAGTTGCTCTGACCGACGGTTCATTGACATTTGAACTGAGGCGGAGTGGAATTCCGTAGGGGCTGTCCTGGTCTCCCACCAGATATGGTGGAGAATAGACCTGCAACAGTTGGAAGAACCGATAGCTACGTATAAAAAGCGCATCGCCTTCCAATCGCTTCCTCAAGGATGGTTCCCCACCTTTCACCCTTTCCAGGGATTCAAGTGCAACATTGGCATATAGAATGGTTTCATAGGGAAATAACCAGTTTTCACCTGCCCCACCGTCCTCCGAAAATGGTTCTTCGTCCCATCGGTATAACTCTTGATAATAGGCCGAACGGGTGCTGTAACTGGAGAAATCAATCTCAAAATCATCCGTCCCCGATTCGATATTTCCAAGGTAATTTCCATTTACCCTGGATTCATAGTTCAATAGGGCGTTGATATCCTCCAAGCTTTCGGGGTGACTGTAGGAGGTTTCTGGCTTCAGGGCCAAGAAATCCTTACAGGATACCATGGTTATACAAAGCCCCAATAATGCAATTATTTTAGTTTTCATCATTTCCTAGGTTTTAGGTTCAATCCAATTGAATAGGTTCGCGGTGCCGGCATGTACAAATTCTCTGGATCCAATCCTGTGCTATTCTCCCTCCATAGCAATCCCACATTTCCCATATAGATGCTGACCGAAGCATCCAACGTCCTTCCCAATGGGATTGGAATGTTGAGGTTGATATCCTGGATTCGGATGAATCCACCTGGCTCCACATTTCTCTGGGAATACATATAAAAGAAGTCCCGATTTGAGTTCAATGGAATTTTTAAAGCCGGCACATCGGTTTTAGCTTCATCCCCCGGTTTCCGCCATCGATATTGTGCATCAGTATGGCCAGTCCATCCATTGACTAAGCTAGAATAGTTCACTGTATTTCTGGAAAAGTAATTCCCCCCCTTAAAGATGATATTGACATTCAGCGTGATTCCTCTATAGGAAAATGTATTCCGGAGGGAACCATGGAACCTCGGAATCCCCGATCCAAAATATTTCAGGTTCTGAAGGGAATCTGCGTTCAACTTGACGTAATCTTTGGAGGGTGCACCGTTCAACATGCCGACCGGGTCCCCTTCAGTGTCCAAACCAGAACTCCGCAACCCAAAAATTGGATACAGTCCCCACTCCTCGGTCGGGTAAAGGCTCAGGCCTCTCGCCGTAAGATAATCCCTGGATTCCCTATTCCCTCCAAAGTAGTCCGTCACCCTATCCTTTACCATGGAGAAATAGGCTTGTGTGTTCCATGAAAATCTCCGCTGGATGTTGAGGGTATTTATGCTCACATCGATGCCCTCGCCTTTCATATTGGCAACGTTTTTCATCATGATGTTCATGCCCAAAGTGGGCTCCAAAAGATCCTGCGCAAGGATATCAGTCGATTTTTTATTGAAATATTCCAGGCTTCCCCAAATTCTTCGATTAAAAAGGCTATAGTCCAAGCCCAGGTTCATCATGCGCACGTCCTCCCATTTCAGATCAACATAAGGAAGGCTGTACAAATATGCCTGACGCTCCGGGTTCAGGGTATAATTATTGATTTCAAGGATTACAGGCAGTGAGGTGCCCAACCCCCCAGAGTTTCCACTATGCCCCCAAGTAGACCTTAACTTCAACTGATTGATAAACGGTACATTTTCCATGAACTTTTCTCGATGGACATTCCACGCTATTCCAGATGACCATAATGGGTTCCAGCGCCAATTCGTACCGATGCCAAAGGTGTTTGAAGCATCTTTTCTCATCGAGAAATTCAAAAAATATTTTTCCTTATAGCCGTAAGCTGCATTTCCGAAGAATGATGCCATCCGGGTATTCTTCGATGATAGTTCTCCGAACCTTGGAATAGTTGTATTTCCCAAGATACCTTGAAAGGTACTGTAGGTCCTCAGGTAATCCACAAACTGATGGGTTTTCATCGATTCATCATACCCATAATACCGATAGGAATCTGACTCGCGGGGTTGATCGGAAACCTCTCCTCCGATCAGTGATGTAAATCGATGGTGCCTAAAAAAAGGCAGGTCAATATCTGCCTGGATTCTCCCACGCCTTTCGACCTGTGCTGATCTCCCTTCATCAAATATACCACCTTCGGGAATAGGTGTAAAAACCTTTCCATCGACCATCGAGGAATATGTATTCTGAAGGTTACGAACGTAATAGGAATTCCTGCCATAATGGTCCTGGTCGCTCTCAGATTGGATCGTATGTGCATATTTACCGCTCAGGGTCAAAAATGGGAACAGCTTATAACTGATACCTAAGTTCGCCCGCACTTGCATCGTTTGATGGTTTCTAGTAGACTCCCATATATTTTCCAGTGGATTATATGACCAGTCATATGGAAGCTGGTCGCTGAACTTTTCTAAATATTCATTTGAAAATTGCCTTTCCATAGGTATTGGCCTCCCCTCCCCATTGACCAAGGACGCATAAGGATATAGCGTGCTTCTTTCACCCCCGGGACTTAACGGGTAGTTCAAGCCTTCCAGGCTCATCGTCGACTGCTGCCCATTCAATGCCAACAGGTAATCAATCGATATGGCTTTCCCCGGTTTATACAATCCGGACCATATCAGTCCTTCGCGCGCATATTTATTGGTCACTGTACCCTGAAGGTCGCGATCATAGGTCAGGGAAATTCGGTTGTTAAAATCTTGGGTACCCCCTGTTGCAGACATATTGTATTTCTGCATGAAGGTATGGCGATAATAATGTTCCAATAGATCCTTTCGATAGTCCTGTCCCTCGAAAGCTTCAGTTAATTCTGCTGATTCCATTTCGGAGATCTCCCCTTTCCTTACCTTGTCCAGCAATTCAACATATGGGCTCAGCATGGTTCGAGTCACAGAGGTTTCATTCAGCGATGCATCGTAGATTCCCTGATCAAACAACTCCTTTTCGATTTCCATGAAAGCCTTTGAATCCAAGGTCGGAATATCGAGCAGACTCGGTTTTCCCATCGTGACATAATTCAGTCCACCCTCCACCCGAACCTTTCCTTCTTTCGATTTTCTGGTGGTTATTACGATCACACCGTTACCAGCCCTGGATCCCCAGATCGATGCGGCAGCAGCATCCTTAAGGACTGAGATAGATTCAATATCCTGCGGGTTGATTGCATCGATGTCTCCGGCATAAGGAAAGTTGTCCACGATCAATAAAGGAGCGGTCATCGATTCAGTCAATGAATTGATACCACGGACATGAAATTTGTTATCTCCGCTTCGTTTATCGAACATCACCCCCGGCAGAAATCCCTCCATATTCTGAAAGATATTGCTGCTAGGGCGCTGAGCAATTTCCCTGCGGCGCATCTGCTCGAAGCTTCCCGTGGACCGCTCCCTTGAAATTTTCTGGTATCCCGTTTCGATAATATGGAGCTCTTCTATACCGATGGTCCTTCGGTTCATGGTGACCCGCAGATAGCTCTGATCGTCAGCCACATCGGCAAATACCGTGTCATAATTCTGATGGGTAAAAACAAGTTTGTCCATTGCTTTTAAGTGCATCGAAAAATTTCCTTCATAATCTGTCCGGTAGCTTTTTTGATTTACCGGGCTGAAAATATTCACTGCAGGGATTGGTGATCCATCTTCTTGGACAACTTTTCCTGAAATCGATATCTGTGCAAATAGCTGATTCCCATAACTGCATAGGATTGCAATCATAAAGATTAAGTTCCTTGCTTTCATAATCCCTTACCTTTATGGAATGGCATTGCTGCATCCTTGTTCAAAAAATTCCAGAACGTAATGGTCTGCACCATGCCTCCCGGCGTAATCCAAACATAGGTAGGAAAAGCTCGAACGGCAAATAGATTAGTCAATTCCTTATCCAGGATAATGCTCCGAAAACCATTAGGGAAATATTCTTGGCGAAACTTATCTTCAAATGCGGTGATATGGCTCAAACTGTCTTTCGTTCTTAGCGGATTGACCATGATTACTTCGAGATGCTCTGGAAATTTTTCTTTAAAATAGGAAATCGCTTTTTGGTGGAAAATGCAGTTTCCACAGCTCACGGACCAAAAGTCCAATATCAACACTTTTCCTTTAAATTCTTTAAGTGTGATTACCCGTGTTTTACCATCTTCATAGATCGTATGCTTTTGATTCCAAAAGTCGGTGGGTACTTTTTGTCCTACAATTACGGTACTTGGCGGGTTCCCAGAGCCAGCAACAGCCTCTGGATTCGGAGACTGCGCCAGAACTGATTTACTAAACAACAACAATTGGAATGCCAAGACCAAGGTAATGAATGTTCTTAGTGAACATATTTGAAAATTTAAAGCAGTAGGCTCTAATCGATAGATTTTTTTGGACAGTTCTCTCCTGCCCCAATAAAAATTCTTCATTTTTTAGGAATATTAATTTTTTGGGAATTAGAAAATCTATGAATAAGTGGAGATTAAGAAATTAGTATCAACACCAATTGGTAGATACATCAATCCAATCAAAAATCAAACGGGCGATTTGATAAGGTTTTTTAAGAATTGTTTTTTCATAACTCACTGTTTTAGTTTATAAAGTGAGTCTCAAATGAAAGGAACCTATAGTGTGGGTTACTGCCAACCGTACAGCAGGCTTCCGACGGCCAAACAGAGCGGAATTACAGCAGTAACCCAAGAACTATAGTGAATACCTAAGGTACACAAAATATTCTTGGGCATTACACTACCGTCTCGTCTGTTTGCAATTTGTCGGAATTTGCTGTCGAGACTCTTTTAGTCTAATGCACATACACCAAATAATGGTGTGATTATACAAATATAAATAAAAGGACATATATGTCCTAATAATTTTTAACTTATTTTTTGACATTAGTATTAAATGTCGGAAAAAATTAGAGATATAAATTTTTTAAAACAATTTGGGCTAAATATTAGGTCCATAAGAGAATCGAAAGAAATGTCTCAGGAGGAATTTGCTTCTTTTTGTAATATCGATACAAGACAGTTGGGGAGAATTGAGAGAGGTGAATCCAATTCAACAATTCTAACAATAAAGAATTTAGCAGATAAACTTAACCTTCCAATTAGCTATTTTTTTGACTTCTAGCAGAAATCAATCACAAAAATATTGATTTCTAGGATAACAAAATATTGATTAAAAGTAGGGTATGCCCAACTTCGGTTTACTGACTTCTAGAATCATTATTTTGATTTATTTACGCGTTTCCCTTTCTTTTTTATTTAAGATGGTTCACATCAAAAAGATGTTCAATTCTTTGCAGTTTTACAGGTGCCAAGGTGGGAACGGATATAAATAATCTTTCTCTCGCACGACTTACTGCTACGTAGAAAATTCTATGTTCCTCAGTAGCTAAGGATTGATTAACTAAAAAATCACAGTGTTCTTCTGTCCTCAGTACTACCAGAACATTATCGAATTCGTCACCTTTGGATTTATGAATTGTTTTACTCGGAGACCTTTCATCATCTATACGAAGACCCATTTGTAGCTAAACCACTACATGTATTAAATCAATAAACTATGTGTCTATTAAATTAAACAGTCCGCTATTTTGGAAATTCTTAAAAAAACACAATTTAGCTGTTAGTTGCATACCAGTAACTGTAAAATACTTTTTATCAGGGATAGATTGATGAGGATTTAATTGGCACGGGTATTGAATATTGTCGATTATACAACCTTAACATATAGATATAACCTATCCACACGCGGGGTGCACAGATAGACTATATCAAACATCTTCCTTTGCGCAAAGGGTTAATTAAATAGTAATATTTATTCACAAAAGCCCTATTAAAGATGAATTATACATTTATAAAAGAAGAGGTATTGGTGCATACACCAACACTTTTGCAATACGCCAATAAATTCATTCAGGATCATAATGATGCCGAAGACCTTCTTCAGAACACATTGATCAAGGTGCTGAAGTATCAGAAGAAATACGTTACTGGAACCAACCTATTGGGGTGGATCTATATTATTATGAGAAATACATTTATTAATGATTGCCGAAGAAGAGTTCATCAGCTCAAGTATATAAATGGGATTACGGATTCCAAGGATATTGAAAGTCGGATCAGTAGAGATAGAGCGGAAGGCAATTTAATGAGTGAAGAAATAAACACCGTCATGAAAACAATTCCTGAAATATACTATAATGCATTCATGATGTATTATGAAGGGTTCAAATATTATGAAATAGCTGAATATCTAGGGGTACCTGAAGGAACGGTAAAGACCCGAATTCATACGGCCAGGAGAATCCTCCAGAAAAAGCTACGTAACTATAGACATGATTAGGGAAAAACTATAAAAACAGAACCAGGGGTAATTAAATCAGGCCCTCTGGTTCTGTTGTTCTGTTATATGGTGCGGGTAATGGTAATCAAGCAAAGCTGACCCCGAAGCCATATTATTATTATTAATCGTTTTTATCGTTCTTAAATTCCCCCTAAAATTAAAGCCCCCAATGATAGTATCTTTACTTCTCGTGCAAAGGAGGGGACCTATGAATTCCATTAAGCAATTACATTCAATGTGCACATAGCTGACCCATGAAATTCTTGTTGATCAAAATATTTTAATTTATGATCCTCTGGTATATGTGATCAGGTATAGTGACCTTTCCATGGAGGAGTTTTTCTATCATCATGCTGCCAACAATCCTTTAAAAACTCAAAAGGAGAAATGGTTCATCGTCTGTTTCGTATTCTGCTTAAAGAAACCGAAGTAATTCCAAGATAAGATGCGACGTAATGCTGCGGAACACATTGGATAATATGGGGATATTCTTCGATCAACTCTCTGTAGCGCTGCTGAGGACGTTTTTAAGGTAGGAATAGAAAGTTTTTTGAGATTGTAAAAGTCGTTTGAATAGATGCTCCTGTATTTCTTCTTTGATTTCGGTGAAACTTTTTAACCCATCCAAAAAATCCTTTTGTGAAAGCGTCAGCAGAATGCAGGACTCTAGGCTTTCTATGCTATAGAGGCTCGGTAGATCAGCACGGAAGCTTTCAATGGACGAAACTTTATCGCCTTCAAAAAAAACTGGGTGGTAATATCCTTACCATCATTATTGACCCAGGTCCGCAAACATCCTTTCTTAACAAAGAACATATTTTTGGAGATTTCCCCTTCCTGTAAAAGAATGGTTTTGGCAGGAACTTCAAGCTGATTAAAGAGATTTTGGAGTTTATCACTTACCATTGTTAAGCTTCATTTATTATTGATAGATAATACAATATTACGTTTTTTTAATAGATCCAGTGTTTTGAGTCTCTAGGGTTAAAACGAATATTTTGTCTTGAATTACATAAAATATTTAAAAGATTTTTCAGAGAAATTTATTGGGTCTGAAGTATGAATTTTTATTCCTCCTGCAGATATAAGAGCATATCCTATTTTAATATTGATATGCTAGTGATTGTCTCAATCCCAATGGCGAGATTTCACCGTTCTATAAAAAAAACTGCCCAGAAATTTCTTTGGCACACTCATTGCAATTCCATGTACATACAACCATAAGATTTTTATTGGACCGGAGATTTAACGCGAGGTTTGTTTCTGGTCCAATTTCAATCTAAACCATCTTTGCGCAAAGGTGAATTAAAACCCGTTTTCTACTAAATCTCTTTTTAAAATGAACAATGATTTTATAAAAAATGAAGTGTTGGTTCATTCGGACACATTGCTTCACTATGCGAACAAGTTTACCAAGGACCAAGATGATGCGGAGGATCTCCTCCAAGATACCCTCATGAAGTTCATTCGATACCAAGAAAAATTTGAAAGAAGCACAAATATTTTGGGCTGGATGTATACAATCATGAAGAATATTTTCATTAATAGGTGCCGGAAAAATGGAGTGGAAAGGACTTACATATCAACAGTCTTCTCAGCCCTTGACCCCACAAAGCAGCAGAGCCAAAACAAAAGTATAGACAATTTTTTGGGTGAAGATATTGATTCTGTTCTAATGTCAATACATGAAAAGTATTATACACCGTTCATGATGTTCTTTGAAGGTTATAAGTACTACGAAATAGGTGAACACTTAGGGCTTCCGGAAGGTACCGTCAAAACTCGAATACACACAGCTAGAAAACTGTTGCAGGAAAAGCTTAAAAGCTATAAAGTTTCTTAACTTAATATAAAGTAAAGGTCCTAAAGTAAACTTAGGACCTTTTTCCGCTAAAAATGTTACGTATGTTTGGGGTGATTTTTTATTAAAAATAAAAAAAATTATTGATTGATCACTATACAAATTACTTTTGATTACTATAAAATCAGTTCACATTCGAGACTGTCAGACACACCTAATCAGATCTGACTACTCTACGCAATCCTCTTCTTTTTATCTCCTTCTCGTATTTAAAAAAAAATATGCCACCTATAGTGGGGATATAGGTGGCATGGGTTTTTTTGGACTATTAATTTACCTTTCCAATATAAACAGTTTAGAGGTAAATATGTTTGATGTTGTATAAAAATATCTCCTGCCCAAATTTATATCTCCAGAATAAAATCTTCATTACTTTTATCTAAACCCTACAGAAGCTTGGACAAATATCGACATTCAGAACAATTATGAGCTTAGTTTGTTTTTCCCCAATCAAACTTAACAATATTATCATGGCAACAACAACAAAATCTACTCTTAAGGAAACTAAAGTTAAAGCAAAGCAAAGCGCGGCTAAAGATTTAAATGATCTGTTTGAGGACGGCCTAAAGGATATTTATTGGGCTGAGAGGGAATTGGTAAAAGCATTACCTAAAATGGAAAAAAATGCTACGTCTCAAGAACTGAAAACAGCAATATCTTCTCATCTTGAAGAGACCAAGGAACATGTCAATAGACTTGAAGAAGTTTTTGAATCGATCGGAATTAAAGCGAAGGCAGAGAAATGTGATGCTATGGCCGGGCTATTAGAAGAAGCTAAAGGTATTATGGAAGAGACAGAATCTGGGGCTGTGCGGGATGCCGGAATAATCGCCGCTTCGCAAAAAGTAGAGCATTATGAGATTGCAACTTATGGCACGCTGGCGGCTTTCGCAAAATCGCTTGAACATAAGGATGCAGTAAAGTTGCTCTTGAAGACATTAAAAGAAGAAAAGTCGTGCGATGAAAAATTAACCGCCATTGCGGATACGAACTTAAATTCAAAAGCCGAGTAATATATATCTAGTAAAAAGGTATTTTTAAATGCCATCCTAGAAGGTTGGCATTTTAATTTAATATCCTATCTTACAGGCCTTGCGCGCAATTTTCATTAAACCAAAAAATGCCAAAGCAGAAAAGAAAATAAGCGCCTAGATCGATGTCCCCATTTATAACATTCTGAAATATCATTTTTAATCTTAAAATTATCAAGCGAATTGATTCCCGAACTGTTCTATGCAACATATCTGACGGAAAAAGAGAGAAAATACCCGCTGAAAGGTGGATCGACATTCACGAATCAAGCAATGAACCTTACACCTGAAAATACACCAGGAATGGGCAAAAATAAAAATAAAGCTGCACTTCACCCACTGGAAGGGAACAGGACGTACTAAATTAATGACGACAGCACAGCTCTAGCATAATTTAATCTTTAAATTATATATGCTAAAACAAAATACATTCGAAACAGATTAAGGGTATAGGAATAATTCAATGACAAGGTATGGAAGCAAAGAAACCTTTTAAATATGTAAACTGCAATTCAAAGGGCATCTCTAGGATACAAAACGGTGAGGTATTTGAATACTACGACCAAAAAAAAGTTAGGATTGTAGATCCATCGGTCCTATCTCGGATCCATTCCTTGGTAATTCCGCCAAATTGGACCAATGTATGGATATGCCCGAATAGAAATGGGCACATCCAGGCCACGGGCTTGGATATTAGGCTACGTAAGCAATATATCTACCATCCCCGCTGGACAGCTTTCCAGGACCAGGATAAGTTCAGCAGACTATATCACTTTGGAAAGAGCCTGCCAGTATTGAAAAAACAGTTGGAGAAGGATATCAAAAGGGACCTGTGTGACCAGAGATATGTCTGTGCTCTGGCAATCATGATCATCCAGCACACATCCATACGTCCAGGAAATACCATATATAGAAATTCCAATGGTTCCTTTGGTCTCACCACGCTCCAGAATAAACATGTTAAATTACAGCAAGGAAAGGTAATATTAAGATATAGGGGAAAAAAAGGTGTAAAGCAGGAGAAAGCAATTAGTAAGAAAAGGCTGTATGATAAGATTGAGAAGATATTGCAACTCTCGGGAAAACAGTTTCTCCAATACTTGGACGAACAGAATGTTAAAAGAGCCATAAAGCCTTGCCATCTGAACAGCTATCTTTCTGAAATATATGGTGGGAATGTTACCAGTAAAACCATAAGAACGTGGAACGCATGCTTTTTGGCTTTGGGTCATCTTTTGGAAACCTATCCCGGCAACACTAAGAACCGAAACAAAAGCTGCAGAGAACTTGTCAGTTCCGTCGCGCACATTTTGGGAAACACACCATCGGTGGCACGCAAAAACTACATCTGTCCCGTTATCTTAAAAAGGTTTGAAGAGGGCAGTCTTGACGGCTGGATGAGGAGGTATGCAAAAATTGCAAAGAAGGAGAAGGTTAAAATTGTCCAAAAAAAGCTCTTGATGCTATTGAAAGGGTGTTAGATAGATCATTATTGTTTTTATCCCGTATAAAATCTGAATAATTTGTTATAACTGAGTAAACTCACGGCACCGATCAAACATAGCTGAGACCATGTTTTAACCCGTGATCTAGAGCCTCTTCATACATGTTCCAATAAACTGTGGAGCTCAGGGGGGGATGGTGATAATATATTGATGAAGGTTCAAAGACCTGATAGGAAAACCTAAAGTCCCCCTCATCAACTTCTCGGAGTGTTACCAATACAATCACTCCCTTATTTCTCAACCAGCTTTGTATACTGGTCGGGTCAGGATATCCATCAAATCCTTTTTCTTTCGCATATTCAAGGATAGTCATATTATCGTTTACCATAGGATGGTGATCTAGGTTTAGTGTCTTACCACTAAAATAGATAAAGAACATTCTACGGTGAAAATTCTGAATGAAATTAAATGATTTGATTAAAAATTGTAGATAAGCAGCTATAACCTATTGATTTTAACCACTAGTTGAGGACAAGAAGCACAAAAATGATTAGATCTATTTCTCACGAAAATTATCAGTGATAAAATATTTTCAAGAAAATTCCTTAAAAAAATATAAAGTTGAACGGTCTTTGCAATAATATCTAAAAATAAATCAACTAATGGAACTATATATGGAAAATTTTAAAACAGCAGAAGAACTTGGTCTGGAAAAGGGATATTATCTATTATTGTTAGCCATTTTGGGAGAGAATGGCCAAGAACATGGTTATAAGGAAGATAGTGGAATTCAAAACAGTCCCAATTGAATACAGTTTTTTAGAATGCTGTTCTCGAATGGCAGAAAATAGGTGGCTCTTATTTCTGACCTGAGTGCAACAGCAAAATTTCAAAAATAGATAAAGAATAAAAAACGTCCATAAAAATGGACGTTTTTGAGATATTAGAGATTTTGGATATGTTTTAAAATTAGGTTTAATCCTATTTTTCAGCTTCTGGATTAATATGGTTCTCTACAATAAACGTGAGTTCCTGATCCGTTTCTTCTTCTTCTTCTTCGAGCGTTCTCTCTAAAAGATCCGCAATCTTTTCAAATCCCAGGGTGATTGCCAATTGGACAAGTCCTCCATAGGTAGCTATCTCATAATGCTCAACTTTCTGAGCAGCAATAATAAGTCCCACGTCCCTAGTGGCAGAGCCCTCAGGCGTATTCTTGATAATCTCCCGTGCCTCCTCTAAGATACCTTCTATTGCCTTACATTCCTTGGCTTCCGCCTTTTCTTCCAATATACCAAATATCTTGTTGAGCCTGCTGATGTGTTTCTTGGTCAACAGATGATGATCTTCAAAGGCATCCTTAAGTTCCTCTGCAGAAGCTGCACTTTCCATCTCTAGGAGAGCTTCAACCAATTTGTTTTCAGCATAAAGTATATCCTTTAGGGCTGAAAGGAAAAAGACATATAATTGGGGGCCTTTTTGAGCGGATTGGTCCGCTTTTTTATTAGTTCTGCTTATTTGATTGGTATCCTCGGTACCTTCAGTCTGCCCTTCTTTGAGCAATTCTTTTTTTGCCATAAGTATTTTTTTTTCAGCACCCTATGAAAGGGCACTGAAGTGATGATATAAATTAAGAATTCCTTCTGCCCCCAATTCCCGATCGGCCGGATGAGCGTCCTCCACCTTGGGATGCCTTGCCTCCCATGCGGGCGATACGGGTACGTTCAGCTTTGCTCATTGAGGCAAATCCGCGTTTGGAACCTGAACCCGAGCTGTTAGAGGAAGAACCCGAGCTGGATGAGGATTTCCTTGATCTCCCCCTGGAGCCTGAAGAACTTCTACCGGAGCTGTTTGATCCACCTCTACCTGAATTTCCTGATCTTCCCCTTCCTGAGCTATTTGAGCCACCCCCGGAATTATTCGATCCGCGTGCCGAGCTGGTAGATCCGCGGCGTGAACCATTTGAACTTCGTCCCGAAGTGCTACCTTTTCTGGAACCAGAGCTGGATGAAGTAAACCTTCCATCGCTATCGCGGCGTCGGTTTGATGATCTGCCGTCCGAAGAGTCCTCATCATCCTCATCATCCTGGTCATCTTCGTCATAATCATCCTCATCGTAGTCGTAGTCTTCATCCTCGTTATCGTAATCCTCGTCCTCATAGTCATCATATTCTTCTTCGTCGAACTCATCATCATAATCTTCATCATTTGATGCGTCGCGGAATCCATGACTGTACCCTAATTGGTAAATGTTTTCCAATGAATGTTCGTTATTGTCAGAGGATCCTCCTCTTGAGCGGCTGCTTGAATTATTTCTTTTCATGATAAATTACTTAAATGTTAAACTCTTTTGATACAGTGGTTTATAACAATAAAATAACGAAACACTCTCTAGAACCGGTTTCTTAAAATTCAACCCTTTAAAATATAAAAGGTTCACAATTAGTGTAAATTTTACAATAGGCTTTTAGACTTGATCTATTATCACTCTTTGATTTCCTGAAAGAGGGAGACGTCCCTTAACTCCGAAATGCATGGGTCAGCCCTATAATATTCAATCCATATCATTATTCCCCAACATATTGGCAATTCTCTCAGCCGCTGTATCGCAGAAATCCAGGCCAGAAAAATCTGGGTTTAACCCACTGATAAATGGCACTGCCATAATGAAGAGTGAGGGATTGACTGCCCCGAACGTGTCCAGTGCCTGAAAGTTATCATTTATGGCCAGTCCCGTCACTTTCATGAAATATTTGCCCATGTCATCTCTGTACACATTGGCTGCACCGTTTTCAACATGTTTTTTTGCATTTTCCTCATCCTTGAAAAATAGGAATCCGGAAGTGACCTTAACCCGTCTTAAGCCCGTCAAAGGGAAGGTCGTTGAAGTGCATGGGCCTCTGCCCAATGGCATCTACAAAAATCTCATAGTTTTCTTCAAATCTTTCCCCTTCGTCATCTACGAACGTTACTTTACATCCTTAACCTGTTGCATTGGGAACGAACTCGCTTTCCTCACCAACGGCGTAGTTACGAAGGAGATCCTGTTCATATAGAGCAATCATCTCATGGTAGGAAGCTTGGGGCAGGGACGCAATAACAATTGAAATGAGCGGCATAAGCACTTTTTTGTGCCGGACCATATCTTCGGCGCTGAGATGTTTTGCCGGGTAGTTGATGGCATAGCTAAAGGCAGACAGAGCTTCCTTCCAACTTATGGACTGCTGCCGCTTTATTGACTTTTCAGCTTCCCTGAATTCGGCCATAAATAGCTTTATGGCATCGATCTCTTCCCGGATTTGCAGCATTCTCTCGGTAAATTCTTCAATTCCCAAATCTTTCACCCTGGAGTAAAAATCGGGGTCCCTCTGACTGAGAGGGATCAAGAAGTTTCTCTCAAATACGTGGTCGAGATCCACGAAGCCCCCATTTTTCGCTTTATATTCATTGATTTCGTCCAAACCCATCGTCCACTCACTGGAAAATGCCTTATCCTCCGAATGGAACCTTAGGGCGGGAAGGAACCCTCTGGTGGAAAATAGGTCGATCCGAAAACCGCTGCTGTCTTCGTTCAATATGAAATCATAACCGCCTTCAGGTCTTTCCCTGAATTTTCCGTTTGCCCTGGCCAAAGTTTTTATGGCATCAACTGCCGTTAACGACGCCCCCCGGATCGCTACCGGGAAATCTGCATTCAAAGATATCTTTGAGGGCGGATAGGGAGAATCGTAACACGAATTGATCTTTCCTTCATTTTTAAGGGGCCATACATGGCCGGTGCACAGGATCACAACGTCCGCATGGGTGGCGCCCTGGGATGTCAGTATCCTGAATGGTTCTCCTCCATCGCCGGGAATAATGTCCTCCACACAGGTATCCAAACGTATATCTATGGTAATCCCCAAGGACCTAGCTATTCCGATATAGCTATGGAAGGAATGTTCCAGATAATCACCCAATAACCCCCTAGGGACTACTTCGTAGGGGTTTATTTTTTTTCCTTGACAGAAAGACGCATATTCCTCTGGCGGAAATCTTTGAACGTATGATTCAAAATCTTCTGCAAGTAAGGGAAGTTCATTTGCAGAAACATTGGCCAGGTGTTCCTTTCCTGCCCCCATTTTGCCGTAAGGCATACCCACCCCCAATCTATCGAACCTTTCGAAAATGGTAAGCTTTTGAAGGGTAATTTTGCGTTCAACAATGTGCTTGACCATAAAAAGTGCTGCTGGCCCGCCTCCGACAATCGCAATATTCTGCTGTATGTTATTTTTGTCCATGGAATTGTTATATATTAATTTGATAGTAGCCAAGTGCTAACATTATCGTCCCAGGGCTAGTGGGACTAAGCATAAACATAAACGTCATGGAAAAGTTAGATGTAAATGCATTTTTTAAATTACCAATCCTCTTTTAATATATCTGCTTTAAAAAACCCATAGTCCTGTTAAATATTTCGAAACCGGATTGTGATTTCTATATTTATATAGATGTTAGACCCAAGATGAACAATAACCAATGAACAAATCTTTTTTATATATATAAAAAAATACGTGGGGGACCGAAATATGCGAGATTTCATCCGGAGACTTAAGGAATACCTGTGGGAGGCGGGATATGAAATAGACCAGGAAGATAGAGGAATGAGATATTTTTTCTATTCCTATATCTTTTTAACGGTTCTTTTCATACTGATTATGATATATATCCTCCTTAAAACGTCCTTATAAAAGAAGGAAGGCTTGAATCGACGACCCAAGCCCTTATTAACCAAACAATTATTATCCTATAAAGATGCTAAAAATTTCAGAGCACCATTACCCGTTAAATATTAGTGGAGATTGAATTAATGGTTTTTGATAGTGGAGATTGTTTCCTATGGCTGGAGGATCTTATTTACTATGCCCTCCAGGCTGACCAGGTCAAAAGGTTTGGAAAGGAAACAATTTGCTTTGGCCTGACCGGCTAAAAATTCTATATCACTGTTCGCTGAAACCAAGATTACCGGGATATCCCGATAAAGTGGGCTGGATTTAAGCATCTGCGTAGCCGCCACCCCTCCGATATCCGGAATCCAGTTGTCCATAAAGATCAGGTCAGGCTTAAAACTGCTCACTTTCTCCAACACGTCGTGCGAAGTCCGCGATTGATCGACTATATGCCCCATGTCCTCCAATACGATCGTAAATATCTCAAGCACGTGCCTATCGTCATCGAAAATAAGTATCTTTTTGTTTTCCATTGTATTATGCGAAAATATCAAATCTCCCCAAATTTTGAAACATTAATTTATTTTCTGCCAGATTTTTTGGTCACCAATCTGTTGGAACCTGCCCTTCAGAGAGGAAAACCGGAGAGTCTCCTTGGGCCCAAGGCCTAGGAACCCGGCATTTTCCAAGCTCGTGTCGAAGAGTTCTAGAACCGATTCCTGAAGAGATCGCCTAAAATAGATCAGTACGTTCCGGCACAGGATCAGCTGAAAGCTATTGAAGGAGGAATCACCGGCTAGGTTATGCGTCGAGAACACCATTCGGGAACGAAGCTCATCATTGAAACCAAACCTGCTCTGTTTTGGTGAGTAATAGTCCGATAGTTCCATCGTACCACCCGAATTGAGATAATTTTTGGTATATTCCCCAAGGTTCTCCCAGGAAAACAGGCCATTGGAGGCACTCTCCACAGAGGCGGGGTTTAGGTCGGTTGCGTAGATCAGGGACCGTTCAATCAGTCCAGCCTCCTTTAGCAGTATGGCCATTGAATATGCTTCTTCACCCGTGGAGCAACCCGCTATCCAGACCCGGATCAGGGGGTATGTACTCAGGTAAGGGATCACACTCTGGCGGAGGTCGAGGAAAAATGAGGGATCTCGGAACATGGAGGTCAGGGGAACGGTGACCTGTTGCACGAAGCTCCCTGCCAACGAGGGATCCATGAGCATCTTGTCCAGGAGCCCTCCCAGTTCGGCAACCTTCCATAGGGACATTATCCGAACAATCCTCCTCTGAAGGGAGTCCCGGCTATAACCGGTGAAATCATAGCCGAATTCCTCGAGTAACGTGGCAAGGAACATATCTAAATGGGATTCGATTTCCATTTCTCAGCCTTTCACTAATCCCCGGATCTCGGTCAACAGGAGATCGATATCAACTGGCTTGGATACATACCCATCCGCTCCCGCGCTAAGGCATCTCTCCCTGTCGCCGCTCATGGCCTTTGCGGTCACGGCAATAACGGGCGGATAATCCTTTCCTGGGGAATCCATGATGTGCTGCAAAAACTGGAATCCATCAAATTCCGGCATCATCATGTCCAGCAGCACTACGCTTATCCCATTTCCCACCTCTAGGATATCAAGGCCTTCCTGGGCGGTAATGACGCCCAGGGCATCGTAGCCCCTTGATCTGAGCGCGGTCTTGAGGGCGAATATATTCCGTCTGTCATCATCAATAATCAATATGCTCATTTGTTTTTAAGGTTTAACGGTTAAAAAGCCAAACCCGGAGCAAGGAGACCAACTGGTCCACATCCACTGGTTTGGAGATATAATCGGAGGCTCCTGCCTTCATGCAACGGTCTCGGTCCCCCATCATCGCTTTTGCCGTGACTGCGATTATGGGAAGTTTGCTGAACATTTCCACGGAACGTATCTTTTCGATGGCCTGGAAACCATCCATCTTTGGCATCATTATGTCCATCAGCACGATGTCTATATCGGGATGTCCTTCCAGGATCTGGAAAGCTTCAACACCATCGATGGCAGAGTAGATTTCCATGTTGAATTTTTCAAGTGCCCTAGATATCGAAAAGATGTTTCGGATATCATCGTCAGCAATCAGGACCTTTCTCCCATCCAAGATTTCGGACAGTCGGTTACCTTTGGGATTCAATTGCGAAGGGGTCCCTGAAGACTTATGGTCAACCAAATGAAGGAACAGGCTCACCTCGTCCAGGATTCTCTGGAAGGAATGGGCCGTTTTCAGGACGATCGAGTCTGCATATTCCTTAATGCGCATCTCTTCCTGCCCAGAGAGGCTCTTTCCGGTAAAGACGATTATTGGAAGGTCTTCTAGTCCATCCTGCCCCTTTATGGTTTCCAATATCTCATATGCCCCCTGTCCCGGGATCCCCATATCCAGGATTACACATTCAACGTTTCCTGATTTAAGGGCCTTTACGCCATGGTCAAGGGAGGACTTCACCTCTGTGGATATGTCGAAGCTCTCAAGGTAGGAGGACAGGGCTTCGGCATGCTTGGGATTTTCTTCGAAGATCAATACCTTTTTTGGACCATTGCTGAGGGCAGCATCTATTTTGGAGAAAATCTCCTGGAAACCCTTTTTTTGGAAAGGTTTCCTGATAAAATCGATTGCACCTCTGCGTATGCTATCGCTTTTCTTGGCTTGTTCGGCCGACATCATGTGGACTGGTATATGGCGGGTATCCGGGTTCGACTTCAACCCTTCGAGAACCTGCCATCCGTCCATATGGGGCAGGACGATGTCCAGGAGGATGGCATTGGGGGAAAACCTCAGAGCTGCTTCAATGGCGTGGTCACCCCTCCCGACAGCTATTGCCTTGTAGCCAGACCTTCTTGCATATTGCAGTATCAGCTTGGCGAACGCTTCATCGTCCTCTATGATCAATAGGGTCCTGTCCCCCGGTACAATGTCCCCTCGGTCATCGGCAATGAATTGCGGGAAAAAGATCTCTGGACCAACAACCGGTGCACCAACTGCCTGCACTATGGGACCGATGGGCTGCTCCTGATGGACACTGATATCGCCTCTGCCTAAAAAATCCATGGGCAGCGAGAGTGTAAAACAGCTTCCCTTGCCCGGGGTGCTTTCGACGGTAAGTTCCCCGTGCAGCAATCGTGCGATTTCCCTGCTGATCGAAAGTCCCAAGCCGGTTCCACCGTACTGCCTCCTGGTAGATCCGTCCGCCTGCTGGAAGGCCTCGAATATCAGTTTCTGTTTTTCCTGGGGAATCCCGATCCCGGTATCTCTGACATGGAACAGGACAGAAGGCTCCTTTCCATCGATAAGCTTTACGCTGAGGGTTATGTATCCCTTTTCTGTGAACTTGGTGGCGTTGGAGAGCAGGTTTCTTAGGACCTGTTCCAACCTTAGGCGGTCGCTTTTCAATTTAAAATCCTCCGGCAGGGTGTTCTCGATCCGGAGGTCCAGGCCCTTTTCCCTGGTTAGGGGGCGGAACATCTGCTGAAGCTCCAAAATGAGGTCGGCCAACCTAAATTCCTCGAGCTCTACGTCCATCTTACCTGCCTCGATCTTGGAAAGGTCCAGTATTTCGTCTATCAGGTTAAGCAGTCCCGTACCGGATGACCAGATGACCTGGGCTGATTCCACCTGTTCATGGTTAAGGTTGCCTTCAATGTTCTCAGTGAGCACACGTGAAAGCAAAAGGATAGAGTTAAGGGGAGTCCGCAGTTCATGTGACATATTGGCAAGGAACTCAGATTTGTATTTGGTGCTCAGCGCTAGGGCTTCCGCCTTTTCCTGTATTTCCTTGTTCCGTGCGACGATCACCTGGTTGGTTTCTTCCAAAAGATGCGACCTTTTCTCGAGTTCCTCGTTGGAGATAAGCAGTTCATCCTGTTGCGACCTTAGCTCCTCTTCTGAGATCCTGAGCTTACCAGCCTGTGCTTCCAGCTCGCTATTGAGGGTCTCCAGTTCTGCATGCTGGACCTGCAACTCTTCGGTCTGGGTCTGCGTTTCTTCCAATAGCTGTTGTACCCTGCGCCGGCTCTGTGCCGCGACCAGGGAAATCCCGATGGTTTCACAGAAGTCGGAAATAACATCGAGCTTCTCTTGGCTAAGCTCTCCTCGAGAACCGACTTCGATGATTCCCATGCATTCCTGCTGGTAGACAATGGGTAACAACGCTATCTGGTTAATTGATATCTCCCCCTGTGCAAACGAGAGCTTGAATTCATCGGGACATAGGTCCCTGATGACCCTTTGGCGTTTGGTCCTGTGTACCTCTGCGAAGATCCCCTCCGTTAGAGGAAGCTCTGAGAAAGGAAGGCTATGAAGCCCCACGGTATGCATGACCTTGAAGGATCCCCCTTGGACCATGAAAATTGCTCCGTTCTCCAGATCCATGTAGTCGGTGATGAATTCCATGCTGTACTTCGCAATTTCCTCAAGATCGGGGTTTCCCATCAGACCTGAGTTCAACTGGGCCAGGCCATTTTTTCGCCATTCGTTCCATTGGAGCTGGTCAAAGTTCTTCTTCAGTGACTCGGTCATTATGCGTAGGCTCTCCGCAATGTTTCCAAGGTCGTCCTTTTTCGTGTCATCTATGATCACTGAATAGTTCCCCTTGCTAACCTGTCGGGCGATCCCCCTGATAAGGTTCAATCTATGCTTCATGTCACTGTCCTTCTCTAGCAGTTCCTGCTGTAGTTCTGCCCGCCTTTTGTAGTCTCCTCGAAGTTTCCAGAACAGGATGGCAGTGATGATCAAGGACATCAAGGAGGCAAAGGCAAAAAGGATATTTGTTCTAAAGGTGGAGTTATCGAGTTGTTGGGAACGTTTTCCCGCCCGGGTCTCTTCCTCATGCTGGATCTCGCTTATCAGGTTCCTACATGAATCCATGATCGATTTTCCCCTGTCCAACAGGCCGGGGGAAAGATCGGCCGACCTCAGTCGCTGTCCTATGAGTTCGTCAAGTACTTCAATCCTTTCCCTGGCCAAACGGCCTAGCTGCTGGGTCCGGGCCAACTGCTCAGAGCTCAGATTTCCATTTACAAGACCACTGAGGTGCTGTGGGAGATCTCTCTGGCTGTCCCTGTAAGGAGCCAGGAACTTTTCCTGCCCTGTCAGGAGATAGCCTCTCTGTCCCGTTTCCGCATTCTGAAGGTCGATCAGGATCAACTGTGAATTGAGTATGGTCCGTTGGGACTGATCCATAAGGACCTTGTTTTCCCGCTGGTGTCGGAACGAAAAGAACATGACAGCCGATGAGGCCAAAAGGATGGCCATGGATACACCAAAGCCTATCTGAAGGTTCCTTAATGCGTTTTGTGCCATTATTTATTGAATGGTAGGGTAAAATAAAATGTCGAACCTTCTCCAAGCTTGCTCCTGACCCCGCAGGTTCCACCGTGGAGGGTAATGATCTCTTTGCATATGTGCAGTCCGAGGCCCAGGCCCTGGAACTTTGCTGATGCTTCCTGCACCCTATAGAACTTATCAAAGACGAAAGGAATTTTGTGTTCTGGGATCCCTATCCCATTATCGGAGACCTCTACGGACAGGAAATTTTTCTCAACATAGGTGTGGATGCGGACCGCTTGGGAACCGGGAGCATATTTTATGGCATTGCTGAGGTAGTTTGAAAGGACCTGCTCCAATCTTAGGGGATCCGCCAAAATCCGCCTATCTATCTTTGTACCTGTTCGCTCTATTCTCATTTCCGCCGCTTGATGTTCTACCAATGCCGAATCAACAGCCTGTTGGATGACAGTCTCGATATCAATTTCCTGGAGTGTGAGTTTCATCCCCCCGTTTTCCAACCGGGATATGTCCAGTAGGTCCTCAACCAAAGTATGGAGCTTTTCGGCCTGTTTCTTAACCTTGGATAGATAGCTGTATGCACGGTGCTCTTGAATATCCTTCATTGAACGCAAAGATATTTCTGCAAAGGCCTTGATACTGGTCAAAGGGGTCTTGAGTTCGTGGCTCGCAACACTCAAGAATTCATCTTTTTTATTTTCTAACTGTTTTCGCTCATCTATATCGGTCATGGTACCCACCCATCTGTGCCCACCTGACCCCTGAGCTACGGGCACAATCTTTAGGATATGGTACCGGTAATTCTCAGAATGTTTTTCGCGAAGCCTCACTTCAGCCTCCAATGGCAACAGGTCACCCAATTGAAGCCTCCATTTCTCAAATATGTGTCCGTCTTCGGGATGTAGCTCTGGCCATGTCGTCTTATCATGAGAATACCGTAGCCACTGCTCATTAACGAAATCAACATTCCCCCTGGAATCAGTGGTGAAGGCGACCTGGGGCAATGACTCAAGGGTGGCCTTCAGCTCCTCAAATTTTGAGGAGAGATCTTTTTGCGCTGATTTGCGCCATTCGACCTCCCGTTGTAGCTCATTCTGAATTTTATGCAGGGCTGCCGTCTGTTCGTAGAGCCGATAGAAGGTCTTCACCTTTAACAAAAGGATGTCCGGGTCCACCGGCTTGGTAATGTAATCGATGCCTCCGGAATCGTAGCCCTTTGTGATATACTTCTTTTCACGGTTGACAGCGGACAGGAAAATTATCGGGATATCCTTGGTTTTTTTTGTCGAAGAAAGAAACTCCGCAACTTCATATCCGTCCATTTCGGGCATCTGTACGTCAAGGATGATCAGGGCATATTCGTTCTTGAGGCATTTTTTCAGGGCCTCTTCTCCCGCAAGGGCAGAATCGGTCCGAAAACCTTTTGCTTGAAGGGTTTTTTCCAGCGAAAAGATATTTTCGGGTTTATCGTCAACTATTAGGATCATTTGTTAATCTTTTTTCGATGGTTCCCATTATCTCAGGACCATTGCCGAAAATAGGTCAAGAAAAGAAATTATCAAAATTTTACTTGATAAAACATCAATTTCAATAATCAGATTATTTAACTTTAATATTTAGTGTTTGTAAGATAAATCGATAATTTTAAACTTGGTCAGGAATATTATATTTGATAAAAATTTATAATAATATTACGACATGATTTCTTTAATTAATCTTAAATATAAAAATTAATTATGCTTTAAATCACAGTTAACACATATCAGCTTTTCTTCAATGTCAATAAAATCTAATATACAATGCAAACTCGAGGATTCGTTAAAAGACTTGACAAATTTATATAATATACATCATCGTAAATCCGATCATACTATTCAAATGGAAATGGGCATACCTTTAAATACAGATATTTTTGTCATTTGTTTTATAAATAAACTAGAGATAAAAATTTACAATTTATACATTTTAAGGGAAGATTGTAAATTATCAACTGATTATAAAATTGGAGAATTAGTTGAGAAAATAAAAAAGGATGTGCTATCGATTTAAGAGGATGAAACTCGTTAAATTTTAAAAAGGAACTATTCCTAAAATACTTCTATAATTCTACGCCATTTAAAATTTAAATTTTTAAAAAATTAGGTTCGTTTTGTGAGACAGATTCGACGATTATGCTAAAATCTCTATTTACTTGCTAGTTGTCAATTGTAGCACATAATTAAAATTGATTTAATCTATACATTACCTAAAAAGAATAGAGATACATTGTATTCATCTTTTAAATATCTAGCGAATCGTATTATTCTGTTTTGTGAATCTTGTCTATCAAAATCCTTAAAAAGGACTTCTTGACTAATTGAGTCAATCATATTTACATATTGGTATTGACTTACCATGTAACGCTCGTTGTAAGCTTGTTCAAAAATGTTACCAAGTTGAGTGGATAAACGATAGTCATCTAGAATAATAGTACCACTATGCCACGCTATATTTGTTCCTCCTTTGGTAAAAGAGTAATAGTGATCCGAGCTTGTCACTTCTTCATGGGAAGGTATAGAAACATGAGATCTAAGATATGGTATTAAACCTAGTTCATGCTTAAAATTACCAGACCTAATGTCCAAATCGTTATAATGAAATGGGTAAAAATTGAAAAGTCGATGCAAAATATTGACATCTAATAAATCGTTGTATTCTTTATTAGAAAGTGTAAGCAGCGCTACATAAAATGCGTATTGTATAGGTGGGCTATGTAATTTCCTCAGAATATTATGCTGAAAATCGGTAGCACCCTTTGCTTTTCTTCGTAGCTTAAAATATAGGATCGGGTCGGAATTTATATTGTTCTTTTTTCGAAACGTTCATATTTTTTGTAAGCCTCTGTTTGGAGAAAGTAATGAAAATGATTTAGTTAATGGTTAAAGACCTTCTGAAACTTTAAATTGTAAATATATTGGAACGAATCTATCAAATAATTTATCTGCACCTGTTTGTTGCTCACTAACTGCTTTCAAACGATATCTTTTTGACCAGAGAGGTGTTATATAGCCAAGGTAATTAGAAACATCTGATTCAATTTGACTTTCAGATAGCTCACTTACTAATTTGTAATTCTTTTTGACTGTATTTTTGTACATAAAACTGTAAATTTCAGTTAGATTGTTAATGTTTTTCTTTGTTTTGTGAGAAAGATTATATAAATATCATTTCATTGATTGTTCAAAGATTTTCAACATTGTTACGACGAATAGCCACCAATGACTTCAATTCTTCTATTGTGTAAAATCCGCTATCTATATTTTTTCGATGCAACATCCGATGACAGTTCGAACAAACTAAAGCCAAATCATCAAGGGTAGTTGTTCTTTTTCCATGTTTAGCGATTGGAAATATATGATGACACTCTATAAAACCCTTTCCATGAATTCCGTATAAATCGCTAAAATTCACAGAACAAACATCACATGTTAGCTTTCCAAATGATTCTGCTTCTTCCTTTTCTTTCTGATTATTCTTTGATCCCTTTCGTAGTACTTATGTTTTTTTAAAAGATATCTTTCTTCACCTTCTATCGCAGTATTTTCAGTATCCCAGCCAGGATGTTCTATGATGGTTGTAATGTTTTTTAAACCTAAATCTTTCTCTTTAAATAAACCTAATAATAACTCTTGTTTTTCTCTGACTGGTAATACCATATCTGTACCTTTATTCGGTTTGATAAGGTCAATATCGCAGGTCCATCCTCGATTTGGTTCTTGGAAATTCAGGTATTTCGGCTTCGAAACCCATGGTGTATCACAAGCAACAACGGTTACTAATCTTTTTACAGGGTGCCCATCTGTTTCATCAAATATAACAATGTCGTCAATAGGTGCGACAATATGTGAAAGATATGTTCCAGGCATACCAATGCTCGTACTATTGATACTTTGAACTAATAGAATTAAATCATTAACCACTGGTTTTTTAGCACTTGATATGCCCATTCTATTTTTTTCAATAGGATAATTGAGGTAGAAAGTATCACCAACTTGAAATTCAGAATATGCTAGTGCTTTTCCTTTATCTCTAGTAACGTTCTTAGTCCATTTTAGATCGTCTGCTATAAAGTTCATAAAAACATTTTATGTTAAATATATCTATATTAAGGAATACGGGAAAGTAATTTTTAATTATCTTAAACCCTGTAGTAGATGGTGATAAAGAATGTTTTTAACTACTTTATTATCAATGGCTTTTATTTTTTTTAAGAAACTATTAAAATGTACTCAAATTTAATTAAGCGTATCAGCGACAAAAGGTTTGTTTGTATGCGTGATCTGAATGACGATAACGTGGACCTTATTGCGTACAATGTAAACATGATTAATCGGTATAATGGGAATGCTGATTTAAACGTATCCACAGTGGATTATAATGAAAACTTTGAATACCTTTTGAAAAAAGGGTGGCAAGAGGACATGGGACTTTACGATTCTCTTATTCACGAATACAATTTAAAAAATCCCTCACAACTACTTAAAAAATGGTTTTCAGCAGCAAAATAAAAAAATCTTTTTTTTAGATTCTATACTAGTTAGATCACTGATTACAATATTTTAAGAAAGATTGCCTTTACTATTCACTTTGAGCTATTTTCTGCTTTAAATCTGCAGAATTCCAATGATTATTAAGGAAATAATTGCCCTATAACGCAAATGCTAACACTAAAAATTTATATATCGTGTTTGATATTGCACATAAATTCGATCATGTGAAGCTTATAACCATTTAAAATTGAATACAAATTTTTCCCTAAATAAAACATGTTATAAGCATAGTCAACCCTATTCTGAATTGAAAATTCTGTAGTCTCAGCAAACCTAACTGACATAACAAATTCATTATCAGATCTTGTGAAATCTGTATTGAAATCAATATGTTCATTTGAAAAATGAATAAACCCACTTGAATTTTCATATTTTAATCTAAATCCTGGATACCTTTTGTCCAGAACAGTTGATAGGTAGTAGTCTGTCATTTTATTCCCGTGGCTATCCTTTATATTTCTTGAAGATTCGCCATTAATAATTCGGTTATATAGATCTAGTCTATCGGTAACTAAACTAAGTGCAGTTAGTCTCATACAGTTATCTGCTTGAATTCTTATCAGATTGATAGCCGTTATCCAATTTTTATCATTCGATAAATTTACGAAACCTTTATTTAATTTAATCGCTCGATGGATAATAGCTGAAACAAAGTGTGTTGGCTTAGATAGTAGATTTTTCTGTAATTCGTTCTTAAAAATGTCAATTCCGATTTTATTGCGGAAAATGGGATCAATGAATTAAGAAAAATTCCTATATTTATGTAATATTAATTGCAGCTAAAACATATATCAAACCAGTGAGTGATTCGGTGAGTCTGGAAAGCGAATGTTGGTAAAAAACTGATAAAGAGATTATTGTCTATTAGGTACTATTCCCCTACGAACTAAAATCTGAATTAAATAATCATATTAACTTTTTTCTATTCTCTGTCAGGGTATTTTTTCAGAATAATCATCTTCAAATTTTATTGAGGTAATTCTTTTCTAAAATATATGTTTTAGATTTACTCAAAGAGATTGCTGTATCTTTTGCAATCGGCAAGATGTCCGGTTGTTAAACAACCGCAATAATAAACTTGACTCGAAACTCGTGGTTTTGTGGATTTAGGTGTTTTGATGGAATTGTGCAGAAAGGGAATGTAATGGATAGAAAAAATCAAAATAGAAGCAGAATCGTTGGTGTTCGGTTAACAGTTTCTGAATTCCATAAATTGGAGCAGCAGTGGCGAGGTTCAACCTGTAGAAAACTGAGTGAATATGCTCGTTCGGTTTTGTTAGGCAAGCCAATTATAAGGTCTTATCGCAATAAGTCCTTGGACGAGAGCATGACCCTGCTCATTCAGCTTCGTAATGAACTCAATGCCATTGGAATCAATCTCAATCAGTCGGTAAAGAAGCTGCATACCTTCTCTCCTCAATCAGATATGAAGCCTTGGATCCTGAATCATCAGCTCCAGGCTAGGTTACTTTCCAATAAACTAGCGGAGATTAAATTGCTCATTCAAAAGATGGGGGAAACATGGTTGCAGTGATCAAGACTGGAAGTTCCATCCGCCGGATATTTTTGTACAATGAAAACAAAATTGAGCTTGGAGTGGCAAGGTGCCTCTCCGCTATAAATTATCCGATGGAGGCGCACCAGATGAATGCCTCCATGCGGTTGAATAGGCTCTTGCAACAAGCTGCTTTAAACAGTAAGGTTATGCGCAATAGCGTTCACATTTCCTTGAACTTTGATCCGACCGAAAAGGATCTATCTGATGATAGGTTGATCGAGATCGCTAAACGTTATATGGAAGGGATCGGTTTTTCGGATCAGCCCTTTCTCATTTACCGGCACTTTGATGCTGCACATCCTCATATTCATATAGTAAGTATCAAGGTACGCTCAGATGGAAGTCGCATCGACATGCACAACATGGGCCGCAACCAATCCGAAAAGATCAGGTCTTTGATTGAGCGGGAATTCAATTTGGTCAAAGCAGGTCAAAGTACGCAGAAGTTGTCGCATATTCCCAAAGGTATTGATCTCGCCAAGGTGCAATATGGACGGAGTGAGACCCGAGCAGCCATTCAGCATGTATTGGAGGAGGTACTGAATTCCTACAGCTTTAGTAATCTCCATCAGTTGAATGCCATTCTTCGACAGTTCAATGTGCTAGCAGACCGAGGAAGCGAACGGTCTAGGATCTTTACCAACAAGGGTTTGCTGTATCGTCTAATGGATGAGCATGGTAATAAGGTTGGCGTCCCAATCAAGGCTAGTGATTTATTCAGCAGACCCACATTAAAGAATTTACAGGGTCGCTTTGAGCAAAAGCAATCATATCGAAAGCAGCACAAGGAACGGATAATATACTCCATCGATAAGGCCATGCTGGGGCAATTTAAGGATATCGAGGAATTTAAGGAAAGACTTAAACGACAGGCCATTCATGTGGTGCTCCGAGAAAACGCCAGTGGGGTTGTTTATGGCATTACCTATGTAGATCACAAGAACAAGTGCGTATTCAATGGAAGCGAGCTTGGCAAGCAATACAGTGCCAAGGCTATATTAGCACGATTGGCTGATCCAGCCCTTGAGAAGAATTCCATAAAGCACCAGGACCGTCCTTTCGTTAGGTTGAATATTGCCCCAGCTCGATCCGATCCAAATAAGGTTAATGGTAGGCCTGGAATTACGATGAAGGTTGTTTCGATAGCTAAGAACCCTTTTGAAACACTTTTCAATTTCCCAGATTCCGCAGATTACATTCCCCATACCTTTAAGAAACGTAGGAAAAAGAAGAAGCGAAAAATCCAGTATTGATGGTTTGAGAAGGGATGATTTAATAGTTGTATAATAAATGAGCAATAGATAAATTAAATGACCGAGCATGGCACTACAGACCGGAGAAAATGAACAGGCACTTCGAAAGATAGTCGACCTCACACGTTGGATAGCAATCGGACTGCTCCTGATTCACTTCTATGCGAAAGGATACAATTGGTTTAGGGAGTTAGGTTGGCAACATGCGTTCACCGATAGCATCATGCTGATGCTGCATAGGACCGGTCTTTTCAGCAGCATGCTGACCTCGAAGATGCTCGCACTGGGATTTTTATTGATTTCCTTGATGGGTGCAAAAGGAAAAAAAGATGAAAAAATCACATATCAAAAACCCATTGCCTATATATTAATCGGGTTATTATTATATTTCTTTAGCGATGTAGCTTTCCAAATACCGCTTACTTATGAGCTTCGGTTATATGGATATATGTTGCTGGCAAGCTGCGGCTTTTTGACCTTTCTAATGGGCGGTACTTGGATGACTAGGGTAATTTCTGCTAAAATAGTCCAATCCGACATTTTTAACAGGGAAAATGAAACCTTTCCACAGCATGAAGAACTCCTGGAAAATGAATATTCCATTAACCTGCCGGCGACCTACCTATTAAAGAATAAGGTGCGCAAAAGTTGGGTCAACATCATTAATCCATTCCGAGGGATATTGGTTCTGGGAAGTCCAGGTTCAGGTAAGTCCTATTTCATCATTCGGCATATTATCAGCCAGCATATTCAAAAAGGATTTTCGATGTTCATTTATGATTTCAAGTTTGATGATTTGACGACCATTGCCTATAATCATTACTTGAAGTATTGCAGAACTAACGCAAGTCCCTTAAAATTTTACAGCATCAATTTCGATGACCTGAGCCGGTCGAGTCGTTGCAATCCCCTTGATCCTAGCTCCATGATCGACATTACTGATGCAGCGGAAAGTGCTCGGACAATTCTTTTGGGACTGAACCGGGAATGGATAAAGCGCCAGGGAGATTTTTTTGTCGAGTCGCCCATCAATTTCCTGACGGCCATCATTTGGTATTTACGGCGGTATCGACAGGGGGAATTTTGTACGCTTCCCCATGCCATTGAACTGTTGCAGTTAGATTACGACTCCTTATTTTCACTTCTGCGCGCCGATAGGGAAATCGAGGTACTCGTCAATCCCTTCATCAACGCTTACCTTAATGATGCCATGGAACAACTCGAAGGACAGATTGCATCGGCCAAGATTGCTTTGGCAAGGCTCTCCTCCCCCCAATTATATTACATCCTTTCGGGAAATGACTTTACTTTGGACATCAATAACCCGCAGGAGCCTAAATTAGTGACCATGGGTAACAATCCCCAGAAAATTCAGATCTATGGAGCCGTGCTTTCCCTGTACATCAACCGATTGGTCAAATTGGTCAATCAGAAAGGAAAGATCAAGTCAAGCTTGATCTTTGATGAGTTTCCAACAATATACCTCAATAATATCGATAGTCTGATCGCAACGGCCCGCGACAATTTAGTCTCCACCAGCATCGCCATTCAGGATCTAAGTCAACTGCGCAAGGATTATGGCCGTGAGCAGTCCGACGTGATCATGAACATATCTGGAAACGTGTTGTCCGGGCAGGTAAATGGAGATACGGCAAAACAGCTTTCCGAGCGTTTCGGAAAGATATTGCAGGACAGGGAAAGCTATTCGCTGAACAGTGCCGACACTTCGATCAGTCGTTCCAAGCAGCTCGAATATGCTATTCCGGCATCTAAAATCTCTTCGCTGAGTTCCGGTGAGTTTGTGGGCATGGTTGCCGACAATCCAAAAAGCAAGATAATGCTCAAAGCATTTCATTGTTCCATAATCAATGATCATCATTTATTGGAAAAGGAGATTAAAGATTATAAAAAGATACCAATCGTTCGCCAGCTAACCACTGAGCAGGTAATCACAAACTTCAATCAGATAAAGAAGGATATCGAAGATTTGGCATTCCATGAAATGAGGCGCATTTCCGATAGCCCTTCCCTGGCCTATTTATTGGTTAAGAAATAATTGGATGTAAAGATGTGTCAATATTGACCGAAGAAAGTCCATTTTAATGCGATATAGGAAACCGGGATTTGAGATGAGCTTCTCAATTGTTTATCCTCGCCTGAATCGTGATCTTTTTTTGAACATAATGATGTTAATTTCTTTTCCATAATGAAGATTTTTTCAGGGAGCCAATTTTAGATTAAACTGCCTCAGAAAATCATAGATTTGGTAGCCCCTCCTTTTACCAAAAGATTTTATTCTCAATAGATCGGTTATGGATTTACTGCATAAATCACCTACCGTATTTATTCCATGGTCATTTAAAAGGGTTACTAATTGTGGGTCTAAGGAAAACTGTTCATTAAAAAGGTCTACTCCATACAGCAGCTCTTCATTTCGCCGCTGAATAAAGTCCAACAATTCCGATATGGAGACCATGTGTTCTCCCCTTGCTTGAAGTTCTTTCAATTTGGATATGATTTCTGAGGGATTCATAATCAATTCTTTAGGTAGAGAACTTAAATTTAAGGAATCTATTTAGAAATAGAATATTTTTATGGAAGTATAATTATTAAGCGAGACAAAGAGCTGAAAATCGCTGAAAACGTTTTCCATGTTTTTGGTTTAAAGAAACTTAAAATAAAGGATGGGAAAAACCTGATCAGAATTGTTACTTCCATAATACTTAAACCTGATTTTTGAAGGTTTTGGATTATGGCATATCGAAATCATGCCTAGTTCATGGTTCCGGTTTAGATCTTGGCAACCCTTTTGGGTATATTAAAATTCACCAGAATGCCTATCTAAAGAAATTGTGAAAGCTTTGGGGCAATTGCATGACTAATATTCAAACATTTCAAGGTGAATGGACAAAATTACATTAAAAAATTACACGACAACCACCTACGATATTGGTATCATTTGAAAAAAAAAAAAAAAAATAGGTTTAAATTAAATCTGTTGTATTTATTTCTAATTTTAAGGTCTTAACTGGTTTTAATTTATGAAAAAACTCATGTATTTACTCATGTTGCTTTTGCTAGGCTTAAGTTCATGTAAGAAAGATGAAACATTTAACGAAATGGAAACATTTGTCATCAATGGTGAAACATTTAGTGTAAGTGAAACTAGAATGAGGCTTGCAGTTATTTTGGATATTGATGAGAACAGATTAACTTATATACCGGAGAAGGTTGCATTTAAATTGGACACCCGTAATGATCAGGATCTTATATATATCGAACCAATTATTGAGTCGATTAAGAATGTTAAGGTACCAAAAAGTCAATCATATCCTTAGGCTTTTTTATTTAATGATTTGTAAAACCAAATTTTCGAAGTAATGAAAATCGATTTCAATATTGTGATACTTCTCTTTTCCCTTTCCTTATTTTCTCAATTATGCAAAACTTCATAGGGAATGATAGTAGAGGAGGTTAAGAAAATGAACCTTCTTTACTGATCCAGGAATATAAAGGAGATTTAAAATACAATGTTGATCTAGATGATCTTAAATGTGGGGGAGAATATATTTTTGCAAAAAACAAGTTAATTTGGATTAAGTACAGATTAAGCCCTGTCGTACAGGAAATAACGAAAGAAAATCAAACAGGAATTTGTGTTAAGCCCTAAAGAATATCCAGCAGAGATTTGGAGATCCCAGAATTAGAGAAAATGAAAAATTACATATTTGGTCTCTTATTGACTTTTCAATTAAGGCATCTAATAAAAGATTTCTTGTATCCTAATCTAATATTAGGTTTTTGTTTTGAGTTCCCTTGGTATCCTTTCAGCTAAGCAAGTATTTACTGGCTTCATTTATTGCCTATATCCAACCATTTAGCACAGAGCCGTACCGCATCCCTTAACATATACCGCACACATTGAACTTAGCCGTCTTAATTAGAGAACACTCCACTGGGAGTATTCTATGCCCTTTGAAGCATGCTATAACTACGATTTTTCAAAATCATTCATATTATTGCAACTAATTAAAATAAAAAATCTACTTTTTATTGTAGGATATAGCTTACCACGTCTTTCTAATTTTTATTCCAATTTATCATAAAATTGAGTACCGATCCTCAAACCATTTCCTTTTTCTCTCCAAATTCTAACAAATCCATTGGAACTCCATTCGGGATTCCTTCCCGGAACATACATGAAGTTTTCACCTTGCCATAGATTCTCCCCCATATATTTGACGTCTGCTACAACATGAAATCCCTTTGCGCCAGGAGGAAATGCAGTGCCGACCTCGTCTATTTCCACATAGCCCCATTTTAAACCAATATCATAATGCATATCTATAATAAGTCCCGTTTGGGTATGGATATATCTTCCATTTGCTCTTGCAGCTGGCTCGATATCGGATTCATTGTCCTCTGGTTCACAGGAGAAAAACATGGCTATCAATACTGTAAAAACAACCATGCAGGTGATTCTAATTAATTTCATAAAATTGGTTTTGGGACGAATTTAGAAAAAGTTCCTAAATCGGGATATACCCAATCTTAGGTATTTTATATGCCTGAGATTTACATGGCCTCCACCTAAGTCCAGAGAACCACCATAAAAGTAAACTATTTAAAAACCTTTTCTTATATTGGTTGTTAAGTAAAATGCATAAATAGCTAAATAATCCCAATAATCGGTTTTTAATTGGGATAGTATCTTTCCCCGGACCGGTCATTTGTCCGGGGATATTTTGTGTGTATTGGAATTTCATGTATTAGGGTTAGGGTGGTAATTCTCGTTCAATGCTGCAGTAGTTTTCTAACATTCGCTGCTTTTTTTTACAATTGGTATTTTCTTAAAAAAAAGCTGGTTAAAATTACTGGTTCCTCGTGAGAAAAACTTTTCTAGTGATTTTATCCCTTCTATTTATCCATGCTGTTCCTATCATGGTTTATAATTGCTATATATTTTTAGTAGTTAAACTTGTAAAACATTTTACCCTAAATTATTGCCATTCATAATCGGACCTTCTCCATTTGGGCAATTGTCATTTCGCAACGTTAATTCACCATTCTTGTGTAATTAGCTGTTTTATTGAACCTGTCCCGTAGTACGTTCGTTCCGCATTTAACACGCTTCCTCACTGCTAAGAGGAAGGTTAGTGAATAATCTTTGCCAATCCACAGAAACCGCGAACTTTGAAGTCTTTCAATGCAGTTGGAAAATAGAACTCTTATGTTTCTATCAGATCTGGATTGGCTCCCATTATTCGTAGCAGATCATTAATTCTCTCCTTCCATTTTATTTCCTTTTCACCTGATTTCATTTTTCCACTAATTAATTTTATATTTATTTCCTCAGCTTTATAAATTATAACTATTTGGCCCAATAGATAGTAGCTATTGGGCTTTTTATTTTTTATTCTCTATATTTAAGAACTTATATTCTACTTCCCCAAAGTAGGATGTTTTCATAGATAGTATACCCAATGACGAATTCGTTATTGGGTTTATTATTTTTAAGATCTTTTGCTTAACTTTAAATCAATCATAGATAGTTTATTGATAAGACATGCCCAATGGATAGGGGAAATCCATTGGGTTTTTTGTCTTTATCTATACTCTGAACCATATTTATTTTTGTTATTTTTGCCCATTCAGGGTACTTCCCGGGGCGTGATTTTTAACCCAGCGGCAGGATGCCGTTGGGTTTCTTATATTTAATCCCTATCTTTAATCTTCAGGCATGCAAACCCTTCATAAGGTTTAATTTAGGTAGCCCAGTAATTCCTGTTACTGGACTTTTGTTTTTAATTTGTAACTTCATTACACCAATCTATCCCAATTAGAAGGATTTCGTATTCCGAGCCCAGCAGTCTATATGTTGGACTTTTTATAATATTTTATTATTTTGGGGCGGATTTTTAAGAATCTAAACAATTAGCGATATGCCCAGTGACTTATGATGCTGGGCTTTTTGTTTCATGTTCCCGCACCATCATATTTTTATATCAGCCCCTTCCAAAATAGGTGCTTGGTAATTTTAATTTATTACCTTTATTGCTTTAACGGCACCACGCATGTCGTTTCTCGGTTAATAAGTGCACCCCTCAACCACTCATAGTTGAGGGGCTTTTTTATACCCTTATCAAAATAGTTGCTCCCCATTTAATGACCAAACCAATTCTTTTCCCGATCAATCCGATGAAGTCAAATGACGTCCTTAAAATATGGGTCGCTTTATACACGGTCATTTGTCGGAAAAATACCAGGTGAACAGGAAAGCTTTAGTTGGTAAGTTTGAAGGGACCACCCGGAAAACATTTGAGACTTTGCCAGGCGTGCTGAAATTTTTATAACCGGAGATGTGGCTAGAGAAAGGACAACGGGATTGTAGCCATTTTACCCTACCAAGAAAGACATGTCAACAATAAATTGACTGTTACTTAGATGGATCAAATCGGCCTCATTCAGAGCAATTTATACACTGGAATACCTCTCAGGTCAATATTAAGGGCAATGGTTGCTTGATCGTGCAGTAAAGGAATTTTTGCCAACACCAGCTAATCTAATATTTATGAAAACATCGCCATAATAAGCCATTAGATATAATTTGCCATCTATGACACCCTCCCTCACCGTTCTGGTAATCTTCCTGATCCAATCATATTCCAGAGCTACCCATAATCCGGCAGACCGAGCCTTGCTGCCTCCTACAGTACCGAAAATTAGCGGCTAGAGATGCTCTAATATCTGGATGCCTGCCGTAGCTGTCAGCTACCTGTGCCAATGCACAAAATCGTTGAACCATCCCTAGGAAACAAATGCATCGTTTATGCCTTTGATCAGCCTTGTGTTGTAAGTATGATATTATTGTTCAAGAATCCGTATTCCCACTGATAGGTCAATTTCTTCCAGATTTAATCCAACCTGTCCAAGCTGTTGTAAGATCTGCGATATTCGGTCGGTGTAGATCTCATCCTCATAATCGTGGCGCATAGAGCTCTTTTCTGCCAATCTTCCCTTGACGGTCGCGCCCACCTGATTGGAGACTTCTGATGAACATGTGTGTGGATAACGTCACTTTAGACCATTTCCCCCTGACCTTGACCCCTTCATTCCGATACCAAGGGACCACCAAGCGATCAGGACTATCCCAAAGGCCAACCTATTTTGTTGACGAATAACGCACCTTTATCCGGAGCCTTCGTTTCTTCGACATGGTGGGCCTGTTTTTATTTCCTACAGTTTGAATCTTTAGATAAAATTGATTCCTAATATCAATTAAGAAAATTAGCCTTCCGGTCTATGTTGATAAAGTGGATGACAAAAAATCATTGAATCAAAGACAATACAGAAATATAACCCTCTACAATATAACCCTCTACGCCGAATTTTTTTTGTTTCTCACCTTTCTTTAATGGGAATAGAGTTTTTTTTTATTGTAATTTAAAAAAAAAACAGTTTTACTATGTAGCATTCAAGATAAAGGTTTCGTTTCATCCAGAAACCAGATCTAAAATGAAAAATAAAGCATTCACCACCTTTACACTTTTTCTATTATTACTATCAACCATTTTTTTCAATAGCTGCGACAAAGAAGGAAATCCCCTGCCAGATGATAGGTATGTCGAAATAGCTTATAATGGAGAAACCTTTATTCAACAAGGAAGGGCATTTGACTTGAACTATCGCAGTGGGCCAAAATTTGATTATAATTATCATAACCTGCCCCAATATGCAAATGGAGTTAGGTATATTACATTACATGCTTCCTTGAAAAAGAAAGGTTCAAAAGAATCTCCCATACATACTATCTTTGTAAAGATTCCTGTCGGTAAGGAGATCCTTCTGAACCATGAGTATGTTATCAGATCACTCCCAGGGAAACAGATAATTAATAAAATGGACGATTATATATCAATTAATGAAAGGGAGAACCTTTCATTTATTAGATATAATCCATACTTAGATTATTCTCAATACATTTTTGGTGATGGTAAGGTCTATTTTACCAAAATAACAAAGAAAGAAAATGGAGCTGAGGATATTGAAGGCACTTTTGAATTCACGATTCCATCGTTTGCGGAAGACGAGGGATTTGATGTAGTAAAAGGGAAATTCAAGCTTTATCTTAATAAAATCTAATGTTGAATATATTTGTTGAGTTTTAATCCCCTCCCTATCCGAGGGGATTTTTTTATACCATTAACCAGCCAGCTTATCAAAAAATAAAAGTTGCCTAAACCAATTATTGATCTAAATGTTCCTTATATATATCTAATAATGTAAATGAAAGCAAATAGAAGTTTTTTTTACAGGAATTCATTATTAATCGTTTTTATTTCTTTGTTCTTGTTGGCCCTGATTGGTCAGATTTACTTTGGTTGGAAGGAAAGTGTTAGTGAATATCAAAAACATGGGAAGGAACTTTTATTTGGTGATTATTTATTTTCTGGCCATTTTATATCAGCGACATTTGAAAATTTTCAAAGCGAATTCCTTCAGATGGCGCTTTATGTTATACTTACTATTTTCCTTCGCCAAGTTGGATCAGCTGAATCAAAGGAAATAGACAAAAAAGAAGAGGTAGATCGGGAACCCATTTACAGACCAGGCGCTCCAGCGCCAGTGAAAAGTGGCGGATGGAGACTCTTAATATACAAACACTCACTTTCTATTGCGTTTTTGATTCTTTTTATAGCATCTTGGGGATTACATTTATTCGGCAGTTATAAGGGGAAAATGGAGGAGAATGCACTTGAAGGTAAGCCCTCCATATCGATAAGTGATTATTTGACTGAACCCACTTTTTGGTTCGAAACTTTTCAGAATTGGCAAAGCGAATTTCTATCGGTTGCTTCAATAGTTATATTAACAATTTTTCTTCGTCAAAAAGGCTCACCAGAATCCAAACCAGTTGACAGTCCACATTGGAAAACAGGAAAATAGACTTTATGCTGTTTCAAACATAGATTACCTAAAAAGATGCTTTAAACCCCTTTCGGTAAGCTCAAAGTCATAAGGATAATCAAATTGTATATATTTATTTAATGGAACGATCATTTTCTCCTCCAGAAGAAATGTTAGATCCTCTGTAAAATTTTCAAAAATTTCCAATTCAAAGATTGGTTTACCAGTATATAACCTGAATAATATTAAATCCTTTATAGGCAATGGAGTTTCCATCATATATTATTGAATCTGACAAAACAACAAGAATCTATATTAATATAAAAATGTCATAAACCTAACCCACTATGTTGAGAAATTGTTTTTAGAAAATTAATAAATCAAAATATTAATATAAGGTAAACATCCATTCGCATGAATGGATATTTACGTATAGCGTGAAAAATGAACCAATTGTTGTGCTTTTAGGCTCTTTAATCTTCCTTTTCTGCCTGTGGATTTATGGGATTTTTCAAAGGTTTAGTTATGGAAAAATATATTGTAGAAATTAGTTAACTCAAGTTACAAATCCACTTCATTGGTGGATAATGAGCAACCATATTCGACATTCCTGAAGTAAAGCTTGTTTTATGCAATAATTTTATTGAGGTTCATTTTAAATTAAACACAATCTATTCACTGCTGCCGGGGTAGTGTTTTTTTTTCTCCGGGGCTCAAATCCTGTGCCCATTGAACAATCCATTATTAAACTCTATTGGAAAAAGGATCACATTCAATTATATTTTTGTATATTCGATTTCGCGTATAGAATATACCACTTGAGTCCAATACAGCACTTATCTGAAGATACACTAATCGATTTATTGAAGAAAAGAGATCGGCGTGCGTTTAATTATCTATACGATAATTATGCAGGCGCATTATACGGTATCATAATCCGCATTGTAATACATAAAGAATATGCAGAGGAGGTAATACAGGATGTGTTTGTCAAAATATGGAAGCACGTCGACTTATTTAATCAGGACAAAGGCAGGCTGTACACCTGGATGATAAACATTGCACGCAATGCTTCCCTGGACTACCTTAGATCAAAGGGTGTTCAGAACGAACAAAAAAACCAATCATTTCCAGATATCGTAAATAATAAAGAAAGTCATATTTTTGCGAGTACTGACCAAGCTGATAAGTCTGATTATATTGGTTTTGGTACCGTGCTGGATAAATTAAAACCTGAGTGGAGAAAGCTCATTGAAATGGCATATTATCACGGTTATTCGCAGCAAGAAATCGCCGACCAACTTCATATCCCGCTAGGTACGGTGAAAACAAGGGTAAGGTCGGCTTTAATTCAGTTACGTGAGATTTTGAAAGAACAATAATAGATTTGAACATTAAGGAATACATATCGTCTGGGATTATTGAATCATACGTTTTGGGGCTCGCCACCGAGGAGGAAGTGGGCATCCTGGAATGCATACGTAAAAATTCACCAGAAGTCCAACAGGCGATTCTTGATGTGCAATTACTCCTGGAAGATCTGGCTAGCAATGAAGCCATTGCTCCCCATGAAGATATTAAACCATCGATATGGGATCGATTGTCCACATTAACAGTGGAGGAGCAAGCCACTCTCTCTGCTACCGTCAACGGCAATACTCAGATTGAAGGCAAAGAAATGGAAAAGAGAAATACTCTTCCGAATTTGGGAACAAAAAGATGGATGCCATTGACCATAGCAGCTTCAGTCCTATTAATCCTAAGTTTAGCCTCGAACATTCTACTCTTGAACTATAGGGAAAGAGATCTAGAAAAAATGCAACAAGCAATTTCTTCAAATCAAGAATCCCTAGACAAGTTGAAAGATGTAAACGAACGTTGGCAAATAATACAACGTCCTTCGGTTGAGACCATCACCTTGCATGGTATTGAAAAGTATCCTGAGGCCAAAGCGGTTCTCTTTTGGGACACTAAAACTTCCGATGTTTTTTTATCTGTATCAAACCTACCCCTGGTACCTTCAGGAAAACAGTACCAACTTTGGGCTATTGTTGATGGTCAGCCAGTTGATGCAGGACTACTCCCTCTTTCCAATGATCATTCCATGGTGAAAATGCACCATATTGACAAGGCAGAGGCTTTTGCAATAACATTGGAAAATGAAGGAGGCAGTTTAGTACCGACCCTTACAGAAATGTATGTGATGGGAAATATTTAGTCAGCAAAAATTACCGGGTAAATGATAACCAGTTCACAGAGAAAATTAATTTAAACATTATGGTTAATTTAGAAAATTGTAAAACGTTTAGGTCTATAGAAAAATTCATAAGCTTTTTTAATTTATCAGGATTTATTTGGCCCTAGAAGATATTGATGTTTATGGAATATTCTCGAAAAACTCAACAGAACTGAAGGACATCTACTTACTAATGGTAGATAAAAAGAAAACCAATTCTATTTGAGAGGAAATTATAAAGTTTAAGTTTACCACAAACTATTGATAATCCAAAAAGTTTATTATCATAGGAATAAGCGGTGAGTTATATTTTCTTTATGCTATTGCAACTAACAAATTAAAGTGCAAAAATATTATGCAGATCCCCATCAACTTTTCCATGGTAGCTAAAATGATAGAAAATTAGCATATTGAATGTTTTAGTACATGTTATTACGTATTTAATCCCAAAGAATAACACAATCTATTATGTTACCAATTAAAGCCCGCACCTTCCGATACGGGCTTACCGTTACATCAAATCAACCCTACTATTTTATGAAAAGTTTCGCGATATCTAGAACAGCTGAAGCAGACAACGGTTCGTCAAACGATTGTGTCGCAGCGGCAGTGGAAATTTTACCACCTATTCCTGGCAACATTGTTATATCCACATCAGCCTGAACTTTGTTATCTTCCCCCGCATAAACTGGATCTACGGCAGCGCCTATGCCTGAATCGTTTGCTCCTGTTATCCACGGTTTCTGATCGGCTGCAGCTCCTCCTCTGGCCTTGCGCATCTGTCGGATATGGGAGGCATGCCTAGCCTCTGCCGAATGGATCTGCAATGCTGCCGTTAACACAACTTGATTACCCTTTAATAGGCCGGCCTGTCCTTTGTATGCACGTACACCGGTGTCCTCAAAGGCTTGGGCAAGCGCAAGAAAGGTGTCATAATTACTGAAAACATTGGGAAAAGCACCTCCAGCTGTAAAATCGAATATTGGTTTGGAAACCGCTTTCTCTCCAAGTACCTGTTTTAAAAATGCCACATGGGCAACTTCATGGTTGCGAATGGTTGCAATAGCCCCCGCGGGTTTGCCTGAGGGCACTAAATTTGATGCTGCTGCACCTTTTGTATAATACTCCGCTTCAAGGTATTCAAGCGTTAGCGCATAGTTCAGAACACCGTTCACATCGGTAGGTGCCTGGCCATAGCCACGTTTAAAAAGATCGCTAAGTACAAAGGGCATCGCGGCAATGCTCACCTTTTTGCCAAAGGACATCATATTTCGGATCGCCCGGCGACGAGGGCTCACTCGCTCGTCGAACTCTGGATCGACTTGCATAATCTGGTCAAAGATGTTAAATAAATTCATTTTAATAAATTTTAAAGTGGATTAATAGGTTGGTAAATCTCTTACATCTATCTTAGATTTAATAAATGGGGCTGCGATTTCCAATACTTTCGTCGGACTATAGGCAAGGTCCAAACCCTGATTATCAATTACCTCGCTGTTGGCAAAAGTACCGTTGTCAATTAAATCGCGAACTAAAGCTGCATGCCTAGCTTCCACCGAGACAATTTTGCCTGCCAAAACCAGATAGGCTTCATTCTTGATTAACCATCCTGCTCCGTTATATGCCGACACGCCCAAATCTTCAAAAGCCTTGGCCGTAGCCAACACGTTTGCACGATTGGAGAAATTGATGCCCGAAAAATTGAATTCCAAATTCGCAATAGCGCTCTTTCCTAATGCGGTTTTGAAAAACTCCCGATGGGCAATTTCATGGTCACGGATGTCACTAAATAACATCGTCTCCCAATCGCTGATTCCGCTATAGGGTTTATTCATGACCTCTATATAAAATGCTGCCTCTAATTGCTCCAGGGCATATGCATAGTTCAATATAGCAATATCGCCGCTACCGAAATACAATCCATTACCGCTCATATCCGGTCCGTGGTCGTCTTTCTGGCACCCGACCAATCCAAATGCTGCTATCCCAACAGCACCGGCTCCGGCAATCTTCAGAAAATTCCTTCTGCCTAATCGCTCGCTTATTTGTCGATCATTCTCTTCAATAAAGCCCTCTTGTTTAGTGGTTGTTTCTTTCATAACCTATTTGTTTTTTGTTTATAATGTATCGTTAGGTTATATACGAGAACTCCTAGGTTTCGGATTTATTTTTTCTATTTTTAATCACCCCCCTTGTATCATGACTAAATCTTCTGTTTGTAACTCAATAATTGCTAAGTTTATGTTACTACATTGAATGTGGATAATATCATCATAAATAAAAGGTATAATGTAAAAAAGGCAAGCATTCTCTTTCCCTCTAAATCATTTTACAGAATGGGGCATACTGTTGAACGTAAACCTTCGGGTACGTATTTCAATCCTGTTTAAAAAGTTGATCTGATTGATCGCGATGATGAGGTGTACTACCTGATTTCTGAATCAAACCCATTCAAATTATGAAAGGTTTTATCTCTCCAACCATGGACAGCGATATGGTTAACTTCTTCCACCATCACCAATACGGCTTTCTCTGCTACGGTAAAAAGTTAACTCACTTGCCATGCTGACAGTGCATAGATTGGCTGTTCCGTTTCCCTTGTTATTCGTGCCTCTTGGGTATGGACTTTAATGCACTAGGGACATTTATTTATTTGGGATGCACGAATTTTTTCAACCCCTTTGCTTGTTATATTCAGATCGAAATTTGAAAGGTATTTTTCCATTTCAAATAAGATCTGGTTGCTTGAGGTTCTAGTTCTCTGATGTTGATCCGTTGTTTCCATTTCAATTTTTGTATTTTTTGGAATTTTGCTGCACGAACCGCAATAGCATTTTTTGTATAGGGCAAACCGCTCAAGTTTGCCCCTTTTCTTATTTCCACCAATAGTAATAGTTGTGGTTGGCATCATATTCAAATCCGCAACGTGGATATAATCTGTTGCCTATATCATTTGTCTTTTCGGTTTCAAGCATCAATCCGCAAGCACCGGTTTCATCGCACCATTGCTTAGCTTTATCTATCAGCGCTACCGAAAAGCCCTTGCCTCTGTAGTCGGGATGAACAAACAAATCGCTCAATAGCCATTGCTTGGCCAATTTGATGTAATGGTAAAGTTTGTACAACTGGACAAACCCAACTGCAGTGCCATCGGCATAAACCACAAAAATGTGGGATTGATCGTTTTCCATCCGGTCTTGAATGAACTTTTTGCACTTTTCATAATCGTCTTGCTGTCGGTAGAAGACCCGATAGCGATTGAATAACTCTGCTGTAGCGTCCAAATCTTCCAGACCTACTTTCCTGATGTTGATCTCCATTTTGTTAAGATTAAATATTTGCTCAAAAGTATCCGATATCCGTTTTATCATGGCGGTACAGTTTATGGATAATTAGGTAGTCCAGGCCAAAAAGTGGTAACCGTACAGTTGTTTTAGTACGATTAGAACTCGTCATAATTTATCTTTATCCTCGTACTTATGGGCATTGCTACACAGGCCAAGATCAGGCCTTGCTGTATGTGGGTTTCAGACAGGACAGAATTTCTCCTTAAACGTACCTCCCCTTTCTCCAATTTACAAGTACAGCTGCCACATCTTCCACTGCCACAAGAATACGGTGCGTCAATCCCAGCATGCAGCATGGCAGACAGCAAAGGCATCTGCTTATTCCATGGGATTTGGTATGTGGTGCCATTGATGGTCACGGTTACTTTAACCTTGTCCGATGCCTTAGCATCTGGATGATTGTTTTTTGAATGTGGATTCATATGGTATATCATTTAGCTGTGGACAATGATCTATAGGCCCGAAAAATTCACATCTTCGGGCTATAGATAGTTATTACCTTAGCTCTTCTATGAAAGCCCCAAAGTTAATATGTAATACATTCCCATTGGGGAGAACTAAGGCTGGAACAGATTTTACACCTGATGCCGCCGCTTCGTCTACTTTAGATCTTTCCATACCCAAATGGATTACCATAATCTGACCTTCGGGTATGAGGGTCAAAATGTCCTGTTCCGCGCTTATGCATACAGGGCAACCTGCGTGATAAAAAATTGCTTTTTCCATTTTACTTTGATTATATGACATTTAATATTGGTATACTTCATTGTCTATTTTTGAAAGTATCCTGTCGAGTTCTGCTACTTCATCTGTATCAAGGGGTTGCAATGGGCTTTTGAATCCCCCTCCGCCAACTCCCAATAGATCTAGACCTGCCTGGATGGAACGGGGCAAACCTTTGGCAACAATGAATTTCAACAGGTCAACCTGTTTGTAGAATACCTGCTGTCCTTTTTCAAGATCATTTTCCTGTATGGCATCATAAAGAGCTAGATTGAGTTCTGGTATCAGATTCGGCGCAGCCGTACACCATCCTCTTGCACCTGCTGCAAAAGCGGATAATGCCAAGGGATTGGAACCGTTGAAAAAAGCCACTCCATCGCCTAATTCTTTTCTTAAAGAATGCATACGTAGAATATCACCCGAACTTTCCTTAATCATCGTAACATTTGGGATTTCTAACAAACGCTTCAAAAGTGCTGGGGACATATCCACGCCACTGGTGGCAGGGTTATTATAGGCCATAATCGGAATGGAAATCTTAGACGCAACAGTGTCATAGTGTTTTGCAATTTCATCATCGCTCAATTTCCAATAACTCATAGGGATAACCATTACGGCCGTGGCACCGGCTTTTTCGGCAAATTGCGCATGGTAAACAGTTTTCTCCGTGGTAAGGTTTGAAACACCGACCAATGTTGGTACTCTGCCGGCTACCTGTCGTAAGCAGGTTTCGGTCAAAGACTCTTTTTCATCATCGCTGAGGTAAGGCATGACACCCGTACTTCCCAATGGCGCAATGCCGTGAGAACCTACCCTAATCAAGCGTTCCACTTGTTTTCTGAATAGTGGGATATCAATATTCTCGTTGTTGTCGAATGGTGTAACCGGATATGCAATCACACCTTTAAATGGTACTTCATTCATTTCTTATCTCGATTTAAGGTTAAAAATCTCTTCCCTCTTCTTCACGTAATGCCACACCTAGGTTTTGAAGTTGCGGGGCATTCTCACAGGCGATGTATTTTGCAGCCTCGACTTCGCTTAGGTTGTGGTGCTGGTGCCAAGCCCAAGATGGAATGTAAACTGCATCCCCGGCTTGCCATTCTACGATTTCATCTTCTACAAGCGTTGATCCTTTTCCCTCAAGCACATACAAAATGGTTTCGTATGTATGGCGGTGTTTGTGAGTTTTTTGTCCTGGCAACAGGCCACCTATGGTCATGCTTACGTTTTTGCTTGGCAGGTCCACAAAGAAAACTGGGTGCTTTCTTTCTTCCGAAAACTGATTGTGGATACCTGCATTTTCAACATTTTTGTGGATGAGGTGTGAGGTTCTAACAAAGGATGGTCTTGCAAAGGTCTGATGGAAATCCTTTGAGCTGAACTGTTTCTGTTCTGCGTGGATCGATTTTTTTACTTCTGTGGCAGTTTCTAATTTTGACATAATTAAATTATTTATTGTTTATTGCAATATTGCTATACAAAAGTATCGTACATTTGGACCATTAAAATGATACAGTTTTTATATAATTAGATAGTCCAGATGCTGAGAGGTTGGAAATTTGAAATACTATTAGATGGAAAATCAGATAAAGCCATCTATCTGCAGATAGCCGATGCCATTATAAATGATATCCAATCCGGCAGGTTAATGCCAAGCGAGGCGCTGCCCGGAAGCAGAAAACTTGCACAGCTCTTGAAGGTCAATAGGAATACCGTTGTAGAAGCATTGGACGTACTGATCATGGAAGGCTGGTTAACTCCCAAAGAGAGACAGGGTACCTTTGTGTCCGATACCTTGCCCGATTTTATGGGAGGCAAAAAAACCAAACGTGGCACTCTTAATGCAAAAAATGCCATAAACAAACATTATCATTTGCAGTTTGATGATGGAAGCCCAGACAGTAAAATTGCTCCCATCACAGAATTGGCAAGGGCTTACCGCCAGATCTTCAACCAAAAAGCACGTTGGCAAATGATGGGATATGGCAACGAATTAGGTGATCTGGAATTTCGAAAATCCATAGTGCAAATGCTCAATCACCAGAGAGGCATGCAGGTCAATCATCATAATATCTGTATCACCCGAGGCAGTCAAATGGCGATGTATCTGACAGCTCAATATCTGTTTACAGAAAATGATTATGTAATCGTTGAAAACCCAGGATATAAGCCTGCTTGGTCCGCCTTTGAGAATGCAGGGGCAACATTGTTGCCGGTAGGCGTAGACAAGGACGGCTTGCTGATCGAGGAGGTTATTGCCTATCTGAAATCGGGTAAAAAGGTAAGGGCAATTTACGTTACCCCACACCATCAATATCCCACCACTGTGACATTGAGTCTGAAGAGAAGGTTGGAATTGATACAGCTTTCCAACGAATACGGTTTTACGATTATCGAGGATGATTATGATAACGAGTTCCATTTTGGTTACCGCCCTGTATTGCCTTTGTCAAGTTTCGGCGAACTGAAAAATTATGTATATATAGGCAGCATGAGCAAGGTGGTTGCGCCTGCCCTTCGCATAGGTTATTTAGTAACCCATGACGAAGCCCTGATGGAGAGGGTAAGTAGTTTGCGAAAGATTATTGATGTTCAAGGAGACAGTATTATGGAACAGGCAGTTCTGCAACTTATCAAGGATGGCACCATAAAACGCCATATCAAAAAGGCGTCTCACCACTACAAAGCCAAAAGGGATTTTATGGCCGGTTTGCTCAAAAAATACATGGAGGACAGAGCAACTTATTCAGTTCCCGAAGGTGGTTTGGCTTTCTGGATTGTACCCAATAAGTCCATGGATTGGTCCCAAATTCCCAAAAAACTTAATAGCAAGGGAATCAAGATCATCAGTCCCGATACCTATAGCTTCAATGAGACCATATATGGTATCAGGTTAGGCTATGGTTCACTTTCTGAAAAAGAGCTGGAAGAGGGCATAATTGCCCTACAAGAAATCCTATAACAAGTGGAAGATGTCGACATAAAAAACTCCAATTCACGGTACTTCTTGATATACGCCCAGGCTTGTTTTCAAAAAATATTTTAACCTTTACATATTTGAAAAATGAACCAATACAAGCCACAAATCTAGGTTTTGTTCATTACAAGCTTTTGGTGGCAAATTTTCGATAAGTAACCTGAAAAGAAGTTGAAATACCTAGGCATGGAATTGCGCAATTATTGCTTTTCCACTAAATATTTCCAATATCTTTTGGGTACATGTCTCAGGTGTAATTTGATGTTTTTCCTTTCTTCAATATTCGTACTCTTAAAGTAGGTTTTCCATAAATGTTGAAATTCCGTTTCTCTTGAGTCAAGATCCAATTCTAAGGCATATGGATTTTCGATTTCCTGGTTTTCAGAGGTAAGGACTTCGTGAATCTCCCGTCCATCATAATGATATCCGTAATTTCTTCGGATATCATAAATCAACCAATCCTGATCAGAAAACCGATTCTTAAAAAATGGGATTACCAAAGGTAAAACATTGAAATCTGGCTCAATGAGCGCTGTGTAGAGACCATCTGAAGATTTGACGAATCTCACAAATGCCTTCATCCTATGCCTTTCTCGACTTACTTGCTTAATGGTTTTGTGTATCTGCAAAATTTCAGGGTTTCCGTAGTCCCGAATGTCAATTTTACCATACTTAAATAAACGAATGATAGTCCTAAAACCTATTTCCCATGCTCCTTTTTGATCTGCAAGAAAATTATGATAGAAAATATTCAGGTCCTTCTTTCCTATTATCTTTTCGATTCCTTTCAAAATACGGGAAGATTTTTCAGGGACGGTCATAACTTGTCTCTGTTGATTGAAAATATTTGGTTCTATCATGTCCAGCACTTTAGGAGTAACATAAAACTCTTTTCTCTCAAATGCCTCGAATACACAGCATAGGTAACCGTTGAAACTACCATCAAAAACGTAATCCATCAGAACAGGCTTAACTGTGATTCGGAATTCGAGACCCTAGGCTCCGGATGGTGATCCAATAAAGCCTTCTTAATAGCATCTGGATAAATAAATCCCGTATTGACAATCATATCTTGGCAAACCATAAAATATTTGGCCCTGTTAAAGGCTATTCCCATTTTCTTTAATTGATATTCCCGAAGTTTTCCATATTTCCTGGCCTGAACGATTTTATGGGCTGATTGCCTTCCAATCCCAGGAATTCTAATTATCCATTTATATTCCGCAGTATTGACATCAATTGGGAAGAATTGTGGATTCCTCAATGCCCATGAAAGTTTGGGGTCAATTTCCAATTCCAGATGTTGATGGCTATTGTTTAAGATTTCATGAAGAGAAAATCCATAAAACCTCAATAACCAATCAGCTTGGTAAAGTCTATTTTCCCGCACCAATGGCGGAGCTGTGCCAATTTTAGGCAATAGGCTATCATTAGAATTTATTGGGATATATCCTGAGTAATAAACCCGTTTGAGATTGAATTCTTTATAGAACCTGCTGGCGGTTTCCATGACCTGAAGGTCATTTTCTGGAGTGGCGCCAATTACCATTTGTGTACTTTGTCCTGCTGGAACGAAATGAGGAACCTTTTTGAACTTCCTTTTATCTCGCTCAATGGTTTCGATTTCATTCTGAACGATGGATAATGGCTCGATTACAGTTTGATGGTCTTTCTCAGGAGCGACCAATTTCAGGCCTTTTTCCGTGGGTATCTCTAGGTTTACGCTCATACGATCCACATATAACCCTGCTTCTTTTAATAGAGCCTCACTTGCTCCGGGAATTGCTTTCAAATGGATATAGCCGTTGAACCTTTCTTCGCTTCGAAGTTTCCTCACCACCAACATCATTCGTTCCATTGTATAGTCTGCAGATTTAAAAATTCCTGAACTTAAAAACAATCCCTCAATATAGTTTCTCCTATAGAAGTTCATGGTAAGATCCACAACCTCTTTTACCGAAAATGCTGCCCTTTGAACATCATTGCTCCTACGGCTAACGCAAAATGAACAATCATAAATACAATAATTGGTCATTAAAATCTTAAGTAATGAAACGCATCTTCCATCTTCAGTATAGGTATGGCAAATTCCACTGGTAGAGGCATCTCCGATCCCACCATTATTTTTTCGCTTTCCTCCACTGGAACTGCAACTAACATCATATTTTGCCGCATCAGCTAATATTTCCAATTTATCATCAAACCCAAACATTCGCTATATATATTAGTAAGTTGAAACAAAATTACTAATTTTATTAGCGTTAATTAAAGGTAATTTAAATTTTTGTTCAATTTCAAGATATTCATGTTCTCTGGGTAGCAAATGAACAAACTATACATTATTATTTACAAGAAAATAATTTTACTTTCAACAGGGATAATTTAAAATCAGAACTTAGTTAACTGTAGAAAAAAAGTAACAAATCATCCATATTTAGATTTATGACCTATCTAGTTCCGGGAGATGCAATGGTCAATTTACCTTCTATTGTTTTGTTGTTTTAGTTGATAAAGAATTGGCAACTATTGAAAATAGTTTATTCCGATACCAGTAATGTTACTATTACGGAAATCAGTGAGATGTTAGAACAATTGCCCAGAAAAAAACAAATTGAATCTTTGCAAACCTTAAAATCAGAATTGGTTTTCGAAATTTCTTTTAAAGTAATTATATTGAGTAACAGACACAAATCTGGAGAAGCTTTGAGAGTTCAACGGATTTTAAGATGGCGGAAAGATAATTGTAATCTATTATGAAGGGACTTTTCTAGGGTTTTCTCTTTCCCATACCCTATGTTTTTTGAGTGCATTAACAAATGCATCTGTCCAATTTGGATCTGACTCAAATATTACACCTTGATCTTTTTCTATCAAAGATTTTGCTGCTAATTGCTCTGTTCCTTTGGCAAATGCAATTACTTTACTGTGACGGTAACCTTTATTAATAAATTGAAGATAATCTGGATTTTGAGCGAACTTGGATACAGAGTCGCCATTAGGTGTATAAAAACCATCAAAACAAACTGATACATCGGTTAAATAACTATGCTGTATGGGTTCTTCCCCCCCCTTCCTTATATTTCAAATTTCCAACATGCGAAGAAATCAGCACAGCAATAGCTCCATCTTTCTCAAGTCATTTTTTCATTTAATCTACCGATACTTTACTTACACTATCATCAACTAAAATACAATTTTCCGGCTACGGATATTACCCTCTTCACCTTTAATCTTCATACTTAAGAATTCAGACTTTTCAATCTCAGGTTTATTAAGCTTTAATGGATAATTTGGGTGATTTTGCCTTGCAAATTGTAAAGTAAGCGGATCAAGGGATTCTATGGTGTCAATCCTAAGTTTTTCCCAATAGCTTTTGCCAATGTTGGATGAACATGATTTAAATTGGCCAATTCACGCTTTCTGATATCTTCATTATTTACTGTCGAGAGCTCAAAACTAAAAGCATTGATAACATGGTTTTGCTCCTCAGGACTTAAATAATTAAAAAATAATCTAGCTTGAGTAAAGTGTTCTGCAAATGAACTCGACTTTGCTCTTACTTTCTTTACCATCAACCTGTCGTTTTCCTGTTTGGTAAGCTTTTTCCCCTTTAAGCATAGCTTGGTATGGACATCCATTTCCTTGGCTATTTGGAAAATAATTTGTATTACCCTTTAAGATATCCATTCTTGCAAACACATCCTTTTGATTGTTGTGTGTGCCATTTATCGGCCTATTGATGGGCAATTCATGGAAATTTGGACCACCCAGTCTATAGTTCTGAGGATCTATATATGAAAAATTCCTTCCTTGCAAGAGCGGATCATCAGAGAAATCAATTTCTGTAACTACTCTTCCAAGGTCAAAGGCAGCCTGTTATTTTAAATAGCATGAAGAATGCTTAAAATCATTAACAAAAAATTGAATAAAAGTTCTGGTAATTTTTATCTAAACAATTGTGAACTATTAAGTGTTGAACCCAAAAGAACATACTATGGCAGAGAAAATTATTAGAGATCAAGAAGCTCATAAAAAATTAAAATCAATTGTTGATCAAATTGACATCGGTACAATTTGTACATTTACTCCAAATTCACCCTATCCTCATGGTGTCCCTATGAGCAGACAAGAAGTGGATGAAGATGGAAATATATGGTATATCTGTTCTGCAGAAAGTGAAACGCATAAAAATTTAGAAAAGAATGATAAAATTTCAGTGTTTTATGCCGATCCTAAAAATTATAGCTTTTTAAGTATTAATGGCACTGCAACACTAAGTAGAGATCAAGCAAGAATTGACAGATATTGGAATAAGATGATGCAAGGCTGGTTTGAAAAAGGAAAGGAAGATCCAAATATTAGATTAATTAAGGTTACACCCGATGAAGCGCACTATTGGGATTCTGGCTCCAATAAAATCGCAACTTTATTTGGTATGTTGAAAAATGCGATTACAGGAAGTAAGGAAGGTATTGGTGAAGAAGGAGAATTAAAACTCTAAATAACCAAAAAGCCAGGAAAGACAATTTTTCTGGCTTTCAATATTAATCTTTTATTCCCTATTAGCACCGCATCCAGTAAATTTCACTAATCTTCATCTTCTCCCTTCCGATTAACGAGAATAACAAATTTTTGAAATGGTACCCACAACATATCCATTTTAAATAAATAATGCAGTTTCTAAACCGGTTTTATTAATGCTAGAAAATGATATTTTCAATTTTAGTTCCATTCCTAACATAAGATTTGATAACAAAATATGGAAACAACTATTTTTTCCTGAAATCCCACAAACGAAGGCAATAAGAATTATTAGGGCAAAAATTAAATTAATTGCCCGTCTTAAAACCAATAATATTTTTTAATTTGAGAAATATATACACTCCATAAAACCACGTTTCGTATATCATAAACGTTAAAGGAAAGATCAGGGATTGATATTATATTATTTGTCAATATGTTTTAACATATTTTTAAAATTTTTCTGCTTACTTTGTTAGGAACTGATTTTCTTAATTTGCTTTTTAAGAATTTCTACAAACTAATAGATTAACATAAATGGAAAAGATAAATTGTGAGGATGAAAAGATCCAATTTCTAGGTAAGATTCAAGATTTAGGATTTGTAATAATTGTTAATCAATCCTTAAATATTGAAGCAGTTAGCGAAAATATCCAAAAGTACCTGCCAAAAATATCTTCAAAGGATCTTATAGGCAAATCCCTATCCGATGCATTTGTTTTAAATATTGCAGAGAAGGATTTCATACTCAAAACCATTAAAGAAATTGAAAATCGCCCTGATCACAAAAGATGCACAAATTTAATAGCGATTGATGGTAATCCATTCTATTTAAGCATCTCAAATTCCTTGGATGCTATAAACTTGGAATTTGAGATCTCAACCATTCAAAATAATAACATTAGCAATATTATCAACAATAAATTGATAGCCTTGCAAAATGAAGGGCAGGACATCTGGGATGGTTTAACAGAAGTACTTTCACAAAATCTAATGGTAGATAGGGTGATGGTCTATCAATTCAATGAAGATAGTAGTGGAATCGTCATCGCTGAAACTTTAAATAGACCAGAATTACATTCTTATTTGGGGTTGAATTATCCAGAATTTGATATTCCAAGACAGGCACGGGAACTTTATAAAACAAAACACTGCAGATTTATAGTCGATACGGAGGAAGAGGGGTCAGTGATCAGTTCTCTTGATAATAGGGATATCGACCTTCGAAATATTTCTATCAGGAGATTGTCGCCTGTGCATTTACAATATCTAAAAAATGCGGGGTTTCGATCCAGCATTAGTTTTTCCATAATAATCAAGGGAGAACTTTGGGGACTTGTATGTTGCCAACATGAAACACCCAAACATATTGATCTTAGTATTCGCAATTTCTCTTTAATGGCCACTAATTTTGCAGCGAATAAATTTCAACAGTCGGAAGATAGAGAAAGAATTATTTATCTGAAAGAAGTTCAGGAACTTGAACTTCAGCTGAAAGAAAAGGTTTTACTAAAGACCAATATTTTCCCTGAATTAAGGGAATTCTCAAAAACCCTTATACATATCTTGGAAGCGGATGGAATCGCCATTGGATTTGAAGACTCTGTTTTCCTGGAAGGTTTACATCCGGAAAAGGAAACGTTGAGATCTCAAGTCCCCCAACTAAAAGAATTAGCCCAAGATCACATCTTTACAACTCACGCTCTAGATTCTCAGAATCAAATATATGAAGCCTTTGGAAAAACAATTGCCGGTCTAACTTTTGCCAATATTGACCATAAAAAAGACTTCTTTATCATTTGGTTTAGAAAAGAAATCCTGTTAAATAGAGAATGGGCAGGAAAACCTGAAAAATTTTATGAAGAGGATATGCTGACGGGAACCCTCAAACCTTCACCGCGTTCCTCTTTCAATGTTTGGCGCGAACAAGTGAACGGAACCTCCAGAAAATGGAGTTCCAAACACCTTCATTTTATCTTACGTATCAGAGAAATCCTAAGAGACTCGATGTTAAATAAAGCCGCTGAAATTGATTCGCTGAATACCCAGCTGATTGAAATGAACAATGCACTGGATACCTATGCCTATACCATTAGCCATGATTTAAAGAATCCTCTTTCTGCAATAAAAGTTTCAACTGAATTTCTTCAATATCGGCAGGATGTCAATCCTCAGCTCTTAAAGAAAATGACCTCAAATATTCTGGATTCCGTACACATCATTATGAATATGCTTGATAAGATCCATCAATTCTCAAAAGCAAGCTCATTTAATTTTGAAAAAGAAGTGGTAGAACCTGAAAACTTTGTGTATGAAATTATCAATATGAGCAAAAATAGATTCGGGTCCAATAATGTTCATGTGGTCGTTAATAACTTACACCCTGTACTCGGTGAGAAAACTTTGCTTTATCAATTGTTTTTGAACATTATTGGCAATGCTATAAAATATTCATCGAAAGTGGATTCTTCATTGGTCACTGTAGATTCTTTTACTACCGATAATGGCATAATCTATACTGTTTCAGACAATGGAATAGGTATTGAAGAAGAAGAACTAACATCTATTTATGAAATGTTTAAGCGCATGTCTAACTCTTCAGGCTATGAAGGCTCAGGAATTGGAATGTCCATTGTAAAAAGAATAGCTGATAAATTGGGAATTGATATCACCATTAAAAGTAAAATTGGAACCGGAACTTGTGTAAAACTGATGTTCCCTCCCAAATAACTATTGAATTCCAACCTTATTTTGATTAAAGACAAGTCATATATTATTAAATTTATTTAATGAAAATCACCGATTATTTAAAGCAAGAAACTAAAAAATTCCATCAAATTTCCGAAGCATTGGTTATTAATTATATCCGAAATATGAATTCTGAAAAAGATTACACGGATCTATAAAAAAAGTTCTATGTGTTTAACAAAGAGATACATCACTTTACGAATTCACATGTACAACAATTTACGGAGCACTATCCTTTCTTCTTAGGCTTAAAACAAATTGAGAATGATTTTGTCGCCTTAAAATTAGATTTACCTGAGTTGAAGGAAATGAAAATCCTCACGAATCTACATTCTGAACAACAGGCATTATGTTCTCCAAGGATCATCATTGGGAAGACCATATATTGCTAAAATCCTTAACAAACTTGATTTCGTTTCAACCGATCATTATTTTAACGAGACATCAGATATTGCCCCAAAGGATTGGGACCGATTTAAATCAATATTAGATTCCAATATCCCAATAACAAATAGCGATGAAGCTATTTACTGGACAAATTTGACGTTTAAATTTTTGATAGACTTATTTAGGAACAACTAAAAATCATGGTAACTATTAATTACTTGAAAATGATTAAACTTTAGATCTTTGTACAAGAACTATTATTTTTATATAATTTTTGCAATTGAAACATTTTTTTTAAAAAATGAAGTCCTTAAGGTTCAAAAGATTTAGACCTACAGAAATATAGCCATCCCTATAAAATTTATTTCTCATTTAGGAATGGGTTATCGGTCCTATCGTGCTTTACCCAAATCAGTTTAGAGGTGTCATAACCAATCCTTTGCGCACTGTCTAGAAAGCTTTTTTTAATCCCATCGGGTATATCTTTTGTCCTTGATAAAATCCATAAATATTTCAGACTTTTTCCAGCAACCAGCGCATATCGATAATTTTCGTCCAATGCAATGACGTTGTATCCCGAATAAAAAGGGCCGAAGAAACTTACTTTTAATTCAGCAATATGCATATTATCGCTAAATTTTGCTAAACCAATGGCTTTTTTCCATTTCCCCTTCTTGTAGTTGTAACCGCTGTTCAATACCTTAACAGAGCCATCATCGTTCAAGCTGTATTGAGCGGAAACATTGTCCAGATCCTTTTCAAAACTGAAATCAAACCGGGCAATTTCATACCAAGTTCCCAGGTATCGACCCATTTCAAAGTTTTTTACCGCTTCAGCACCTTTGGGAATGGATGAACACGAATTTAGAAACGTAAACAGAACCACAGAAAATGCGATTACCAAAATCCTATTTTTTATGACCATCATTTCTTTTTTTAAATAATTTAAAAAAATAGAGAACCAAAAGGAATTGCGTATATCCATAGACGGCATCCTCAATTGGTATAGTTAATATGCGTACCCCAAGAAAGTCCCGGGGGTTGTAGTTCACTATGGGCGATTCCAATCCGGTTCCTGTCAGTACGCCGTTTACTGGAAGGAAACCCAACATCAAAACCGTAAATACTAGCGATGCTTTTCCAATCCATTCTGCCCGAACAATAAAATGCAGGTAGATTAAGGTTGTTAGGGTAGCGATTGCCGTGATAAGTGTGTATATTTTATCATAATGCAACAATGCCATAACCGAACAGATTACCACACTGATAAAAACAATCAGGTTATTAAACCCAGATAGCCATCCCAACCTAAAGAACTTCTCGAAACAGAAATAGGTAAATATACATGAAAACGGAATACAGATAAAAAAAAGCCATTCCTCGATCGGTAACCCAGCCAGTACTATTCCGAGCGTATAATCGGTATTGAACCACCAAACACCTTTTGCCGTAAACCATATATCCCAAGCGATGAAAGGAATGGCAACAATAATTGCAGATTTTAAAAACTCCCCAAAATGACGATTAAAATAAATTCGTTTATCGTATGAGGCAATGAAACATATGATGACCGTAAAGAACAATATTGCGGAATAGGTATAAGCCATCATTTTTTTCCAGAGTTAAAGTACATTTTAAAATATTTGAATGGAACGAAAAGAAATCCAAAACATTCACCGTCTTCTTTCCCGATATGCCTGTGATGTTGCTTGTGTGCCCTGCGGAGTGCCAAAAAATAGGGATTTTGGGTCTGGGACAGAAATTTTACCCTTTGATGGATAAAAATATCGTGCACAAAAAAATAAGCCATTCCGTACAGCAAAATGCCTAAACCGATATGGAACAGGTAATTGAAATTTTCTACCGACCCGAAATACATCAAAGCAATCGTTGGTATGGAAAATATTACGAAAAAGTAGTCGTTCTTTTCAAAAGCGCCCTCACTGCTGTGGTCGTGATGGTCTCTGTGCAGGAACCAAAGGAAACCGTGCATGACATATTTGTGGATAATCCAGGTTGCCCCTTCCATCAATGTAAATGTGATCATTACGATTAAAAAAGCCATATCAGTTGTTAATTGGGTTAAAGAGTTTTTCTATGGTGTCGCGCCGGAAATCGAAAATATCCGTCAATTTCCTTTTCACTAACAGCAAATGTGCAATCTGTCCTACCAGGCCGAAAGGCAGTTCGTAATCTACCGTATCCTTCATCAAGACCCCATCTTTATTGGGGAAGAATTCATGAAGATGCCTCCAGTACTTATAAGGTCCTTTCTCCTGTAAATCAATAAAACATTTATTGTGTTCAACATGGGTGATTCTTGTCCTCCACTTCAAAGGGATTGTAAGTAACGGAGAAACGATATAATCGATGATCGTACCCTCAGCAATCTCCTCAGCGACATATTCCGACAGCACTGTAAAACCAATACCTTTAGGCGTAATCTTGGAAAGGTTCTTGGGAGAAGAGAAAAAACGCCAGGCTTCTTCGACGTCACAATTCAATTGTTGCTCTCTGTATAGCCGATTTCTCATAAATTAATCTTTTAAAAGTGTCCCTATCATCTTAAGAAGAATCTCCGACCTAATTTGGAGACTGTTTTCCTTAATAAAAGCGGAATCCTCATTTATGTTTGATTTGTACCCTAAAAAGGATGGAGCATTTTTTTGGACAGAAAGCCTGATAAACCTCAATTCAACATTCTCAGGTTCTTTTTTGATCGCTTTCTCGATGTTTTTCTTTCCTTCTCTGAATGTTTTGAGTTTGCTAATCGGACTAAAAACATGATTGGCCCAAATAGTTTGCAATCCACCTAAATATCCCAGATGAGTAGCCGAATTGTTTTTAGATTCCATCAATTCTCCAATCATTCTTTCGCACAATGCCCGGTTTGATACCAACTTGCTGTAATTAGACCTCACATCTTCTACAGCAATTGGACTAAAAATCCTTAAAAAGAATACTGAACTAATGAGCAAACCAGTTATATTCATCATAAAAAAGCCGTTTTATATCGTACATAACTTTTGAACGCCACGTATGCCTTTTCGGCATTGGGAACCCGAATCCTATTATTCAATATCTCTTTGGAGGATCTTCTTTTTATTTTTTGGAACAATGACAAATAGTACCTATAAGCTAAATATACACCGAACCTAGCGGAGCTGGGCAGTTTCTTAATTCCAACAAAAGCAATTCTAAACTCTTCTTCTATTTCCTTTTCAATCCGACATTTCACGCAATTATCAAATATGCGCATATCGATATCTGGAAAATAGGTCCTTCCCAAAACCTGATAATCATCCCTCAAATCCCTTAAAAAATTAACTTTTTGAAAAGCGGAGCCTAATTTCATTGCATAAGGTTCCAGTTCTTTATACCTTTCGGCGTCGCCATCCGTAAAAACTTGCAGGCACATCAACCCGACTACTTCCGCGGAACCAAAAATATATTCTTCATATAGCGCTGAATTGTAGTCTATTTTCCGCAGATCCATTTCCATACTATGCAAAAACTTTTCAATTAGTATTATGTCTATTTTAAAAAGATTTACCGTTTCTTGAAAGGATTGAAGGATTGGATTAAGGGATATCCCCTCGTGAAGTGCAACATAGGTTTCTGTTTTTAACCGGCTCAAGAGCTTCTCTTTATCATATCCATGAAAACTATCCACGATTTCATCGGCTAATCTCACGTACCCATATATGGCATATATTGCAGATCGAATTGAGGGTTTCAGCGACAGGATTCCCAAGGAAAAACTAGTGCTATATTTCTGGGTTGTTATCTTGCTAACCGAGTATGAAAGTTCGTCAAACAGCTGTTTCATGGTTTTATTTTTTTAGTTTGATTATTTCGTTTGCAACAATTCTACCTGAAATTATGGATGGAGGGATCCCAGGTCCGGGAACCGTCAATTGACCTGTGTAGAATAAATTTTTCAATCTTTTGTTTCTTATTTTGGGCTTTAGGACTGCAGTCTGACCTAGCGTATTAGCCAATCCATAGGCATTCCCACCATAGGCATTATAATCCGAAATAAAATCGCTGACACAGTAGCTTCTTTTGTATTCGATCTTTGACCGTAGATCTTGTATCCCTGTATGCCTTTCTATCCTTGAAAGCATGTTGTTCAAATATAGTTCACGTGTAGTTTCTGCATCGTCAATCCCGATTGCCAACGGCATTAGAAGGAATAAGTTCTCTTTGCCCGGGGGAGCTAAAGTACTGTCTGTTTTGGAAGGGCAACAGGAATAAAAGAGAGGCCTCTGTGGCCATTTTTTTTCTTCATATATAGAATCGACATGTTCATCAAGATCATTCTCAAAAAAAAGCGTATGATGTTCGAGGTTGGGAATGCTTTGATCGATCCCTAAATAATAAATCAGACTGGAGGGTGCAAAGGTTCTGTTTTGCCAGAATTCTTCTGAATAATTTCTGTTCTCTTTACTTAATAGGGTTTCTGTATGATGATAATCCGAAGAAGCAATGACAGCATCAAATTCATGGATCTTGCCATTTATGGTTAACGAGGTAACCTTTCCGCTACATGTGTTTATACTTTCAACGGTTTTGTTGAAATGGAAATTAGCACCTTGACTTTCGGCTACTTTTTTCATCGCCAAAACCAATTGATAAAACCCGCCCATCGGATAATAGGTCCCCAAAGCATAACCACCGTAATTCATCAAACTATACAATGCAGGGATATCCTTTGGAGAAGCACCCAGGAAAATTACGGGAAATTCCATCAAGGTCCTTAGCTTTTCACTTTTAAAATATTTAGCAACGTAAGGCCTGAAACCCGTCAACAAATCCAATTTAATCGCACTTTTGACTATCTTGAGAGAGAGGAATTCACTCCAATTGTGACAAGGTTTATTAATAAAATCCTGCATTCCTACTTCATACTTAAACTTTGCCGCTTGCATGAATTTATCCACTTGCATTCCAGCTCCTTTTTCGATTCCTTCAAACAGGACTTTAAGCTCTTCCAGACATTCGGGAATACTAATTTTTCCTTCTGAAAAAACCACTTCAAACTGTGGGTTTAACGATATCAACTCAAAGAAATCAGAAGTTTGACAACCGAAATCAGCAAAAAAACTATCCATAATATCCGGCATCCAGTACCAGCTGGGACCCATATCGAAAACATATCCATCATTGGTTGAAAACTGCCGCGCTCTACCTCCCGGCCGATCATGTTTTTCAAACACGTGAACATCATTACCTGCCTTTGCCAGGTAGGCACTTGCAGATAGTCCCGAGAATCCTGACCCTATAATGGCTATTTTCTTCTTCATCGCCTTTTATCCTTTAAAGCTTCATTCAATAAATATTCTGTTTCAATATTCTTGTAATATATCCGTTGATGGAACTTATTGAGTTTATTGAGCAATTTGATCAGCTCCATTTTTTCGGGATGGTTTAAGTCTCCTGTAACTATTTCGGTCGCTTTCCTGATTCTGTCCATTTGGTTTTCTAAAACATTCAATCCTTTGAAGCTGATTTTTAAAACTTTACTTCTTTTGTCAATTTCAGAATCAGTTTGATTGACCCAACCTTGAGAAATCAGACGATTGATAATTTGCATTCCAGCAGGTTTCTCGTGAACGTTCTTTTTTATCAAATCCATTTTGGTCATTTCACCAAATGCCTTTAGGTTAATCAGGTAAATAAAGTCTTCCTGCGAAGAGAAATCAGAACCGTATATGGCTGATTTGGAATAACTTTTAGCATATCTGTTCATATGGACAATTAAGGTACTAATTACACTTTCTGCACTGCGCCCACTTTCTTTTCCTTCCCAATAAGGCTCGGTCTCCATCTCCTGGCTGTTATATTTGACGTTTATCCATCTTTTAAAACCTTCGATATCATCAGGATATATGTTTTCTAACGAATTTTCTATCTCAAATTCTTCAACTAGATCGATAACACTTTTTAAAATATCGTACTTCATTTTTGTTTTGTTATACAATTATACTAATTTTTATTTACAATAGTATTTTTTTATACTTTTTTAAATTTTGATTTTAAATTTGATAATAACAATATTGCATATCCTTGTTCACCAAACTTAATTAATCCCATCCCAATCAAACCTCTTCGCCTTTCACATCCAAATACGGCTTTGCACCTTAAAATTGGGCACTGTTACCGAATCAGGCGTCGTTTTTTGTCCTTAAATAATATTCTTGATTTTGCAGTGCTTATAAAAATTATGATAAGGGCCCTCATCTTTCAAAATGGAATAAACGTAAACTGAAAAAATTATTATTATTCGTAATCCAAAGTGGAATAAACATTATTTTTTATCTAATTTAATATTTTCGAAAACCTTATTTAATTGGATGTGTTATTTAGTTTATACTAAATTAAATATATATGGATTCTTTAGATTTAAAAGGAAAATGGAACATCCTCAAAGGTAAGGTTAAACAGAAGTATGCAGATTTAACGGATGACGATCTTCTTTATGTTGAAGGAAAAGAAGATGAACTCTATGGAAGGCTGCAGGAAAAAACGGGCAAGACCCGTGAAGAGGTAAGATCATGGTTAAACGATTTGGATAAGGAAGCATAGATAACAGTTTAGAATCTGGGAGCCTAACCTTATCAGTTAGGCTCTCTTCATTAACACTACTTGATTTGGTTCAAGATTTAATAATATTCCTAGATTTCTTAAATCGATATCCTGCCACTAATGACAGATGCTCGAGGGATACATTTTTTCCATAGAATTGGATTTCTTGAAAATTTCAAGAGTAAAATAGATTCTATCGTCAAACGCAAAGGGTAACTACATCATGGAAAATTATTTGAGAGCATTCCTAACGTATTTTTTCGATTAAAATATTTTGTGGTATTAGTGACAGGATATAATTGTACATCTAATAGAATAATTACTGGCACCCTTGTTAATTATAGAAATTTGATGTAAAATTTCATCAATTATCCTGATCAAGATCATTTTTCAATCAGGCCCAGTGCTTTAGCTTTGGGTTTGTTTTTTAAAATGCCCAGTGAACCAATTCAGTTTATGATGAGAAATCAATTTATCTTAGTTTGCCTAAAGTCAATGCTGGATGGTATTTTTGACTATTATGACATCAGCCTAACTAAAGTAGATACTAGACTCCATGCTGAAGAGAGCTGGCCAATAGGAACTGATGTTTATGTACTTTGCGGAATTTATGCCTCGCAGATCTATGTTCAAAGACTCTACATTGTCAGAGAAGCAACCGAAAACATGATCAAATTGCAGATTGAAAAACTAGCTGTTCGATTGAAAACAGAAATATCTAAGTCAAATAATCAACTCTCCCAAGGATAATTGGGAAAAGTTTGCCTTTTCCGGTCAAAGAAAAGGAAATTCCTACCTGATCCTTCTATTGGCATTGCTGCTGATGAACATTTCATTTTTTCCCTCAGAGATTATGGCCACAAATCTTTCATAATGCTTAAGGATATCAGCGATCAGTTCTTCCCTTGTGAAAAATCTCACATCATATCCCTGCCGGGCGTCCCCAAAATATGCCAAAGGAAAGTAGGCCTCCCCTTCCCCACTATCCGTAAGGTTTTCTTCACTCTGGAAATATTCAGGGACTTCCCTGGATTCACGCCTGATGCCGTAGAGGAAATTGTTGACAAGGTCATACTGAATCTCGATCTCTACGAACTTTGGTTCTGAACCCTGGGTAACCTTAGCTTCGACACCATTCTTCATGAATTCTTGCTGTAGCTCATGGATAGCTTCAGCAGCTATTTGGTTGATAAATTCATCTACATCGCTCCGGGCGTCAGCATTTACGATTTGTTTTAGCCGTTCTTTCCAGAATTTCCCCGACCACGGAACAGTCGATACCGAGAACTCTTGTTCGTAATACTTCTTATCGATCGATAGGGCCTTAACAAGGCAAACTATCATCATCAGTATGATTAACGAAAAGGGAAGTGCTGTGATCAGGGTCATGCTCTGCAGTGCCTCCAACCCTCCGGCATTCAATAAAAATAGTGCCAAAACGGCCAACAGCCCGCCCCATCCTGCAATCTGCCATTTAGGGGAAATCTTTGCATTCTTGGTTGCGATGCTGTTCATCACGAACATTCCTGAATCTGCCGAGGTTACAAAAAAAATCATGATGATCCCTATCACCATAAAGCTGATCAATTTGGTTAATGGCAGGTATTCCAAAAACCTGAACATAAGGGAATCTGGATCAGTTGCCAGTGCGCTCAATGCACCTTCCGCAACATGGCTGTCCAGCCATATGGCACTATTGCCGAACACTGACATCCACATAAAATTGAAGATAGAAGGAAGGATAAGCACCGCAGCGATAAATTCGCGAATGGTTCTTCCTTTTGATATCTTGGCGATGAATAGGCCGACAAAAGGGGACCATGAGATCCACCAAGCCCAGTACAGGATTGTCCAATTGTAGAACCATGGCAAGGATTCTTCTTCATAAACATGGGTATTGAACGTTAGGCTGAAGAAATTATTGATGTAATTTCCAATCCCTTCCGTGAAGCTCCCTATCAGATAGACGGTCGGACCAAGAAAGAGCACGAAAACCATCAGCAAAATAACCACCCCTATATTGATGTTACTCAAGATCCTTACCCCTTTATCAACTCCTGTAGTAGCTGAAAAAACTGAAATCGATACCAGGATAACGACAATGAAAACCTGGTAGATGAAATCGGTACTAGGAACGATACCAAGGATCTCCAATCCTGAATTTACCTGGACCACCCCAAAGCCTAGGGTTGTCGTTATGCCAAAGAAAGTACTGCATAGGGCAAAAACATCGATTGCATTGCCCCAATTACCCTGGATCCTATCCTTCAATAATGGATACAGACAACTTCTTAGCGATAGGGGGAGTTTATACCTATAGGCAAAATAGGACAGTGCTAGACCGACAAGCCCATATATTGCCCAGGCGTGGATACCCCAATGGAAAAATGTATAAAGTTGGGCATTTTTAGCCGCATTGACATAACTCTTCTTGGCAAAAATCTCATTGGTATAATGTTGCATGGGTTCTGAAACACTAAAATACATCAAGCCTATTCCCATGCCTGCAGCAAAGAGCATAGATATCCATGAAAAAAATGAATAATCCGGAGAGCTGTCGTTCCTGCCCAGTTTGATGTCGCCAAATTTACTGACCATCAAAAATAAAAGGAAAAGTACAAAAATGGTTACCGACCAGACGTATACCCAATTCAGGTTTACAAAAATAAAGGCCTTAATATCATTTAGGATCTTGTTCACTGCCTCAGGGAAAATAGCTGATGCCAAACATACCCCTACAATAAATATCAAGCTTGGAATGGTGACTCCCATGCTGAGGGATGATCTGAAATTTTTCGTTTTTGACATAGACTGGTTCTATTTTTTAATCAAATTAAATTTATGCCTTTTCAGGCAATATTATCTGTTTTTTTTCTAGATCACACCATTGGTATTTTGACAAGGTTTTGAAACATGCAAATCAACCATTTTTCAAAAAACAGTACCTATTCTTCTGACACCAATGAAAAGTTAACAATAGGAGCATTCGCAATTGCACCATCATTAATTGCTCGATTTCCCTTATTACATTTTCAAATTGATCTACATTCTTTTGTTTTGATCCTTTACTTGGTTAGTGTAATTGCTCGTTTCAAGTTCCCTGACAAAATCCTCTCCCCAGTAATGAACATCATAATGTTTAATTTGTTGTAAGGACCTCTTGATCCGCAAAAGGGCTTCCTCTTCCGGCATGGTAAGGGCTTGGTGTAAGGACTCGATCATGCTTCGGCGATCATAGGGATTTGTTGGGACACAATATGGGAGTTCGACAGACGCACCAGCAAATTCAGAAAGTACCAGAACTCCCGATTGGTTCAAGATCCCCTGCGTTGCGACAAATTCCTTGGAAACAAGGTTTAGACCATCTCGCAAAGGTGTTATCCAAGCCACATCTGCCAGAGCATATTGGACAAGGACTTCTTCGAATGGAAGCGCTTGGAAGAAATATTGAATTGGAGTCCAGTCCAGAGTAGCGTACCTACCATTGATTTCTCCCACAGCCTGATTGACCTGATCCCTGATCTTGTCATAGATGCGCATGCCTTTCGATGGTGGGGTACAGACGTTTATCAGTTCGACCTTTCCCCGAATTTCGGGATATTCCTTCAGAAACTCCCCGAATGCCAATATCTTTTCCAAAGGTCCCTTCACATAATCCATCCGCTCAATTGACACAATTCGTTTCATATCTTTATTTTCTGCCTCCGCTCTGTATTTTTCGATCCGCTGCGCAATCCCTTCCTTAGTTATCAAGCTCTCAATCAACTCATAATTAACTCCAACCGGTTGTGCACCTAATCGAATAGTTCGTCCATCAACAGAGATTATTTTGGTCATCTCTTCAACACCCAACGCCATACTATAGGTAAGAAACTGCTTGGAAACATTCACCGATCTCATCCGCTTAAAAGGAGTGTGACTGCGCAGGACATCAATAAAATTCTCCACATACCTGGGGATATGGAAACTGATAAAATCACACATTAACAAGCTCCCAATGATCTCCCTTCGCCATGGAATCGTATTGAAAATATCTGCTGCGGGGAAAGCAGTGTGGTGAAAAAAACCAATTTTAAGATCTGGACGCATCATTTTTAGGAATGAAGGGACCATCCAAAGATTATACTCGTGAATCCATACCAATGCTTCAGGTTCGGCTTCTTTCGCTATCCGCTGGGCGAAAAGCTTATTTATTTTTAAATAATGAGCCCAGTCCAGGTGATTAAATTTAGCCTTATCGACAAAAGAAAAAATTGTTGGCCAAAATGCTTCCTTGGAAAACACCCTATAGAATTTATCAATGTCTTTCTGGGAAAGTGAGATAGCTGAGACATCAAGGTTAGGGTATTTATCGATATCAACCTTTTGCCTTACATCCTGATTTCCTTCCCCAAGATCCACTTCCTCACCAATCCAAATGCCGGGTCTTCCCTTTTCAAAGAGTCCTAATAAAGAAGGAATTATTCCATTGGGGCTTTGCGGCGGAACATTTTTCATGCTCCCTTCAACCATGATCCTTTCGAAAGGCAGTCGATGGTAAACCATTACCAACTGGCGATCTTTGGAAGATTGCCGAAGCAGGGGTTCTTCAATGAAATTATCAACGAAGGGGGCAAAAGATTCGATTTTTTCCATACATTCAAGAATCCCCCCAGCTCCCGGAAGACGTGCCTGATATACATTCAACAGATCTTCAGTAGCATCAAGAAGTGCGGTTTCAGACTCCCCAACAGCAACACCTAAAAATCCAGTATGGAACATGGAGAGGTCGTTCAATGTATCACCCGCAACCAAAACCTTGTTTTCTGGCACACCCAAATGAGCCACCAATTTTTTCAGTGAACTCCCTTTATTGACGCCTTTAGGAAGAATATCCAAATATTTTCCCAAGGATGTGACCACATCACAATTTCTCCCTTCAGCAATAGCGCGAACCTTAACTAAATCCGTACTTGCATCGTAATAATATGAGCAGCGTCGCTGCTGGGGGACTCTTTGATATACCAAACCGGGAATCTCTGAAAAATCCCCCTGAAGTTCATATACCGAAGGCCAATTACTTTCGATTTCATGTTGAATGGAGTCTATCGTAGTGAGTGTAGCACCCTCGCAAATAGTAGCCCCCACATCGGCAATTATAAAATGTGGTGTTGGGATCGTTGGATCGTTCAACAAAGGGATAACAGATTCCAATCCTCGCCCCGTAACGAAGACCAATTGAATATCCCTATTTCCCTTGATAATCTGATAGAGTTTTAGGCGATCTTCCATTGACCCCCCTAAAAATGTTCCATCCAAGTCAGTCGCTAATAGCATCATTTTAATTTCCCTTCCAATTCCTTAAATTTTGATCTTACGGAATGGTTTCCGTATAATATTTCATAAATAGATTCAAGGATGGGTAAACCCAATCCCTGTTCTTTCGCATAGCAAAAAAGCCCTTTAGTTGCCCAGTAGCCCTCAGCTACCATCCCTAATTTATCCATTGCTCCTTCTGCCGAATGCCCTTGGGCAACAAATTCTCCAAAACGACGATTTCGGCTGTTGTTCGAGTATGCCGTCACCAGCAAATCTCCAGCATAGGAAGAATTCAAGATCTCTCTTTGCGCATCCCTTTCAGTCCCTAGGATACATTGCATTTCGAAAAGAGCATTGCTAACGAGAACAGCCAGGAAATTATCGCCATAACCTAAACCTTTGGCCATACCGCTAGCTATACCTAATACGTTTTTATAGATAGAACCATAACCAACTCCAATTGGATCAATGTTGCTGCGCACTTTAACATAAGGTCTTTTAAACAAAACAGCTAACTTATCAGCCGTATCTGGGTTTGAGCAGGATAAGGTCAGGTAAGTTTGTTTGTTTTCTGCAATTTCTTCTGAATGGCAAGGTCCCGCAATGGTCACGATATGGGACTCTGGTAATTTCAAAGTTTGGCTCAGAAAACTGCTGGGGACTTCACAATTAGCTCCAACAGTACCTTTCATTGCGGCTAGTACAATCTTGTTTTCAAAAAGTGAACAATCTAGGTCATAACAGACCTGCTTAAGGGTGGCACTTGGAACGGCAAAATTGATAATCCTTGATTGAGCAACCACATGCCGCAGGTTTCCACTGGGAAAAACAAATATAGGATTGAGTTGAACTTGCGGAAGGTAACTAGGATTGTTTCCATTTTCCTTGACATGGTTTACCTGTTCTTTCCTTCGCAGGTGCCAATATGTTGGGATCTTGTTTTCGGTTAATATTTTTACTAAAGCAGTAGCCCAACTTCCACCACCAACAACACTTATTTCAATCAAACTTTGGGGATTAATTTGCAGAATATTGGCTTAGAATTCTGCAGTTAAATAATTAATGAGCAACAAATGTATGAAATAATAAACTAATAAGCAATTTTTTTGGCAAAATACTGGGATTACATAGTTATTTATACCCAATTTAAGTTAATTGGAGGAGTTAAAAATGATACTTACTGCCCTAATTAGTTGAGGCTTCAAAATAAGCGTTTAAAATTCAATCCCAACTGAATTGCTTAAACTTCCTCATAACTTCCGCTGGATACCTTTCTAGTTTGGACAAGCTTTTTCCTTGACCGTTCTTACCTGGATAAGATCACCCCCAATTGGAACATCCTTCTGGCATTATGCTTCGCCTTCATGGAATTGATGGACTTTTCAATGAAACTCAAGCTATTCGGTCTGATGCCCTGACCTTTGAGTTCAGTTGAGATTTCCCCCTGATTCATACTTTGCATGAGGAATTCTATTATTTTATATTGGATTTCCATTATTCCATAAAGATAGAACAAGTGCTGCTATTATAGATATGATAAAAAAAATCCGGAGTAGACTTACTCCGGATACGCTTAACAAATTTATTGGCCGTGAGGTTGCCACTATAGTATTTTGGAGTTCCTAAATATATAAAAAAACAAGCTCTTCCAGCCACTCGAGGCGTTTTTTTTGCCAATTGACCTCACAATGTAGATACGTCTTAATTCAATCAATCGAACATTTCTTACATCCAGGGTTTTCAAATGACTTCATCTTCTCCATCCACGAGGATAACCCACTGAACAAAATTCAGGGAACTAAAGATTCCGTTTGCAATATAGATATCTGTTCATATTGACCAGTTCTGCTCAGAATTAAATTATTTATATAAATATCAGTTTATTGGGATTTTATCAACACTCCCAACTCCTCACTGATATGGTACCATCAGCATGGACCTCCCCTTTTAATCTTTACCCGAACAAGGGAATGAACCGCCTTCGGATATCTTCACAATTCTTAGGGTTGAATTTCTCGATCAGAGAAAGAATATTAAAAACCAAATCGAAACTGGGTAAGAAGGAAAGATTACCAAAAAAAGCCCACGGTTTGAATCTTTTCGATCATAACCATATATAGCATAGGTTAGAGAAACAAATCCGATAGTTCATTTTCTCGCCAACTTACTCCATTGCCCGTAGAGTAGATTATTCGGTTATGTTATTTCTGGAATTTCCGGATCAATGCAAAAAACATTTGGGAAATTTCAATCTTTTCTCACTCGTTCCTATATTTGACCCTAAAGCGTTTGAACTCTAACTAACGGGCCTAATGGATAGTAGCTATTGGGTTTTTTTGTGAAGAATCTTTTCATTAACTTTACTAGTCAATCATAGAGAGTTTATTCAATAATTCCCAATGGATAGGGTGAATCCATTGGGTTTTTATTTAAATCCTTAGATTTAATTCTATAGTAATTGCTCCAATTTGCTTTTCTAGCAAGAAGTCTTTGTTTTAGTCACAGTTGTCCTTATCATTCTCCATAATATCTATGGAAAAATTTGAAATGCAATTTTAAAGAATCTTAAAGGATGTAGGGTTAATGATGGTTTTAGCCAAATATTCCTGTGATAATTCATATTTGGAGAATTTTAGGTTCTGGAGATGTTTTTACCATTAGATAATTTGAAAGAAGGTTTATCAGTTATTGAAATTAACTAAAGTTTATATAAAGAATAGGAAAAAGCAATCACTTCTTAGTGAATCTAATTTTTTAAGCAGGGATGATAAATAAAAAATGCCAATCTTTCTTGATTGGCATTTTGTTAAGCACTCTAATACTATATTCTTTATTCGGCTTTGGAATTTAAGTTGGTATCGGCAATAGAGGTTAATTTTTCATCACAGGATTTTTCCTCCTTTAGGGTTGCCAAAAGCAGTTTTAACGCATCCTTATGCTGAAGGACCTTTGCGAAAGCTGCCAATGTTCCGTAAGTAGCGATTTCGTAATGCTCAACCTTCTGCGAAGCGGCAATTATTCCTGCATCACGGACAGCACCAGGCTCAGTTTCTTCCATTATGCCTTTTCCTTCTTCTAACAATCCTGCCATCGCATCACATTTCTCTGCTTTAGCTTTAACCCCGATTGACTTAAATACTTCTTCAAGCCTACTAACATGTTCCTTGGTTTCTTCCAAATGTGAAGAAATGGCAGTTTTTAGTTTTTGCGAGGTTGCATTTTTCTCCATTTTAGGTAACGCCTTTACCAATTCCTTTTCGGCCCAGTAAATATCTTTTAGACCGTCTTCAAATAGATCCTTTAAATCTTTAGCAGCATTACTTTTTGCTTTAATTTTAGTTTCTGTACTTGCTGATTTTGTTGTTGCCATAATGAAAATTTTTAGATTGTTTTAAATAAGAACAACCCTTATTTATAATAGTTCTATATTTTTTTATCTTCATTCCAAATAGAAATCCGAGCCCTAATCGAATACCTTAATCTTAGGATGAAATTGGCGTGATGGTTGTTCACGTACTCTAAAATTTTTAAGATATTTTATGACTTGGTTCAGTTTATTAAATTTGGGAAACGCTTTCGAAGTTCTCCTATTCACTATCAATTTCTGGCCTTTTGCCCGCTTGTATTTTTGTTTCCATTTTAATCCTTTCATTCATTTTTTCAATTTCGCGTTTGATAATGGCAATAGCAACATTCATTAGTTTAAAGCCTTAGAAAAATAAACATTTGATACCAACTGTTCCCAACTCCAACATTAGCTGTTAACTGGGCAATTTAGATACACCTCTGTTTTCTATTTTCCCCAGGAATTAATAAATAACAGAAAAAAACTTGGCTGAAACCAAAATTGAGTTATAAGATTATATTTTTGAACGTCACGGAAGTTATCTATAGTTTCTTTATTACATTCTTTAATTGGCTATCGTTATCCTTTAGGACTTCTTCAACATATTTAATGGCCAATTCCAATGACTTATGATCTCTTATCCATTCAGCGTGTGTCAGCACGAATTTTTCAATGTCCAATTTCAAGAGCTTTTCCATAAAATTTGCTTTTTTTACTGGACAAATGGTAGGATGAATAGGTTCTGTCTAATTTCAAAAAACCTTATCAAGCTGCAGTCCTCCCAATTGGAATTCTAGGAAATTTTTAATCTGTACTAAGGAGCCCTTTTATTAAAATTAATGGAAAACCAAATAATTGACGGATAAAGGTCTTAAGGTATATTTGATTTTTTAATTCATAATCTATATAATTATAATTCCTGGTCTTTTTTAAAACCATTATTAAAGACATTTGTTACTGACAGAGAGATATAAACATATGAAAATTATGTTTTTGTTTAATTAGGCTCCCCAGATCGTCAAGGTTTTGGGGATTTTTTTGTATATTGGATAATCATCTTTTAGCATGATGATTATCGTTTAGAGCCTCAATTGTATTTCAGCATTCGATTGGGGCTTTTTTTTCCGAAAAAACACCTGATTGGAAGGGTTTAAGGACTAAATTAATTTATCTTCACCACATGATTCTTGAATTTTTGATTTTGTTAAGGAAACTTTCCCATAGTGCCATGGAATCCCTTTAGTAGAAAGTTAATGCATATTTGTATGAGATTCATCAACAACTCATCATAAAGGCTTTTTTTTGAGAAATTACTGTAGAATGAATTTATAAAATTTATTCATCAAATATTACAAGGAAAATAGTAGATTGAAATCCTTTAACAAAACTTGGACAATTAGGGAAACACTGATCCTTTCCCTTATCTCATAATAGTTTTTTTAGGGCTTTGTCCAAAGCAAGTTTCATCCCAATTATTACCAATGCTACCATTAAATCACATAAAAGGTCTTATGTTTGACAAAGATTTCAAGTTGTAATGCGTGAAAGTTAAAACTCACTTTATCCTAATGTATATTAACGATATCAAAAATGCACTTCTATGGATTACCATGGCCTTATTAAATTAAATCGTCCTTAGAAAATCTAAGGACGATTTAATTTCAATTGTACAGTTAGGTGGATTACCATCCGGGATTTTGGCCAAGATCCGGATTTACAACTAAATCCGCATTTGATATTGGCTTCAAATATTTTTTATCATCAAACCTCCGATTCTCGTCTGCTCGCCAGATAATATGCCCTTTGGTTCCTTCAGTCAATTTCGCCGCTTTTCCATCAACAACAAAATAGGACACTCCTTGTTTTGGACTTGATGGTGTTTTGGTCACAAAGGATACATCAGGCGTTCCATTGCCATCTAGATCCATTTCTTGATCCATTCCCGGCACATAAATACCTTTCCATGGCATTTCTAATAAGGTTCCTTTTTTCCAACGCATCAGGTCATCATAACGTAAACCCTCATAAACCAATTCAATCCCTCTTTCTCTACGGACCTCCAACAAGTATTTATCAGAAATTTCCGGAAAATAAACCTGTTGCAAATAACGATCAACATCAGCAGGTGGTTTTGAACTGATTCCCGCACGCACCCGCAACGCTCCAATGGTCTCATTCCACAGGGCAGCATCACCCGATAATTTACCCAATTCTGCTGATGCTTCCGCATAATTCAGTAAGATCTCCGCATATCGCATCATCGTAATGGAATTGTACCCCTCCGTTACACCATCTAATCGCTTGTCATCCAAACTGAATTTCATAATATGGTAACCCGTAAAGGTATACCCAAAATTCGCCGGTGCTGCAGATCCATCTGAACGTTTATAACCCAATCCGCGAACCGTCTGTGATAATCGTGGATCGCGATTCATCATCTCATCTACGAATAATAGCTCGTCATATCCTACTTGATCTGTAAAACGGCTTCCATCCACATTCAAATAGGTGTTGACAAATTGTTTGTTCAATCCCCATCTCGCACCAAATGTCGCTGAATTAAATTTCCAGGTAATTTCATGCCATCTCTTTAAAGCATTGTTATAAACATTGGACCACATGACCTCTCCTGAAACGGGATTCTCACTCGTAAATAGGGTTCGGTAATCCTTGCTTGGATTGCCGGTACTGTATAAGGTATATTGCTTTGAATCCACAAGCTCCTTGGAAGCATTCAAGGACTCTGTCAACCATTTTTCTGCCGTATTGGTCAACTTGATCTCTGGATGATATTTGCGATAGGTCCCTTCGAATAGACAAATTCTGGATTTCATCCCCAAGGCTACCCATTTTGTCATCATGGAAGAGGTATTGTCTTTCTTATCACGAATATTGGCTACCGCATAATTCAAATCCGCAAGAACAGAATCCATTACCGCATGTCTGGGATCGCGACCCTTATATAATAACTCTTTATCTTCTGTTGCCAATGGCTTTGAATACCAAGGCACATCCCCATAGTCTTTGACCATATCAAAATAAAACATGGCTCTGAACAACCGGGCAACCCCTGAATAATGCTTCCTTGCTTCTTCTGGAATGGATGGGTTATCGTATTTACTTAAGAAATAATTGATATTCCGAAGTTTCGTCCAACTCCATGCCCCTTGATCAACAGCTGAGAAATTTCCCGAGATAAATTTCGGAGAATTATTCTTGGAGGTATATTCACCCATTTCATCCGCCTGTACAATGGATAAACCAGATGGGATAAATTGTTGATAGAAGGAATTTGCATAAAGCTGTAAATCAGCCTCTGTTGTGAAATAAGTGTTTGGAACTAATTTATCAAATGGCTCACGGTCCAAGAAATCCTTGCTACATGAAGTAAATGCCAGCGCAGCCAATCCTAATATACTATATTTAATTTTTGAGTTCATGATGGTAGAATTAGAATGTTAAGTTAAGACCAAAAGTTGTTGTTTTTAATTGTGGATAGGCGTATCCCTCCCCTGAACCATTGGTTAATTCACCAATTGGCTTCTCTATAACTTCTGGGTCAAAATTCTCGGTATGTTTAAACAATCCTGAGAAAGTGAATAAGTTTTGCGCACTTGCAAAGACTTGTACATTGGCTAACTTAGTTTTCTGTAACCATTTTTGTGGCACATTATAATCAATGGTCAATGATTTTAATCGTAAATAAGAAGCATCTTGTAAATAACGAGTTTGAGGTGCACCCAATGAACGGTCAGTACCCAAAGCGGTATAACCTCTATATCTAGGGAAATAAGCATCTGGATTTTCTTCTGACCACATATCCTCCATCATTTTGGTTGGCTGGTATCCATAGGGTCTATTGTAAGGACCCCAGAACAATCCTGCTTCTGGTGAGAAATAATAATCACGCTTTGCAATCCCTTGGAAAAATGCCGATAATCCAATCCCATTCCATTTTCCTGATAAGGTAAATCCAAATTGGTAGCGCGGAGAATTATTACCAATAATTCGACGGTCTCCTGGATTATCTACTGTATTATCGCCTGAGTTTATGACACCATCCACATCTCCGTTCGGATTTGGTAAATCTGCAAATTTCAAATCTCCAGGTAACCAAACATTGTTGTTCGAGTTACGGATAAAACTTTGATCCGCATGGTTGGCAACATCTTCCTCAGATGTAAAGAAACCTAAGGTTTCATAACCCCAAATCTCACCAATCTCCTGACCTACATAGTAGTTGTTCAATAATTTTTTTGGATTGTTGAAGCGAGTAATATGGGATCTGCTATCCCATAAAGATCCATTGATTCCCCAGTTAAATGGTTTTCCGGCCAATTCAAATTGATTATTGTAATTCACCGTCAATTCCCATCCTTTTGTCGATAAGTCCGCAAAGTTTCCATAAGGAACAGCGGCACCAAAAACATTTGGCAATGGCTCACCCACGGTAAACATATCGTAGGTCATCCGGTTATACCAATCGAAAGTAAAGTTCAAGGCATTATCGAAGAACCCTAAATCTGCACCCACATTAAACGTTGTGGATCTCTCCCAGGTTAATCCAGATGGAATAACTCCTGGAATGGAAGTATAACTTGGTTGAACACCCCCTAGGATTACTCCGGTTTTGGCCACCGACATCTGTTCAAGATAACGGTATGGTGCTACGTTTCCATTTCCTAATGAACCATAGGAAGCTCTGAACTTCAAATTACTAACCAATGGTTTTGCATCTTGGAAAAACGATTCATTGGAAACAACCCATCCCGCTGATACCGAAGGGAAGAAACCAAATCGTTGGTCTTCAGGGAACTTCGAGGATCCATCATAACGACCGTTCAACTCAATCAGGTATTTGCTATCGTAGGCATAATTGAAACGGTAGAATACACCCAAATATGCCCATTCATTTCCACCTCCTGTAATATTAAAATTCAAGCCATCCATTAAATTGAAATCCGGTTTGTTCGATAAAATTATACCATCACGTTGTGAATTCAAGCTTTTTAAAGTTTGAGTTTCTACGTTGTAACCTAATAAGGCATTGATATCATGCTTATCTGCAAATTTCTTGGTATAATTTGCCGTTAAGTTTCCACCTAGATATTTTTTACGCTCGCTCAATTGTCTCAATAAGCTACGTCCAAAACGATCTATTACCCCCGGTGAATTACTATAGTTGATATAATTATTGGTTCTTTGCTCATCTTCCCACGTTCTGGAATAGGTGAAATCGCCCTTAAGAGTCAATCCGTTAACTGGTTTGATTATCACTCCTGCAGTATTTCTCAATACAGTATTATTCAGGTCTGAAGCATTGTTCCCTTCAATAAAGGATGCTATTCCGGTATAAGCAGCAGAATGCGTAAAGGTGCCATCTGGATTATAAATTACCGCCATGGGATATCCTTGGTGCTCAAACTGCCTCCAGATATTGCCATCGCCATCAGCAAACATAGGATAGTGATAATCATAACTGCTGATTTCTGTATTGTTCTGGAAAGTCAACCAATCGGTAACTTTGATATCTCCTTTTCCACGAATATTGTACTTGTTGAACTTATCTGGATTAAAATTGAACAAACCTCCTTGATGAAAGTATCGGCCTGAAAGAAAATAAGAAGCTTTCTCTCCCCCTCCGGATACGCTCAGCGCCTGTTCGGTACTCGGCATATTTTCCCTGTACACCATATTGTACCAATCGGTATTTCCAAAATACTCATAACGATTGGTCGCCTTATTGAAAACAACTTCCTCGCCTCCTGGATTCTCGGAATGCTTTTTCAAAGCTTCCAAATATTCCAATGAAAATGGATATATGTTATTTACGGAAATTGGAGTTGATTTATAATCATACCAGGCATTGAAGGCTTCATTAAAATTCTTTGCCCATTCATAACCATTGGTCACCAATTTTGGTTCTACCACCCGGTTATTCATGGAGAAGTTAGAGTTTAAGGTTACGGTTGCTTTTCCGGCTTTCGGGTTTTTCGTGGTAATCAATACCACCCCAAATGCGGCTCTAGATCCGTAAATTGCTGCCGATGAGGCATCTTTCAATACCGTTACACTTTCGATATCATTCGGGTTGATCATATTGGGGTCTCCTTCTACTCCATCAATCAACACCAATGCACTTCCCCCAGCACCAATCGAGGTTGATCCACGCACATTGAAAGTTGCTCCGCGCGTCGGACTTCCATCCACCATCTTTAGGTTTAAGTTGGGAAGTGCTCCTTGCAACATCCTACTTAAACTTGCCGCAGGACGGTTTTCAAGGACCTCTGAGGTTACCTGTGAAACGGCCCCGGTCAAATTGATCTTCTTTTGGGTTCCGTACCCGACAACTACGATCTCTTCAAGATCGTTCTTGTTGTCCAGCTGTATAACCACATTGTTCAAATCACCAGAAACCTGTTGGGTTTTGGTGGTAAACCCGACAAATGAGACAACCAAAGTCACATTGGATTTACTACTTTCCAAGGTAAATTGACCATTCTTATCCGTCGCTGTAGCACGATTGCTGCCTTGAATAGCAACCGTCGCGCTTTCAATTGGATTTCCACTCCCATCAACTACCCTCCCCGAAATAGTTTGCTGAAAATCAACTGAATTCATTAACTCATTCCTCAATTTTGAAGCCGAGCTTTGGATTGGTAAGGACAAAACAGTCCCCGCCAATAGAAATATTGGTATGTAAGATTTCATAAAATTAGAATTCGCTTTTTACTTTAAATTGATGTCAAATTGTAAATGCTTATCGCTCCGAATAAATGTTGATATTATTTCATAGGTTAAATTCGATTGCCCTGCTTCGGCAGTCAAGATTTGAGTGGATTCTGGATATAAAACCAATCTCTTGGTGCCAGTCCCTCCTTTTAATTCCAACTCAAAATATAGATCACTATTGTTCTTAACTTCGTAATATTTGGTTCTTACCTTGGTTTTTACATTGGTTTTCTCATGGTAGGCTGGAGAAACTGAAATCGATGCTTTTACTAGATCTCTAACATTTTCTTCCTTTCCAAACAGGTAATTACTTGACCAGACTACCGTCCTACCAGCTTCCAATGCTTCGCGGATTCCGGCAGCTGTACGATCTTTCGCCATGACCAGTGTCATCGTTCTATGCACCCCCTGTTTCTCGATGTTATAATCATGAGCAATCAGGTTATGGATATCCGTATTTCCAATAATGGTTAAATTACGGTCCAAAGCCCAATCCAATGCTTTCTTATGAAAACCTAAGCCATTCACCACCTCAATTCCATGCAGCTTTTTCTCCTGATACATCTTTTCTACAAAATCAATCCATTCATAGGATCCAGGAATTGCTGTAGCTTTCCATCCAGGGTGATTCCAGAAAATAAATGCTTTTTGGGCGTAAGCCTTGTAGATTGCTTCCTGATCTAAATTGGAATTGTTATCTGATACTAATTCGTTTGCATCTTGAATAAACAAAGCGTTAAAATGTCCTGGAGGCGTTTGTCTTGTCACTTCCGTTCCTTTGACCAAAACAATATTATTCTCCTTAGCCAGTTCAACAGCTAAGTCATGCGAACGATTGTGGTCTACCTTTACATCCGCACTGTGGGGGTTATATTCCATATGCTCGGTATATGAAATAGCATCCAACCCTTCACGCCAGGCTTCTTGAATTCTCACATTTGGCCATACATGACCATCGGTAAATACCGTATGCATGTGAAAATCACATTTCAATACTTGATAGCCATTGACATCGGGAATAGTTAGATTTTCCCGTTTTACTGGATATGCGAATTCTGTTAAACGCATAATGCCATCATCAGTCTGTGCTTGTAATAAGCTAACCGAAAAAAAGAAGATTCCAATTAAGGATAATTTCATTTTCATAGTACACACTATTAGGTTGATTTATAACGGCAAAAGTAATTACGGTTTATTAATACAATATTAAGAACATGTTTACGATTGATTAATAAAAAAAGATTTTTTAAACAAAAAAGTGAATTTTTAAAGCATTTAATCAATAAATAAAAATAAAACTTAATTGTTTTTTATTTACAATCATAAATTGAATTTAACTATTACCGATAAATCGAAATAATCAGCATTAAGGAAGAAAAAGAATTAGGACATTTTTCCGTACAGATAAATTATATCTGTTAGAATTTTAGGAGGAGTTAAATATGGTTTTTAATAAATACCAATCCATAGGGATTTATTAACCCAAATAAAAGAAAGATACTCTTTCCAATATTTTATATCAATATAGCTTGGTAAATGCAAGCCAACTCCTTGAAAATATCTATTTAATTATGCTATTTTTTTTTGTAGTATTGAGATAGTTCAAAATAGGTTGAATCCACAACTACCATTGTGTCATATTCAAGAAAAATACTAAACATATTTCCGAGAGTTATGTTCAAGAGTTCATTGGTATCTTCAATATAGTCTGGAGTGGTGATTTTCCTAACGGATTTATGCAGTACATTCAAATTTTCAAATTTATTAGCTTTAAAAAATACTTTAAATAATTATTTAACTGAGCTAAAGCAAATATTATTTCACAACGAGGGGATATTTTTAAAAATTTATTCTAAAAAAAAGAGTATTTTATCCGATATTGTTCAGGATTTGTTAAACCGAATAACTTTAAGATATACAGTAATTTAACCAACATCGATTAATTGATACTGTAATAGCTATAATACTTATATAAAGGGATGTATTAATGACGTTAAAGTAACTTGGTTTGAAAAATAATTAAATTTTGCGTTAAATATAGATTGTGGAACCATCTTACTGGAAAAAGATAATTGAGGAATTAAAAACTTCCTACAAGAAATTTGAAAGGGTTTATATTGATGAAATTGAAGAGGGGGATTATAAAGATCCGCTCACATCAATCATATTTGATTTTTTCAAAATATCCTTTACGGTTATGTTGATGATTCTAGCATTTTTATTGTCATAGGAAGGAATAAAGCATGAGTACCAAACCAACTATTGATTTCTTAACCAGGGTTAAGGAAATGTTAAAAAAGATTAAGGAAACACTGTTAAAAGAGGGAGCTAATTTAGAGCCAGAAAGTAGGTTTATTAGAAGATTACTTTACCTTTTTGAAATAGTTACCATTTTTGCGATGTTTTCTTGCTTTTTTCTTCTATTTAAATGTAGTATTTAGAGCTGAATATGATTGATTATCATAAATATGATATTTTATCAATGAGTAATTGGAAATCCTAAAATTGCTAACAATTTAAAGCACATTTGATTGCAAATAAAATCCCCCATTAATGAAATGCTAAAAATCACTGTTTGATTCCACCAGTTAACGCCAAATACTTGGTACCTTTCTCTAAAACTTACTGCATACAATGATAGTTCCTTTTACGTTTTAAAGAAGATATTCAAATTTAACTTCAAGATAAAAACACAAAGTCTTCAGGCTTATTGGAAAAAGTGAATTGGTTAACATAAAAAAGTGACAACCTTTATTCAAGATTAAAAATCCGATAGTAAAAAATAACGGTTGGTCCCTGGTCATGCGCCGCCCAGAAACATTTTTATCTTCTCCTCGCCTACTTGGATTAATGCCTAGCTCCGTGAAGATAACACATATAGTTTTTTTGAAATGGAAAATTTCCCAGCAATTCAGCCTTGTGTGCCGAACTCAAAAATCAACATTTCATTTTAATTGTCTTCATCATTATATACTTTATGAATAATCAACAATCGAAAGGGCCTGAAGGACCATTCCTTCCAGTACTAAATATTAAGATACACTATAAATCTTAATGTTCGGCTTGCCCTTTATGTATGGTTTCAGGGAGGTAACCACATTTTTTTTAAAAAGGTTGCTCATCAGGTATTCCTGAGCGTCTTCTACACACTCAAAACCGTGCAACAGCAGCACATCGTCGATATGGTATAATAGTTCTTTCGACAGAGCACCTTTTATTGTCTCTAGAAAGGGATGTTTATACAGGCAATAAACTGCCGCTGCACCCGCTAAATCCATACCGACAATCGTAAGTGTAATCACTAAATATGCCGTTGCCATAGGTGTAAAATTTTGGTTAACAAAAGTCTTTGATTTACTACTTTTAAACAATGAGCAAATAGAAAAACAAATGGTAATTTTAAGAAATGGACTTTCTAAAATCTTTCGGTGAAACACCTGTATATTTTTTAAAATATTTTACAAAATAAGAGGCATCTTCAAAGCCTAAACGGTAAGCCACCTGATTGACATTGGAGTTGGAATACAATAATAGACGCTGAGCTTCCAAAATAATTCGCTCCTGAACCATTTGGGAAGGAGTTTTATGGAGCTGTTGGTGGGTGAGGTCGGACAGACTCCTCGAAGAGATATGCAATGAACTGGCATACTCGGCAATGGTATATCCTTTTTTATAGTTTTCGTCTATCAGATTGATGAACCTCATAAGCACCAATCTTTTGTCGTTGAAAGTTGGAGACCAGACCTCAGAGCCCTGTTCAAAAATGTTCTTCTTGCGCTGTACCTGAATAAGGAATGATTTGAGGTAGCTGCCCAAAATCAATTCCTTGCCAAATGTTTCTTCATTGTTCAATTCATCCTTTATCTGTGAAACATACCTATCCAAGGTATCGACGATCCCCGTACTGACGTTTAAAGAGGATTGATGGAGGGAATTATTAAATAAATTGAAATGCAGGAAAAAATCTAATGGGCTTTGTTCCTGTAACAGGAATAACCGGTTAAAATGAAATAGCACACCTTCATAATCGTAATTTTCATCAAAGTGATGCACCTGATTGGGTCCAACGAAAAAAATCGAATTATCAAAAACATCGTAGGTCTTGAAATCGACAGAATGTTTCCCTTTTCCTTTTTTAAACCATATGACCTGATAAAAGCTGTGAATGTGCGGTCTTACTACTTGGCATTGATTTTCCATTAAATGTGCCTTCAGATCATATAAAGCAAACTGTGGACATTCAGGCTTGTGCCTATAGATGATATTCATTGATTATGTTCGACTTTTCTTTTGCCATAGACACTCAACTGAGAACACTGTACCTTTTTGCTAATTTACAAATTTGGTGTATACTCCAAATCCACCAGTATATAGATTCGCTTTTTTTTCCTATATGTTCCATTATTTTTCCGATTTGTCCACTGATATCAAAGGGATAAAAATGGAAATTTGAAGGTTAAAATCAAAAACGGTTCCATAAGATGAATGAAAAGCAACGTATTGTTATCATAGAAGGTGGATTGAGTGGGTTAACTTTGGCTTACCTGCTAACAAAAAGGAATATAGATTTCATTATTTTGGAAGCATCTTCCAGACTTGGCGGAAGGATACAGACCGTCACAGGAACCTTACAGACTCCTTTGGAATTGGGCGCAACCTGGTTCTCCGACCTGCATTCGAATCTTCTGTTTTTAATAAATGAATTGGGACTCCGAAAATACCCACAGTTCTCAAAAGGTTTAACATTGTTTCAGACCAAATCGTTTGAACAACCACAGAAATTCTATATCCCCGAGGCTGAAAAACCATCTTACCGTTTAACCGGGGGCACGCAAATGTTGATCGATACTTTGGAAGCTAAGCTACCCCAAGACCGTATTTTTTTGAATTGTAAGATCAGATCGATAAAACAAACAGGAGAAGGTATGATGCTTGAAAATGATATGGGCAAAGAAATAGAGGCTGACAAAGTCATCCTGTGCATTCCTCCACAGTTAGTATCTAATATAATGTTTTCACCATTGTTACCTGAAGAACTCACGGCCCTTCTTCCCAACGTACAAACCTGGATGGCAGGATCAATAAAGTTCACATTGGAATATGACCAACCTTTTTGGCGGAACCAGGGATATTCAGGAATGCTGTACAGCCATGCAGGTATCATTACTGAAATGTACGACCATACCAATTTTGAAGAGGATAGATTTGGCTTTACGGGTTTTCTAAACACAGGGGCTTCAGCTTACATGCCCAAAGTGAGAAAAGGGCTTGTTTTACAACAATTAGGCGAATTGATTGGGAAAAAGGCTCTCACCCCAACTGCTTATTTTGATAAGGTCTGGTCAGATGAATTTATATTGACTGGTAATCTGACAATCCAACGTCCGCATCAAGATAACGGGCATCCGCTGTTACATCACAGTTATATGAAGGGTAATTTGTACCTCGCAGCAAGTGAAATGGCAACCCAATATCCTGGTTATATGGAGGGGGCGGTTATTGCGGCTCGATCAGTATCCGAAAAACTGATTGAATTTATAACCTAGCGATTTTTGATCATTAATTAAAATATCTATTCAAAGTTTCAGTGGAACGTTTGATAGGGAACTCTTTTCAGTAACCAACCAAATTACACCATTAAATTTAATGTGAATCCGCACAGCAAAGTTTTATAGAAAATAATATCCTTATCAAAAAATGTCTTGGTTAATTAATTGGTGGTTATTTCAAGTATCGTCGTCCGAAAATCATATCGTTTTATTTTTATTTGAAGAAATCTGGTCATGAAAGAAAAAAACTCCTAAATGTTTTATGTATTGAAAGAATTTATCCTAGGGATGAATAATGTTACAGCAGAAATGTTGTTCGCCAGCCAAAAAACATTCTGCTATTTTTTGCTTTAAGTAGCAATTAAACAAAAATATAACCAAAGAATTATACAGTCATACTTGCCTTTAACCAAATTACTATATATTTTCGAACCATACTTAAATCATTATATGAAACATCTATTAGTTCATTTATTTATTCTATATCCCTTTGTGGTTTTGGGCCAATCCGAAACCTCAAACATTATTATGAAAACGGAGTACGGTTCAAAGAATAAAGAATTGAGAGAACTCTTGCGTTTTGAAAATATTGACCATTATAATGTGGTTTTCTCTGGGAAGGAGCTAAAGGGAAGAAATTTTTCCTTGATTTCAAAAACATATTTGGATGGTGTTAACACAAATATAGATACGATCGTGAACTCTAAGCAGACCAGAGATCCGAGGATCGCCTCTGATAGTCTCAGTTTTTCAGTTACCGGAAAGAAGATGGAGGGAAGGCTTAAGGTATTTTTTAAATTCCAAGGCCAAGGAAATGAAAGGTATTTTGAGGCTATTCAGTCTGATGATTATTCTATGCGTGACATTGGCGTGGATTGGAAAATAAAAGTAGGTGATCCATTCCCTGCTTTTGCATATATTTTACCCTATGAAAGAAATGGCCAAAAGATGTACTGTGAAGTGGATAAACACGGAAAAGATATAAACTCATGGGGAGCAAAATTTGGTATTAAGCATTATATAATCTTTGAGATTAAATTTGATTAAAATTTCTAAAAAGTATAACCTCATTAGCAAGATCTAGCAAGCTACAGAATTCAATAATGTTTATTTCGCAATTTATCAGTATTACCACTGAACTGAATTCTTACTTACATAAGGAATAACATGTGAAATTTAACGATATAAAACATCTCCTCAACCCAAGGTCTTGTTTTCCTGTTCATATGCTTAGATTTTATGAGTAAACCTTTTCAGTTCGATTTTGAACTCTATTTAGACCGTGGTGGCAGTGGTAATTTTACAAATCGCTTCAATCAATACTTTTCTCTTTTAAACCTGATGGACACGCAAAGAATGGTCCTAATCCCTATTCATTTCCAATCTCCTTCAAATGATTGATCTATTAGACCTTAACCAATGATAAGCGATTGTAGAAAGATCAATCAAAGGAAAATAGTATGCCAAACAAAATAAAATTTGAACTTTTTTCATACATAGTACAGAAACTTTAGTCTTTAAATTTCTTTAATACAATTAATACATTCGAATATGAATAAAGTTATTGATGGATCATGGCCGTGGATGATTCCAGATTTCAAAAACTTAATAATATTCACATATTATAATAGTTTCACTTTGATAAAAAAATAAGAAAAAACTTATTTATATTTAAATGTTCATAAAGTAACATTGTTCAAATATTAAAAGCCCTGATTTGAATTTTCAGGGTTTTTACTTATATTTAAGTTCTCTTTGTACAACCATTAAAGGAAAATCAAAAAAAACCTAACGGATTAGCCTCATGTTAGGTTTTTTTATTTTCCGATCTAAATTACCAAAAATGATTCCACTGTTTCATTTTAAAACTTATATTAAACGGATGTGGGAATAAATGGTTTTGTATTTTTCAAGGATTTGCTTATCCGACCGCGATCTATACACTGTATTATTAAATATTGGTTTTGAATTGTAATCCTAATAAAATTCCTAAAATATCATCATTTACCTCTTGAATTGATTTGCTGAAAGCGAATTTTTGATATGCACAAATAATTCTATTCCTTACTCTTCAGATTGTTTTAATTTTATTTCCTTTTTAGGGTAATTTGAAAATGATTTTTTTCGTATCAAATATAAAATATTCCCGATTTTCCTGTTTTTTTAATCTCAAAATTGAAATTTTGAATATTCCCAATACCTTTTTGGGAATAGGTTATCCAATAGATGTTCGCTCGTAATTTTCTTGAATTGAATTGCAGGATTTTATACAATCATTAATTATGAATAAACCATAATATCCCAAAACACAAGTCATATACAATAAGAATCCTGTGATTATTCCTATTAGTTATCAAAAATCACAGAATTGTATTTGAGATATATTTACCTGAGAGAAATTATCCTTTAAAAACAACTTATCCTAGTATTCAGCTTGTTCAATATATTGGATTGGTATTATTAAGGTTTTCTAATATTATTTTTGATTTTTCAAATGCTTGATCCATCAGAGAGTCTCTCATATCAATTTCCTTTCTCAATTGATCTGTTTTTTTTATCAAAAATACATTTAGTCCAATGGAAATCAGTAGAAAGAGTAATAGTGCAAAGGCAGCAAAAATGAGGTTTTGTTTCATCCTAATATGCCACCAAATTAATATTTTTTCACTACTTGTCCAAAATAGTTATCGACATAGGCTTTCTTGATCAAAGACAAAAGTTAAAACTTCCCTTTCCATGTCCTCATAAGAATTAAATTTTTTCAACAGAAGCTAGAAAAAACAATAATTATTTTCAAGGCTAATGGTGGTGACTCCACTTTACCACAATTTATTAAGTTTAAATGGATATGGAAACAAACGTCATTCTAATTCATTCAGTAATTTGGAAAAATTGTTCAGGAAGGATTTTCCCACATTTGCTAACTTTATAATTTACAGATAACAAAATAAACGCCTTCCTTATCACGAAATTTCATTGCTCGGAATTCTGTATGCCGTGAAATTTCAATGATCATATTTTCAAGAACATTAGGATCCAAAATGCTATTTATTTCATTTGACCTGAACCTGAAATTTCTTTCTGCATATCTCTTCTCGTAGAATTCTGTAAGGAATTCTATTTTATCTTTTTTTGTTCCATTGACAAACATTTGGATGAAATTTAATTCAATTTTAAATAATAAAAACGATAATTACGCGCTTAATATTTGCTTAATTGTAAGATTAAATCCATAATAAGTATCCCCTAAATTTTAAAGAAAAATTTTCACTCGAAGATGAAATACGTGAGAAAAGAAATATTGGATTTAACAATAATCATAACGACTAAAAGCCAAAAAATGACATTCAAGGAATTTCCCAATGGACATTAAAATCAAATCCTATGTTAATCCTCATAATTTGTGACCAATTTTCTTGTAATTTATAAAACCTGTCGACAAATGGACAGAACTTGGTAAAAATTGATAAAAATTTAGAAATTAACCTCGTCACATTGCATAGAAGGTGTGTATACCGTCTGTTAGTTTCGGGTCTTTCCAAAGCGTCCATAAATAACTGCTCCGTTTGGATTCTATCAGTTTATTTCAATTTTACCTTCGAAATTCTTTTCCTAAAATTTAATGGATCTCTATTATTTTTTCTTTTCAAGGTCAATTTCTGAATAATTCACCCAATGGACCTCAATTGTTGAGATTTTTCTATTTGCAACATTCACATTACCGTGATTTATTTCCCATATTATTTGATACATTTATAAAAATGCTTTAAAAAGCGAATATTAAAATAAATTAGGTCCAGATCTTCCGCCGCAATGTTCTGGTTTTAAATTTATTCCATAATTTATGCACTTTTAATGTATCATAAAATGTAGTATGTTTTTTAGTTTGGCCCATTGGGAAAATTTCAATGGGCTTTTTTAGTTTCATTGCCTAATTTGATCTCTATTAAGGTTTTGTCCAGAAGCCTCCACAATTTACAATATATATTATTGGACTCTTTGATCTCTATTGTTTTTGCTTCTCTTAAATTGTCTTCCAAAAAATAGCTTGTTGATAATCATTCCCAATGAATTGGATGAATCCATTGGGATTTTTATGTGTACATCTGATCAGGGATCCCTTTTATTTTTAATCTTACAACAGACCCCTCTACTATATTCTAAAAGCTCAATGCCGTGGATACGGTTGTTTTTTTCATTGGATGATTATTTCCGGTAACTTTTTATTTTTAATTCTATTTACTCCAAATCTCTTCTATCATTTTGTTCTTAATATTTCCGTCGAAAATTTCAAGAAGGAATGAAAGAGAAAAATTCGTATTCTATATACTATTCGATAATGACAACAAAGTATTCGTCCAAATATTAATTCACATTTCTATATGCCATTCATCACATTTTAATTTAGATAAAGGTTAATTAGATTTAAACAGGCTGTCTTTTTTATTTTCCAGATTGGACAATCGGTATTTACTTTCTTTTAGTCTATTATTATATTTCAACCAGCTGAATAATTACCTATACGGACCATTCTTACGTAATATTCAACTTCTGCAAAGCCGAATTATTAAAATCTCTTTATCAAGCCTAATTATTATATTACATATCGGTTTATTTACAATCCTGACTAGAACAAACGTTATTGCATGGGATATATATAATTGGTACCTTTAAGCTCCTTAATTCTACAATAATTGGTTTGTGCCCAATGGCGTCCCCCGCTATTGGGCATTGTTTTATTTATAAGTTAATTAGTAATTTTAAGTAACTCATAAAAGTCAGCACCTAATCTTCACAGTGGAGGGATCACCGCTGGTTTTTTGTTTCACCAAGATTTTTTTCAAGAAAAAAAACAGGTTACAGATTATCTCATAATATCACAGATAGTAAAATTAGATTTTTACCCAATAGCATTTCCCGCTATTGAATTTTATTTTTATTTGTTATCTTTAAGTATTAATTCTACAATAGATCGGTTTGTGCCCAACTGCTTTTGCTTTTGGGCTTTTTTATTCAAATTATTTCTCCTAGCTTTATTGTATAATCATAAATACATTTTATTATCAATCTTACCCAATGGAAAGGGACGTTCATTGGGTAATTTTGTTATATTTGACAAGTTCAATTTTTTTACATTTGATCAAATAAGGCTAACCAATAACTTTTTCGTTATTGGTTTTTTTAATTATTATCCTTAACTTAACTTTTGCAATATGCAAACCTCTCATAGGTTTTTAATCTCAGGTGGCTCAGTGATTTTATTGCTGAGCTTTTTATTGCACTTAGGTCATGTAGGCTTTCTTCTCCCCTAACTTTATCCATATTCAAATGGTCTTGAAAAAATTCTTGATTTCTAGTTCCAAACTATATGTGTTTATTGGCCTTTAATAAAGAAAATTAATAAAATTCATCTTTCTCCCTGCATTACACTTACACAAATGTCCAGCTTATTCACAAAGAAAAAACACATATATTCTTAGTTAGGTAGAATCATGCGATAGTACATGCCGAGCACACCTAGCTATGGACTCCTCAAAAATGCTCTACTCCAAGGCTAACTTAAATTGCCCCATACTGAACTTGGCTGAAAAAAGAATTTTGCTTGGGCTGCTTGGCCGAAGGACGCCAACATTCATATTATAATTGATGATTTGAGATTCTATCTTAAAAAACCACTAAGACCACAACCTATTGACGCTCCTTTTAATTGACTAAAATGATAATTTTAATTCGCGACAATGAAGATATAATTTTTATCTAAATCAAATCTTTAATTGCAATTTTCAACGTTTTTTAGTAAATTATGATAAATCCTCTATACAACCATTTAAAGGAAAATCAAGAAACCTGATGGGATATTTCCTATCAGGTTTTTTTGAGGTTAAGAAATCAAATGTCAATAGATTATTGGATAAATTTTACATTAGTTTCGCAAATTACCCTAATTAATAGGATGTGTTAATTATCAATTTGCTATAACCTCCTGAATAAGAAATTCGTTTGGGTATATTTCTGCTTGCAAAACATAATAAATTGTTCAACACGTATCCAATGTTAGACTAAAGTGAAAATAACTGCTTATCAATGACTGATATTATATAAGATTATCAAAATACTTAATAATCCCTATTTCCTCTAAGAAATAAACCTCTGGAACGACCTAAAGATTAAATCTACTATAAGCCGATCTATAGGCTAAAAGTCGAGCACCAGAATCCAATCATTTCCACGTCCTCTTGAAGGAGCAGAGAATTTGGCAATGTCATTTCCTTTCAACTTCTTTTTAGTCAGCCAATTACCATTGCGTGGGTTATACCAGACAGTCTCAATCTCAATTCGATCAAGTACGGGTAAATTCAAGATCACATCCGTACCATTGGGTAGATAAACCATAGCGAAATCATTTCCCGTTGAAGCAACTGTCCAATCAGTATCTGCTCCATCAGTATTCAGAATCAATTCTGGAAACGGTTTCATTTGGTTAGCTTTTCTCGAACCTAGGAGATTACGTGCATGGATGATATCCCAAGCCCCTTCTAGATCTAAATCGTCAGTCCAAAAACTTCTTGCAAAACCAACGGGTTCATTGGACTCATCACGCATTTGCCAGATCGAATGGCATCCGTATGTATAACCAAACCCACCAGAAAATATTGACCAGTATAGCGACTGCCTCACATCCACATCATCGAACCAACCTAATTCATTAGGGTTCCAGTTAACAGGATGATTTTCATACCGAGGTTCTGCATCCATGATAGGTTTTACAGGTACGCGATGATAATCAGGCACTAAGATACGCCTATAAATTTCTGATGTGCGTTTGGCATGGCCAGTCTGAACCATATTAAAATCCAACCAATCCTCATTATGAAACCATTCAGCAGAACTTCGTTCACCTATTGGGTGATAGGTCATTAAATGTTCGTTATCCATCGATTTAATACCTTCCGCCATGGAGCACCAAATATCAAAGTTTTTCCCGCCTCCAGACCTATCACCTCCCATTATCCATATAATGTTAGGGTGACTTTTGTATCTCTGGCCCAAAAATTCCCCATATTCAAAGGCATTTTTTTCAGTGAATATTTCTGGACCTATCCCCCATTTTTTATCAACCTTATCACCCCAAGTTGGTAGCAGACCAATAAAAAGCCCCTTTTCACATGCACGTTCCACAACCCAATCAATATGTTTAAAATAATTCTCGTTGGGGTGACTAGGATCTCTTCCTAAAAGAGGTACATTCCCCTCACTATTTGGAACAACCAATCCATCTAATTCCGCAAGAATTACCGCTTGAATTACCGTAAATCCTTTCTGTCGCCGATTTTCTAAATACGTTTCCGTACTTTTCTTATCAAGTCGATGAAATAATTCCCATGCAGTATCACCAAAATAGGGAAAATGGTCCCCATCTTCAAAGGCCAAAAATCTCCGGCTAGAATCTACTACTAATTTACCATGTGAGAAATCAACGGAAGGTCCATTCCATTTAATTTCTTGAGCGAAGATGGAAGGTAGTATCGATAAAGTTGATATAATGAAGACAAAATAGGTTTTCATGGTTTTCAAAATATATGTTTAATTCTAGCGGAAAAACTTTCTAATTCAAATAACGGTAAGATTCGTTTAAACACAACGTTGTTAATATTTATTATCTAAAGATTTTCTGAAGACTGTTAATGAAAATCCTTTGTGATTCGCACGAGGGTCATAAGTAAGCTAAATGCTGAAATCCTAAAAAAGTAGTTGGTTCAATTCCTCCATTGACCAATTTTAAGAAATGAGCTTGAATTAAGACCATACAAGGGGGCTTCTTTTTTAGATATGTTACTTATATTAAATACCAGGAAAGTATTTGGAATCTGTCCCAGTACATTCAATTATCCCTTGCAATAGGCTTTTCCAAACCACCTTGAAAAAGGGATGATTTGGATTTCGATCATAATCCACCTGAGCTACATGGAGTTTACCATTTGCATCAGGGTTACTGTCGTTGATAAAGAATTTATTGGCAATAAATGATAAGATCCCTTTTTTACCTCTACCCTTACCTGGATCCTTAAGTAATTCAACTTTCAGATGGTCATATTCAAAATTGAATTCCCCCCAATTCTTGGTGTCATTTCCTTCCATGTCAAAGGTAATTGCTTTTAAATTGCCTTCCGTCAAACGAATGTTGAGAAGTGGTTCTAAGATTCTGTTATACCCTGAAACCTTCATGGCAGATAATTTGCCTGCATAAGAATAATTACCGATATCGCTTAGCATGTCAAAGGAAAATTGGACTTTCAGCTGACCTTGACCATAAACACTTCCTTGCAAATCGGCATTCATATTTCTATTTTTACGTAGGACAGATCCTACATTACTAACATTCTGAAATGTCCCGCTGATATTCTTGAAATCAATTTTCCCCTCTCTGAAATATTTGTCACTAATTTGCGCATAACTCAGATCAATGTGGCTAACCTTGACACCCTTAATGGAAATGGGAACACCGACCTCAAGTAATTGCTGAGCAGGAGATTGACCAATTTTAGAGACATTTTCCTTTTGGTATCGTTTATCTTTTGCTAGTTCAAATAGGCCCCCTTTAACTTGCATACTGTCAGCCTCAAAAATCTTTCCCAACAAAAGCTTTTGGCTATTTACACCAGTAATATGGATAGAATCGATTTTCATATCGATCCTAGGCTTATTGAGTTTATCCTGCTTGGCAAAATTCTCCAAATTTAAAGTAGGCTGAAGCGCTAAATTACCAATATTCATCATTCCGTCCTGAGAACTAAACCTGAAATCTTCTATTCTAAATTTATAGGGAGCTCTCTTCAAATCGGTAGTGAATTCTGGAATATGAATTGCAATGTCCTTTGCATATAAAATACGCATGCTGTCTTTGAGAGATTGTTCATCAAGCAAAAATTTCGTCACGGTCAGATTTGCCCCATTGACAGTAATTGAATTGCTCTTTTCATTATTTAGATTCACAAACTCCAAATCAATGGAATTCACCCGGAATTCATCTAGAGCAATGGACTTAAAACGATTTTTTATCCTATCATAAAGATTTTTCTCTGATTTATCCATGTTGTACGAACGACTCCTTAAAATAGCTTTACACTTTAATGAATCCAGCTCAATAGAACTTATTTGGATTCTCTTCTTTACAAAAATATCCCAAAGATTCAAGCCGCTTACTCTCAAACTATTTGTTCTTCCTTGAAATCTGGTGTTTGGAGCTTTCTTGGAGATGTCCAGATTCTTGAATATAATACTGTCGTGGACAAGCCTTACATCCTTCAAAGACAAATAACCACCAGCAATGTTTAGATCCAGATCGCTATATTTTATGCTGTAAAGACCTTTCGAATATTCGGCGATAGTATCCTCCAACCTTTTACCTAGCAAAGGTTTTAACTTATGAGAAACAAAATATGATCCGACCAACAACAATAAAACCAGAGTCGATAGAATAACGATGCTGATTTTCCAAATTTGCACTTTTTTTTTTGTTCCTCATCAGATAAATAACAAGCTAAATGAGGATTTTGTTTGTGTTGCTAGTTGAGAGGTGCCTGTTTTTACAGAATTCGTACAGTTCTATCAAAATAATAATCCATGATTAGACGGTTGAAAATTTTCATCGTTATATTCATCAGCAGCAACCTCCTTGGTAAAACTATGGAGCGCCTAGAAAATGCGGAAAATGTCGGAGGTTGAACAATTCCGGATCTATTGGATAGCGACCCTAATTCAAAAAACCCAGACTCAATTAAAGAGCCTGGGAGGTACTAATTATGTTTCCAAGGATAGAATAACATGTTAAGTGTCTTCAAAAAAGGCAAGGGGATTAGGAATTAAAACATTCTCCTAATGCAAAAGCTCCCTGTTACTAGAAATCAAACAGCAACTTATCAATTGGCGTAAATTCCGGTTTTGTCAAGATAAATTTCTTTTCTTCCATTTTGGAAAACCTCATTAATTGGAACGAAAACATCAATAAGATCCTCTCGATAACCTTCCAATAATAATTCTATACTTTCTGGACTAACCTTATACATCGTATAAATTGCATCATTGTCCAGAAAACTGATGTCAGATTTGAGCATGTTGACCTGAAAACTATTAAATAATTCATTTGCTGAATCCCTATCAACTTTGACAAGGTTTTGTGCTGCAAGATCATACCTCTCCATTTCTTTCTCTAATTTATCAGCATATTTTTCTGTTAGATATTTTAAATACAAATTTCTATCCCCACTTCGCAAAGCTTCATTTCTATAAGCAATTTTCTCCGGTGAGATTTCAAACTCGTATAGTTCAGGACGTTCTTTATAATGAAAATATTCGTTAAAAATTTTCAATCTTTCATCTAAGGTCATATGTTTTTCATTAATTTCTTGCTGCAAATTAAATAATATTAAATCAATATTATTGAAAATTATAGGATTGGAATAAGAAAACTTAATGAATTGTTCAAATTGGATCCCAAGAACCCATATAATCATTCATTTCGCTTTGATTAATGGTTGGTTTTCATTACAGAAGATTGGACGTTACTATATATAACGAAAGAATGGGGATGATTTTTTAGCGTTAATTTCCCGCTATCTGTGATCGATAATAATTTTGATTTCTACTAATTCCATGCATTAGCGTTTATTAAAAGTTATTAGTCTATATTTCATTTTAATAACTATTTATGATTTAACAAACTGTAGCCCAAATTGAAACTCTAAATAAAAATTTGACTTATCTTTTATTTCAATAAGCGTTCAATATTCTTATTCTAGGGTTAGGTTAAATATGAACCGCTTTAAAAAAAAGTCAGTTTGACCTTTTCCCATTTCAATGGTTTCTGGTAATTTATAAAATTTAGATAGAGTAAGATCAAGCACTTTAAAGTTACTACATAGTACCAGAAAAATGGAGTGATGATTTTTAGCATTTCAACAAAACTATAAGAATGCGTAAAATATCAATCAACTATCAGCTAGGTAGTCAACCGAAGGCCCCTCAATAAATATTATGTTATTTCTCAAACGACACTGGACTCTTAAAGATTCATGGAAATCAAAAATAAGGCAAAATCCCCCATAAAACCTCCATTTGAAATTTAAAAATAATTTGCCCCCATATGACTTATTTTATCAACAACATTTACTATTCCTAACCCAGAAAGGTTCTCAATCTTTCCAATTCATTGAGCCTTACAGGTTTTGTTAAATACTCCAGGACCATTCCATTTTCCATGGCCATTTTCCTATCCGATGGACTTAGAGACGAACTGACCATAATTACAGAAACCCTTTTGCATAATCTATGCCTTTTAAGCCCTTCCATCACTTCCCATCCATCCATGATCGGCATCATGATGTCCAAGAAAACAAGGTAGCTATGGTCATGGTCTTGTTGAAGGTCTAACCAGTTTAGGAACTCTGACCCATTGAGAAATTTTTCGAAAACATTTCCCATCTTTAGGTATTCCAACATCTTTTCCAAGAGAAAGGATGAGATTTTGTCGTCATCAACCAAAATGATCCTAAACATCTTTCTCTCCTTTTTGCTCTTCTCGATCAACTATCTGACGTATTATCCTATCCAGTTCATTTGCTGAATCTAATAAAGCATCAAGTAAAAATTCGGATCGCTGATCATGGCTACCTTCTCTCCTGAGGTGTTCAGCCAGGCCGATGATGCGGGCAAGGGGAGCCCTAAGTTCATGGTTATGGAGAAAGTACATTTCCTTTAGTATATTTTGGTCCTCATGCTGCTTGGTAACATCTATTGCAGTACCATGGATACCGATGCACGCGTCACCCAAATGATCTGGTTTTCCCACCACCTTAAGCCGCCTCAATTTTCCACTCCGGGTCCTTACGGAAACAAAAGTCTTAAGTATCCTCTTGTTTCTAATTGCTTCAAAGAGCTGTGCCATGAATAAAACTTCATCGTCAGCATGGAGATAAAATTGTTTCACGTTTTCAAAATTTGGCATAAACTCTTTTCCTGTCTCAAACAGCTCATTCATACCAACCGACCATTTGATTGTTCGTTTCTCGATATTGATCCACCAATTTCCAAACCTTACGTCAAACTGCGCCTCGCTCAGGAGTCTCCTGTCTATAATATAGTCAGTTACATCAATTAATGAACGAACAATAACCAATACTTCTCCATCCTGATCAAAAACAGGGAAATGGGTTATTTCGAAGTATTTCACATTTTCAATTGATGTCTTCTTTTCATGGGGATCTAACCAGGTCTTAATTCCCCTGGAAACAAACCGTTTCTCCTTGAGGACTTCATCAAAAAGTGTTTCCCATTCCAATTCGTCAATAAATTCTGAAATAGGGAATACAGAAAAAAAACCTTTTGAAATCACATGCTCACTATTAAGATCGACCAAGTCGAGATACGCCTCATTGGCGTCAATGATGGTGAATTCAGGTACATTGGGAAGAATGATCACGCAGGGCACTCCCAGCCATTTGAACAAGTTCGAATACTCAAAATTCAATATATTGCTTAGTTATGTTAATGGATATATATCTTAAAAAATCATTAGAAAGCATATCTTCTAAAACAAAGGAAAACAATTCCTAAGGAAGTTCCTCCAAGCCTTATTTGTAAATTAATATTGATAAAACCGCTATTTGAACGCGACAAAAAAATATTTACAAATAATAATCAACAAAAATTAAACCTCTGTGGTTAAAAAGGCAAAGCAGCCATAAAATCGCAGATATCAAAGGGTTTTTCAATAAATGCATTGGCTCCCGCTAACATGGATGCTTCTTTTCCATTGTGCGATGCCGAAATACCGAGAACAAATACATTGTTTAAAATTTCAGATTTCCGATTTAATCTTATTAATTCAGAACCCGAGACAATTGGCATCTCAATGTCACAAATTAGAACATCAGGACGGATAGTAAGCATTCTCTCCAATGCCCTTGTACTATCCAATTCAGCGATTAACTCAGCTCCTGTCACCGAAAGAACATCCATAATAGCATTAAGGACATGAATATTGTCCTCACAGATAAATATTTTCTTGTTCATATCCGTATGAATAATAAAAAATAAAATGACGCATGGCGATTATTTGTTATCATATATGCACCTAATAATTAATTATAGTTTTTGAAGTATTTATCAATTTTACTTTTCTAAACCATCAATCGCGTAAATTAGTTAAATCGCAAATTAACCATTACCTAATAACTATTGATAATAACAAATTGCTTAAATCAAAATCTGCGTCAAAAATTACTTTTCAAGTAAACAAAATTAAATTGCTTATCAATGTATTTATATTCAATTTTCCAGAATAGTTAATTGATTTTCCGAAATCTGTACGCCCTAAGAGTCTTTTCATGAGCTCGGGAATTCAATTTGAGATTTTTTGTAAGATCCACAATATAAACTTTTAACCTCTATCAAATCATATAAGCCCCTTAATTACCTTAACTAGAAAATACTTTACTTCTCTAAATACCTAATTGATTTCAAGATAACATTGCAATTTCATTTGAGAATTGTCGACAATTAGACCTAAATTATTTCACCTATTAATAGAAGATGAAAAGTTAGGTGGCATTTTTCATACAAAATTTTGGCCAGAACGGGATGTTAAAGCCAAATAAAATAAGTATTTAGAAAAACAATAAACATATTTCACATAAAAATTATGATATCGTAAAATAAATCTATCAGGCTAGATTTTATAAATGGGGCTGGTCTCCTAGCATCCATTTTCTATATGTAGAAGGTGGATTTCCATATATTTTTTTAAAGTACATGCAGAATCCGTTGGGTGAGATGAAACCCAATTTCTGCGAAATTTCCTTAATAGATAATAATGGATCTTCGAGCATTTTTTTTCCTAGATCCATGATAAATCCATCTATTATTTCTTTAGGAGTACAATTAAGGACTTTTTTCGTAACGGATGACAATGTCCTAACGGTAATGTTAAGAGACTCTGCATAGAAATGAATTCCTTTATGCCTTGTTGAGTGGAGAGAAACGAGTTTTTTAAATTTATCGGCAATATTTACGTACGTCACTGAGACCATATTGACTTCAGTATCGTCCATCCTCCAACTTTTTTGCTTTTCAAATGTATGCTTCAAATGAAGAACGTTGTTTTTTAATAGGTTAGATATAATCAAATACCTGGATTCCTCATCACTTCGCTGATAGGTTTTGATCATATCATTCATAGCCCTTAAGTGTTGGAACTCCTTTTTGGATATTCGGAAATAATGGACATCACTTTCCCTCCCTTTAAAAATCGCTTCTATATGACTGTCTTGGAATAATGCAATATCAAAAAAGAAATACTCGGAAATAGGACAGATACTTTCCCTTTCAAGAATGGGTGGACAAAAGATCCTAGAGTCGAGCACATATTGGGACGGAGCAGTTTCCAAAATTTTTGAAACCTCAAGAATATCATATGTAAGGAAAGTAGCTAGATTACTGTCCTCCATTTCAATCAGGTCTTTTCCATTTACCAGAAAACATAGGTTCTTTTTACTCATAAACAGGCTAAACTTAATTGCTAACAAAAATTTAACCAAAATTGATCTTTAATATAAAAGTCCAGTCAATCCTCCGTATAACATATCACCAAGACATGATAACCTTACCAATAGTTTGAATAGATTTCTAAGTTGAAAAATAGAATGCAGTTAAGATTTTTAATTGATTATGGGGTTTAAAATTTATCCAACATTAAAAATTGCACCAGGATATTATCATGGAATTAGAATTTTGTTTAGATTTATTATAAGCATTTTTTAAGTAGGACAATATTAAGATATTTTAAAAGAATGAACCTGGACGTATGGCTCAAAAAATTAAATAATCAATAAACCCAAATTGATAATGGTTATTAGTTTTGGAAATCAACTATGACTTGAGCAATTAAATAACGTCAAACATTTGCTGAGATTTAAAGAATCCGACCTAAATTGAAATCATATTAAATGAAATCAGAAATTTATATGTTTAGGCTTGGCTATTTGACTATAGAAGTATAAACTATGGTTATGTTTAGATATAGCTAATTACACTACCAGAGTTCTTTTAATGAAAATCCAAAACCATTTCATTAAAAATGCTGTTTTATTTAGAAATAATGATGTATTTGACTCCAATGCCACCTAAAACCCCAAAAATAGGTGGCATTTTTTATAGAACTTGCACATGGTGTTAGTTTTTTTTATTCCTAGTCCCATAAATTAAGATAAATATATAATCGTAAGGTTTTGTCTGATTTATGCGATATGGCAGAAATATTAAATTTCAATCCAATGAGAAACTATTAATTTAGTTAAACCAAATTATCAAAAATTATAGAGACATACCTGCAGCGACCTATTTCCCTTCTTGACTAAGTGATATTAAGTTTGCCTGTAACTTTTTAACCTCTGCTTCAAAAGTTTCCGAGCAGTGTGTATTCGAGTCTTTATAGTTCCTTCCGGCAATCCTAGGTGGTCGGCGATTTCATAGTATTTATACCCTTCAAAAAACATCATAAATGGTATGTAGTGTTTTTCTGGAATCGATCTTAAAACCAAATTCAAATCTTCTCTCATAAAATTATCTAAGCATTTGTTATTGCTTTGTTGCTTTAATGTTTCTCCAATAGATTGAACTTTTGACAAGTAATTTTTTTCTAAAACCTTTTTTCGACACCCATTAATAAAAATGTTCTTCATAATAGTATAAACCCACCCTAACAGGTTAGTATTCTTTTCAAAGCTATCCTGGTATTTCAAAACTTTAATCAAGGTTTCCTGGAGTAGATCTTCAGCTTCTTCTTGATCTTTGGTAAATTTGTTCGCATATTGTAATAGGGTGTCTGTATGAATCAACACCTCATTTTTAATAAAATTTTTGTTCATGATAAAAAAGATTATTTAAACCTGATGCAAAACATCCCTTGACAGGGATGGTTTTGATTATTCAACACTAAAATTAAATTGCACGTACAAATTCCAGTCAAAAAAAGTTTTTAATGGTTGTATTGTAAATACTTTTGCAATCTATGTGCCAAAAGAAAAAAACCTGCAGTTCAATCCCTTCTTAAGCTTTGATAATATGAATAACATTATTCATATTATCATTTGTTAACAGAGAATATTGCCAAGGAAGAAAGAGGGTAAAATGAGCAATCTTATTAACTTGATAAACGATTATCCCTTCAATGATAAAAAAAGGTATGAAACAAGTCTGATTTTGATATTGGTCGAAGTTAGGAATTAAGACGATTATTATTAATTGACCACTTAATTTTTTTAATAATTAGGCCGTGGGCAAATTCCACCACCAGGGTAAATAAAAGATCGCTAGAGGATAGAGTCAAAAAACAAGCAGGAAATGGAGTAATCATGGCACTTTCCTAAGCTTCAAATAAATCTCCCTGGACAAAATTTTATCCGATTTTAGAGTACTTACCCTATCAAATTACACCTTACACAAGTATTGAAAATACAAATATCAACAATTTTTTGTTCAGGAATTCCCGAATTCCAATTATAAACTTCGTTACCCTAAATAAATAGATTTAGTATTTCCCGTTTTTCGATGAATTATTAACAATATTAAGGAAATAGTAGCCATTGGACTACACGGTTAAAATACTATTTAGGCTTGTATAGAGTATTCTCTTATCTTTCTTAAATTAATAAAGCTTGAATTCACTATAAACATAATTTAGTAACTCTTTGAAACTCCATCCCAAATGGTGTGTTTCAAGGTTTCTTCAGCCCAACAATGGTCCAGGTGTTGGGCTTCTTTGTATATTTTTATTAACTTTAATAACTTAATCGTTTATCTGATTAAGCTCTGTTTCGACCCAATGGATAGGAACTCCATTGGGTTTTGTTATTTATTTCCTATATTTAATAACGTTAATTATATTATAATTGTTGGGAAACCAATAGCGTCCCCTGCTGTTGGTTTCTTTATTTGAATAATAATTTATATCTCATATTTTCTTTGATAATATATGATTCTTAAAATGCAAGCATAATGTTATGCTAACTTACAATAGATCTGATTATCTTAATTCATTGAAAACCTTCCATCATTTTTTTTTCTGATACCTTTAAATGACATTCATATTTGTAGTTTATTGTAAGTCATGCCCAATGGAACAGGGTGATCCATTGGGTTGATATTTGTTATATGTATCCTTGCCATTTCCCCAAGGTTTTTTATCTTTGAAAAAGATAAGGCAGATAATATGCCGATATTCGGTTTGAATTCCCAGTGGAGAGGGAAAACCACTGGGTTTTTTATTTTATGTTGATACCTCTCAAAGGTCGAGCTCTTAATCACCTTACCCTCTGCTCTTTATGAACACAATCGTTTTCACCAAGTAGCCTCATGATACTGTCCAATAATTTAAAGCGTATATTATTTCATAATGGAATTAGTAGGCTTAAGTTTATGATTAGGCTAGGACTCATCTTAATATGATCATAGTACTTTTCTTATTTCATTTATTTGCCTTATCTTACTTCCATATAAGATTATTCCATAGTCTCATAAGTACCAGAATTGTTTTTATTAACCCAATAGATATATTTCTATTGGGTTTTTGTAATTTATCTACATCTTTTTCATTTAATCCCCCATCAATTGATAAGATTAAACTAGAAACATTTTCAATAGTTAGAAACTTAACAACCCTTCACCTACAATAGGACATTTTGAAAGTATATTTTTTGCATCTAGATAGTGGCAAAAACCCCAGATTATCATATTGAAATTTGAAAATAAAAATACTTTTTAATATTAATGGAGTAATGGAAAAGATTGGATTTGAACTTATTTCACATGCCAAAAATTTCATAGGTAAATTTCCCTTGAACAGATTAAATGATCCTTGTACATTCAAAAAGATTTTTTTAACAGGAACTATTACTATTGATACCATATTTAAGTATTTCTTTAAGAATGTTTATATTGACCGCTAGTTAATGCTTGGTAGCTCCTATCGCAGGAAAAATCCAAAAAATATCCCAAAAGCTTATGAGATGCAAGATGATTACCTGATTTTTAAATGATTTTTCGGTTTGATTTAATTAACCCAATTATACACATATTCCTCTTAAATCCTCATATAGTTTAAAACATAAATTGAAATTGGTGAAATCCTATATGTACACTCAATTTATTAATTTTGACAAAAAAAGTATGATTCCTAATCGATCTGATCAATTCTTAAAATTGTTCAAGCCTTGTTATGTCTATTTCTGTACTGTTTCTTAAAATACACTTCAATTTGGGGTTTCAGTTGATTTAAATTATCTTTTTATACAAGTTTAAGGTTTATAAAAAAAAATGGAAAAACTATAAAAACCAAATAAATCAATAAAAATTCATCTGATTGCTCAATTTTAGAAATATCATGAGACGTTAAGGTTAATACCTCTTTTCCTTCGGGAGTAAAGGAATCGAATTCATCAAACTATTTGCGATATATTGAGAATTTCTCAAGATTAAAACGTGATGATTTATTACAGTCGCCAACAATCTCACTCATATAAAATCAAAAAAGAAATATGTGGAAATCCTTCTCACCATTTACTCTTGGAAAAATATGTAAAAGAAATATCCTATCCCGTTTATGGACCTTATAATTTACAGATCACAAAATAGACTCCTTCTTTATCATAAAATTTCATCGCTCTAAATTCTGTATACCGAGAAATATCATGAATCATTTCCTCAAGAAGAATAGAGTTAACATTTGAGTTAATTTCTACCGGTCTAAATTTAAAATTTCTTTCCTCGTATCTTGTTTTGTAAAAATCATTAAGGAAATCTATTTTTTGTTTCTTTGAACCATTTACAAACATCTCAGTATATTTTGATGCAATTTTATAAAATAATTATCGATTTTTTCTTCGTTAACAATTACTTAATGTACTGATGTTTAAACATGTAACCTAGATTGTTGATTATCAATATTATTATTTTTCAATTAAATCACTTTAAAAAAATCACGTAAGCTACACTTTATCATCAAGAGATAAAAACTCGAATTTTCTAAAACCTATTTGGATTTCAGATTGTTATATCTATTAAATTAATTTTAAATAAGCAGTACAAAATCACATATTAGCCCAATCAATTTCCCCGGCTAGGTCATAGAACTGGGGCTTTTTTGTATATTAATTTTAGAGTTTTCGGACATGATCAATTTTTCGTTGACTGCCATAGGTTGTTTAAAAACAATTTTACTGCTTTTTTATTCCTAGAAATAGTCAAATTCCTCAAATCCAAATTTAACCCGAAAATTGGTAAGGATAATATTCTATTATCTCTTTTGTAGTTTCATTAAAAACCCTTAAAAAAATATCATAACAGAATTCTAGCAAAAGCTGGCAATAAGCATATATTAAATTTTGGATTCTCAATTAACTTTTTTAGCTGTTTTAATTGTAGGAGAATGGAATTTCGAGCGCAAGTTATTAGCTAATAATCTGTAAGGTAAAAATAGTTTTTTTGCCTTATTTTGCCTTCCGACTTAAATTGTATTGAACTGGATGCGAAACATCTCCAACCCTTTTCGAGGACAGTAAATACATGAATACAGATAAACTTACTATTCCCAACAATAACCATAGAAAATCTACAATGAACAAATCCATCTTTCCACTTATGAAATTATCCCAAAACCAACATCCGGTTTTTATTCCATTAACAATGGGTACTAGTATGGCTGCGACAGCCCCTAGAAACAAGGTTTCTCTATTCGTCCGGTTCAAATTCCTGCGAATGATATAGTATAGAGAAATTATTAGCCACGATCGAAAATAAAATGCATATATGAATTCCTGTGTAACAGGAGAGGCTATTTTTATGGCAATAAAAGTAAAAGCCGTGACAGGCAGCATACTCAAACAAATGGACAAAAATACATTAGCGGCCCAAAAATTAAATTTTCTCTTCCTTGGGATCACATTATTTTTATCCCGGGCTACTAACCATATCAATATCCCGGATACTATCACTAAGCACCCCAAGACACCCAATATAAAATAGACAGCTTTTACAGGATATCCTCCAAAATCCCCAAAATGTAAACGATAAATCAAACTACGGACTCGATTGATGTAGTTAACATCTGTATATGGAGATTTTTCTTCCAAAACCTTATTATTGAGAACCTGAATAGCCAGAATGCCTGAGCCAGCAAAACTCCGGTTATAATGCGGTTCAACCTCAATTACTAGGTACATATTTTCATCTCCAAAATTCTTGATGCTTATACGTTTATATTCACTCAGGGGCCATTTTTTCTTGGCTTTTTCCAAATAATCCGACAGCCTAAACTCTTTTTCCAATTTTTTATAGCTGTATTCTAATGGATAAGTATGGATGGTTTCTAAATCCTCATACAATTTATCGGTTTTCTCTTCATATAAAACGTTGGCAAAAGGGGTAATTAATACTGTATTTATGATCAAAACCACCCCAGTAACCGCAAACATGAATTGATAAGGAAATCCAATCACGCCCAAAGCTGTATGCATATCTGTCCAAACTGTTTTCCATTTATTAAACGGACGGAAAACAAAAAAATTTGAGACAACTTTATCCCAATGGAGCAATAATCCAGTGATTAGAGCAAATAGAAATAGGAAAGATGTAATTCCAGCGATTAAATATCCAAAAGGAGCTATTCCCACTCGAATAGGGACCTCATTTAATTGAGCCAAAAAATGTAGGCGATACAGGAATTCGCCCATATCATAGTTTGCCGAATAGTCACCGGTTTTATTATGTATAAAATCATGATTTAAATACTTACTATCACCATCTCCCCCACGGCCGCGCCTTCCTTTGCCTTTACTAGCTCCTTCCGGTTTCTTCGCTTGTGCAGCTAAGTTTTCCTTATTAATAATTGTATCCTTAGATGTACTAAAATTAACATATCCCTTTGCCCCATTTTGTTGAAGATAAAAGATAATATCTCTACCTTGTAAATTGTAACCATTGGAAACAGAATCTAAAAAACCACTGTATTGCTGAGCTTCAACTTTTTGATTATAAAAACTGATATTGTTTTGCCAGGCTGAAATTTCCTTTTTGAAAAATGAAAATGAACCTGCAAAAAAAATAACATACAAGAGAGCACAGATGATTATTCCTGAAATGGTGTGTGTATTAAAATAGATATTATAGTTTCTAATTTTCATTTTGAGATTTACTTGATTAAAAATGGAAGATAAAATAGTGTTGCTAGCAGAAGATATAGAAACCATATTTTCCAACCATTTTTAGCTAAAAAAGCAATTAAAAGTAACGTGGCCCACAATATGTTACCTGTAATGCCTGCTGTAACAATGACATTCTTCTTCTCAAAGAGATAAGTCAAAAACAAATGAAAGCTAATCATCACTAAGTATCCACCAATAAATCCGGCGGAAATTTTTAGAAACCGTTGGAACGGACTACTTAAATATTTTTTATTTGCTGGCATGGCTTTATTGTGATGATATATAGGTAAAGGTTAGTTCAAGAATAAGGCAAAAAATAATTAGAAAAAGCACATGTTTATACTTAATGTATTGATAAGGAAAAAGCAAGACTACTAAACTGAGTAGTCCCATACAATAAATTATCCAGGCAAAAATACCCGCCCCAATACCTTGTAGACAAACAATGAATAGTAGACTAAAAATCGTTAGTATTGTGCATATAATTTGAGCTCTCCTCCTATTGGATACTATTTTTTCGAGCCACGCTGTACGCCTAGGAAACTTTACCTTTTTACTCGTATTAAACCAAATAAAAGCGGCAACTAAGATCATTCCTAAAATAATGCTATACATAATTGATAGAGAATAATATTGCCCATCTATAAATTTTAGTCCTTACAGATAGGCAATAAATGGTTGATAATTAGCTTAATTTAAATGTTCTATTGCGGTTAATGTACCACCTTCAATTTTTAGACCTTGTGTTGCTGTTGCTGAATTTACATCCACTTTATATACATAACCTATTCCAGAAGTTAAGTTCACACCGACATAGCCAAATCGGCCAGCTCTATCTGAATAATTATTACCTGTAATTCCCTTAACATCTGTAGTCTTTGGTAATCCGGTAACTGCTTTCCAAGTTTTTGCAGATACATCAAGAACACCAATAATATTTCCTATATTGTATGCACCTTTAGCTTCTTTAGTATTTGAAAAAGTAATGAACTTGTTATTCCCAACATATAACCAGTTAGTAATATTTAATCCGCCGGATAGCTCTTCGAAATTGATATAAAATGATTTGTCAAATTCTGTACTTCCTGAATTAATTCTCGTTACTGCCGAAGGTTTTGTACTGTTCATAGTAGCATTTGTTCCCATAGATGTTGCTACAGATGCAGAGAACGCATATATATCTCCATTTTCTACAAGTTCCAAACCATCCGTAAAATACCTTCCAATAAAGCTTGTTCTATCATCTTTAATAATCTTCTCAAGCTTCATGCTTGGATAGGAATAAACTGCTACCCAAGCCTGATTAGGATAATCAGTTCCAAAGGTCGCTGAACAACATCCCTTTACAGAAAAATAAGGAGCGTAGACCTTTGAACCTACTTGCTTAATCCAACTGAAGAAAGCAAGTTCACCATTGTTATTTAACTCCGCTGTATTGATATTCCCTTGGCTGGAAATGTTGAGCGTGTTTGTATTAAACTGATACCAGTTCGTTACTGGATTAGTAATACTTCTTGAAATCTTCATCATCAAGATATCATCATTTACTGGAGCAAATGCTTGTACTGTTTCCGTGACCGAGTTTGCTAGCTTGGTCAGATTACCATCCAGGATATTGTAAACCGTAACAGCTCCAGGATTCCCTTGTCCATAAAGCATACTAAAAAACTTGTTGTTATGCGTAACATAGTATCTATAGGTTCCGTCTTGCTCAACTCCTCTGCCTGCAGTGGATACCTTGCCGGTATCTAAACTACTTGTTGTAAGTAGATAATCTGCAACACCAGTTTCTGCAACAGGTGTCACAGCAACAATAAAATTACCCTTCGCCGCAGGTTCTGTTTTATCCTTTGTACAAGCAACAATGGTACTTAGTGTAAAGGCCGTGAATAATAAATTTTTAATTTTCATGTGGAATTATTTTTTAATTAGATTGTTATTTTTTATTGATAAAGTATCGTAGATTCAGATAGAATGCTCGTCCTGGTTTTTGCATACTAAAATTGTCATATAATCGCTCGTTCGTAATATTTCTTGCTTCAAGCCCTATATTATATCGGCCTTTTTTAAAGCTGTAAACAATATTAAAATCATGACTCAACTGTTGAGGAATCGTATTTTTGGTCTCTCCTCGACTAGGCCAATACAGATAAAAATCATGAATATATTGTAGGTTGTATCCGGTTTTAAGCATATCTCCAGAACCAGAAAAAACTGGCAAATGAACGTTTAGATCTAGGTTCCCAAATAAGTAAGGTATATTAGGCATTTGATCTTTATAAACTGGGCTCACCTCAGTATACCCATTCTCATATTTCTGCATATTCTGCAAATATTGATAGGTCCAGCTTGTAGATGCTGACAACCATTTTTTATGGAAATATTGCAACTCAAAATCTGCACCTAATGTTCGTACTCCTTCACGGTTATCAGCCATGTACTTACTCTGATTCTGATTTAATCGCTGGTAAATAAAATTCTTGGAATTTCTATATAACACCCCGGCAGTGATCCCAAAATGATCGTCCCTATCTATATCAAATTGATACATAATACCAAAGTTGATATTATTGCTGCTCTCAGGTTTTAGATTTGTATTCGCGTCTTGGTTTTCCACGTCCCCAAACAATTCATATGGCGTCGCCATTCTGTTGGTCAACTCATAACTTGCCTTCAATTGTAAGTTGGTATCTAAGAAATAGGATAACGCAGTTCCGTAACCGAACCGACTTGAATTGACAGAACTTGAATTACCATTCTTATTATTTTGAGATAAAAATTTTCCAAAAATATTGGCACTCCAACGTCCCTCTTCATTTATTTGATAGCCAAAACCTAATACATTCTTTTGTGATAGCTTGGCATATTCATATTCATTGTTTTGAGGATTTAATTCATCGGAACCACTTCTATGGAATGTGTTGAATACATTATTGATCGTGAAAACATGCTTATCACCTAAATTATAATTTGCGTTTGCCGTGATAATACCATCCCTATTCTTGTATTTATACAGTGTCCTTGAACGCTCTCCTGATGTGGATGGAAGGTCTGCATATGTGTCCCCAAACCAATCAAATCGCTTTGCAACTGTGTCTATAGTTTGTTCCGTTCCCAGGTTTATATTCGCATTCAACATAACATCTAATCCCTTGATAAGGTTATTCTTGCTATATCTCAAACTCGGCATTACAATATTTCCTTTTCGATGCCAGGCTCCAAATACCGACTCCATCCTGGCGCCAGTTTGTATATCTTTATAGTTATGACCAAGGGTAATCCCAAATACCAACCGATCTGCAAATGATTTGTTAACCAAACCAAAATTTGCAATGATAGATTCGTTATGAAATTGATCATGAAATCGCTCTACCTCAGTATCATTTGCGTAGTTGTCTCTCCTGTTATTATGCTTTTCAATGAATACTTTGTAATTGTTGTCAGAATAATTCTGAAAGGCATTTAATTCAAAGGTTAACCCACTCTTATTCGTTACTGCTGTATTGATTGTAGTCCTATGGGTATTGAATGATCCATATGAATAAGAAGCATCAATATAATTCCTGTTAGATTTATTAGTTACTATGTTTATAGCACCTCCAAGTGCATCTGATCCTAACCAAATTGGAACTACACCTTTAAAGACTTCAATATTCTCCGCTAAATTGATTGGAATGGTGTTCATTTGAAAGGTGGATCCCATGTTATCCATTGGCACGCCATCAATAAAGAAGCGAATATGATTTCCTGAAAATCCATTTATTGCTAAATTCAGATTTGACCCTAGTCCTCCTTGTTCTCGGACACGTACACCAGGCACTTGATCTAAAGCATCAGAAATATTTATTGTACTGTTATAATACTTTTTAGCATCAATGGATGTCACGTTAAAGGCCATGCGATTGGTAATCTGAGGCTTGGTTAAACCAATCACTGATACTTCTTCAATTTTTTGGTCTTTTTCAAAAAGTAAAATATCAAGATGATTATTTCCCTCTTTAATCTCAATCTTCCTCTTAAAGATATCATACCCAATCGCCTTAGCTATAATCTCAAAAGAGCTATTTTTGATTTTTTCAATTTTAAAATTGCCGTAACTATCGGTTAGGACCGTATGCCTCGCTAATCGAATAGTAACTCCTTCAATGGTTCGATTATGATTATCCCTAACGGTCCCGGTTAGGCTGAAGTTACTCTGTGAGTGGACCATATTGCTTAAGAGCAAAAATAAGAGTAAGATAAGCTCTCTGCGAAATCGATTAAGCACTTGTATATTAAGATTAATATCAGTGATTAACAGCGACGTTAAACCAAATAAATTCATTTGTTAAGTTTTTAGAGATTCGTGCTGTTTGTGTTAGTTAACAAAAATAAATGAAGTGTTTGACCTCCAATTCTTATGGACGGATTTGCTACACCTGTTTTTCTTTGTATTCTCCGTTTCGGCAACCTCGTACTTTCCGGCTTTTAGAGATTTAAAGCAGATCTTTCCTTTGCCATTTTCTTTGAACTTTTTAATCCATCCACTCGGAAATACCACATCTCCTTTAGCATCTAAAAATGGTCCATCTTTGGGTTTAGTGTCTTGGAAAACATCCTTTATATAGTGATACTTTGGTTCAATATCTAAAGTCGACGATAGCTCGGTGAGAGTTTCTGACTTTCTCCTTTCTTGAATTATTAAATTTACAGTAGATTCAGAAGCTGATGTTCCAAAGACCTCTTTTGCTGGATGTCCAACCTCAAGGATATAAACAGCTTCTTCCGTTGGAGAAATAGTTGCGCTAAAATAATCTGGATGTTCAGTTGCTTGGATTGCTGTTGTTTGCTGGCTAGGTGAAATTAGATATAATTTAAATTCGTGAACGTCTGAATGCCAATTCTCGATTGGGTCAATAAAATTATGAATGAATTCACCGAAATAAACTCTAACATTTTGGGTTTTATTCTTCTCGCCAAAAGGTGTTGTTTCAATCCACAGGGAGTGGGCACTAACCATTTTAAATCCGAAAATGGCAAAAAAAATAATTAATAATTTTATGGTTTTCATGTTTTTATAAGAATTTGTCGTTCTGTAATTTTTTAAAAAAATGCTTTGGCATTCTTTTACGTTTAATTGTTAATTATCTGTTCTCTATTCTTCATTGAGATTATCAATAATCGATCTGAAGAATATGAAAGGACAGCATACGACAAATTATCAAACAGCTATAGATTTGTTTGAATTTTCCTATATTGCATGTCCTTCCATAATTGCATGTTGAAGGTCCCATACGAATGAGTATGGATTCCTAAACTAGTTACCGCTGGTTTAAGAAGGCGTCATACGAAGATTACCGTCTTACGTATGGCGCTCTTTTGTTTAAATAGGAATTGGATCAATCTTATTTTACATTCAAATTACCTAATAAATGAAACAATTGTTTTTATTTAGACCAATTATAAACAGTTGCAAATATAAAGTATTATTTCAGCAAAATTCAAATATTTTTTACGATTTATTAAAATCTAACGAGAGCCGTAATCCGTTAAAACTATAGAATTTTGGGAGTTAGAATAGATGAATAGATATAAGACTAATTAATCCTAAAGCCTTATGGCATAATTTTATTAAAACAATACACATTAGGTTTAAATGAAGAACTATGCGGCAAATTCCATTCAGTTTATCAATAATCTCAAACTTTGACAAGATGAAAGTAGAGGATTGAAATCAAAGATTATTTTAAGTTTTGCATATATTACCTACTTAAGTTGTCCAGTTTTTGTTTAATCTTATCAACTAACGGGAATATAATTAAAATAGATAGGACTTTTTACTAAAGATATTATGTTGTATTTTTTCTATATTTAAATCTTCAAAGCTTTCTGATTATTTCAGTTTAGGTCCAATATCAATCCAGTTATTGGACCTTTATTGTTGTTTTTCTTTAACCTTAAAATATATGTGCATTAATAACCAATTATTTCAATTGAAAAACAAAAGAAGTTAGCCTTTTTAGATTCACCTGAAATATCAAGAATTAATCAAAACATTACAAAAATACGCAATATAAACACTGAAAGTTCCTATTACTATTATTACCATCCATGATCATTTATTTTCTTGAATTTTTCCATCTTAGCTCCACATCAATCATGTAATTAAATCTAGTTTTTTACCAACCTTCAGGGGCCAATAGTTATTTTCATATGGAATAAACACGTGACAATATTTTTGCTAATGGAAGGAAGCACCTTCATTGGGAACCATTACCTAATTAGTAATTAACGGTTAAAAAAAACATCATGATGGTCGGAAAAATTCTGACCATTTTTTTGTTCGAATTTGACCTTTCCCTTCGACTTTCCTTTTACCCATGTTCGACCCATATTCGGAAATTTCAAAATATGTCTCGAATAAGACCAAAAGAAGGTCCGAAAGAATTGATAAAATTTTGTCCAAATATTAGATAGTTCATTCCATAAATTTCCGGCATTTTGCCATTCGCCCCAATATTTTCCCTCATCTTGTTAGTTCTTTTTTGTCTGAGTTTTGCTTTTATGACAACCCTAAAAAACACTATTACCTTAATCGCCCCATTTAACGGAACAATATTATTAACAGGAACAAAAAAATATACTCAAATAAATCAATAAACACTTCGCTAATTATTCCTTTAACTGTAGTAAATTAACTAATATTGCGAAAAATTATCTCTACATGAATAAAAAAAATACTTTTTATATCATTGCTTACCTTGTGCACAATGAATGCTTCTGCGCAGCACCGAAAATTAGCCTTCTTTGAGCTGGGAGGTTCCAGCAGATTTGGATCGGCTAACTACGACATGAGATTTTCAAGGAATGTCAATGATGGATGGGGAGCTAGGCTTGGTTTTGGTGGAACTTTTGGCGCATTTGACACCGACAGAATCTATACGGCACCTATAGGCATTAACTATATCTATGGAGAGGGCAATAATGGTCTACTGATTGGTGCAAATTCTGTTTTTGCATTTAATGGAGAAGGTGAAAAGAAACCCAGTGACTTCAAATCTGTTATTTTTTCGGCTGATATAGGTTACAGATATTCTCCCAAGGATAATGGATTGAGCTTTCAGGCGACCTATACGCCTTTATTCAATACCATTGATGGAAATATGCCTTTCTGGATCGGAGCTGGAATTGGATATTCCTGGAAATAAGGGAGTGAAGATTTACAATTTTTCAATCGAAGATTAACTCCATTTTCTTGGCTCGACGAAGGAAGGTTCTAGGGATAAATGCACAGCTTTAACATCAAAAACAATATTATGAGAATTGGCGAGTTATTTTAAAGATTCTACCTCGCCTTTTTGTCATGTTGAGGAACGAAACATCTCAGGGCTATACCTACTTATTACCTAATCAGGAAAAAAAGCATTGGCGAACGGTTCCTGCACCTGAAGTGCAGGACGACAGGGTCGTAGGTCAAAATTAATAAGTTAACGTTTTTTTTGTGTCATGCTGAGGAACGAAACATCTCAGGGCTATACCTACTTATTACCTAATCAGGAAAAAAAGCATTGGCGAACGGTTCCTGCACCCGCGGTGCAGGACGACAGGGTCGTAGGTCAAAACTAATAAGTTAACGTTTTTTTTGTGTCATGCTGAGGAACGAAGCATCTCGGAACGATGCAGATCTTCATTCTACAACAGCCCTTATGGAATTGGCGAACAGTCCTTCAATCGAAGATTGAAGTAGACAAAGCCATTATGGGGAGAACCGTAAAGATTCTTCATTGATTGTACAGAATCAAAATCCGCTAAAGAGGGATTCAGAGTGAAACGAAGAATCTATTTCTTGTTTTTTAGGATTTTTGTCATCTTGAGCAAAGCGAAAGAACTGTTTTCTGTCTTCAAAAAGATTTATTGAAAAATATTTCACCCACGCTGTGGGTTGGCCACCGCACACATCCAATTTCTACAAATATTCCATCCCCGCTAGGAGTTCCCTATTTATACAAACAATCATCCTTCCGCAGGAAGTCCTTTATCAAACATCTCATTTCTTTGGCGGAAAAGTGGAAAGAATGCCGGAGGCTTGCAATCTTCATTCGTAACAATTCTATTCACTTAACAATTTCATAATCAATTCTCTCGAAATTTTCTCTCCCAATGGGGTAAATTAGGTAAACCTAAACAAACCCAACATCTCATGGATAACCGCAGAGAATTTTTAAGGAAAGTAATTATGCTTTCAGGGGCGACAGGAATGGTGAATGTAATTCCTTCCGCTATTCAAAAAGCAATGGCCATCGATCCCGATCTTGGGAGTACCTTTCTAGATGCTGAGCACATTGTGATATTAATGCAGGAAAACCGCTCTTTCGACCATGCCTTCGGCTCTCTTTCTGGGGTCAGAGGTTTCAATGATCCGAGAGCAATGCTACTTCCAAACAAAAATCCTGTTTGGTTCCAAACAGATCTCGCAGGTAAAACCTATGCTCCTTTTCGCTTGAATATCAAAGAAAGTAAAAGTACATGGATCGGTGATCTACCACATTCTAGAGCAAGTCAGGTCGATGCCTATAATCTTGGGAAATATGACAAGTGGTTGCTCTCAAAACGCTCCAGCAACAAGAGATATGCAGATATGCCTTTGACTTTAGGCCATTACAATCGTGAGGACCTCTCCTTCAATTATGCCATGGCAGATGCCTTCACCATTTGTGACCAAAACTTCTGTTCGGCCATGACCAGTACAACCCCTAACCGTTCTTTTTTCTGGACTGGAAAAATCATGAGTACCCAAGACGGATTGCCAAAAGCAAACATCCGGAATGAGGACTATTCCTATGGACAGGAGACCTGGAAAACATTCCCTGAATTACTTGAGGACAATGGCATTTCTTGGGGATTTTATCAGAATGAATTGAGCAGTGTGGGTGGGTTTAAAGGAGAAGAGCGTTCTTGGCTTAGTAATTTCGGATGTAACCTGCTTGAATTTTTTGAAGCTTATCAGGTAAAATTCAATGATCGCTATGTAGCAGGCCTAAAAAACAGGATAGAAACCCTACCAGGTGAAATCAATAAACTTCAAGAAGAAAGTCCATCTTCGCAAGAACGGGCAAAGAAAGTCCAAGCCAGCATCCGAGATAAGCAAAAAGCATTGGATGATGCCATAGCAGTTTTGCTGTTAAAGCTGGCGATGAAATCCAATATGAGTGGCCTATCTCATCTTTTGATTCCGGAAAATACCGCTTACATCTACACGGTCCAAATGGATTCTTTAGGGAATTCGCCGGTACGGCACAAGATCCGAAAATTCAGGTCCAAGTTTCAGGAGAATTGAAACGAATGACGAAAGCAGCTACTGAAAATATTAGCCTAAGGATAAAAAACAAGGGTTCTTCAACTTTACAGATCAGTGTGAAAGATATAAGCTATAAAAAAGGCGTCCTATTTGAAAAGAGTATTCCAGCGAACGCAGAGGAGAATTTGAGCATCGATTTGACTGGAAGTTCAGGTTGGTATGATTTCATTTTAACTACACAAGGAAATAAAGATTTTTATCAAAGATTTGCTGGAAGAGTGGAAACCGGCAAAGAGAGCATAACAGATCCGTTGATCAATCGGGTATGATAAATTAGAAAAGGCTTTTCTGGTATGGAAAAGCCTTTCTTAATCTCCATCTATTTCATCATGGATTCTATCATCAAGGTCAACATCTGTTCATTTTCAGCATCAACTGTAAAATCTGAATAGACGATCCTCCCCTGCTGATCAATGATAAAGTTAGTAGGTGCAGCGACTATTTGATAATCTTTTTTTATTTCTTTACTTGCTCCCAAAGGGGTAAAACTAAAACCTGTATTGTCTAAAAAGGATTTGATGAGCTTATCTTGTTCCCTATAGATATTGATTCCTAAGTATTGGAACTTATCGCGATCGAAGCCCTTAATTGCATTTTCAAAGTGCGGCATCTCTCCTCTGCAGGGTCCACAAGCAGGATACCAAAAAGTCAGTAAAGTTACTTTCCCCTTTAGATCTTCCAAGGTAACTTTCTTTTCGGAATCGAATGAATCAAGAGAAAAAGGCTTGGCATTCTCTGCCTGCTTCATGACATGTTGATAAACATCAGTATCCACTACCTGATTGCTCTTATTCAATTTTGCGCCATATCTATAAATGGCTTCCTGACTGGCTAATGAAGGTTTATGCGCCTGAAGAATAATTAAACTATCATATGCTGCTTGGGTCTCTTTGTTCGCGTCTAACGCCAAAGCCTTCTTCAGCATCAGTAAGCTCCCTAAATCATTACCATTCAAAGTTCTATATTGAATATTGATGATCTGTTCTTTTGCTTCTGCAAATTGGCCAGCTTTCATTCTAGCATCAGATTCTTTGAGGCTTTGCGCTAATGAGAGTTTTTCACCTAATCCTAAATCAGCTTCTCCCTTATCCTTATAATTTGTTGCTAGTTCAATGGCCTTATCGTACTGTTCGGTCTTTATATAAGAATCAACCAGTCGCACCACTGCTACCAAAAAAACCAGACTTTCATTATCCGGAAACAATTTCAACATACGTTCACCGGACTGGATCTTATCTGCATCATTTTTTAATACTATTCCCGCAATATTAAATATGGTAATGGCTTGTTCAGAATTAGGGTATTTATCGATAAATTCATTGGCCTTTACCTTAAACTCATCTGCATCATCAGAAAACAGGAACACATATCTGGCTTTTAGATCAAGGCTTTCTGGATTAGCTTGGACAGCTTCTTGAATATACCTGATTTCATCTTCTTTGTTTCCTTTGAAGGCTGCATCGCTTGCCAGATTTTCCCAGTTCTCTACATTTTTTGGATCGATTTCTGCCGCTTTTAACAAGTATTGCTTTCTTTTGGGATTGAAATCACCTAATTTATTGGCAATTGCTATCGGAAAGGTTGCTGAATTTGGGAATTTAGCTATTAATTTGATGTACTCAATTTCTGCCTGTTCAGGCTTAGCAAATCCCGCAAGATACTCTTCATGCAGCTCCATACTATCTGGATGAGCAAGTACCGCAGCCCGAAGGTCAGCCATTTCCTTGGCAGAATATAAATACTCTTCTCTTGTCTGGGCATTTAGCATTACCAAACATGCCATGAAAATAATAAGTAGGCAAGTGCTTTGAATAAGTTTGATTTTCATAATAAATCCGATTTCTAGTATTTATTCTGTTCAATTTTTCCATTACTAGCTTCTATATCCGAAACCGGAATTGGAGCTGCCCAACGTCTTGAGTCCTTGGATAACGTATAATCCTGTTTAGGCTGATCATTATTGACAACTGAGTTATTATACGGATAGAAGGATTTTTTCATAATGATATCATCTGAGGAAATCTCATTATGATTATATCGACGGACATCAATCCATCTTTGGGAAAAAGGCATTTCACGTCTTCTTTCATCAGAAACCTTTTTAATGGCATCTTCCTTATTTGAAGCTGTTAAATTGACCCAAGGTCCCGCAAGCATTCTTTTAGAACGTAAAGTATTTAATGTTTCCATGGCAGCAGCTGCATTTCCTAAATGGGCTTGGGCTTCCGATTTTGTTAAGAGCATCTCCGCAACAGTTGGTCCTGAGGGAATTCGATCTTTATAAAAAAATACATAGCCAGGATAATCATAGGATGGCTTTAACATCCCTCTATCATAAGAGTAACCTTTAACGATATTGTATTTATAGCGTAGATCATTTTTTTGGTCATATAAAGCCAATAATTCGGGACTAGGTACATACCAATAACTGGGATTGGAAAGCATCCTAAAATATAGGAACTCCTTCCATCCGATCATATCGGTATATTCTACTTGATTATTATGGGTATAGGGATATTGAATCGTAAAAGATTTCTGATTTGCTGTACCTGCATCCAGTGTTACAGTTTTAGGAATTCCAAAACGCATTTGGGAATTATAATCGACAAGGATACTATAACCCGATAGAGCATCATTAGCATATTGTAGAGATTTGGCATAATCATTCCTGTTCAACCAATACCTTGCTGCAAATGCATTTACTGCAGTCTTATTGGCTCGCCAATGTACTGCTCTCCCACTTTGGACCAATGGCGTATTGATCTTTAAGGCCTCAGCAAGATCACTTTCAATCTGCGCATAGGTATTTGCCAAAGATTGACGTTCGCTATTTTCCTCAAAACTGATAGTCAATTTTATGGGCAAGCCGAGCTCATTTGCATTGGCCTCGGTATAAGGTAAACAATAGGTATTTGCCAATTGCCATAAGCTATAAGCCCTAATAAAGTGAGCTTCAGCTTTTATGTTGTTTTTCTGTTCAGTAGTTCCACCCGAAACTTGGTCCAGATAGGTCAAAACAGTATTAGCATAAAAAATCTTTTTATACTCAGCTGTCCAGAAATCATCACCAGTGTTTGTTGGCAAAAAGTTGCTATCCCAAAGACCGTATTTAACTGCTGTGATGGATATAACCGAAGGATCGGCATCATAAATGGCCGTACTAAGAAAATAATCATCAGAACTAAAGACCGCAGTCATGTTTAAATCTTGGGCAAATACCTCGCTATAGTTATTTAACAACTGGTTCAACTGATCAAAGGTCTTGATTTCCAATTCCGAGGTTTTGCTTGGAGGTTCATTTAAGAAATCATCAATTTTACTACATGAAGCTAATAACAGGGAAGATATGATCGATATCGTAAATATTCTTTTTTTCATTTTCTAAGTTTTAAAAGTCAAACTTCAACCCGAAGGTATAGCTAGGCATCAAACGCATTCCGCCCATTGGGAATTCTGGGTCTTCTCCAGCCTTGTTGGAATAGATGCTGAATAGATTGTTCCCCTGTGCATACAACAGTACGTTGTTGATCCCAATTCTTTTGGTCAAGGTTTCTGGAAAATGATATCCTAAATAGATTTCTTGAAGTCGCACATGCGATGCTGATTGGATCAGATAATCCATTGAACTGGTCACATAGCTCCAGATATAATATTCCGAATCATCTTTATTCAACGGCAAAGGGACCATCTTGCTTGGATCTGCAGTATTCACTTCCGATAATTTTGAATTCGGAAGCACTCTAGAAACCCAGTTTGGCGGATAATTGAATCCTAGCGTTTGAAATACATGCCCAAATTTACCAGTGAAAATAAAGGAGAAATCAAAGTTCTTATACTTGAAGGAGTTCATAAAGCCAAGGGTATATGGTGCAACCATGGTACCCATATTTCTCAAATAGGTTAATGGATTGCCTTCAGGAAAAGAAGATAATGGGAAGGGTTCACCATCAGGGCCAATTCGGGTCGGTTGATTATCGACGACACCAGAATATTGCCATCGCCATGCCGTATTGGCATCATAGCCTTTTACATAAGCAGCAGAACCGCCCAAAGGCATTTGGAATGCATTGTAATTCACAACAAATAAATCCGTGATCTCATTTTTATTATAAGCGAAATTTAAGTTTCCAGTCCACTGTACTTGGTCGCCAAAATTCTGCGAAGTACCAAGATCTATTTCAATACCTTTATTGACCATTGCCGCATTGTTCAGTTTCTGGATAAACGTACCATGGATAGAAGGAATGGACAATTCGGCCAAAAGGTCTTTACCAGATTTTTTATAGAGGTCTACCTTACCAAATAGTTTGTGTTCAAAAAATGAAAAGTCTATTCCGAAATCCCAATTACTGGTCTGCTCCCATCTAAGGGTTGGATTACCGTAACTTGCAAATCCAGCAATCAGTGCATTGATATATAGATCGGGAGACTGGCTTGGTGTAATCAAGGGCCTGAATGTGGTAGATGGATCATAATTGCCTAACTTTCCATAGGTCAATCGGGTTGTTAACCGGTCTATCCAATCCACATTTTCCATGAACCCTTCTTTATAGAGATGCCACATTCCCCCAACGGAAAAGAATGGGGCATAACGATATTTAGGATCATCAGTAATTAAATTGGATGCATCAAAACGGTAACTTCCGGAAAGGATATATTTCTGTTTATAAGTGTATGCAGCATTCCCGTAAGCAGAGAATAGGCGCTGTGTCGTGTATCCAAAAACATTAAGGTATGGAAACGTAATTTCCTGTCCCAAATAATCTAGGATAGGATTAGATGGTCCTCCAGGGCCATTTGGAAAAGTCCCTACAGACATGGTTTCTTCATTATACCCATAGGCAGGTGGATTTTCAACAGACTCCGCTGTTAAGCTTTGGAATTCCATACCCGCTAAGGCATCAAGCTCATGATCGGGACCAAAATCGCGGTTATACCTTAATTGCCCTCTTACATTATATAAATCTGTACGTACTCGTTTTTGCTTTAAAATGCCACCTTTTGGAAGGTTCATTATAAAGAGGTTGGGTTCCACGGATGGATCCCAAGTCGTCGATTCGTTTACAGACTTTCTGACTTCAAAACTGTTTTCATTGAACAGATTTCGGGTATTGGCTGTTCCATATTCATATTGACCTCTTAATTCTGCAGATAAGCCTTTTAACAATTTAAAATTCATGGCCCCTTGAAATCTAGCCTGTGTATTTTCTATACTGAGGTTTCTGTTTGCAATTTCTAATATCGGGTTATAGGTCCAGTCAGCATAAGGAAATGAAGCAGTAGGAACTTCTCGATCTAGAATAGGTGCATAATATTTATGGACATTTGTATAGGAGCCATCAGGATTGATCAACATATCATAAGGTGACCAGCTATTCAGATCTTCCAAGGTAACTCCACTGTTATGGTCTTTATTGAACAGATAATTCGCTCCCAAGGTTAAATCCCACCATTTTGTAATGCTGGTAATATTCCTAAAGTTGATCAAATATTTTTTACCATTGGTTTCTTTAAAGTTTGACTGGTTACTTTCATGCATCAGGGATAGATAATTGGTCATCCTTTCAGAGCCACCGGAAATGGAGAAATTGTATTGGGTAGCCGCTGGATTGTCAAGCAAATGATCAGTGATCTGCTTCTTATTGTCCAAAGTTTTCAATTGAGCCAATTGTGCATCACGCTCAGCCGTTGTTATAAACCCATAATTAGCTTCATTCATCAATATGGATGCTGTTCCCCAATCATAGCCTACATCATAAAAAGAAAATGGATCAGGTAGGGCACGCCAATTTTCATAGGCTTTCATTTCATAATCTACCGTTTCAGAAGAGGAAGCCAGTGGACGAACATAGCTTAAATCCAGTTTGGGTGAGATTTTAGTGAATACATTTAATTCCACCTTTAATGGAGCATTTTTATTGGCACTTTTAGTCGTGACAACAATAACCCCATTTGCAGAACGAGCTCCCCAAACTGAGCCTGCTGCGGCATCCTTCAAAACAGTAACGGATTCAACATCATTGGGATTGATGGAGGAGAAATCACCTTGGATAGGAAAACCATCCACAACAACCAATGGGGATGCATTGGCCATCAAGCTGGATTGGCCACGGATCTCGAGTTTAGGATTTCCTTTATCATCTACAGACCTAGCTTGCATTCCAGGTACTGTCCCGATCAACCGTTGCGAAATATTGGTAGAAGGTTTCTCCAATTGAGCCTTGGATACGGTACCATATGAGCCTGTGGACCTTTCTTTAGAAATAGTTTGAAAACCAGTATTGACAACCGTCACCTCACCGATGCTTTCAGGCTTGGGAGTCAGTAGCACAGAATAGAATGATTTCCCATCCAATTGAAGCTGCCTTTTTTCATATCCCAAATACGATATTTCCAAAATATCTGTCGCTTGCGCATCATCGATGGTAAAACTACCCTGCGCATCCGTAGAATAGTTTTTCTGTGTACGAAGATTAATGATGGTTGCCCCAATCAGCTTTTCTCCTTTTTCATTTAAAACCTGACCAGTAATGGTCCCTTGCTCTTGGCTTTCACTGACCTGTGGAGCTCTTGAAGGATTGACTTGGCTTACTGGCTTTAATGAAATTGAAATGGATTTTCCACTTCTCTTAAATTGCAGAGGCTTATTCTCAAGTAACTCAGGCATTACCTCTGAAAAATCCTTGTTCGAAACTTTTAGGTTAATTTTCCAATCCGGATTTATTACGCCATCCTCAAACACAAAGATATAGCCAGTCTGTTTGGTAAGTTCTAAAAATGCTTTCTTGAAGGTGGCATTTTTGAGGTCCAAATTGACTTTCTGTGCATTAGATTTCGCCATGACCCCTAGCATGGAAAATAAAAATAGAAAAATGGTCAGTTTCATTTTTAATAAAAAAACATGTTTTTTATTGCTCATCGGTACATCATAATGAACAATACATTCCATAAATCAAGACGGACTTAAATTGTAAAATCCAGTCTAATGATTAAGTTTGTACTGTCTGTTTAAAAAATAGTTAGCTATACTTTTATTTTTTCAGGCATTACTGCCAGAGGTGTCTTCAGCACCTCGGCAGCTTTTTGTAAAGGCAAACAATAGATCGGCCCCTATTTATATGCAGTTACTTTCCTGTCTTTTACTTTAAATTTAATCTTGGTATTTAATTCTATTGCTTCTAAAACTTCATTTAACTTCACGTCCCTTCTGATGGTAGCCGAGAGTTTTTGTTCTTTAAAAGGTCCCATATCTACTTCAACATCATACCATCGCTCGATTTTCTTTCCAAAATCTTCCAGACTTAGGTTATTGATCATGTAGAGACCATCCTTCCAGGAAGCATACTCATCTGTATCAACTACTCTGGTTTGCAATTCTCCATTACTTGAAAGAATAGCTTGTTGACCTGGTTTAATCTTAACAACCGCATTGTTCTGATCCGAGCTCACCTGCACACTACCTTCAACCAAAGTAGTAATCACCTGCCCTTTATCACCATAAGCATTGATATTAAAGGAGGTTCCCAAAACTTTTACGAATTGATTATTAGATTGAACGATAAATGGTTTCTTTGGGTTTTTCGTAATTTCAAAATATACTTCACCCGTAATTTTTACCTGTCTGTTTTCTCCAATAAATTGAGTAGGGTAATTAATGGATGAAGCAGCATTTAACCAAGCTTTAGAGCCATCAGGCAAGGTCACTTGATATTGACCTGACCGCGGGGTGCTAATGGTTGCCAACTGCACTTCCGGAGTTTTCATAATGGTTGTCCCATCTGCATAGGTCATTTGATCTGCTCCGACTACAAGTCCTTCCTGCCCCTCACTTAATGCAATGGCATTTCCATTGGAAAGGGTTAAAGTTGCGCGATTGGTTCCTGGGAAGATATCTGCTGAGGCAACCTGTTCCTGCGATGTTACTTTAGCTTTATTGTATATATAGTACCAAACCGTTGAAATGCTCATCAGTAATAGTACGGCAGCAGCATATTTCAAAACTGGTGAAATTCGGTGCTTAGGAAATTCTATGACACGATGTTCTTCATTGATTTTTAGGTTCAATTGCTTCCAGGTTTCTTCTACAATTGGAACAGATTTGATCTTCAGGTTTTCCTGATCCTTATTATTGTCGGATAACTGGAAATATTCCCGAAAACAAGCATCCATTTCCTCTTCATATTCTTCTGAGTCAATCATGGAAGTCAACAGGTCTAGTTCATCCTTATCCAAAGTATCGTTAATATACTTATGGAACAAAACGCGATATTGTTCATTCTTTTCCATATCGGATTTTAAAATTGGCTTTATTAATAGTTAGTGGACTATACTTAGAATACACCGAATACCTAAAAAGTAACAGGTTAGTTTTATAAAAAAACTGAAATAATTTATATAAACCTGATTATCAGATATATAATTTTAGACTTTTAGCGAAAATAATTGCTTGAGACAAAGGGAACCAAGAACAAAAGTAGCTGAGGAAACCTACTTTGAAGGAATAATCGGATCTGCTTATTAGCGATCTGCAAATGTTGATTGATGGCGGAATGGCTGATCTGAAGTTCTTCACTTATTTCTTTATAGCTTTTACCTTCCAGTTTATGGAGTACATATACTTCTCTTTGTCTAGGTGTCAAAGCAGATAGCGCTTCTTCAAATAGTTTATTCGTTTCTTCAAACTGTAAGTTCTCCTCCACGTGCGAGTAGAATTCTCCCGTATTTAGTTGAGAAATACGATTCTGTTCTCGAATTGAACTCCTAAATGCGTTTCGCGATTGATTGGTCGCCATGGTATAGAGCAAGGCTCCAAAAGATTTTTCTTCCTTTAATTCTGTTCTGATCTGCCAAATTTTAAGAAAGATATCCTGTAATAGATCTTGGGCAAGATCTTCCGATTTCACGAGTTGCAGGAGTTTTATCGTAAGTTTTTCAGCGTACCTATGGTATAGTTTTTCAAAAGCAGTACGATTTCCAGCTTGCAATTGCAAAAGCAATTCTCTTTCGTCTTTATTGCCTTGATCGACCATGTATTTTATTCCTTAGGGTGATGAACATCCTAAATTACAAAAACCTTTGGTTATTGACGGATATTCATGTTTAAACGTACGCTCTATTTTAGGTAAATCAATTTGATCTGTTGATTCAGTTTCCCGTTGTTCTCCACAAATTGATTAAATGCGATGATGCGACCATTCCTAGAGAAGTTAGGGATTCCTTGAACAGGAAGGTCCTCTTCAGTGAAATCGGTGAGTTTAACCAATTTGGACTGTTTCAAATGGAAGAGGTAAACATTATTTTTGGCAATAAAAGTAATCCGCTCTCCTTTTGGGTCAAGATTGATAGCTGATGCAACTGAAAAATCAAAATCGCTAAGATAGATCATTTTCCCAGAAGGAATTTCACATTGTATGATTTGGTTTTTATCCTGATTATCTTTGGCCAATGCAAAAATGGCTCCTCCATCTGGACTTGCTCTTAGCCAATGCCTTAAATTTGACAAGCCTTTCTCCGATCTCGTGATCCTAACAGCTTCTATATCCTGAGGTACTTTTGGATAATCCAAAATGTTTTCATCATTAACAGAATCCTTGAGCAATAAATCCCTATTAATTTCAACGGTATAGATTTCGGTTATCTGCTTACCTTCCTTATTTAACGTATTACCTTGAAAAGCCAAGACATTATCATTTAACCAACATTCATCAAATGCTTTTACGATTTGATCCGAGCCTGGGATGGCCTTTGGTACCACCTGAGCTAAAAGGCTGGAAAAATAGGTTCCTTGTATATTTCCAGGAATAGGTTCAACTTTTTCTACAGGACCCTTTTGAAACATTACTCCAACGGTCCTTAAATCAGGTTCAATAAACTCGTCATTATAGGTGAAACTAACCATGTCACCGTTGGGACTCCAGCAATGCGAATGCGTTCCACCCCTTAAGCTTCCTTTTGAAAACGGCTTTTGGATATCCCTTGAGTCTGCTGGATAGGCATTGATCTCATGACCAAGTTCGACCATCATTCCAAAACGGCGGGTCATTGCGTAAGGTTTTTCAGCATTGGCATCAGGTAAGCCATGGATAAAGATCACAAGGTTTTCATGCGGGTGAAAAGATGCTGCTCCTACTCCTGGACCATATTGGCTTGGGTTCTTGGTCTGGTATATGATTCTTTCTTCCTTGGAGTTAACATTGACCATTCCAATTTCGGTACATTCTCCAATTTTAGTATCGTCGTTCCTTGCGTCGAAAACGATCCATTCATTATTGAAGTTGAAAACGGAATTATGGTGAAGGGTATGTCCTCGATCGGATTGGGTAAGCGTTTCAATTTTATACATGGAATTAGAATTCATTTTACATCCGGCAAAAAAACAGCTGCAATAACAAGAAGCAAATTATGGAATTTAGCTGGAAAGAAGGCAAAAATTGCTGTTTTGGATCGGCCATGAAATTCCTACCCTAAGTTTACCCGCTTTACTATTGATAATATTTTATCCAACACGCATAATTTTCGGTTAATAACTTTAAATTTTTTTTCATCTTTTTAAGATTTCTGTTAGAATTTTCTTTTAAAACCTTGCCTAAAGCAAAGGACACATCCCTACTCTGCTGTTAATAATTTAACATTAATTGTGAAAACAAACTGGAAATTAGATGGTTAAACATTTAATTGTTCTTTTTAAATTTATTAACATAAATCAATGGATAGTTATCATTCAGGAAATAACTTTGAAATATGTTTTAGGTTTTGAACATTATTTTAATACCTGCGAAACTAATTAACTAAATATTTTTTTCACTATTTAATCACAAAGACCATGACATCCAAAAATCCAACCCCAGCAAAATCACTTCTGACACCAGACAACCATGCTTTAGTGTTGATCGACCATGAAGGACAAATGGCTTTTGCAACCTCATCCATCCCCATGATGCAGTTGCGCGCCCATGTAGCCTTGCTAGCCGGAGGATCTAAAATCTTCAATGTCCCTACCATCGTAACTACAGTAGCCGAAGAAACGTTCTCGGGACCCGTATTCCCTGAGATCGAAGATGTATATCCGCAAGCAACCCATCCTTATATCGACCGTACCACAATGAACACTTGGGAAGACCAAAATGCCCATGACGCCATCGTAGCCACAGGAAAGAAAAGATTGGTATTGGCTGGTCTGTGGACCAGTGTATGTATTGCGATGCCAGCACTTTCGGCAATTGAAGAAGGTTATGAAGTATATGTCGTTACTGATGCCTGTGGTGACATTAAACCTGAGGCCCATAGCATGTCCTTAATCCGCATGCAACAAGCTGGTGTAATTCCGATCACTGCTGTTCAATATGTATTGGAACTACAGAGAGATTGGGCACGTCAAGAAACTTACGAACCTGTAAACAACTTAATCAAGCAAAGAGCAGGATCATACGGTTTAGGTGTGCACTATGCGAAACACATGCTTAATAAAAACAATTAATCCTCTAACCCTATTATTTTAAGGTAGAAGATGAACAAAACCAAAAACTGGCGAATGACTATTAGCAGATATATTTTTATTTCAATCATATCATTAATTCCAGTTTTTGGTTTTTCCCAACAGCAAGATTCCATAGAACGATCAAACAAAATCAATTTCAAACAGGGAGGAGATATCCGCGTGCAATATTTTCATTTCAACAATCAAAATTGGAAAAAGGGAAATGATTCCGATTACTTATTGACTCGATTTTTATGGAATGCATCCTTAAATGTAGGTGCATCCCATCAATTCAAGGTTGAGTTCCAAAGTGGATTGGCAAATGGAATACCTAAACCGGTGTCCCCCGTCGATGAAAATGTTTTGGATCTACATCAAGCGTATTATAAATATTCCCATAAAATCAATAACTCGAATAAGATTTCAGCGACGATAGGAAGACAGGAACTTCAATATGGTTCACAAAGGATTATTTCTGTTCGGGAAGGACCTAACAACAGGCAATCATTTGATGCCATCAAGGTTAAATATGAACAAAATGACCTGTCGATTGATGCTTTTCTTTCCACATACGTTCAAGCCAAGACCGGTTTCTTTAATGATAGATTCTTAAATCAGAACAATGTGCTATGGGGAATATATGCTGTTAAGCATCATGTTCCTGTGATCCAGAATTTTGACCTTTACTATTTAGGTATCCATAGAAAAAAGGAAGTTATCAACCTACATAGTTATGAAACCAAGAAGCACTCTTTAGGGCTTCGAATTTGGGAAGGCACCTCAAACTTCACTTATGATCTAGAAGCACTCCTACAATGGGGAAAGGCTAATTCAGGGGAACAGATCAACTCCTCTACGGCCTCAGCTCATATCACGTATAAGTTTGCGGAATTAGATTGGAAACCAATTTTAGGCTTAAAAGCGCAATACATCAGCGGAGACAAGGATTCAACAGATCAAACGCTGAATACCTTCGATCCTATCTATCCAAAAGGAGCCTATTTTGGATTAAGTCCGATCATCGGTCCTAAAAACTTAACCAACATCCATCTTTACAGCAAAATCAATCCTATCAAGGACCTTACAGTTTCCTTAGAATACATCTATTTCTGGAGGAACTCGAGTGAAGATGCCGTATATGATGTAGGCGGAAATCCCTTGATAAAAAGCCTAAATCAGGAATCAAGAAACATTGGTAGCCAGTTTCAGGTCAGCCCTCAGTATCACCTCAAAGAAAAGCTTGTTCTCATGGGTGACTTTGCCTATTTCAAAACCGATCAATTCTTACAGGAATCGGATGCTGTAGACCTGTTCTCAGCTGCATTGGGAATTCAATATTCATTTTAGAAGTATAATTTTTAAAAATAAATAATCATGAAAGCAGACATAATATTATATAACGGAAAGATTAATACTTTAGACAAAGAAAACCAGATAGCCAATGCAGTGGCTATAAAAGATGATAAATTTATTGCGGTTGGTACCGACAAGGAAGTGATGGAGTTTTCGGACAACAAGACCAAACTTGTGGACCTGCAGCAAAGAACGGTTATCCCGGGCATCAACGATTCACATACCCACTTAATCCGCGGTGGTCTGAACTACAATCTTGAGCTGCGTTGGGATGGAGTACCTTCTTTGGCTGATGCCTTGAGAATGCTTAAGGAACAGGTGGATATCACACCGAGTCCGCAATGGGTCAGAGTTGTAGGCGGTTGGACAGAACAGCAGTTTGCAGAGAAAAGGATGCCTACTTTGGAGGAGCTCAATGCCATCGCTCCTGATACCCCTGTTTTTATCCTTCATTTATATGACCGAGCATTTTTGAATGCCGCTGCCCTTCGTGCTGTCGGTTATGATAAAAACACGCCTAACCCTCCGGGAGGAGAAATCCAAAAGGATGCCAATGGCAATCCAACAGGTTTGATCCTAGCGACTCCAAATGCGACCATCTTGTACGCGACATTGGGCAAAGGTCCAAAATTAGGTTTTGAGGAGTCCTTGAATTCCACAAGACATTTTATGCGTGAGTTGAATCGCTTTGGGATTACCAGTGTAATCGATGCTGGCGGTGGTTCACAAAATTATCCGGATGATTATAAAGTCATCGAAACCTTAAGGGATGAAGATGAACTGACCGTAAGGATAGCATACAACCTATTTACACAGAAACCTAAAGAGGAATATCAAGATTTTCAAGGCTGGATAGACAGTGTAAAGCTTTTCCAAGGGGATGATAAATACAGGCATAATGGTGCCGGCGAAATGTTGGTTTATTCTGCTGCTGACTTCGAAGACTTTTTGCAACCAAGGCCTGACCTTCCAGAAACCATGGAAGAAGAGCTGGAAAAAGTGGTGAAGCTTTTGGTTACCAACAGATGGCCATTCAGGTTACATGCGACCTATAACGAGAGTATCAATAGATTCTTAAATGTCTTTGAAAAAGTAAACAAGGAAGTTCCTTTTGATGGATTGCATTGGATTTTTGACCATGCTGAGACCATTACCGAACAAAACATTGAACGTGTCAAGGCATTGGGCGGTGGTATTGCAATTCAGCATAGAATGGCCTACCAAGGTGAATATTTTACCGAACGATATGGCAAAGATGCTGCTGAACATACCCCACCAGTAAAAAAGATGTTGGAGATGGGTATTCCTGTAGCCGGAGGTACTGATGCCACTCGTGTTGCAAGTTATAACCCATGGGTTGGCCTATACTGGTTAGCTGCCGGAAAAACAGTAGGAGGACAGAAAATCTATTCCGATCAAACCATTTTAGACCGTCAAACCGCTCTTGAATTATATACCAAAGGTGGCTCTTGGTTCTCAAACGAACAAGGCAAAAAGGGCGAGATCAAAGTAGGTCAATTAGGAGACTTGGTTGTTTTGGACCGTGATTATTTCAATGTTCAAGAAGAGGAAATCAAAGATATCGAGGCTGACCTGACCGTTGTTGGGGGTAAGATCGTCTATGCTAAAGGTGATTTCCGAAACGAAGCACCTCCTGCCCTTCCAATTTTACCGGATTGGTCGCCGACCAAAAACTACAATGGCTATTTCCCTGGATCTAACAATCTTGAACTTTCAAGCTACAATAAGAATAGCAGCGACGTCAAATCGGCGAAAGCAAAGGCTATGGCCCAAGCGCAAGCACAGTACATCCATGCATGTATTGGCTCATGCAATGTTCATGGCCATAACCATAATGTGGCTAGGATGAGCAATGTCCCAGTAAATAATTACACGTCTTTCTGGGGTACTTTAGGCTGTTCTTGTTTTTCATTTTAATAAATATCCATGCAAGAGCTAATAACCAAACTATTATACTCTGATTTAGGATCAGAATTTAACAATTGGGTATTCCTTGGGTTCAGGGTGTTATTGATGATCGAACTGATGCGAGTGCATGGTCTAAAGAAAACGGACAGCCATCACGACACCCCAAATCCTTTGGGTTTGCCTCAAAAACTGAATAATTTAATTTCAGTATTCGCCACCCTATATCTTCCATTATTAGGAGTCATAGGGCTTGGTACCCGCTTAGTTATGCTGCCAGCATTAATGATCACGGCTATTGGATACTTTGTCATCCACAGGAAAGATAGTGTGGTAGAAAGAGATGTGCCCTTTATGTACAGTCTTTCTCTATTGTTGCTGGTATTATTTGGAGCAGGAACCAAATCAGTGGACTACTGGATCATAAACAACTTTCTACATTAAAAAACATGGAAAACAACATTTCAAAAATCATCGCTAATTTTCTTTTGGTATTTGTTGCCGGCTATGCCGATACCGCAACATTTACTTCTGGAAATGAAGTATTTTCTGCCCATGTGACGGGAAACTTTGTCGTCTTTGCCAATAAGTTGATCCACAATCCGCAACTTTCTGATTACAGGATATTACTGACCTTTCCTGTATTTATTGTTGCTGTTTATTTTACGGGATACCTTAACAGCAAAATCAATAATGAACGTACTCTTTATTTAGTGATGGGTACCATATTAGCTATCTCGGGACTGCTCGCGCATTTCATCGGTAAAGATTATCCCATTGAATCGTTAGTGAATTTCGGAATAGTGCTGGTTGTAGTGTTTGCTCTAGGTATTAAAAATGCCATCAATAAACTCTATGGTAAATCTACTTTTGGACCAACGACGGTGATGACTGGAAATGTGACTAAGGCAACATTGGATTTTTGTCATGCCTTTATGGGCAAGGAAAAAGATGTTGATGCCAGAAAAAGTTTCTGGAGGATGCTCATATTAATTGTCGGGTTCTTGATTGGCTGTATCTCTGGGGCCCTGCTTTCTGCAAAATATGGCTTAGTCGTCCTGTTGATTCCGGCAACATTGGTCCTGCTCTATTACAGCCTGTTTTTTTCAAAAGCCAAAATTGCAAGCAGTTAGTTCCTTAAACATATCTATCATGAGAAAATTCAATCACTACATCACACTTGCCTACCTTACTATACTCTGTGTTTTTTGCAGTTCGCAATTATCGGCACAAGAGAAGGCAGATATTATTATCCATAACGCGAAAGTCCATAGCATGGACAAAGCTAATCCCACTGCTGAAGCTATCGCCATCAAAGGCAATAAAATCCTAGCCTTAGGCAGCAATGCTGAAATCAATAAGTTGAAAGGAAAATCCAGCAAAACAATAGATGCCAAAGGAAAAACAGTAATTCCTGGTCTTTTTGACTCCCATTCCCATGTGATCCGAGCTGGCAGATTCTACAACAGCGAATTGCGCTGGGATGGAGTGAGCACTCTGGAAAGAGCACTTCAGATGTTAAAAGAACAAGCCGAACGGACTCCAAAAGGCCAATGGGTGCGAGTTGTTGGTGGCTGGTCTCCGAATCAGTTTAAGGAAGAACGCTTCCCTACACTTGAGGAAATCAATGAAGCTACTGGCGATGTACCGACTTTCGTCCTTTATCTTTACGGAAAAGTGTATTTAAACAAAGCGGGGGTTGCCGCCCTGAAACTTAACTCGGAGAGTGAAAATCCTCCTGGAGGATTAATAGAGAAAGATAAACACGGAAATCCAACTGGGATGTTATTTGCAGAACCCAATGCTTTTATCTTGTACTCCACCCTTTCCAAACTGCCCGAGCTGAGTGACGAAGAAAAGATAAATTCAACCTTACTTTACATGACAGAATTGAATCGCCTAGGCATCACCTCTGTTATGGATGCTGGTGGTGGTTTCCAAAACTATCCGGATGATTATAGCATAACCGATAAATTGAATGAAGAAGGAAAGATCAGCATTCGACTTCCACATTACCTTTTCGCCCAGAAAAAGGGTGAAGAGCTGAATGACTATACCAAATGGGTAGGCATGGTTGATGTGGGCATCCATCCAAAAGCAACAGCGGTACCCAAAGATTATTATGTAGCTGGTGCCGGCGAGAATATCGTCTCTGATGCCGGAGATTTTGAGAACTTCCTTTTCCCTAGACCGGAATTACCAGAATCCATGGAAACTCAATTGCTGCCCGTAATCCGATTGTTGGTGAACAATAAATGGCCATTCAGATTGCATGCTACTTATGATGAAACCATTGGAAGGATGTTGGATGTAATCGAAGCTGTTAATGAGGAAATTCCATTGGGAGACCTTGTTTGGTTTTTTGACCATGCGGAAACGGTAAGTGATGCAAACCTAAATAGGATCAAAGCATTAAATGGAGGGATTGCCATTCAAAATAGGATGTCTTTCCAAGGTGAGAATTTTATCAGAAGGTATGGCAAGAAGGCTGCGAATCAAGCGCCACCCATCCATAAAATCCTAGAAATGGGAATCCCTGTCGGATTAGGCACCGATGCCACCCGGGTCTCATCTTTCAACCCTTGGTTGGCAATCCATTGGTTGGTCTCTGGAAAGACGGTTGGAAATACCGAAATCCTACAAAAGGAAAATCGATTGGACCGCACACTGGCCCTTGAGCTTATGACAAAAGGTGGCTACGACCTTATCAAACAAAGCAATGAAAAAGGCTTGCTAAAACCAGGTTATTATGCGGATTTGACCATTTTGGATCAGGATTATTTTACCATTCCTGAAGATGATATCAAAAAACTAAAATCTAACTTAACCATCGTAGATGGGAAAATAGTATATGCAGATGATCAGTTCAAAGCATTCAGCAAAGAAAAACTGGAAGTGATTCCCGCATGGAGCCCAGTTAAATATTATGGTGGTTACCAAGAAAATTAATCAGTCTTGAAAAAATGAGCTGTCGAGATGGACAGCTCATTTTTTAATTCCTGTTCTTCACTATTCTTCTTCGGTATTCTTTAATTTCATCAAAAGCGTATAGGCATTCTTGCTGACAACCTTCTTCTGCGAAAAATCCTGTGCATTTAACACCTGTACGAATCCCTTATCTGACTCGCCTAAAGAAACTGCTACCATGCGGTAGGTATTCTTGCCTTCATGAACAAATACAAAATTCTGTCCCTTGTAATCTACGATGCTTTCTTCGGGCAATGCTTTTGAAAAAGCAGTCTGTGATACAATTTCTATATTCATGTAAGTACCCGGAACTAAATTGAGGTTCTTTTGGGTAAACTGACATTGAACATCTGCCAATCCATTTTCGTCAATTATGGCCCCCAGCAATTGGATCTTTGCTGGGTATCTAGTCTGAGGATCTAGATTTGAATAGGCTACTAAATCCTGTCCAACCTTTAATTTTTCCAAGTCTTTCTCCAGAACTTTAATGCTGAGATGAATATTGCTGGGATTGATCAATTCGAAAAGGACATCGGTGGGACTTAAATACTTCCCGATATTTACATTGACTCTACTGACATATCCATTAATCGGACTATACACAGCAACATGATTGACAATATTAGTTGAGCTTATTTGATTAGGATCTATATGGACCATCCTCAATTGCTGTGCAATTGTGTTCATAAGAACTTGTTGGTTTTCCATTTCAGATTTTGCAGCTTGCATAACCTTGTCGCTACTCGCTTGGGCTTGGTTCAAGTCTCGCTGACGGATATAATCGAGATTGGCAAAGTTATACTTCGATTTTGCAGTCAAATAATCTTGTTGCAACTGTATAAACTGTGGATTTTCCAATATGGCAAGAACCTGCCCTTTGGCCACCTTCTTACCTGTCACTAAATCTGTTTGCTTTAAATATCCTCCTAAAGGTGCGCTGATGGATATTAAGTTTTGTGGAGGCACATCAATCTTGCCATTCATTTTTAACATCACTGAAATCTGCTGATCGGAGATTTCCATTTCTTCGATGCCTGCATTTTTTAGTTGTGCGTCCGTTAAAATGACTAGATCCTCTTCTGCTTTGTTTGCCACACTTTGCTGTTCGCTTACCTTCGTTGAACATGCAAACATGATGCTCATCAGGATTAAGGATATATATAAATAAATTGATTTTATAATTTTCATGATCATAGATTTAGAAGAAGAAATTTGTATTGAATGACAGCTTCATTGAGCTTCCACAAAGCATCTAGGTAATTATTGTTTACCAGTACGGTTTGATTTAAAAGCATCACGTATTCCAAGTAATTGATCTCTCCATTATTAAATTGACTTTGGGCAGTTTCCAAAATTATTTGGGCATGCCTTAAATCACTTGATTCAAACTGATTGACAATCTTTAAGGAATTTTGATAAGCAATATTTAGCTGCTCCCTTTGAACTTCCATGCTGTATCTGAAGTTTTGAAGATTGCTCTCTGCTATGTTTTCTGATATCCTTGATGCTTTCACTTTGGCCCTTTGTCCTGAGGAGAAAATGGGCAAGCCTATCCCGAACTGTACAGAATGAAACCTTGGAACGGCATTGTAATAGATATCGTTTGGACCAATCCCTTTGAAACTATTCAAACTATACCCTAGTGTCAATTCTGGCAATAGCCTAGATTTCTCCAATTCAACCTGTTTAGCAGAAATGACAACTTCTTGTTCCAATAGACTTATTTGAGGGTTATCTTGACCCTCTTGAAAAGCAAGTTTTGCATGAGCTTCATCTATCACCGTGAATGCTGAATTGGAATTGAGAAGCCAGTTAAAACGCTTAAGCAACATATCAAGCTCCTGTTGTATTTGCATGACCTGAACACCAATCGATGACCTTTGGTTCTCCACTGTACTTAGTTCCAATATATTGCTTTCTCCAGCCTTCTTACGCAAGGTTGCTTTCTCCGCCATCTTAGAATACAGCTGTTGATAGCTTTCTAAAAGCTTTATCTTGTCCTTCCAGAACAACATCTCATAGTAAGTCAAGGAAACGGCTTTCTTCAACTCATATTCTTTCATGTCAATATACAATTCACTTTTCTTCCATTCCTCAGTAAATAAGCCTTTTTGTTTGCTGTAAACCGTTGGGAAGGCAATGCTTTGTGAGGCATTCAATCGGATATCCGTATTGGCACTATTGACCTGGCCGTATTCAGAATTGATCCCAAACTGAGGAATATCGTAGCTAGCTGTCTTTATCAAACTTTTTGCATAGTCAGATTTTAGTTTCTCTAGTTTAATATTGCGATTTTCTTTTATGGCCAATTGCATGGCATCCTCTAGTGAAATAGGAGTCTGTGCATTAAGCTGATTACCTAAAAAGGAACTCATGAACAATAAAATGATAACTAATATTTCAGGCTTTTTAATCTTTCTTTTAAATCCATTTTCAATGGTGACATAAAGCAATGGAAGAACAAACAGTGTCAGCAAAGTTGCAACCATCAAGCCTCCAATGACCACGGTTGCCAAGGGTCTTTGAACTTCTGCACCAGCTCCTGAACTGATTGCCATTGGGATAAATCCCAATGAAGCGACACTAGCAGTCATCAAGACGGGTCGCAAACGGCTTTCGCCAGCATCAATCACAATCCTGACAATATTCCTAATGCCTTTTTTCTTCAACCTATTGAACTCCGAGATCAACACAATTCCATTCAAAACAGCCACACCAAACAAAGCGATAAACCCAACCCCAGCACTGATACTGAACGGCATCCCCCGGAATGCCAAAAGAAACACCCCTCCAATAATAGACAAGGGTATCGCCGTATAGATCAGAAGGCTTTCTTTGATTGACTTAAAAGCCAAAAACAACAGGATAAAAATCAACGCTAAGGCTATTGGTACAGCAATCATCAATCTACCTTTTGCATTATTCAAATTCTCGAAAGAACCACCATAGGAAATGGAATAACCAGCCGGAAGCTTAATCTGTTGTTCCACTTTACCTTGAAGTTCCTCAACAATACTCTGAACATCCCGATCCTTAATATTAAAACCCACCACAATCCTTCTTTGCGCATTCTCTCGCTGAATTTGATTGGGTCCTTGGACGATGTCCACGGTTGCTAATTTGGACAAAGGAATCTGCACTCCTTCTTTCGTGGGTATAAGGAGATCCTGAACCTGTCGAAGGTTTTGTCGTAGATCCTGGTTCAATCTCACTACGATGTCGAACCTCTTCTCCCCTTCGAAAAACTGACCTGATTGCTGCCCTGCAAAGGCAGCATTGATGACCTTGTTGATTTCTGCAATGGAAAGATGATATTGTGCTATGACAGGTCTGTTAAACTTTACCAGCACTTGGGATAATCCCGATATAGGCTCTATATATAAATTCTGAGTTCCTTCAACTTCATTGATAATCTTTCCGATCTTCTTGGCACTTTCCATTAAGGAATCGAGGTCATCGCCAAATATTTTGAGCACTACATCCTGTCTAGCACCCGTCATCAGCTCATTGAAGCGCATCTGCACCGGGTATTGGAAACCAACGGTTATACCCGGCACATCCTCCAATGCCTTTGCCATCTTGTCTGCCATTTCTGGAAAGGTCCTGGCTGATGTCCATTCCTTTTTGTCTTTTAAGATAACCATCATATCGGAGGCTTCCATCGGCATCGGATCGGTTGGCACTTCCCCACTACCTATTTTTGTAACTACCTTTTCTACTTCCGGAAAGTTGGTTTTTAAGATTTTCGCTGCCTTTGTGACGCTTTCAATGGTGGTATTCAGATTACTTCCGGGCAATATCCTGGTGTCAACAGCAAAATCTCCTTCTTCCAGAGAAGGAATAAATTCTCCTCCCATCCGACTTAAAATCCATATCGATATTGCAAATAGGATTAGAACAATGGAAAAGATAAGTTTGGGCAACCTCAATACTTTAAATAGGATTCTTTGATATAGAGCTTCCATCTTTTTCATCATTCGGTCCGAAAAGGAAGGTTTTAGCTGTCTTTTCTTTAACAAAACCGAACTCATCATAGGGATATAAGTTAAGGAGAGAAGAAATGCCCCCAATAACGCAAAAGCAACCGTCTCTGCCATTGGTTTAAACATTTTCCCTTCTATGCCTTCTAAGGTCAATATCGGAAGATAAACAATCAAGATAATGACCTGACCGAATACCGCAGAATTCATCATTTTACCCGCTGAATCCACCACAATAGAATCCATCTTTTTGTTCGGTATATTGGTCAATTCTTGGAATTTCGCATTTTTGCTCAGTTGATGCATGACCGCTTCAACAATGATAACTGCACCATCAATGATGAGCCCAAAATCTAAGGCCCCTAAACTCATCAGGTTGCCACTGACCGAGAACAGGTTCATCATACAGATGGCAAACAGCATGGCAAGAGGAATGACTGAAGCAACTAAAAAGCCTGCTCTTATATTTCCTAAAAATAGCACCAACACAAAAACGACAATCAAGGAACCTTCCAAAAGATTGGTTTCAACGGTGTTTATCGCATTGTTGACCATCTTTGTCCGGTCCAAGAAAGGTTCCAACAGCACGCCCTCAGGTAGTGTTTTTTGGATTTCAGCAACCTTCTTTTTTACCTCCTTTATGACTTGGCTGCTATTGGCTCCTTTTAGCATCATCACCACAGCGCCTGCCACCTCGCCTTCATCATTATAAGTCATGGCACCATAACGTGTGGCATAACCAATCTTTACCTCCGCTACATCTCTGATAAATAATGGAACTTCAGACTCCTTGTTGATGGCTATATTTTCAATATCCATAATGGAATTAACAAGGCCTTCACTACGGATATATAAAACCGTCGGACCTTTCTCAATATAGGAACCACCTGTATTCTGATTGTTATCATTCAAGGCTTGGAAAACATCATGAATGGTGATTCCATAAGCATTCAATTTATCTGGATTTACAGCAATTTCATATTGCTTCAATTTGCCGCCAAAGCTGCTTACTTCTGCAACGCCTTGTACTCCTAAAAGCTGTCGCCTAACCACCCAATCCTGGATAGTTCTCAATTCTGTCACATTGAACTTCCGTTCATAGCCTGTCTTGGCCCGGATTACATACTGATATATTTCGCCAAGACCCGTCGATATTGGACCTAGCTCAGGTATTCCTATTTCCGCAGGAATCTCCTGCTGCACTTTTTGGAGACGCTCAGCAACTTGCTGCCTGGCCCAATAGATATCAACATGATCTTCAAAAACGATGGTCACTAAGGAAAGGCCAAACCTCGAAAAACTCCGTATTTCCTTTCTGCCGGAAATATTGTTGTTGGCCTGTTCAATTGGAAAGGTAATCAAACGTTCAATATCAGTTGCGCCATATGATGGGGCTACTGTAATAACCTGCACTTGATTATTGGTAATGTCTGGAACTGCGTCAATGGGCAGCCTAGTAAGCTGATATGACCCCACCGCGATAAGCCCCAATACCAAGAGTGCGATAATGAGCTTATTCCTTACGGAATACTCAATAATTCTTGTAAGCATAATCTGGATTCTGTTAATCTTTAAAAAAAATGAAACTCAAGCCTAGTCTGTAACCCCCTTGAAACCCCCAATTCCTTAAAGATCTGGACATGGTTACCCAAGAATGTGATTACAAACCGATATTAGGCGGAAAGATTAACAAGCCTTTGGCGGCTGCCAAATGGACGAGAGGTAAATGTGATTTATTAAAAATTCATTTTCAAAAGGAAAGGTCTTTTCCTTCTCGATATAAGCCTTGTCTATTACTTCAAGATTTATACTTGTTGGTGAAATAAATACAAAACTTAAGGTTGAACTATGAAGCATAAAAGGAAGCCTTTTATCCTGATCATAATCTTCGTCATGAGCGTGACCTTTGAAATGGTCTTCGTTGTAATGCAATACTAAGAAATCAGAAAAGCTGAGATCATAGCTTTTTTCTTTATGTTCAAAATAATGCTCTATTAGAATAGGTAATTTCAACAATTGACTTATTTCCGTTGTCGAAAAAACGTATAGAAATAGAAACAATATGGCGAACTGCTTTTTCATTAAATCAAATTTAAGAAACATTGTTTTTAATAATTGTAGGGTTCAATAATTTAAATCTGTTCAAAATAAGGCGATTAGGAATCCTCAGACCCTTTTCTGTAATCTTATCCTAATATTTATTGATCCTGTTCAGATTCTTTACCATTTATTGTTTATTTCATAGATAGCACAAAAATACCTAACAAGCTCTTATGCAGAAAATTAACTACCAATTATCAATAGCGAAATTATAAAAAAGTGTTTGCCTAAAAATTTATTTTTGAACTAAGAAAGATTTGATGATTTTATCATCAATTTTCAACAAGGAAAATCAGACGATCAGACCAATTTATTCACTTTGGAACAAGGATTGTCATATTTTACATAGTCTACATTCTTTATGGACTTTTAAATAAAATTGTTGAATCTTTAATTATTTGCCAATTAATTTCGTATTCTGTAAAAACATTGATAACAAATCAGGCATTGGTAACAAAGTAGTGACAACAATAATTCTAAATTGTAAAGCTGTTCCAATTAAATTAGTTTTACCGCCTGAGACCTTAACAAACCGAATTTAGCCGTAGCCTTTTTCTAGAAAATTTTCTAGTAATTATTACTTTTTTTAACCTAAAAACTAACCCTAATTAATCAATCTTATGAAGAAACATAAGCTGCTCTATGTGCTTTTCTTTTGGCTTAGTCTTGTTCAATTGACTTATGCCCAGACAACCATCTCAGGAAAGGTGGTTGATGAACTTTCAGGTTCAGCACTCTCGAATGTCAGTGTAAGGATTAAAGACACCCGAATTGGTGGTGTCTCTGACAACAATGGAAATTTCTCCATCAATGCCCCAAAACTTCCCGCTACCATCCTCTTTACAATGGTAGGATTTGAAGATCAAGAAGTCCAGGTCTCTGCTGCAAGCAACAACCTTGTCATCAAGATGCAGGAAAACATGAACAATACCTTGAATGAGGTCGTTGTTACCGGTTTGGCTTCCTCTATCAAAAGAAAAAACTTAGCAAATGCTGTTAGTTCGGTGAATGCCGCTGAACTGACTGGTGTGACTAAACCTCAAACGACCGATGCAGCTCTGTACGGTAAAGTAACGGGTGCAAACATCCGTTCTAACTCTGGAGCTCCAGGTGGTGGTATGTCCATACAGTTAAGAGGGCTTTCAAGCCTTGTTGGTGCCTCTCAACCTTTGATCATCTTAGATGGGGTCTATGTGAACAACTCTACCCAATCAACCGGTAGAGCAACTGTAAATGGCGCTGGTAACTCAACACAAGATGATGGTTCAAACCGCCTTGCCGACATTAACCCCGATGAAATCGAAAACATCGAAATCCTTAAAGGTCCTTCTGCCGCTGCGATTTACGGAACCCGTGCCAATGCTGGGGTAATCATTATTACCACCAAAAAAGGTAAAGAAGGCCGTACGAAAGTATCAATCTCGGAGGACTTTGGTCTAACAACTCCTCTTAAGCTTCTGGGCTATGATGATTGGTCCGAAGAAAAAATCAATTATTTCTATGGTGGTACCACCCAAAGCCAAACAAATCGTAGAAACCTTGAACTGGAAAGATTCCGCGAAGCTAAAGCAAACAATAGCTTTGTGAACTACGAAGATTACTTCTATGATCATCAGCGCTTTTCAAGCAACACTCGTTTAAATGTTTCCGGCGGTACAGAAAAAACAAAATTCTTTGTTGCCGGTGGTATCAATGATGAAAACGGATTGATTAAAAACACAGGATTCCAAAGGTATACCGTGCGTGCAAACATCGACCAAAAGATCACAAATGCCATCCAATTGTCTGTAAATTCTAGCTATATCCGCTCCAATACCGATCGCGGATTTACTGGTAACCAAAACAGGACCGGAGCAAGTATTGGCTATGCCATCGCTGCAACGCCAAATTACTACGACCTGAGACAACGTCCTGATGGTACTTACCCTGACAACCCATACTTTACTGAAAACCCTATTGCCCTAACGGATAAATCAACCAACAATTCCTTGGTAAACAGATCAATCAGTTCTTTCAACTTAGGCATAGATCTATTCAAAGGGGAAAGCAGTTATATGAAATTCGTGTTGAATGGTGGTCTAGACTATTTACAGAATACAACAAACATCCACCTGCCAGAAGATTTACAATACCAACGTAGTATTGCCAATCCTGGTGATATCATGAACGGCAAGCAAGAGAGTTTCAATACAAACTTACAGGCTGCCTTGGTTTACAACTTCAACCTGAAACGTGTGTACATGAACTCTCAGGTAGGTATGGTAAGATTGGATTTCAAAGATGACTTGCTATTTGTAAGAGGTCAAGGTTTGGCGCCGCTTCAGAAAAATGTTAAACAAGCTGCTGTTCAGACTATCTTCAACCAGTTCTTTATGAGAACTCAGGAAGCTGGTATCTTCTTACAACAGGAAGCAAACTTTGAAGATAAGATCATAGGTACCCTTGGTGTCCGTTTTGATAAGTCCTCTTTAAATGGCAATCCAAATAAATTATTTGCATTCCCTAAGGCATCCTTAGCGATGAACTTAACAAGTTTCGACTTCCTAAGAGACCACTTCATTTCTCAATTGAAACCAAGGATTGCCTACGGTGAGACTGCTGGTCCAGTAGCTTTTGGGGCAACCTATTCCTCTTTGGTTGGTGTGAACATTGGCGGTTTATTGGGTTCATCCCTTTCTACCATTGTAGGAAATGTGAACATCCTTCCTGAAACCGCTAAAGAATTGGAATTCGGTGTGGATGTCGGAATTTTGAAAAATAGACTTTCCTTGGAAGCGACCTATTACATCAAAAATACCGCAAACAACATCCAGCCATTGAACCTTTCACCTTCATCGGGATTTACTTCAACTTCCAGCAACCTTGCTGAACTGAGCAACAAAGGTATCGAGTTAAGCCTGTCCGGTACTCCATTCGAAAGGGAAAACTTTAAATGGAACAGTAGATTGATGTTCTGGAAAAACGATATTACCATTAGTAAACTGGGAATCCCTACCTATACCACTGGTGGATTCGGCGTTAGTTACGGAACATTCCTGATGAAAGAAGGCGAAAAGCTAGGAACTATCGTAGGAACTCCACAGATCAACCCAGGTGAATACACGGTTTGGGGCAACTCCCAACCGAAATTCAACATGAGTTTCAGCAACAACTTGACCATCTACAAAAACTTTGACTTCTCTTTCTTGTTTGATTGGAAAAAAGGTGGCTACAATGTCAACTTAACTAACCTAAACTTGGATGAAGGTGGTAACTCAAAAGATTGGTTCGGTGATAGAAACGGTGATGGTATCCCGAATGGTAAACAAAGAGAACCAGAACCATTCAACAATGCCGGTCGATTCGTAGAAGATGCTTCTTACATCAAATTAAGAGAGGTTGGTTTATACTATAGCATGCCATCTGAGGTTACCCAAAGACTGTTCAAAAACAAAGTACAACGCTTTAGAGCAGGTATCTCGGGCAACAACCTAGTAATGATAAGCAAATATTCGGGTTATGATCCTGAAACTTCAACATTTGGAAATGGCCTTGCCAACAATATCGATGTTGGTCCATACCCAAGTGCACGCAGATTTTTCTTAAACCTTAGCCTAGATTTTTAACCTTATTATCATGAAAACGACAACATTAAAAAATACGATATTCATGCTCTCGTCACTTTGTCTGCTTGCTTCTTGCAACCCATTTGACATTGAGTCCATGATAGATCCAAACAACCCATCGGTTGCTTCGGTCAACAACAATGCAACTCCTCAACAGATCCAATATTTGGTAACGGGCTTAGAATCCAGACACCGCGATTATGTTTCCAACGTAACGAATGGCTGGGCCAGCTTAGGTCGTGAAATCTGGTTATTGAACTCATCGGATACCCGCAACATGACCGAATGGTTAGGCCTTAACGACTACACCCTAAACTCCAATGTCTTCGGCTATGGAACAACCGGTGGTGGTTCTTATGCCTCTCCTTACGGTGCCATCAATCAGGCAAACCTGATTTTGGATGCCTTGGCCAATACCGACAAAATGAATGAAACAGAAAAAGCTGCTGTTTCAGGTTTTGCAAAAACCATTATGGGCTACCAATACATGATCCCTGCCAACTGGCTTTACCAAAATGGTATCCGCGTGGATGTTAAAGATGAATTGAACCCTGGCCCTTTTGTTTCCTATGATGAAGCCTTAACCTACATTAAAGGACAACTGGATGCAGGTTTCGAAGATCTAAAGAAGGCAGGCACTACTCTTCCTTTTAAATTAAGCACTGGATTTTCGGGCTACAACAACCCTGCGGGCTTAGCCAAGGTCAACCGCGCCATTTCTGCACGACTAGCAATCTATCGCAAAGATTGGCAGGGTGCATTGGATGCACTATCAGGTTCTTTCATCGCTGAAAACGGAAATCTAGAAGAAGGGCCTAAGCATACTTTCAGTAGCGGTGCTGACCTGAACAATCCTTTGTTCATGGCCTTAAATATCCCTAACCCAGGAAACCTTAGAGTTGTAAATCCTGGACTGATCGCCGATGCTACTCCTGGAGACAGCCGTGTTGCCAAGAAGTTCTTTAAACTAACTACTCCTTTCGTAGTTACCACTTCCACCGTGGCATTGACAGGTGAATACCAAGACAACCGCTATCCAACCAATACTTTGCCGGTAACTTTTATCAAAAACGAAGAATTGATCTTGATCAAAGCTGAAGCTCAAGCCCAATTAGGACAAACTACCAATGCCATTGCCAGTATCGATATTATCCGCGAGGCAGCTAACATTGGCAAATACACCGGTCCTACCGACAAAAACAGCCTGCTTAAGGAAATCCTATACCAACGTAGGTATTCCCTTTGGGCTGAACCTGCTGGCCACCGCTGGGTAGACGTAAGACGCTATACAGGACCAGGTCTATTATATGCCAATATGAGTGAAGCAATTGATGCGACTTATGATAAAGGAAAGGTATTTACCCAATTCCCACTACCACAAGCAGAAGTGAACTGGGACCTTTATAAAAATAAATAACATCAAAAAAGACAAATTATATGAAGTTAAAATATCTATTATTGATGGGAGCTGTATACATGGGCAGCTCCCTTCAAGCCCAACAAAAAATAACGGAAGAGACTAGTTTCTCTATGCCTTCCATTGCTGCGCAAGCATTATCTCCAAATGGTGAAAAATTAGCTTACGTACAAGCGAAAACCAATTTGGAAGCCAATAAAGTACAATCGGAATTAATTATTCTCGACATAAAATCAGGAAAAAAAGAAACTGTAGCGACTCAGGTCAGCGACCCACAATGGTCTCCTGATGGCAGTAAACTGGCCTTCCGTGGTAATATCAATGGACAATCCGGAATATTCTATATTACAAACAGTGACAACAGTCCAAAATTTGTTGCCCCCGTGTATTCCAGCAACCATTTCCTGGGCCACTCTGCAAAGAAGAATTACGCATGGAGCCCTGATGGAAAGTACATCGCATACGTGGGGGCAGACGCTGAAAAGGCTCAAGTCAAAATTGACCCTGCATCTCCTAAAGTAATCGAAAGGATCCTTTATAAATCCAGGACTTCTTTCTCCGATAATGTATTAACAAAAATCCACTTGGTGGATGTAGCAACAGGAACCGTAAAGGTATTGACGGATGATAAGTTTGATAGCCATTCTTTAACTTGGGCACCAGATTCTAAAAGAATTGCCTACGTATCAAATCATACCGATGATCCAGATAATAATTACAACAACGACCTGTTCATAGTCGACATTTCCAATTCCAAGGTGAAACAGATTACAAATACCATTGGTACTGAACATAACCCAAATTGGAGCCCAGATGGAAAATACATCCTCTATCCAGCTACGATCCGCCCCTTAAACACCAAAGACAGTTCCCCAGAAGACCTTAAGCTTTACCTATATCAGGTCGCAAATGGGGAGGTTACTTGCCTAACCACTGATTTGGATGAACGACTGAGTGGAGGTGAATGGATGGATGATAGCAAGCACTTTTACTTTGGATTCCCAAGACATGGAAAACGTGTCTTGTACAAAGGAAACATAGACGGTAAAACATTCACACCGATAATCGATAAAGAAGCTAGTGTTGGAGCTGTCAATGTTTCCAACAAGAGAATCTCCTTTACCATGTCAGATTTCAATTCAGCAAATGAAGTATATATATCTGATAATGAAGGTAAAACTATTACACAATTGACTAACGAATCTAGCAATTGGTTAAAAGACAAGGACCTTTCCAAAAAAGAAAGCTTCTGGTTCAAATCACATGATGGCGTCAATGTCCAAGGATTTATTGCCTATCCAGCTAACATTCCTCCATGCACAAAGGTCCCAGTTATCCAACGCATTCATGGTGGTCCACATGGGGCATTCGGTTATAGCTATACCGACATCGTAGAGGTGTTGACTGGAAAAGGATATGCTGTAGTCTTTATCAATCCAAGAGGTTCCACGGGCTATGGACAGAAATTTTCCGACGGTACTTACCAAGCCTGGGGTGGTGGAGATTATTTAGACCTGATGAAAGGATTAGATTATGCCCTTGAAAAACACCCTTTCTTGGATAAAAACAGAATGGGAGTTACAGGTGGTTCTTACGGTGGATTTATGACCAATTGGGTCGTTACTCAAACAGATCGATTCAAGGCTGCAGTAACCAGTGCTTCTGTCAGCAACCTCATTTCTTTCTACGGAACATCGATCTATCCGGATCTGATAGAAACTGAATTTAATGGCATGCCTTGGGACAATTACAGCCTTTTATGGCACTTCTCCCCAATGGCTCATATCAATAAAGTGAAAACCCCTACCCTAATTGTCCATGGAGAAAACGATATGGATGTTCCTATTACCCAAGCTGAAGAATTCTTCATCGGACTGAAAAAAGTGGGTATCCCTACTCGTTTCGTTCGTTACCCGAATGAAGGCCATGGAATGGCGCAGCCAAAAAATAGGCTTCACAACAATAAGGAGTTATTAGCTTGGTTTGACAAATACCTAAAATAATGGCTAGATCAATATTAACGAAATGGACAGTAAGTCTATTTCTCATGCTCGCTATCTTTTGCTCGCAATCTATTGCGCAAGCAATCAACCAAGATTCCATATACTTCCGCGAACACTATGACAAGAAGGAGTATATGGTCAGTATGCGCGACGGCGTCAAGTTATTTACTGTTGTATACAGTCCAAAGGACAAAAAAGAAAAATACCCTTTCTTGATGATGCGTACACCATATAGCTGCGCTCCTTATGGTGAAGATAATTACCCTGGCAGTCGCTTTGGACCTTCCATGGAGTTGGTTCGTGAAGGTTATATCTTCGTTCGTCAAGATGTCCGTGGAAGATTTATGTCTGAAGGAACATTTACTTGGATGGCTCCCAATCAATCAGATCCTAAAAAATGGGATGAAAGCATGGATACTTACGATAGCATCGATTGGCTTGTCAAAAACATCAAGGGCAATAATGGAAAAGTGGGTACTTACGGTGGCTCCTACCCTGGTTTTTATGTTGTAGCCGGTATGATCGATGCCCACCCTGCATTAAAGGCGGCTATGCCATCAGCACCAATGGCAGACCTATGGCAAGGTGACGACATGGTGCATAATGGCGCTTTTCTAATGCCGCACAACATCAATTTCATCAACAACTTTGGTGTTAAGAGACCAGTACCTCTGAAAAAATACCCTGCTGGAAACATGCAGTATGATACACCCGATGGATATGACTTCTGGCTACGCCAGGGTCCGCTTTCAAATCTGAACAAAAACTTTTTCAAAGGGGAAAACATCCATTGGGAGGAATACCGAAACCACCCAACTTACGATGAGTTTTGGAAATCCAGAAACGTACGCCCGCACTTAAAGAATATCACACCGGCAGTTATGACAGTGGGCGGATGGTTTGATGCGCAGGATATCCGTGGACCATTTTATGTGTACCAAGGTATCAAGAGTCATAGCCAAAACACTTCAAACCGCCTGATTTTAGGCCCTTGGTACCACGGCAGCTGGTCATCGCAAAAAGGAGACCGCTCTGCCAACATCTATTGGGACAGCAATACCGGTGAGTACTACCGTCAGGAACTGGAATTGAAATTCTATAATTATCACCTGAAAGGAAAGGGATCAATGGACCTTCCTCAGGTAATGGCTTTCAATACAGGTGCCAACAAATGGCATAATTTCGATCAATGGCCGCCAAAGGATTTACAGACAAAAAACCTATATTTTAATCCTAACGGCGAGCTAGCTGAACATGCTAAAACCGATAGGGATAACTTTGATGAATTTACCCACGACCCGAAAAAGCCAGTGCCTTTTACCCAAGAAATTACCACTAGATTCGGCAATGATTGGATGGTTGAGGACCAGAGGTTTGCTAGTAGAAGGCCGGATGTACTGGTTTACGTTTCGGAACCCCTTAAAGAAGACTTGACCATTGCTGGAAGTATAGGCGTACATTTAGTAGCTTCTACCTCGGGAACAGATGCAGATTTCATTGTCAAGGTCATCGACGTTTATCCAAACGATGCACCTGACCCTGCAGACAATCCTCAAAAAATCAAGATGGGTGGATACCAAATGTTATTGCGTGGTGATCCAATCCGTGCTAAGTTCAGAAACAGTTTAGAGAAACCTGAACCTATGGTTCCTAACCAACCAACCAAACTGAACTTTGATCTGACGGATGCCTTTCACACCTTCAAAAAGGGCCATCGTATCATGGTACAGGTTCAAGGATCATGGTTCCCCATGCTTGATATCAACCCTGGTAAGTTTATGGATCTATACAATGATTCCAAAGAATCTGATTACCAGAAAAATACCCAAAGAATTTACAGGTCTAATACCGAGAAATCATTTATTAGCCTCCAGGTTTATCAACCGTAATAAAGATTCTATTTAATTGAACTAAACATTAGAGCAGAAGAAGTAATTTTCCTCTGCTCTTTCTTTTATCCCCTTTAATGCTCTTTGCATATAAAACTGAATTTCCAACCCATCCAAATCTTCCTCCAAGCCATTCGCTTCTAGGCACAGTTTCGTTCCCAAAATATTTTCTTTCAGCCGATAGGTATAATCTATGTTTTTTTCGACATCCCAATGAATTATACAGCTTTCCTTATCGTCCACTATCAATTCCTTAAATATCTCAAATCCCCTTTCCCAAACCTCTATATGATCATAACGGATCAACAATTCTTGAATTAATTCTAGATCTGCATAGATAGCGATTTCTTGATAATACTTCATAAACTAATTCTTTATCCTTAAAATGAAAATGTTCAAGGCCTAAATTAGTCGATCAATAAGCTGAAAATGTCTTGACTTATAGATCAGAACAACAAATCAGCTTAACTACTTAAATCATTAGTATTCTAACACTTACGTGTTCAAGTTTATAGATTGGCACCACATAACAGGGGCATATCCTTATTTTCGAGAGTTTCTGAACTCAGTTGGAGTCAGTCCGGTTATATTTTTGAAAACGGTATTAAAGGCTGTCTTGGAATTAAAGCCTGAAGCATAGCCAATTGAAATCATGTTATAGGGTATCATGGTCTCATCAACCAATAGTTCTTTCGCTTTATCTACCCGAAACCGATTGATATATTGAAAGAAATTCATTCCAAATCCAGAATTAATAATGTATGACAATTGATGTACAGTAATCCCTAAGCGATTTGCCAATTTCAATAAATTGAGTTCACTATCTAAAAACAATTCCTCTTGTATCATCAATTGACTTAACTCCTCTTTGTAATGGATCAAATCTTCATCTGACAATAATTTAATTTTATGCTCAGATTGCTCCCCATCTACCTCATCAGCAATATCCAATGTTTTGTCAACATCTATTCCTTTAGGGTAAATTTCTCCCTGACGCATGGAATAAAATGCAACTAAATAGAGCACGCCCATGAAAAATAAATTGATGATGATATTTAGGTTAGTTTCAGGGAATACTAGGTTATAGATTAAAATCAGGACCGAAGAAATGATGCAGCAGTAAATAATGTACTTTATCCATCTCAGATCAATATTCATGGTATTCGAAGAAAAGGACTGTATAACTTTCTGATGTTTTCGCACTTTGAGGTAGGCCAAGACTGTACACAACAAGGCTTGAATAAAAAACAACAACAGCAATATCGGTTTGTAGAATCCTTGGGGATTTCCCTTTCCAAGGATAAGGATGGACAGAAAAGCTATTGGTAATAGAAATAACAAACTATCTTTCGCTTTCCAATTATACTGAGGGTTTGTATAATAATATACACTTATCAGGAAGCTCAAGGGAACAAAAAACTGAACAGTACGAAACAGAATATAAGCAGAATAATTAGTGAATTGATTATCCGGAAAGATCAATTCATCCAACCAGAATGTAGACCATAGTAACACAAAAAAGCCAAACCATAGGTTAGCTTTTCGATTTACCCGGATGGCATTACTAAAATTCAGAAAGGCTAACAGAAACATTCCGCCCACAAGAGCTCCTTTTATGATCAATTCTAGGTTCATCCTTTAATCATTAATTTGATGGTTAATTTATACCCTAAAGAAAAATAAAACAAACCAAACCCCAAAACTTATTGTTATGTTCACAATTTGAGATAATTTTTTTATCCAAAAATCTATTTGTTTAGACATAAATCCACTTAAAGAGGTTACCTTTGTTCTCTATCGAGTCAATCTACTTATGAATTTAAAAACGCAACTATTAACTATTCTAGTCTTTGTTTTGAGTTTTGGAACACAAGAGCTATGTGCTCAAGAAAGCAATTTGAATTCGGATGAATTGTTCCAAGCGGCTCGAAAGGAAGCATTTGACAACAAAAACTATCCCGCTGCAGTAAATCTAGCAAAAACAGCCTTAGCTAAAAGTCCAGATTATACAGATATCTCCGTGTTCCTGGGCAGGTTATATACTTGGATGGATAAAATCGACTCCGCTCGAATCGTATTCAAGGAACTTGAAATTAAAGAAGCAAAGGATCCAGATTTCTATTTCGCTTATGGTTCACTTGAATACTGGGAAGATAATTATCCAGAAGCTCTCCGAATTGTAGACAAGGGATTGACCCATGACCATAAATCCATGGATCTTCTTTTGTTAAAATCCAAAATCGCAAATGGCACTAAAGATTTTAAAACGGCAAAAGCAACTTTAGATGAAATCTTAGAAATTGACCCAAAAAATGCTGATGCCAGAACCTTGGAAATTGCCATCAAAGAACAGGTAGGAATCAATGAGGTTGGTGTCACCTACAATTGGATGTATTTTGACAAGCAATTTGAAGACAACTGGCATATCGTAGGTTTAAGCTATAAAAGAGGCACAGCAATCGGATCATTTATTTTCAGGGCGAACCTAGCAAACAAATTCGGAAGCAATGGAACTCAATTTGAACTGGAAGCCTACCCGCGACTTTCCAAAATGTTCTATATGTACCTTGGTACGGGATTCTCTAATAGTACAGGCTTATTCCCAAAATTCAGGACCGCAGCCTCTCTATACGCCAACTTACCAGCTAGTTTTGAAGCTGAGGTCGGTTTCAGACAATTGAAATTCACCGATAATGTTTGGATGTATACCGCATCTATTGGTAAATACTATAAAAACTTTTGGTTCAATGCCAGAACTTACCTTACCCCTAGTGAAAACAATATCTCCCAATCCTATGCCGGAACAGTTAGATATTATACCAAGGGTTCTGATGATTATCTAGGCTTTATCGTTGGAACAGGTATCAGTCCTGACCAAAACAGAGAAAATTTGCTATTTGACAATCTGTACAAATTGAAAACCTTTAAAACAGGTTTAGACTACAACTTCAGTGTAAAATCCAAAAATATTTTCAATATCTCCGGCACTTATTATAATGTGGAGTATAAACCAAAAACCAGGGATAATCAACTTGATTTCACGGTTGGCTATAGAAGAAGGTTCTAAAATTTAATTCTTAAAATAAGATCTAAAAGCACTGTCAGGCAATAGCTTCATTTTTGAAGTAAATTGCCTGTTCATTTTTTTGAAGGTATCAAATCTTTGGTTCAGCTCCTCGGCACCCGATTTATTATCTATCCCATCTTCACTGAGGTCCTTATTTAATTTGTAAAGAGTCCCTGAGTTCAAATGCAGGTCCGCAGAAACAAAATCAATCAATTGCGATTTACTTTGCATCATTGGAATCCCGAGCCCTTTCTTGTTAGCTCCGATATCCAATCCCTGTCCTACCCAAGCAACCTGACCTGGAACCTCCAACTGATAATTATTTTTGTAAAATGCCAAAATGCTTGGAGCAAGGTCAAAATGACTGACCACATTCTGAAACTTACGTTTAGTTTTCAATAAAGGAGAGTACACAATCAAAGGAACATGATAGCGATCTATCTTACTTTGCAGAGGTATCTCTGGCATACTATGGTCTCCGGTGATAATAAAGATCGTATTCTTGTAATCACTTCGCTGCTGGTAGGAACGGAAGAAATCCCTTAAAGCCTCGTCCGCATTCAGCACCGAAATCAATTGCTTCCTATTTTCCAAAGCAAAATTCTTTTGTATACTGTTCAGCTTAATCGTCTTCAGCCTTTGATCAAACATGGAAGCAAACTTTGCCTCATTATTGATCAGGAATGGGTTATGGGTCGATAAAGTCAGGGCAATATGGAAATGCGGAGCATTATTCTCCTGATTTGCCAATCTTAATTGTTCTAATACCGCCTGATCTTCATAACCCCAACTTTCCCCATTGCTGCTCGGCAGTTTATTATACCCCTCCGGAAAGGAGCTGACATCGACTAACTCATCAATAGCGTTTGCCTTCAGGTATTTGCTCATATAGTCAAACTCAGCATCTCCACCGTAGAAAAATGCTGTGGAAAAGCCATTTTTCTTCAAGATATTGATCAGGTTAAAATGTTCCGGATAATCCTTTAATTCTAGGAAGCCCGAATTTCCAAATGGCAGGGAACCTAAAATCGTCGGAAGCACAGAGAAAGTTCTTCCCGATGTGCTTAGATTATTTTCCCATACCAAAGAGCTATCCTTTAAGGAGTTCAAGAATGGCGTAAAATCACCGATATATCCATTTGGATTACTATAAGCATTGCCCAATCCCTCTACGATAATTAAAACAAGATTAGGAACAGAATTACTCCTGTCGAAAAATGTTCCGAGCAGGTCTTGGGTTTGATCTTCTCGCATAAATGGATAGTCCCCAGAAACTTGAGCATAACTAGCAGATGATGTATTCAAGCCTAATCCTTCTTCAATATCTTCAATGAGCATCTTGGCATTGCTTTCCATGAAAAACCCAAGCTTGCTTTTCTCTGCAGTTTCCAAAAACTCATTTTTTGTGGCGCTTTTCACATCTCCACCCATGGAAAGATATCCAAAAGCTAAAATCGCCAAGCCAAGAAAAACTGCCGACAATTTCCCTGAGCCTTTAAATCGGTTACTCGTTTTATGGAACACAAAATATAATCCAACTAAACCGACAATTAAAATCAAAATATTAACCCAATTCAATACCCCACTGGCAAGCAGTATATTCTTCAGCTCATCCGCAGAATAAAAAAACAGGTCGGTCCCCAATAAATTTCTCGATTCTGCAAAATAAAAGGCCAATACCAGTTGAGAGATCAAAATTAAACTCGCCAAAACATGAAGGGCAACTCTGGAAAACTGACGATTAAAGATTGCTAAGACTGCGTAGATCACGAAAAAGAGCACCAGAATCACAAACCCTATCAATACGTTATTCAGCAACAAGACAAAAAACGAACTCATGCCATTGAATTGCTGGATATTATGACTATAGATAAAGTATTCCAATATGCTAAAAATCGAAATTAGGATCATAAATACACTTGCGACCGAGCTAAACTCCCGGAACAAGGACTTAATAATACGGACAACCTTTTCCTTAAAAGTTTCATGAACTTGATCCGAGAAGCCTTGTCTTTTCATTTCACCCCAAGTATGCCCTTTCTTGAAATAATCAATCATTCCCCTAATACCTGCCATCGTGACTATGGGATGAAAATAAAAAGGTTCTATTATGGCCGTCAGGATCAACTTGGTCAAATCCTTCCGCTTGGTATAAACTTGGTAACTCACTAAGTCCACCGAAATCGCATATACGGAATAGAGTATACTAGAAAATAAGACTAAGGCAAATAGGACAAAGAAGAAAGTCCAGTTCAAGAAGCCCATAAATAAGAATATCCAGAAAATAACATACCCCGAAAACTCAACCAAGGGTCCAAGAAACTCAAAGAAAAACCAATATGGCAAACTGAGCATTCCCATCTTGCCGTACTTCGGATTGAACATCATTTTCCTATGTTTCCACAGGGTCTCCATCGTTCCACGCATCCAACGATTCCGTTGTTTCTTTAACACTGACTTATCCTCGGGAACTTCGGTCCAACATAATGGATCTGGAATGGTAATAACCTGATGAGGCAATTTATGCTCTTTCATATACCTACGCATTCTCACCACCAACTCCATATCCTCACCCACCGTCTTTGGATCATATCCACCACAGGCCAGTACAATCTCCTTGTCAAAAGCGCCAAATGCACCTGAAATCAAGATTAATCCACTGGCTCTTGACCAGGCCATACGCCCCAATACAAACGCCCGGATATATTCCAATGCCTGACTCCGGCCTAACCAGCTTTTTGGTAAATTAACTTCAACAACCTTACCCTTCTCTATCTTACAGTTATTTGCTAAACGGATGGTCCCACCACATGCAATCAAGCGCTTGTCTGTCTGCTCCATAAAAGGCTTCGCCAATCTCAAAATGGCATCCTGCTCTATGATACAGTCCACATCGATGCAGACAATATAGTCAGCCTTCGAAATATTGATCCCAACATTCAATGCATCGGCCTTCCCCCCATTCACCTTATCCACTACAATCAATTTCTTAAAAGCAGGGTTCTTACTTTTGTAAACCTGCTTTACTTCTTTGGTGGCTATATTCCCAGGAATGATATAAGAAACTTTTTCTAATTGATAGGCCTCGATCAATCGTTCCATTGAATCATCCTTAGAACCATCATTGACGATGATAATCTCCAATTTATGGTAATATATGGAAAGCAGTGAGCGGACATTCTCCACCACCGTCATTCCTTCGTTATAGGCAGGTGCAATCAAACTGAAACTTGGCGCGTTCGGATTGGAGGCTATAATGGAATAATCCGTAAAGATATTGCCATGCTTATAACGCAGGACAGCACCATAGGAAAATAGAGCTATCCAGGTATAAACACTAAAAATTCCAATGGAATAAAGTAAAAATAACCAAACTATGATTACATAAATAATCTCAGCCATAATTAGGATTTTTTCTGCAGAGCATGATTCAAAACCATTAAAGTTGGATCCTCAGGAGCCAACTTATTACTTAAGTCTATTAAATAATTAAATTCCCCAAGATTCGCTAAAGCTTCGGCAGCCGAAACCTTAATCCGATTGGAAGGATTGTCTATTAACTGAGATCTTAAAAATTCTAATTGGTCAAAAGCCCTAGTCTGCCCAAATCCCTTTAGGATCTCAAGTTGAAGGTCTTCCTTCATTTTAGGATAATAAATGGCCAATAGACTGGATGTATCCTGAGCATCCAAACTAAAAAGTGTTTTGATGGCATCCTTCAAAATCACATCCTGGTCATCCGCCAAAATCGCCACTACCTGATCATGCAACTCAAAAATTTGAAATTTCCGAACCAACTTTAATGCAAAATGCAAAACCGATGGATTATTGGACTCCAGCCATTTACTGATCTTTTCAGTTGCATTTTTGGGTAAAGATTTAATATTGTTCAAAATCCGCAGCTGTTGCCAATCCGACAGAATTCCTTCTAGCGTGTCTAAAAAGGATAAGCCCTCAAAACCATTGAAATGTACCATGGCATATTGTACCTCATGGACCACATTCTTTTTCCGATGATTCAGTTTGGATTCAATTTCAGGTAAGGCCAAATGCACATCCATGATAGTCAAGGCCTGTATGCCTCGAGCAATTAAATGCCCCTTATAGCTTCTAAGTAAACTATAGGACTCTTTATCTAATTGATAGGAATAAAAGACCCGCTGTAGGACCGTAGCAGCCACTCCTGAAAACTTACGGTCAGCTTCAATGAGTTGCCCCAAGAAAAACCTCCTGAAATTCTCATGCTTCAGTAATTCCGACAGATTAGGGTCGATATACAGATCGGTTTGGTTCCCTTCTACGAGTACTTGCATCAAGTATTCGTTCAACATATTCTTCCAATACTTCCTATTGATTTCCAATTTATAGGCTCGGAAACTGTAGATCAACAATCCAAGCGTAAAAAGGAAAACCAATATCAGAATGGTCAATATTCCTAATGTCAACTCATGAAGGGTAAACATTTTCTCCATAGGCTATCGCAGCAGTCTATTTACTCTAATAATCAGTTCATTGGGACTGAAGGGTTTAACCATAAAATCAGAAGCTCCCAAGTCAAATGCTTCAAGCACGGTATCTTCTTGCCCCATACTGGATAACATGATAATTGGTATCCTCTTTTCTAGACTCTTTAACTCCGAAAGGATTTCGATACCCGATGCAAAAGGCATCATGATATCGCTGATGATAAGATCGATTTCTTCTTTATTCAACAAATCGATGGCCTCCATTCCATTCCTCGTTAAGATCACCTGGTAACCCTCTTTTTTTAGTTTATGTTCGATAGTTTTGAGGATTAATTCATCGTCTTCAGCTAATAACACAACCATTTCTTTACTCCTTTATATCAATTAATAATTTCTGTAATATTTCAATTTCATGTAATACCTTAGGCAAATGTTCCCACACTTCAATCCCCTTCGAAAATTGACTGTCCAATTCAATCAACATAAGATTCAATTCCGTCAAGCCTGCACTTCCTGATGTACCTTTCAATTTATGTAAGACCCGTCCTAATAGATTTTCATCTCGATCCTGGATCAATTGCTTGATATCCAATTCCTGCATCTGCAGTTCTTGAAGGATCAATCCATAAAACTGTTGTTTAAATACCGGATCAGAATCGGTCGCTTCTTCAATAACATCAAAATCTATATGCTTGACCTCATTGATGTTGGATAAACTTTTATCTGAAGCCTTTAGTAGGCAATTGTACAGCACTTCTTTAAAAGTCTCAACTTTAATGGGCTTGGTCAAAAAATCATTCACACCTACCTGTAAGCACCTTTCTCTTTCCCCAACAACATTACCGGCAGTAATTCCAATGATGGGCACATGCTTATAACTTTCAATCTCTCGGATCCTTTTTGTCGCTTCAAGCCCATCCATCACCGGCATCTGAATATCCATTAAGATCAGATCGAAATCCTGGTTTTCACAGGAGTCTACTGCCAATTGGCCATTCTCAACACAGACCGTACTACAATTAGGAAGTAAATTTTCTATAAGTCGATTATTCAAGGCCATGTTCACCGGATTATCATCTGCAAGAAGAACCTGATATGACTTTGTGGATATCTTTTCTTCTGCAGCGAACTCCATTTCCTGCTCCACTGGAAGTGATTTATTAGCCTCAGTATCTTTCCTCAAGATCCTATACAAGTCTTCTGAAATAATAGGCTTGGTTAATATATGTGAGTTGGATTCTTGACGGAAGTGTCCAATATGCTCTTCATCATCTGAAGAGGTATGCAAGATCATGATCGGTAACTCCTCCTCGTTCTGACGATATAATTCCTTGATTTTTGAAAGAGTTTCTAAACCATTTAGGATTGGCATCCTATAATCCATCAAAATTACATCAAATCGCTTCCCAATGGACAAAAGCTGTAGGGCCTCAAAGCCATTTTCAGCAGTTTCGGTTTCCACTCCTTTATAGGCCAACATGTGCTCCAAAATCATTCTATTGCTGCCATTATCATCCACAATCAGGGCAGAATCGACTGCCAAATTATGTTCAGCCTCAATAGGGTTCTCATAAGGAACTTCTATTTCAAAAAAGAATTCCGACCCTACCCCTACTGCACTCCTCAAGGATAGATTGCTGCCCATATAATTTAGGATATTGTTGGAAATCGTCAGACCTAAGCCCGTTCCTCCAAAACGTTTGCTCACAGAACTGTCTTCCTGGATAAAAGCATCAAATATGCGCTGCTGCTTTTCATCTGGAATCCCTATTCCGGTGTCTCGAACCGTAAATCGCAATCCGACCTTCTCCTCATTCCTGAAGGTTTCCTCCACCCGCAATTCAATCTCTCCTTGTTCCGTAAATTTTACCGCATTCCCCAAAAGATTGATCAGAACCTGTTTAATCCTGGATTCATCTACATGAATCATGGTCGGCAAACCCTGCTCAATATTCAATAATAGCTCAATATCCTTGTTTTGGGCTTGATAGAGAATCACGTGGATGACCTGGTTTACTAATTCATATAGGTTGTATTGATCAATGTAGAATTCAAGCTTTCCTGATTCTATTTTTGAAAAATCCAAGATATCATTAATGATCGCAAGGAGGTTTGTCCCAGATTCATTTACATATTTTAAATATTGCTTCTGTAGATCGTTTAGCGGTGTTTTCAGCAATAGATCGGAAAAGCCTATTACACCATTTAATGGTGTCCTGATCTCATGGCTCATATTCGCCAAGAATTCGGATTTAGCTTTACTGGCTAGGTCCGCAAGCTGTTTCGCTTTCCTTAGTTCCTCATTGTTCTCGACTTGTTCCGTTATATTTTGGGAGAATATGATTATCCCACCAATATTATTGTCCGAAATACGCCAAGGCCTCACTTCCCAATTATAATGTTGATTTTCTGCAGCGCCTTCAACTTGAACAACCTCATCTACATTTTTATAGGGTATTCCTTCTAAGGCTCGTTGATAGATCTGCTTGCGACTTTCGGGAACATTTGGAAAAAGTTCAAAAAGATTCCTTTTGCCGTCTGAATTCTTCCCTTGATGGAATTCTTCAATCCATTGTTGACTGAGCGCCAAATAATTGAGATCAGTATCAAACATGGCTACTGCAGCTGGAACGTGCTTGACAAAGGTTTGAAGCATGGCTTCTTTTAACTCAATGTCTAAATACAGCCTCTTGCTCTGGTCAATATCTTGAATAATCCCAAAAACCCTTTCACATCGCCCTTCGATATATTCAGGGTTGCCTTTAATACGGACCCAGATCTGTTCTGAATTTGGCTTTCTTAATTGTATTTCAAAATCATAGGACTGCCCAGTTTCGATGGCCCTGTTAAATCTATGCTCAATGATCGTTCTTTCCTCCGGATCGAAAAATGAAAACACATTCTCCATATTGGGCTGAAAATCCTCAGAAACACCATGGATCAATCGTGTTGAATCAGACCAATAGATTTCATTCTTTTTAACATCAACTTCCCAACCACCTACTTGGGCAACAATATTGGTTTGCTCAAGCATCTGTTTGGTATGTTCTAAGTCCTTCTCTAACTTGATCCGATCGGTTAAATTCAAGGCGGAGCTCACGACATATTGCTTGCCGTTCTGGTCTTTTTCGACCATATTGTTGTACAACCAATAGATCCATTCTCCATTCCTTTTTTTCAGGACCATCATGCCAGAATCCTCTCCATTTTTCAGGATCCTATCCAAATAAGGTTGAACAAGCGATTTATTTTCATTCGGTACTAAATCCCTTAAGTTCAAACCTGGGATTTCTTCCAAGGAATATCCAAGAACCTGTCTGCCCTTTTCATTGACCTCCAATATATTCCCATGGATATCGTGCATGCTCGTCAGCCCGATTCCATTTTCAAAGAAATTCCTAAATCTCCTTTCGGAAACTTCCAGTTTTGCACGTTCTGAATTCTCTCTGGTCATGTTCCTGCCAAATGCAAAAATCTCCTTATTCTCTTGACCATGCCTCAGGTGCCAATCAATCGTTACCGACTCGTCTTCCCTAAGCTGTGTTTGCGTTTGCACCATAACCTCCAGATCTGAACTGGATACAGACTTGATTTTCGAGACCACCTTCCTATCCTTAACTTTCAGTACCTCTAAAAAATTAAGACCGTCGAATTCGCGGATAGGTATTTGCATCAGTTCTGCAAAGGCTGGATTTACTTCCTTTACGGTAAAATCCTCATTCAAAACACAGATCATGTTCTGTGTCACGGAAAGGATATCCTTGAAATAACCCGCTTGATTTAATTTCCTCTTGGCCAATAGTACGGCCAAAACGGCTTTTGCTAAGTCTTCCAGTTCTTTTAACTGTTGCTGGCTTAATGTTTTGGGATGATAATCGATTACACATAGTGTACCTAAAGCATGTCCACGTTCGTCCAATAATGGTACCCCAGCGTAAAACCGGATCTGCCCAGCAATGATGAGCGGATTATGCGCCGTCCTGGTATCCAAGAAGGTATCCTCAATCATCAATGGCTCCGAACTCAATATCGTATATTGGCAGACCGTATTCTTACGATCTACCGTTTCTAAGTCCAGACCAATGCAGCTTTGGATTCGCTGCTGATCCTTTTCCATAATAGCAATGATGGAGGAGGGACAGTTCGTAATACGACATGCCAGTTCTGCAAAAACATCCAGTTCCGGCAATTTTCCAACAGCAATCAGTCCAAAAGAATATAGGATATTTAAACGCTCCGATTCATTTTCCGGGACAATAGGCATGCTCATACAATATTGGTAGATTAATAAGTAATGCAAGATAGTTATTACTTATGTTATAACTTCTTTTTTATTAATTTAAACCATAAAATTGCGATATAGTTCTAAAATTATTTTATCATTTTAAAAAAAATTAACGAAACTAAAATCATACTGAATAAATAACTTTCATATAGCAATATATTAGCGCTAATAATAGTATATGGAAATGCAGATATATTCTTTGCCGATAATCCGAAGTTCTTGTTTAGGTAAGGCTTTTTATACAAAAAAAGGGATGCCAAACATCCCTTATAATTCTTGCGATTTCATTAAAAGCAATCCTATTTCAAGAACTCTTTAATGTTATTGTTGCTACCGTATATGACGATGATTTCTCCTTCTTGCAATACCGTATCAGGTTTAGGGATTCCATGCAAAATCGTGGTGACGATCCTGCTTTTGCCAAATAAAGTATCTCTTTCTGCACTCTTCAGAATGGTCAGGACTAATATTTCATATTTTTCCCTAAAACCGATTTCCTGAATTGTTTTGCCTACATATTGCTTTGGAATTATGGCTTCCACAATGCTGTAGTTGGCATTTAATTCAAATGAATCAACCAAGCCAGACAAACACAGCTTCTTCGACCAGCGCTCTGCAGTTTCCTCCTCCGGATGGACAATCTCAGTAACGCCGATGGCATTCAAGACCTTTTCATGTAATGCATTGACCGCACGGCTCACCAAACGTTTCACTTGTGCTTCTTTACATAAGGCAGTCACCATAATATTGGCCCCTTCATCCTCGCCTATGGCTACAATGACTACATCGGTGTTTTTTAAAGGCAAAGAATGAAAAGCACTTGGCTCGGCCGCATCAAGCGCAATGGTATGTGTGATTTTCTCCTTCAAAGCGGTAATGCGCTCCAGCCTCAAATCAACCCCAATCACCTCGTTTCCTTGGGCTGTTAGTTTCATGGCCAAAGAGGCCCCAAAATTCCCTAATCCTATGATGATAAATTTCATTGCTTAATTTATTGTAAGTTCTTCTTTTGCGTATCTATAATTCGTGAATTTCACCTTCTTGAACATGGCAATCATAATTGTCAGCATGGTCACCCTGCCTATGAACATCAGAATAATCAATGTGATCTTACTCCCTGCTGACAGCTTTGCCGTAATGCCTAAGGTCAATCCGACCGTACTATAGGCAGAAAAACATTCAAATGCGATTTCTACCAAAGTACATTCTGGATCAAAAACAGAAATCGAAATGATACAGCAGCCGATCACAAAAAGCGATAAGGTCATGATGGCAAATGCCCGCTTAATGGTAATGCCTGCGATTTCACGTTGAAATACCTCTACCCTTTCTTTTCCCTTAACCAAACTCAGGATGTTCAAAACCGCTACGGCAAAAGTACTCGTCTTAATACCTCCCCCAGTAGAGTTTGGTGAGGCACCGATCCACATCAACAGGATAATGAACAGGATACTGTAAATATGTAAAGCGCCATAGTCAATGCTGTTATAACCTGCCGTACGTGGGGAAACAACGGTAAAAAGTGCTGTTACGAATTTGCCTATCCCCTCATGCGTCACCAAGATATTATCATATTCCAATATAAAGATCAATATAGTCGCAAAAACTGTAATGCTCAGCGTAGTAATCAAATTGATCTTACTGTTTATATTGATCACCCAAGGCTTATAATCAAATTCCCGATAGGCAATCTTCTTAAATATGCGATTGAATACGTGCTTCAGGTATTTCAATATATTGATTACTATTGGAAAGCCAAGACCTCCAAAAATGATCAAGATGATCAAGACCATCTGAAATGCATAGTTATGGATAACGAGTGGATTGGTCAGACCATCTGGCACTACAGAAAATCCTGCATTACAAAAGGATGAAATCGAATGAAAGACTGAAAAAAACAGATGTTCCAAAAAGGACTGATCCATCAACTTTGCCGTAAAAAGGAAAATGAAGATCGCTCCAACCAATTCTATGGAAAACGTAATGATGATGATTCGCTTCAACATCAAAAATACTTCCCCCAGCTTTTCATTATTGGAAAAATTACTGGTCGCGATTTGGTTTTCGTAAGTGCTTGCTCCTTTGAAAAAATAAGCGAAATAGTTGGTAAAGGTCAAGATGCCCAATCCGCCGATTTGAATCAGTAAAATAATGATAAAATGACCTATGGGAGTAAATGCAGTTCCGGTATCCAAAGTAGTCAATCCCGTGACACAGACCGCACTGGTTGCCGTAAAGAGTGCATCGATAAAATTAATCGGAACCTGGGTAGAAAACGGCGCCATCAACAATAAACATCCAGTCAAAATGATCATAATAAAACTGAACGTAAAGAGTTGCGCAGGGTTATAGAATGCTTTAACGTTTTTCATATTTCAGAGTGCTGGCAAAGTAAGGATAATTTCAAAAAATATGCAATAATTCATCAATCCTGCGCTAAAATTGCCTATTAGTTTATTTTTTAATACCTTTGTGTCTTATTTATTAAAAACAACAGCAAATTAGCATTCGCAATTCGCTGCAAATCCCATACTATCTTTAACGCTTCTAGGTGATTAGCCGTGGGATCTCATTTTGTTCCCTGCGAAGGGTTTATCGAATTTATCATACTGAATATTTACTATTAATACGCACCACAAAAACAGAAAAAATGCAAGACGCAAATTTGAACGGTATAGAAAACAAACTTGAAAAATTTATTGACAGTGCAATCGCATATGCTCCAGTATTATTGAGCTCTTTGATTTCTGCCGCACTTGTTCTCTTCTTGGGACTATGGTTGATCAAGCTATTTGGAAAACTTTTAGGAAAGATTTTCGAAAAGCGCGATGTAGATCCCAGCATCAGGACATTTTTGGGAAACCTATTGAATTGGGTCTTAAAGATCATGCTTTTCATCGTGGTAGTCAGCCAATTAGGCGTACAGACTTCTACCTTTATTGCAGTAATTGGTGCTGCCGGTTTAGCAATCGGTATGTCATTACAAGGATCACTATCTAACTTCGCTGGAGGTGTATTGATCTTGCTGTTCAAACCTTTTAGGGTCGGTGATTATATCTCCTCTTCATCAGGTGTGGATGGTACGGTCAAGGTAATCGATATTTTCAATACCAGATTGGTTACTCCGCAGAATCAATTGGTAATCATTCCCAATGGTGAACTTTCCAATAGTAACATCACCAATTATTCTGAACTAGGAACCCGAAGAACATGGTTCAACATAGGTGTAGGGTATGACACCGATTTAAAGGCAGCAAAACAATTGTTGTTGGATACGATTTCGAGAAATGAATTTGCCTTTAAGGATCCAGCACCAGATGTGGTTGTCACTGAATTAGGTGATAGTGCCATCAACCTCTCAATACGTGCCACGACCTCCAACGAAAATTTCTGGGCCATGCAGGAACAATTGATCATACAATGTAAAGAAGACCTGGATAAGGCAGGAATCGATATCCCATTCCCACAAACCGATATCCATATCAAAAAATAAAAAAAGAGATTGCTGGGAGGGGGATTTTGAACCAGGATTCAAGGGATAAGAGGATGGACCAAGATCGGGGTTGAACCAGGATTCAAAGGATAAGAGGATGGGCCAAGATCGGGGTTCCATTATTTTAGCTAGCATGGTACGTTAGCCTGGAAGTAGCGAAAAACTGATGTTCGATTAATTGAACATCAGTTTTTCGCTACTTCTATATTGTTCAATACTATTTCTAAAATAATTCTGCCCTTCCAGGGCAGTATGTCATAAAAAAGGAAAAATTCAGGATAATAAAAATGGGTCTAGAAAGCCAGAAACATAGATCTATCAAACTTCATTGGTATGCAGGAAGGATCTCGGAACAATGCGTTTCCATAATTGCAATGGCTTACTTTCCCGGACCTTCGGTCCAGGATGACAGGGTCGTAGAGTAGAGAACTGTACAGAATCCTCATTGATCGTTCAGAATCAAAATGCGATAAGAAGGGATTCAGAGTGAAACGAAGAATCTATTTATTTTCTTTTTTTAAGGATCGTTGTCATTGCAAAATCGCAAGATGAGCAAACTATTTTTTTCTTTTTTGACCCATAAAAGGAATATATAGAAAAATATTCCACCCCAGCTAGGGGTTGGCCATTATTCAGATCTAATTTCTGAAAATATTCCATCCCCGCTGGGGTTTTTCTACAAACATTTCACCTTCCGAAGGAAGTCCTTTAGCCCCCGGCTCATTTCCAGTGGCGGAAAAATGGAAAGAATGCCGATGACCTGTGCGATGGGATTGGCCTTGGAATGCTTTCTCAAGATCATCCCATCAAAAGGGATGATCTTGAGAAAGGTATTCCCGACAACAAGGCATTCTTGTCCATGTGCGGATGACTGTGCGAAAAGCCACCTTAAATGGGCCGAAGCCTTTTGGTTACTTTTGGGCTTCAAAAGTAACGAAGAAAATTGATATCCTTGAGCTCCTCCGGCGGTTTGATTACTTTTGGGCTTCAAAAGTAACGAAGAAAATTGGTGTCCATGAGCTCCTTCGTCGGTTTTGGTTACTTTTGGGCTTCAAAAGTAACGAAGAAAATTGGTGTCCATGAGCTCCTTCGTCGGTTTTGGTTACTTTTGGGCTTCAAAAGTAACAAAGAAAATTGGTGTCCATGAGCTCCTTCGTCGGTTTTGGTTACTTTTGGGCTTCAAAAGTAACGAAGAAAATTGGTGTCCTTGAGCTCCTTCGGCGGTTTGGTTACTTTTGGGCTTCAAAAGTAACGAAGAGAATTGGTATCCGTGAGCTCCTCCGGCGGTTTTGATTACTTTTGGGCTTCAAAAGTAACAAAGAATCTGTGGTTATTTTCCTTAACTTAATGACATTGCCCGCTAGGGGTTGCATACCTAAGCAAACATTCATCCTTCCAATACAAAAAAGGAGCGGCTTTTCAGCCACTCCAATTCTTTTATCCCTGAAAAAATCAGGTTATCTAAAGGATTTCTTATTTGTGCGACAAGATCCAAGTTACAATCTCATCTAGGTCGGCATCTTTCATGTTCGGGTGTGCAGCCATCGCTACTTCTCCCCAGACGCCACTTCCGCCATTCTTGATTTTCTTCACTAGGATACTGTGTGCATCTTTATTGTCTTTATAGTGTTTTGCAATCTCTACATATGAAGGTCCTACAGACTTCTTATCGATAGCGTGACAAGCCTTACAGTCTGATGCCTCGATCAAGGCCTCACCTTTAGGCTTGCTGCCTTGCTGGTGGCCCATTGGTCCAGCAACACTTGCATCCCCTTCAGTTCCTTTATGAGCAGCCTGATCTGCCGAAGCTGGCACGAAATCAATTCTTGAAATCCCAGCATCCGGGTTCTTGCTAAACCATCCACTGCCATACTCCAATACATAGAACTTACCATCAGGACCTACTTCCATATCGATTGGACTGTTGAATTTAACACCGCCCATGAATGGCTCCATCTTATCGAAATCACCGTTAGGCAACATCGTAACAGCTTTAAACCAACCGCGGATCCAGTCATAAACAAACAATTTACCATTGTAATAGTCTGGATACCGAGTTTCCTGAGGGAACATATCGGTATAATAAATTGGACCGGCCATCGCATTACGGCCACCTGAACCTACTTGAGGGAAATCTGGTGATTCCGCATATGGATACCAAATAAAGGCAGGCATTGCCTCTGGCAACTCTCGTAAACCTGTGTTATTCCTTGAATCATTGATTGGTTTTTTCGCATCATACGCAGGACCCATTTCACCAGTTTCATAATTATAAGCATGGTAAGCATAGTTGTTTCCTACGAAATATGGCCAACCAAAGAAACCTGCTTTACGTGCCTGGTTAACTTCATCGTAACCACGCGGACCTCTGTTCAACGAATCCTTATTGGCATCCGGACCAACTTCCCCCCAATACAAGAATCCATTTTTCTTATCAATGGAGATTCTATAAGGGTTTCTGTTACCCATTACGTAGATCTCAGGTCTTGTTTTCTCTGTTCCTTTCGCAAACAGGTTGCCTTCAGGAATAGCATAGGTACCATCTTCTTTAACGGTGATACGTAATACCTTACCGCGCAGATCATTGGTATTTCCAGAAGAACGTTGAGCGTCATATTGCTCATGCCCTTCCCTAGCATCCTTAGGAGAAAATCCATTGCTCACATATTTTTGGTTTGGCTCATCAAATGGAGTAGAGTTGTCACCTGTAGAAATGAACAGATTTCTATCCTTACCAAATGCCAATGAACCACCTGTATGACAACAGATATCACGTTGAGAATAAAGCTCTAAAATCACTTTTTCAGAAGCCATATCCAATTTATTGTCCTTGAAGACAAATCTCGAAAGTCTATTTACCGAAGTATCTTTAGGACTGTAATAAGCATAGATAAAATTGTTCTTTGCAAAGTCTGGATCGGCTGTTAGACCCATAAATCCTTCTTCCGCATTCACGTTTGGAACTTCTGTTTTATGATAGACATCCAAAAGTCCAACTTGGCTTACTTTATTGGTTTCTTTGCTATAAAGCAACAATTCGCCGCGACGTTGGGCAATCAAGATATCAAGGTTTGGAAGGATAGCCATTTCCGTCGGTTCAAAGAACTCTCCTTCGGCCATAGTTACCTTCTTGAACTGGTCTGCAGCTGGAACCTGAACAGTCTTAGCTTTTTTATAGTCTAATTCAAGGTTTTTACCGATTGCATATTGAATACCCCCTAAGATATGTTTCAAGAAATTCGCGTCTGCATATTCTGCATCCTCATGTCCCAAACCGGTGTAGAAAGACCTTCCGCCATCATATTCATGGAACCAAGCAACAGGAGCCTGCTCAACCTCATCCTTATTCGGGAAAACAGATTTATCAACCGTCATCAGGATTTTTAAGTTTTCAGGTTGTTTCTTGAAGGTGTACCATTCATCGGTAATCTCCCAAGGATCAGGAAGACCTTTTGTAGAAGGATGATTTTTGTCTACAATGGTTAATTTACCTTGTTTCAATTCAGGCTCTGAACCAAAATATCCACCAAGTAAACGTCCGTACCAACCCCAATCCGTCTCCGAGTCAGCAGCTGAATGGATTCCAACAAAACCACCACCAGCTTGAATGTAACGCTCGAAATCAGCTTCTTGATAATTGTTTAAGACATCCCCAGATGTATTTAAAAACACAACTGCTGAGTAATTCTTCAAAGAATCTTCAACAAATCGATCCGCATTCGAAGTGGTATCCACAACAAAATCGTTCTCTAGACCTAATTTTTGAATGGCTGCATTGCCCTTTTCAATTGAATTGTGATGAAAACCTGCAGTTTTACTGAAAACCAATACCCTAGGCTTTCCAGATCGCTTTTGTTGACAAGAACTCAGTACCGCCACTAATATTAGCAGGAGAGAAATCTTGGATAAACAATGTTTAATCATATTTGAGTTTATTAATATTTTTTGTGTTTAGGTTTCGCTAATCCGTTTTACCAAATTAGCAAATGTCAGTCAAAAAACAAATATGCAATTAATTATTTCAGTCCAAAGAACTGCATTGAAAAAATTACAACTGAAAGGTTAGTAAAAGATCAAGTTTTGGGAATCGACAACAGGAGTGAAATATTTGTAGAAAGGTGAATTGGAATGTAGAAAACCCACAGCGTGGGTGAAATATTTTTTATATCTCCCTTTTAAGCGTCTAAAAAGAAAAAAAATAGTTCCCTCATCTTACAATTTCGGGATGACAACGATCCTTAAAAAAAGTAATAAATAGATTCTTCGTTTCACTCTGAATCCCTCCTAGGCGCATTTTGATTCTGAACGATCAGTGAGGAATCTGTACGGTTCTCCACACAAACCGATTGTCATCCTTAACCGAAGGTTAAGGACCTGTACGCCAATGCTATCCGTAATTTGATTATGTCTGTAAAATTCCGAGATCCTTCCTTCGTCAGGACGACAGGAAGGGGGAAACCGAACGTACAGGAAAGTACACCAATACACTATTGAAAATATATGCATTGTTCCGAGATCCTTCATGCGTCAGGATGACCCCAAAAAAAACAGACCTTTTAGCACTAATTATATGCTAAAATAAGCCCCCATATCTTGGTCCATCCTCCTATCCCTGGCATCCTGGTTCAAATACCAACCGGCTTAGCATTTCCCCTACCACAATCATTACATTTACTTCAAATATTTCCCTTCCACGATTTTATTCACCCTATACATCAACAAGATACAGATTAAAATACTCACAAACGTAATCAGTCCCAATAACTGAAAATTCTCAAAGCCCTGATTACCTTCCTTTTCAATCAAAACAATTCCACCTAAGATGGAGGCAATTCCCCCACTGGACTGTTGTATGGCTGAATTGATATTCATAAAGGCTCCACGTTCACTAGCATCTGGAATGGCTGTAATCATGGCGGTTGCACTGATAATCCTAGAAGATACAAACAGCATCATACAGCTGAATGCCACGGCAACCATAAATAAATTGCCCGCTGGAACATTAACAAACCAAATGATACAGATTCCGGCCAATAAACTACCCGTAACAAACAACTTATACTTTCCCCAAGAATCACTTAATTTTCCAAAAATTGGTGAACCAATCAATGTGGCTATCCCCGCCGAGAAAAAAACATAGGGTAATTGGTCTTCTGCATAATTAAGATCGAATACCAAATGCGGGGTAACATAGGGCTGTAAGATAAAACCTCCTGTTGCTAGGAAAAAGGTTGTCGAAAATGCAATCAAATATTTTTTATTGGTAAAAACCCTTTTTATCACTTGGAAATAACTGCTTTTCTCTCCAGGAATGGTTTTGGAAGGAATAGGTTTCATAAATTTCACCAACATGGCGATATTGATAAGGCCAATACCTACGATAAAATAAAATGGAACATGCCAGGACCAAATATGCGCTAAATAGAGCCCTAATGGAATCCCCAAAATCTGACTTGCAGAAAATGCCATCTGTATAAACCCCATCACCCTACCTCGGATCTCATACCTGAAAAAATCTGTAACGGTCGCAAAGGTAATTCCCGACATTACTCCACCAAAAACACCGGCGACAATCCTAGATACCAACAAAAAATAGTACGAAGGTGCTATTGCGCAACAGACTGTTCCGATAATAAAACCTACGTACATGATCAAGAGGATATTTTTACGGTCAAAACGATCGATAAAACCGGCCAAAAGAAAGCCCGAAGCACCTGCACTCAATGCATAGGCAGACACTAAGATTCCAAATTGCTTGGTGGAAATATCCAAGGAGTCGATCAACTCTGCACCTAAAGGTGCCATAACTGCAAAATCTAAAACTACCGTAAACTGGACAATGGTCAACATCGCAACCAATAATGATTCGTATCGGGAAAAAGTCATATTGTAAATTAAGTTCTCAAAATATATCTGCTCGGCACTTATTTCAATTTTAAATAGGCAATTAATTCCTTTGCAGCCGCACGCCCCGCCCTATTTGCTCCAATGGTTGAAGAGGAAGGCCCATAACCAGTCAGATGAATTCTAGGGTCTTTTACCACTTGGGTCGCTAATTGACCGCCCATTTCAATTCCACCTTGCTCATTTTTTAACCCCAGAGGATCCAAATGGTCCAAGGAATGCCTAAAACCGGTATTCCAAAAGATAACATCAGCATCCATTTCGCTACCATCTTCCCACTTCACGCCATTTTCTGTTATCTCTTGAAACATGGGCTTCCTATCCAATACACCAGACTTCAACATATCCGCAATAGCCGGAGTGATCGGTAAGCCCGTGACAGAAACAACCGATTTTGGAGGCAATCCTTTCCGTACCCGTTCATCGACCATGGCCACCGCCTCTCGACCTAATTCTGGGTTAAATTCATAAGGCCGAAAATCAGGAGGCCTCCGTGTTACCCATGTAGTCTGAGTCACTTTGGAGAGCTCACCCAATAATTGTACAGCAGAAATCCCACCACCAACGACTATGACGTGCTTCCCTATAAATTCAGCAGCATTTTTATATTCACCGGTATGTAATTGCCTTCCTTTAAACTTATCCCAACCGGGATACTTCGGGCAATGTGGAGTCTTCCAGGTACCGGTCGCATTGATAATGCCTTTTGCTGAAAACTGCAGTCCATTGGTATGGATCAGAAACCTTCCATTTCGCTCCGTTACCTTCAATACATTTACTGGTCTGATTACAGGGAGATCAAAGGCCTTTTCGTACTTCTCATAATATTGGGGCAATGCAACATTGGCCCGCAATTGTTTATCATCGCGATTGACCGCTTCCGAAAAGGTCATCCCCGGCAGATCATTGATTCCATTCACATTGCTCAAGGTCAAGGAATCCCAGCGATGTTGCCATGCTCCACCGGAACCAAATTCATCATCCAATACTACAAATCCTTTCCCTGGCTCTAACCCTTCCCTTTTGAGGTGATAGGCCGCCGACAGACCTGCCTGCCCAGCACCGATGACTACAATGTCCACTTTATAGAAAACATCTAGTTTCCTTCCATCCGGAATTGGCGCCATAGCATTATCAGCCTTATTCTGTTTCTCCATACAGTATTTACAATAGTAAAAGACAATAGATTGTTTAACCTATAGCTAGTTTTTTTATATGATGAAATAAAATTATCAAAGATTCAGAAGAATGGTGTTTTTCAGGGTTTTTCCTGACATAATTATGGCTAATAAAATAGACCTTAGTCGAGACTCATTCGAGGCATATTCGAGAATGCTTCGGATAGAATATTAACTCTACCTTATTCATATTGCCAAAATTCGGAATATGTCTCGAATAAGACCAATAGGAAAATCAAGAATACTTTGAGATTAAAAATTTTGGCCATAAAAAAAGCTGGGTAATAAAACCCAGCTCTCCTTGTTGTATTTGAAATTGTTATTAAGAGACAAAGTTCATCCAATCGGAATCCATACCATATTCAACCAAAGGATTAGCGCTGTTTTTGCTAATGTACTGGCCATGGAACATCGTCAGATCCATCAAGATATGCTGACGGGTGATTTCTACTAATTCAGCATTGAAGCCTTCCATTTGAAGAACAAATTGGAAACTGATTACCCTAGCGATCATTCGACCAATGGTAACCATGTCGCGTTGGTTGATACCGGCTTCTAGGCTGAAGTTCAATTGTTCCTTGAAATATGGAGCACTCAGATTAGCATTAGGATAGGTTTTTAAGAATTCATATAGATTTGATTCTTTTGCTCTACGCATCATCTTGCTGATACCTTCAGCAATCTGTCCATATAGCATTTCATTAGATCCTTCGAATATCTGGAATGGGCGGCTATCCACCACTGATCGTCCAGCGATATGATCCAATCTATATCCATTTGCACCTGCTAATTGAAGGCTGATCTGTGCAGACTCTTGCATCAAGTCGGTAATCAAGGCTTTCAAGGTATTGGCTTCAATACTTAATCCTGAAAGGTCATTTTCAATACCACTGGTTGCTACTGAATAAGCACACATACCTGAGCAGATGGCAAAGGCTGCCTGGATTCTTGAAATTTGATATTTTACAGAATCAATGTTGATCAATGGGCTTCCACTGACAATCCTGTTTTGGCAATGTTGCAGAGATTCATCAAGTAGACGCTTGATAAAACCTAAGCCCATACCTGGGAATTGCAATCTACTTCTGTGAAGCATGTCCAGCATCAATTTAATTCCTGTACTTTCTGGTGTTAATTTTTGATCTTCCGGTAAAACTACATCAATTTGATTGACGCCATAAGGAATTGCATACAAACCAAGGTTGTTATAGCGCTCCAGCATAGGGATATGTTGTTCAGGATTGCTGTTATCCGTCACGAAAAAATCAATGTCGCGGGTCAACTCACCGGTTGGGGTGAGTTTGCGGGCAGTAACTAACCAGAAATCAGCAGCACCGCTAAGTCCTTGCCAATGTTTTTCACCTTTGATCTTATAGGAGTTGCCGATTTGATCGTAAGCCGTTTTCATATTTAATGCATCGCTACCGTAGGCTTTCTCGGTTATCATTAAACCTCCCATGGCATTGTTCTCTATGAATTCCTTAAATACGCGTTCTTGCACAGCATAATTTCCGTACTTGGCAACAGGCTCCAGGAACAAAGCGATATTGATACCGAACATTAAGGAAAGTGCCAGAGATTCATACGAAGCGGCAGACAGAACTCCTAAACATTCTTTTACCGATACGCCTCTTCCTCCGTGCAATTTAGGAATAGCCACCGCCAGAGGTTTTTTCTTCATGATCTCTGCTAGAAACTCTGCAGGAAAATCACGTTTCAAACTAATGGATGAATAATCAAATTCTTCTCTGAATAGGTGGTATAAGTGTTTTCTGAATGATGAAATATAGTTTTCAAAATCTATATTTTCTATAACTCCGTTCATGCTATTTTTTTATTTACAATGTATAGTGAGCAATTCATAGGTCCGCCTTTTTGAGTTGAACAAATTGGCTATTATAAAACTCAATTGTAAAATTAGAGGGAAATCAAGAAAATATCTATGAGGATTTCGTTTATATTTAGGACAAATCGTGCATAAAAACCATTCTGCGCTAATTTATCGTTTTGCGATATTCAGTTGGAGAAATTCCTACGATCTTTTTAAACAGACGGGTAAAATAAGATGGATCTTCAAACTCCAATTCATAGGCGATACTGGCCACACTTTTATTGGTTTCCAACAGCATTAACTGGCTATGGATTATGGCAACTTCAAGAATGAGCTGTTTTGAGGATTTCTTGAACACCGAAGAAACACATCTATTCAAATAGTTTACGGAGACAGCTAACTTATCTGCATAAAAATTAACGGACTTTTCCTTATTATAATGTAAATGAACCAGTTGTTTAAATGATATAGCAATTTCCTGTCGCCTTCCCAAGGATTTATTGGAGGCAGAAATCTTGATAATCTTTAACATTACGGTCTTAAAAATACTTTCATAGTATTCCTTATAGGGTTTTTCCGTATAGATTTCCTCATATAGCAAATCCAGAAGTCCGTTCAATTCTTCATTATCTATCTTACTGAGATTCAATAAAGGTGAGATGGTGAAAATATTGAGGATTTCTTGTTCCCTGAACAAGGATGTCATAGCCTGCTCCTTGATCAATACACAATATCCCTGAGCGGATTTATCTACCGAATCAATAGCAGAAATATTACCATAATTGGAAATTAGCACAGAAGGTGCCTGTACCATAAATGAAGTAGATTCAATCTGATGTTTGAAATAACCTTGATTAATATAAATAAGGAGATTATAGCCGAAGAAAATAGGTGGAATCGGGGTTTTCAGATAAGGTGCTATATCACGTAATGGAAAGATCTTGATAGGCGTTTGTATATAGGTCAGGTGTTTAAGGCTCCCTCCCATAAACTTCTCGACGAACTCATCAGCGCTGATTTTATTCTTTTCCATACCTTATTGCATCTCGATATTACAAACTTAATAAAATTGATTGAGGATGCCGATTTTCAATATATGCTACATTTTGCCCAGAATATGTTAAATTAGAGAAAAGGCAAATAACTGACCTAAACCCATAAATACCTACCCTATGAAAAGAAGAACCTGGATACAGTCTGCAGGATTAATGATTGCTGGTTTAACCATGCAGGAAAACAGGGCATATGCCGTCCTAAATGAGACCAACACAGATGGATTAGCATCAAAATATCTAGCTACAGATGACCGAGCCTATTGGGTTTCCATTTTGAGCAAAATGGCAAGTCCTATTTTGGAGAACATCAGTAAAGGCACTTTCCAGAAAAACATGCCCATGGTCGTATCTGAATCTTTTGATGGGCGAAATCCAAAGGTTGGGTATTTGGAGGCCTTTGGCCGATTGATGGCCGGCATGGCTCCTTGGTTGGGATTGAAAGACGATGCTTCTGAAGAAGGTCAACTTCGAAAAAAATATAGGGAACAAGCCCTACTCGGTATACAACATGGGTTTGATCCCAGTTCGCCCGATTATTTTTCTTGGCGTGGAAAAGAAGGTCAGACCTTGGTAGATGCTGCCCATTTAGCATTAGGGTTTTTAAGGGCTCCACAAGCCTTATGGGAACCCCTTCCTGACAAGACCAAACAACAGGTCATTGAGGAGCTGAAATACATACGCTGGATAAAGCCGGGGCAAAACAATTGGCTGTTGTTTTCATCGATTACGGAAACCTTTCTGTACAGCATTGGTGTGGAACCCAATCGGGAAAGCATAGATTTAGCCATCAATAAATTTGACCATGATTGGTATGTTGGCGATGGTTGGTACTCAGATGGAAACCACTTTGCATTTGACCATTACAATGGCTACATCATCCATTGCATGCTGGTTGAAACCTTAAAACATAACCTGAAGGCTGGGAACTACCAAGAGAAGTATGAACGTGCATATAAGAGAATGCAACGATATGCCCAGCACCTGGAAAGAATGATTTCTCCGGAAGGTTATTTTCCAATTATCGGACGAAGTTCAACCTATAGGAATGGAGCTTTCCAACCTTTGGCACAAGTAGCATTGGACAAGAAACTTCCAGAACACCTATCGTATGGCCAAATCCGAAATGGATTGACAGCCATCCTGAAAAACATTTACAAGCATGATCTTTATGATCAATATGGTTGGTTGATTTTGGGATTTACTTCCACAGATCAGGGGAATATGGCTGACACATATACCAATGCCGGATCATTATATGAAGCATCCCTTTCCTTCTTACCATTGGGCTTACCAGCAGATGATGAATTCTGGACTTCTAAAAGTGAAGAGTTGACCTCACAGCGAGCTTTTTCCGGAAAAAAGTTTCCAAAAGACTATCAAGTAAAATATTAATTTAAATCTGAAAATAAATGCAATTTTCTCATTATATTCAAATCAATTATTATGGACCACAAATAATTACTAATTTTGAAACAGTTTTTCAAGTAAGAAAGTAATGAACATAGAAAATAAGATTAATGTGCTGTATTTGGATGATGAAGAGAACAATTTATTTTCTTTTAAAGCCACGTTCAGGTTTAAATACAATGTATTTACTGCCTTAACGGGAGCTGAAGCATTGGATATTATTCGTAAAAATGATATCCAGATCATTATTACTGACCAGCGAATGCCTGAAATGACCGGGGTGGAATTCTTGGAAAAGGTTATTGAAATCAAACCTGACCCTATGCGAATCCTGTTGACCGGTTATACGGATATGGGTGCAGTGGTCGATGCCATTAACAAAGGCAAAATCTTCCACTACCTGAACAAGCCTTGGCGCGAAGAGGAATTGACCGAAACCATCTCAAGAGCTTTTGAAATCTATCAGAACAAGAAAAATATTATCGATCAAAAGTCTAAACTGGAGATCTCAAACGAACAATTGGAGTTTTTACTTCGTCAAAAACTATTGTCCTAAAATTCCAATGACTATTCCTTAGAAGGAATAGTCACTACAAATTTAGATCCGTTCTCTGGTTCTGAATCTACGGAAATCCCGCCTTTAAGTTTCTGCACAGCAGTCTTCACATTATATAATCCAAAGCCCATCCCTTCAGCCTGATCGCTAGCGCGGAAAAACAACCTAAAGATATCGTTGATCGAAGACTCTGAGATTCCAATTCCATTATCCGTTACGGTTATTTTTGCATGACCATTTTCAGTTTCTGCCTTCAATTTCACCCATTTATCCAGAGAGTCTAATTTTTGGTACTTTATCGCATTGGAAACCAAATTGTGTATGATCAATTCCAAGATGGATTTATCATTGATGAACGTGTTTTCTTGGTCGACTTCAAAGCTGATCTCTACGCCCGAGTTTTGGCTGTACATTTTATAAAAGTCAAGAATATCTTCGAAGATGGAATTGAAATCAATTTTGGAAAGGTTGAGCTCTCCCCTTCTCAACAGATAATAATCTCGAAGGCTGTTGATATAGTCCTCTAGTTTAACAATGGAAGTTTTCATGAGGTTCAGGATTTCATGAACCTGCTCGACACTCTTGAAATCCAAAGCAATCCGAATAGCACCAAGCACCCCTGCAAGTGGATCGCGTAAATCATGGCTAACGCTATAGGCAAATTTATCAAGCTCCTCATAAGCTTTCTGAAGCTCCATATTGCGCAAATCCAACAAAGAATTTGTTACATAAAACTTATTGGCCTCTTCGATACAGGAAATAATCTCAGCTTCTTCCCAAGGTTTTTTGATAAACCTGAAGATATGACCGCGGTTAATGGAGTCAATTACCGTATCCATGTCTGCAAAAGCGGTGATCAAGACCCGCATAGGCTTCGGAAATTCCTTTTTGATCCTGCTGAAGAAATCAATTCCATTCTCTCCGGGCATCTTTTGGTCACAAAAGATTACCCTGATATTGGGATTGGTCATTAAAATATTTTCTGCATCCGTAGTATTGCTCGCAATATGAATATCGTAGTGAAACCTCAATGCCGCTTTAAATCCTACCAAATTATTGTACTCATCATCAATGTACAACACCTCAAAATTCTTATCCATACTATTACCTTTTAGTGTGACCTAAAAAACCTTTATTTTAATCTTTACCTTATTGTTTGATTGGCAAATGGATATCAAAAGTGGTTCCCTCTCCGACCGTGGATTGCAAACCAATTCTTCCATTATGTCTTTCAATTGTTTTATAAGCAATTGACATCCCTAGACCTGTGCCTTCACCAACATCCTTTGTTGTAAAAAATGGTTCAAAGATACGTCCGATGACCTCTGGAGGGATCCCCGTACCGTTGTCCATAATACTGATTATTACTTTTGACAAATCCTCGTCAAGTTTTGTTTCGATCTTGATTTCTCCACCCGCATTTCCATTGAATTTCTTTTCAACGGCGTAGATGGCATTGGAAAGTATATTCATGAAAACCTGGTTCAGTTTACCCGCATAACATTCCACCATGGGAATGCTATGGTAATTTTTGATGACCCTAATCCGTTCTTTGGTCATTGGATTCAAGATGACCAAAGTGGAATCCAGGCATTCATTCAGATCGGCACGCTTCAGCGTATCTTCATCAATCCTGGAAAAAATCCGTAAGCTCCGGACTATTTCAGCTGTCCGTTCTGCTCCTTCTTGGATACCCTTCAACAAGAAATTGATTTCCGATTTCAGATAGTCAACATCGTTGATATTCTTGATATTTTGGATTTTCTCCTGTTTCTCTTCCAGTTGCAGGTCGTTATCCAATGCTATCATTTCAATTTGATCGATAATATCCCAGAGGATTCCAACATCGCGGCGAAGTGGAGATACATTGGAGGTCACAAAATTGATCGGATTATTGATCTCATGGGCTACACCGGCCGTTAACTGACCTAGAGAGGCCATTTTCTCAGATTCCACCAGCTGGGCTTGGGCATCTTTCAGGTTTGACAAGGTTAAGCTCAGCGATTTATTGGACTCTTGGAGTTCTTCCGTTCTTTCACGGACCTTCTGTTCCAAAATCACATTCTGTTCACGGATTAGCTTTTCATTTTCTTGGGAAATAGCCAATTCACGGACCTGTAATTCCAACATCTCCTTGCGGTAAGTATTGATCTTATCGGCCAATGCAAAAGATAGCAAGAGCGCTTCGATAACAGAACCTATCTGTACGGACCGAGCCGTGAAAACGTTGGTTGGCAGCACGCCATAATCCTTAAGAACAAAGACCAATACACTGATCAGAAAGATACACCATGCAAAGAGGAAAAACTTGGTCTGGCTATATTTTCTTCGCGATAACTCAAAGGCAAATATGAGGACGATGGCAGCTCCACCACCCGCAACCAGGTTTACGATTCTATATGCAGGGATAATATAGCCTATCAACAACAATAGGATGGCAAAGAAATAACCAAATAAAAAAACGTTCAGTAATTTATTGAAGCCCCTTGCTTCTACGGAAGTGTGCAGGAAAGACTTGACAAAAAGAATGGCACCGATACCTGACATGGCGCCTGAAAACGTTAACAATCTTGATGACAGCCATTCACTGCGAATGGGGAAAACTCTTTCAAATAGCCCCAATACCGCCATTTGGGCCACAAAGACCCAAAAAATATAGTTCACATAGCTTAAATAATGCTTTTCCCCAGTTGCAACATATAGAAACGCATTATAGAGCACTAAGGACAACATCAGTCCTATGTAGATGGCTGAAAGGATATCTTCTTTCTGCAGGAAATTAAAAAGTCCTGTTGGCGTATGGATGGACAGCGGAACAATGACTTGGGTTTCGCTCTGCAACTTCATATAGCAGACTGCTTTCTCTCCTTTTTTGAGATGGAGATCAAACAGATAGAATTGATGGGAATATTTTCGATCGCTATAACCTTGTTTTAAGTTATATCCAACACTGTCTATTTGGGAATTGATAATGCTGTAAAATTTCACTTCCGCAATATTAGGTTGGGATAGGTCTACGATCAAGCGATCCTCATCAGAATTATTGACGATTTCAAATTTGATCCAATGGGGTTTCTTGACGATCCCGAGGTTAGGGACCTCAGTTTCACATTTAGAAAAAAGGTTTGGATGTGCTAAGACATCATTAAAAGAAACTGACTCCCCATTTTCTTCATAGAGAGATAAATACTTTCCAATATTTTTGACATCCTTCCCATTAAAGTAAATGACACTATCTGTCGATGCCTTAGCTTTAGGGCTAAAAAGACAGCATAAAATCATAGTTAGAAATAACAAATACCTTAACATCGCTGATGTGTTAATTAACAGGGTTTGCACTTAATATTTTCTCCAAATCCACGTAATACCTTCCAGATTTCAGATCTTGACCGAGCAGAAGTTTTCGCGAAGCCCAAGCAGAAATACCACCGCCCAACACGACTTCGGAAGCCAATTGTGGCCAAGATTTCAGGGATTTACCCAGTTCAGGAAGCGATTGTTTCATCCTTTCAGATAGCTCTTTGGCATTGACAATCTTCATCAACAGCCCCATCCGCTCATTCTTGTCCAAAGCTTGGATTTCATCAACCGTTATATCACCAACAAGTCCATGGAATATTTTCAGTTCAGGAAATACATCAAACCTTTCTATGTCCAGCATTGCTCGGTCATTGGTTTCCATAATTACCGGAATTCCTAGCTCTTTAGCGCGGATCCTGCTTTCGACCTTCACCTCAAAATTATCACAGACCTCGATCAGCAAGTCCAGTTTTTGACTCCCCAGAAGAAATTCTTGATAATTCTCCTCATGGATCCCTTCGGGATATATCTCCACTTCCAGATAGGGATCGATTTCTGCAATTTCCCTTGCTGCCAGGACAACCTTGGGAATCCCCAAGCTGAACACTGGTGCTCTTAACCTATTCAAATTGCTAAGATCCAGATCGTCAAAATCGGCAAGCTTTAACTTGCCACAACCTCTTTCCATAGCAATGGTAATAGCCACAGATTGACCAACTGAAAGTCCGATAATACCAATTGTCTTATTCGACAGAAGCTCCTGCTCTGCTTTTGATATTTTAAGTTGATTGCGGTTTGTTCTTACTTCGATAAATTCTTCACGTTCCAAAACGTGCACTAAGGTTTTTCTCCACGGATAATAAACCCAGGCACCCAACTCTTCCATAGGTCGTTGATTACTGATTAAACCAACAAATTGCAGAAATTGTTCTTCGTTTGTAGAAAAAGTAGGATTTCGGCAAATAAAAAGATCCCTTAACTGCCGTTCGAATTGATCATGCACAAATACGATTTCCTGTTTATCCAGCAATTCTTGGATGGCCACTGCATCCGCAGGTTTGGATTTGTCAAAAAATATAGGTTTGTATAAATAGTTGTTTTTGGTAGCGTGATTGTCTTGCATAGTTTTTATAGAATTACAATATCGTCGGGACTCTTACCATCATCAATAGACCTTGGTCCATTTGCCATATTGATAATTTTTTGAAGGTCCCAACCTTGCAGGTTATTAAGGCTTAGATCGTAATGGATTTCAATCTCCTTGGATCGGAGGACCTCTATCCGAGGACCTACAGCCATATCCCGCAGGGCAAGAATGGCATTACGATCTTCTTCGGAGGCTGTAGGAACATTAAGTACATCATCCAAAACCATCGTTGTGGCCAAGAGATCTAATTTCGGGTAATAAAATGTACCGTTATTTCCTACTCCAAATTCTTGTCGATAACCTACTGCTTTTGTAAGATTGATGGTATAGGGTGCGCAAAGTGCAAATAAGGTTTTCAGTCCGATCCGAGGTGCGATGGCAATTGCCGCTCGGGTAAGGAAAATACTTCCGATTCCATAGCCAGCAATTTCACGGGAGTTCCATAGTCCACAGCCTTCCCCTGTTCCCTCTTGAGCGTATGACCAGACAAGGTCAAATATTTTGGGATCCATCATTCCGGTGGCTTCTTCGATTGGAAGAGGTTGAGTACCACCAGCAACATGTATACGCGCCCCACCATAAACGTTTGCACCATCTAGAGATTCTACAATTAAAACAAAAGATGCGGGATTAAACATCCATTCGTCCTTGGATGAGGTTACTTTTTTAACACCTATAGAGGTTAGCACGTGTTCATGCCCTTTGATAAATCGTAAACATGTTTCAGGGTCATCTATCGCTCTAAACGCCCTTAATCTGACAACAGGTCTACCATTTTTTAAAATTAATGTCACTTTTCTGTCGGCTATATTTAATAAATAAAATAAAATTTATTTTAAAGCTAATATTACCTAATGTTGACTAAATGCCAATCTGCATAATAGTTAATTTCTGGACAATATTGGCTTTATTAAAACCAATTTTGTTAATTGAAAAATTACCTTAATTCTATAGATATCAATTGAACAAAAGATTGCCCACTGATAAACTTGGTTTGGTTTTTCCATGCTTGAACAAACTGAATTAATGAATTTTTGCGTCGCAAAGGTAGCATGATATTGGATTGAAAAAAGACATATTTTAAATTGATTAGTTAATTATATTAAACCTATTTTAATATCTTATATCCAAGAAATATTTTAGCATCCTACTTTCGCACAATAATCCATTTTGCCATGCACTAATTTCAATCTCTTCCTGGTCTTTCGATTACAGATTTTTAAATAAAAATATTTACAAAACCTCTAATTAAGAACGAATTACCATTATTCAGATTTATTAATTGAATTTATTAATAGTAAGTGTTACAGTACAAATAAGTACTTAGGTTAACAGGAGCAAGTTAGCACTTTTTTTAATTTTATTTAATAAATTTTTAACCATCCTGTATCGATTTTAAGAAATTTTCATTAAAATAGGAACAGAAATTTCTTTATCTTTACATCATTTCAAGAATGAATATTCTTGCAGGCCGTAAAGTATTAACAGAAAGCACTATCTATTTATCATTTTCAGCCCTTCAAGCTGACCATTATTTTCAATATGGAACTTCCCTTAGTGTCTGATGAATTAAAGCAATTGAAACAAAAACTGGAAGATTTTGACTCCTTAGTATCCTCTATAGATGATATTATATTTGAAATCAGGGATGATGGTGTCATATTGAACTGTTGGACATCTACCCCGGAACAGCTCTTCTATGAAAAGGAATTTATTGTCAATAAATCCATTGCTGATCTTTTCCCACAAGAATTTTCCGAAACCCTCACATATATCCTGAACAAATCCTTCAAGAGAAGGACTGGCTACGTGTTGAAATACAAATCGCCCTATGATTCAAATCCCGACCAATGGTTTAAGTTGAAGACCAAGATCATCAATAATAAAACTGATCGGTTGACAGTGGTGGTGACCAATATTACCAGAGAACAAAGGCTGGAAGCCGAGATGCAGATCAAGGAGGAGAAATTCAATCGTGCTTTCAAGAATTCTTCTATCGGTATGCTGCTGTTGAACCGTTCGCTGAAGGTCATGGAATACAACCAAGAACTGCAAAGCATATTGGGCTATACCATTGCTGAGGAAATGTTGGAAAAACCCATATCAGAGTTCATCCATGAAGAATCACTCGATTTGGTGACAACAGCCACAAAACAGGTGAAGTCTGGTGAAATGGAAAAAGCCATTATAGAAGCCCGTTGTATTGCCAAAGAAGATAAATCTTTTTATTGCCTGATCAATATTTCATCTGTTCGCGATATGACTGGAAAATTAGTCTATTTCCTTTGTCAGATACAAGATCTATCGCTTTTCAAGAACAATGAGATTAAGCTTAACCAACAGAACGAACTCTTGGAAAAAAGGAACTACGAACTGAAAGTTCGAGTAAATCAATTAGAAGCTTACAATCAGATCCTAACGCATAACCTCAGGACCCCGATCAGTAATATCAACATGATCATCGAGCAATTGAGTCTTGAAACTGATGAACATGAGAAGCAAGTCCTGACCAAATTATTGAAAAAGAGCAATTTCAAATTCCTAAAACTGTTCGATAAACTGATTGAAACAGTGGAAATACAAAATTCTAACGACTCTCTTTTCAAGACCTCAAATATGGACGAAATATATCAAAATTTGACCAATCAGTTTCAGTCCAAAATCGACAGTAAAGAACTTCAGTTGGATTGCCATTTTGAAATAATAGAAATTGCCTTCCCCCGCTATCTATATCTACAATATCATGCATTATCTGATTAATGAAAGCCTGAAACTGAATTCTTCCGGAAAGAAAGTCACGATAAAAATTTGGACAGAAAGAAAGGAAGATTTTATTGTGATAAAAATTGAAAACGACTGTGAATCACAACGTTGTTTTGGGATTGAAAAAGATCTGGAATCAACAGATGAGGATATTGATGAAAACTCATTATTGGATCTGCATTTAGCTAAACAACAGATCTTAAATTTCGGCGGAAATATCAATATCTCTAGGAATGTTGACTTCGGAAATCAGGTAACCATAAACTTACCCTTAGCAAATTAACGTTTTACCATGAAGGAAACATTGAGGATAACTCTTGTGGATGATGATTCTATTTTCTGTTTTCTATTCAAGAAATTCCTTGAAAAGTACGACAAAAAACAGATTGAACTGAGCATCTTCCCTGATGGATATACTGCAGCTGAGTTTTTCAGAAAGAACAAATCCAACAAAGAAAGTTATCCCCATGTCTTGTTTATAGACATCAATATGCCCTTAATGAATGGCTGGGAATTGATGACGAGCATACAAGAAGAAAACCTATTCGAAGATCAAGAGGTAAGCATCTTTATTATTAGCTCTTCTATCTGTAAATCAGACCGATATAAAAGCAATAACGGTAATCAATACATTGAGTACCTGACTAAGCCCATTTCCCATCAAACTCTTTTTCAAGTTTTGGATAGCTTACAATCCTAAATAACCCGACAATTTTTAAAGTGCTGAAAAATCAGCATTAGGACGAAAGTACTTTTAAGGAAAGTGTTAATTTTCTACTACCATTTTGTTTCGAACAAAGAAAATAAAATAAAAAAATAACAATTTTACTTAATAAGTTTAACTTTACTTGAATCATTTTAATTAAAACAAACAATGCAAGGCAATACTATTTTCAAAATAAGTAGTAAGATCAAGGAAATCAGAAAAAACAAGGGTATTACGATCCAAGAGCTTGCGAACAAGGCTGGAGTGAGCAAAGGGCTAATTTCACAGATTGAAAACAATAGGACTATACCTTCACTTCCGGTATTAATCAATATCATCAGCTCTCTTGAAATTGACATGAACCAGTTTTTTGAGGATTTCTCAGGTCCCAAGGAACCAGGTCCAGTCATTCTACTCAAAAAAGAAAACTATTCTTCGTTAATATTGGAGAAAGGATCAGGTTCTCTATACAAAAGAATTACCGATCAAGATCTAGGAGAAAGCAATATGAGTGTTGTTTTGTTAGAATTAGATCCTTACAAAGAAGAATCCATAGTGCAACAGGATGCCTACATTTTTAAGCATATTATCAATGGGAAAGCAGCGATACATTTAAGAAATCAGGTAATAGAACTAGAAACTGGTGATTCCATATTTCTTGATGGAAATATGATTCGTTCCACAAAAAATGAAAATGACGAGAAATGCATTATCTTGATCACCTATTTCTTTCCTAGTAAATCTTAGTCATTAATTTCCATTAAACCCAAAACAGGTATGTCCTATCGTTCTTTTGGGTTTAATATTGTATGGTATCAGACTCAAGAAACGGTAATTCATAGTTACCGGTGTCTAACCTGGAATTCCCATTCCCCTTTAAGTTATCTGCATTTAATTTAACTCCACTTTGGAAGGCATAGATGTCCTTCAGTGACTTGATCGAGCTGAGCTGTTGCACTCCCTTTTCGGTAACCTTTGTTCCTACGATATTGAGATAGGCCAACTGTGGAGCAGACTTCAAGATTTCCATTCCTTTGTCGGTAACTCCGGTATGTTCCAAATGCAGACGGACCAGGTTTGGCAATGAAGTCAAAAGTTTCATGCCTTGATCCGTTACTTTGGTATGCCCAAGTTTCAACTGTACAATATTTTCTTTGATATGCATCAGATCTTCAATATCCTTATCGTTGAGCTCTGGATAATTAATGGCATTGATTGTCACATAGTTGTTTTCCGTAGCTACCGGAAGGACCTTTATCCCTTTAGCCTGCCAAGCCTCCAATCGTTCTTCTGGAAGGTCTGGAGCTTCTGGTAGGTTGGCATACAACATTGGTGATTCAGTGGGTTCAGCCGGACTTTCCAGCTTTTTAAGGATTGCTGCTATTTCCTGCCCTTGATCCACTTGCTTTACCTTTTTATCAAAAGCCAGTCCGCTATCAATCCACCAAGCAATTAGCTTGATCTGATCGTTTGTAATAGGTTTCCTACCTTTTGGTGGCATCCTATCCTCATGGCCTTCTGGTAAGATAAGTCGCCTATAGAGTTCACTTTTATCCTTGTTCCCTGCTTCCAACAAAGATCCTGATTCACCGCCTTTCAGTAGGCTTTCCTTGTTATGTAAGGAGAATTCACCTTCCTGTTTCTTTTCACCATGGCAACTCTGGCACCTAGCCTTTAGTATAGGTTGGATGACCTGTCCATAGACTTCAGCTTCCTGAACGTTCTCCAGTACCATAATCTCTTCCTCCTTGTCCTCGATGCCCAATGCGGCTTTTATATCCGAAGGAATTGCATCCTTGATATAACCTTTACCATGGGTTAATGTCCCACCAAAATGACCTGTAAATCCCAATAGAACGACCATCAGCAACAGGATCACAAAACGTTGAGCCTTCAACTTTCCCAGAATCCCCTGCGCTGTATTTCCGTCACGGTAGAGCCAATAGCTCAGCAAAGACAATAGGGCAACTGAGATCCCTAGCCATTGGTGGAAATCTAGGACATCATCCTCATAGCCTCCATCCTTGGACAGCAAGAACCCCGTAACCGCAGCCAATACAGCAGCAAAAGCCCCCAACAATAGCGAAAACCTAATCGCTGAACCATACTCAACAGTTTTCTTGACCTTTTCGAAAGCTGCCATTGCAAAGGCTAGCACAAGCATTCCGATTGGCAGATGGACTAGGATTGGGTGGAAACGACCGAAAAAGGAGGCCAATTCTTCTAGAAACTTCATAAGGAGCTATATCTTTTCTTCAGGAGATCCAACATAAATTTATTTACAGACCATTGATCGGCAACAGGTTGTTGGGTATAAGGCAAGGTGGGCAAATAACCCGATGGACCAAATTCCATGCACATGGTCAGCGTAGACTTACCTTGCTTTTTATGCCGATCAACGATGGCATCCCACCATGCCAAGTGTTGGTCCAGGGCAGCTTTCCATTCAGGGGCTGCCGGATCGTTCACCTGAGCGCCCTGCTGATGCCCAACTCGTGTATGGATATGTCCGGTTCTCGAAAGGGCAAGTTCCACTGCCTCTTTTTGGTCCGAAAGCAAGGATTCATGGACGACACACCAATGGGATATATCCAAGGCTAGGGTCAATTCAGGTATCTTTTCAAGATATTCTTTGGTAATATTAGCTGCAAAACTGAACCGTCCACGATGCGTCTCATGGTAAATCGGTATTCCTGATTGCTTGCTCATCCCATAGGCAAGCAAGATCAGCTTCTTGTTTTCCTCAAAACTGTAATACTCTTTTCCTGTATGGCAATTGATATAATCCGGCTTTAGTTTAATAGCTTCCTTGAGGTTATTCTCAAAACTGCCCATATAGGCTGTAAAGTCACTTCCACCCCCTCCAGCGAGCAGCCCCAAGGAAAGTCCATTTTCCTTCAGCGCTTTTAGCATAGCAGTCCTTTCAGCCTGCCCACTTGGCAACCAAGTCTCCACGCCATCATATCCAGCCGCCTTCACTTTCTTACAGAAGTCGGCCCAGCTATCAGTCATGCCCCAGTTTGTACAATAATATTTGATGGTCGGTCCCTTTTCCGTCTGTGCAAACAGAAAATTCATTTGACAGACCAGAATGATCAATAGCCTAAAAAGGTTCTTCATATATTGTTTAGATAATATCTTTGATTACGGTCCCTTCCACATCGGTCAGCCTAAACGGCCGTCCTTGGAATTCATAGGTAAACTTTTCATGGTCAAACCCTAGCAAATGCAGCATGGTCGCATGTACATCATGTACTGAAGATCTTCCACTAATTCCCGTAAACCCAATTTCATCCGTTTCACCATAGCTGACCCCATTGCGGATACCACCACCGGCCATCCAGATAGTATAAGCATCGGTATGGTGGTCACGTCCAAGGAAAGGCATATCGTTGTTGTCACGGTTTTCCTGCATCGGGGTCCTTCCGAACTCGCCACCCCAAACTACCAAGGTCTCTTCCAGCAAACCACGTTGCTTGAGGTCCATGATGAGTGCAGTCATCGGGCGGTCAATCTCGCGGCATTTGTTGCGAAAGCCGAGGTCAATGGAATCAGAAGGATTGGTACCATGGCTATCCCAGCCCCAATCGAAGAGCTGAACGAACCGAACCCCCTTCTCCACGAGCTTACGTGCCAGCAGACAGTTATTCGCAAAAGACTCCTGCCCTGGTTTAGTGCCATAGAGTTCGTGTATATATTCCGGTTCATTGTTGATGTCCATCACCTCAGGAACTGCTACCTGCATTTTATAGGCCATCTCATATTGTGCTATCCTGGACAGGGTCTCAGGATCTTTGAACGTTTCGTACTCCTCCTTGTTCACCTGATTGATGGCATCTATGGCGTTCCGCTTGAGGTCGCGGTCCATCCCTTCCGGATCGGCAATATAGAGCACCGGGTCACCTTTAGACCTACACTGCACCCCTTGGTACACTGAAGGCAGGAAGCCACTGCCCCAAACACTTTTCCCCGCATCTGGAGTCTTCCCCCCAGAAGTCAGCACTACAAATCCCGGCAAATTGCTGTTCTCCGAACCCAGGCCATAGGTTACCCAAGAGCCGATGCTCGGACGTCCTAATCGGGCACTTCCGGTATGCATGAACAATTGGGCCGGACCGTGATTAAACTGGTCGGTATGTACAGCCTTCAGGAAACTCACCTCGTCGACCACCCTGCTAAAGTGTGGGAGATGATCCGAAACCCAAGCTCCGCTCTGTCCATATTGCTTAAAAGTTGCCTGCGGCCCCAACATTTTGGGAACACCACGGATAAAAGCGAAGGTCTTACCCGCTAACAAAGATTCTGGGCAAGGTTGGTTATGAAGTTTCTGCAAAGCAGGTTTATAATCAAAAAGCTCCAATTGGGACGGCGCTCCGGCCATATGAAGATAGATTACGTTCTTGGCCTTTCCGGCAAAGTGAGGGGCCCGGGGCAGCAAAGGATTCAAGGAATTGAGGTCAATGCCTTCAGCATTTGCAGAATTTCCAGAACGCATACAACTTGCCATCATTCCCCCAAGGGCGATGCTTCCAATCCCAGCAACACATTTCTTAAGGAAATGTCGCCTAGTCTCTGCCTGCAACTGCCTATGGTAGGCCTCTTTCATTAGCTTATCAAAGTCTTTCATGTCCTTAAGATTTAGTCAAAAATTCATCTAGGTTCAACAGAGCGTTCGCTACCAAGGTATATGCAGCATCACTGATCAGCTCTTTACTGTTAGGCGAAACATGGTCCTTGCCCATGAACTTTTCCGCCTCAGCTGGTCGCTTTTCAAAATTATCATAGGCTTGCGCATAGAGTTTCTCTAGTGCAGCCAATTTATCGGCGGAGAGATCCCTGAACATCGTATGCCGGTATCCAGCCGCTATCCCTGATTTCAGGTCTCCATTAGATTCTTTTTTCATAATTGCGGCGAGGTTCTTCGCTGCCTCTATATAAACCGGGTCGTTCAATGTCGTCAATGCTTGGAGCGGAGTATTCGTCCTGATTCTGTCCACGAGACAGACTTCCCTACTCGATGCATCAAAGGAAATAAAGGAAGGATAAGGACTGGTCCGTTTCAGGAAGGTATAGATTCCTCTTCTGAATTGGTCTTCACCCTCACTTTTCTTCCAGGCTTCGCCACTGTACACCGACATCCAAACTCCATCTGGTTGATGCGGCATCACGCTTGGTCCAAACATCTTGCCACTCAGCAACCCACTTACCGTCAGCGCTTGGTCACGGATCTGTTCTGCAGAAAGTCTAAAACGTGGACCTCTTGCCAAGTAATAGTTCTCCGGATCCTTTTTGGCATCCTTGCTATCCAGGCTGGATGACTGTCTATAGGTTGAGGAAAGAACGATATCCTTGACCAAGGACTTCATGCTCCATTCCTTTTCATGCATCAGATCCAAGGCAAGGTAATCCAGCAATTCCCTATGGATCGGTGGATTGCTCTGGGTTCCCATATCCCCCAATGGTTCTACCAACCCTCTACCGAACAGCTGCGCCCATACCCGGTTTACCAGCGTCCTTGCCGTCAGCGGATTATCTTTGGCAACCAACCACTGTGCAAAGCCCAATCGGTTGTTGGGAGCTCCTTTCGGAAATGGGTTCAATGCTTCCGGTACTTTGGGCTCCACCACATCCCCCGGCGCCAAACGGTTTCCACGTTCAAATATCTTGGTGGTCCTTTTCATGTCCTCAGGGTTCTCGATCATGATCGGAACACTGGAAGGATTAGTATTGACCAATTGCAATATACTTTTTTGAATATGCTCCGCACCAGGCGCCTTCATGTCAGGAAATGGCTCCCGAAAAGCCAACCATTCCACCATGCACACCGGTTCATCCTTCCCTAATTTGGGATTGGTAAATACCAGGTAAAGATCATGTCGGCCTTGGGTAGCGGCTATCGGAGCCTGTATCACCTGTCTTCCCTGTGTACTTGGAAGCTCAATACTGGCGATGGATTCTCCAGCTAAACTGTCCTTACGGATTTCCAGCCTTCCACCTGTATTTCCAGTCCAATAGTTCAGGTAGATCAACTTCTTTCCATCCAGTTGGATGTTCCTCATTCTGGCATTTCCACCACTACGCACCCCTAACCATTTAGTATCGTATAGAGCGGCATTGTTCAGTTGATCTGTATAATGAGCATGTATCTTAGGTTCAAGGCTTTTTAAGAAAAGGTCCGTCGAATGCAGCAGCTTCTCATTGCCATATTGGGTCAACCAAGTCTTGATGCTATCAATTTTATGTTGCTCCTGTTCGCCATAAAAACGCAGTCTCGGATGATCCCCTTCGGTATCTTCATCTCGCGTATTGTTAAAAAAGGCGACGGATTTATAATATTCCTCAAATTTGAAGGGATCATAGGTATGGCTATGGCATTGCACACATTCAAAGGTCGTACTCAACCAAACCTGATAGGTTGTATTTACACGGTCCAGGACCGCAGCAACCCTAAACTCCTCACTGTCTGTACCACCCTCATCATTATTCATGGTATTCCTGTGGAATGCCGTAGCAATCAGTTGGTCCTTGCTAGGTTCAGGCAACAGGTCTCCGGCAAGCTGTTCTATACTGAACTGATCATAGGGCATGTCCTTGTTGAAGGCTCGGATCACCCAGTCCCTATACTCCCAGATCTGCCTGGACATATCCTTTTCATAGCCTTTGGTATCAGCATATCTGGCCATATCGAGCCACCAGGAGGCCCATTTCTCGCCATACTGCTGCGAATTGAGCAAGCTATCCACCCTTATTTCGTAGGCGTCGTCGCGATTATCATTTTTAAAGGCTTCTACCTCCTCAAGGCTTGGCGGAACACCGACCAGGTCCAGATAAACCCTTCTCAAAAGAGTTTCTCGGGCAGCTTCTTCCGAAGAAGAAAGTCCCTGATCATCCAATTTATCTTTAATGAAATAGTCTATGTTATTGTTAATCCCTTTTGGCTTGAAACCAAAAAGGGAGGCGAATGAAAAGGATTTAGGAACCTCCACTTCTTCAGGCAGCTCATATGCCCAATGCTTGCCCCATTTAGCCCCTTGGTCTATCCATTTACGCAGGATATCGATTTCACTGTCATCCAATTTTGCGGCATTGTAGGGCATGCGCAATTCAGGATCCTCTTCGGTCAGGCGTTTGATCATGTTACTGTGCTCGGCATCACCGCGGATGATTGCGGGCTCACCTGACTTCGCATTGGCAAAGGCTTCCTCTTCGAAAAGAAAACTCAGGTCGCCATTTTTTTTCACCCCACCATGGCATGAAATACAATGCTTGTTCAGGATGGGCTTAACATCTTTGCTGAAATCCACTTCTTCACTGTTATGTACAGTAAAAAAACCGACGGTCAACACCAGAACAGCCAAAGCAGAAAAAACCAATATTTTTCTTCTCATTGCAGATTTATATTACGCTTAGTTATAGGTTTATTGCGTTCATACATAGCCCATAAGCAGGATTATGTATCCATACGTAAAATTAGCATAGAATGTATACACAATCTTACTCAAGATTGATGGATACTAAGCTTTTTTTAACTCGGTATTTATATTTTATAATAAAATACAAATACTTATGTATGGTTAGGTTTATAAATAAAACACGTTGAATAAGTTATTTATCTAATAAATCTACTAAAAAAAATGATATTGGAATTGTATAAATTTTGAGACTGAAAAGTCTAAAGGAACCTTTAGACTTGAAATATATGTATAGACTTACTCTATCTTTTGCCCTCGCACCTCTTTCAGCATCATTTGCATCGCTTGGGCATCACTGCTGATCCAATTTTGATAGTCCAAAATTGCTTTCTGTCTTAATTCTTCCGTAACATACTGTTCTTCAACAAGCTGCTTTGAACTGGCTACTTTGATCCAGATCCCCAATTTATCTTCAAAATCATCTTGATCTTTCAGATAGGTCTCATTGGACTCCCGGACTTCAATGTTCCTTAATCCATTCTCATTGAAAATTATGGGCAAGCATTCCGCCATGCGGTTATTCATTCCATTATCTGATCTCCACTTCAACCATGAACTGTAATAGTTGGCCATGCTTTCCGGGATTTTAGGGTTCCACTCAATGTCTTCATGGATATAGTCCAAAACAGAAAGTATCCCATTAGGTTTCAGGAATGTTATCATTTGTCTAATGGCTTCATTTGGTTTGGATAACCATTGTAATGTCCTGGCAGAAACAACCAAATCAAATTTTTCTGTATTTGAATAATCAAAAATATCGGCATGTACTAATTTAAGGTTGTCCAGCTCTGCATAATTCCGCTTCCCAGATTCAATAAAATCACGGGTATTGTCTATACCGATCACTTTTCCAGTGGGTCCTACCAGTTCTGCGATGCCCTTACTAATCGCTCCTGTACCGCAGCCTACATCCAAAACCGACATTCCGGGCTTTATTATTCCCATGATGCTGTGGTAATCTTTTTGTACGGTCCGGCTATCAAAAATCTTATCTGCTGCTTGCTCTGAACGATCGACGAATTTCTGCATAATTTCATTTAATTTAGGCTCTGTAAATTATGAATTATCCAGATTATTATGGTATAATTTTATTGAAAAAATAAAGGTTGAAAATTCACAGGCTACATCAAGGACTTGTTAAAATACTCAATACCAGTTGCATTATACAATCTCTTGTAAAGCAGGGCATGCTTCACTAATTTCGCATGGTCTGAAAACCTTTTCCATTTCTTGAACTTATTTTTCCAAGTAAAATTCTGCTGCATATTGAGTAACTCCACAGCCATGTTCTGTGAATTAAGGTTCTCAACAGCAATGTTTCGCAATTCTTGACCATGCTGCGGATTATATTTCTCCAGTTCCCGGATCAGGTCCTTCTCCGTATATTTTCTATTTAAATAGCGACCGGAGCAATTATTCTTCACATATTTCCAGAAATTTCTAGGTCTAAGGTATCCATCGGCCTTATTTCCATTATATCCCCGATTATCATAGATTAAACAGGGCCTTCCACAAGCCATGGCGTCATAGATGGATCTTCCCACCCCCACAACCAAGTCCGCTTTATTGATCTGTTTCTCTATATTGAGAGTTGGGTTAACATGTTTATTAAAAGACTTGAATTCCAAACCTTTATCCTCACAAACCTTTTGCAATAGTTTATTAGCTTTCTCACTTTGACATAAAGAGAGAACACTTTCCAATTCATCATTGGGAGCCACTATGGACTTTTTCTTGTTGACATCGATGCCATTAAGAATGATGGAATTAGGATATCCTAATTCTACTAAATGATCTGAAACTTCCTCAGATATCCCTACATGATAATCTGCCAATGGCGATGGCTGTTCCAGATCAGGAATGATGCCATGGCAGACTTGAAGAATGGGCGCTTGACCATAAAGCTCTTTCACGGTGGTATTATGGTTAGCAATGACCAAGTCATACTTTTTCTTGGACATAAAGGAAACCTGAAGTTCCTCTTCAATTTTTTGAGAGACCGCTCCTTTATCGAAAGTGAAATACTCCACTTCTATACCTTCCATATTTTTTAGGGCCTTGATCAGATCGTAAGTATACGCTTCGGATCCCCCAATATGATCCAAATGATGTGTTCCAATTAAGATTTTTTGGGGAATATTTCCCATAGTGATGTATTTATTAATAGATAGCCAAAAAAGGCGGTAGATTAATTAAAAAACGAGATTGCTTGGGATTCGATACTTATTAATCGCAACTTTCTTGTTACATTAAGCCTTATTTATTGATTATCACTAATTTCCCAATCATTAGATTCTATATATTTGCAGTAATGAGATTCGCTTCTATCATATTAATGGTTTATGTCATGGTCCTTACCTTGATACCATGCAGTGATCGCATGACGGAATCTCATGCCCATCTCCATAGCTCAACTGAAAAATCAACCCATCAGGAACAACATGACTGCTCCAAAGACAGCTGTACACCTTTCTGTACCTGTTCATGCTGCGGAATTTCCTTAACGGTTGCGAGTTTTCATATGTTAAAGCTTGAAAAACCAATTGAATCCTATTCCAACATAGATTTAACAGAAAAAGAATACCCACTAGTCAGCAATGACCAGGAAAACATTTGGCAACCCCCTCAGGTTTAATATTCAATCTTTATGTTATTTCAGAATTTTTGATTCTGGAAGAAAACCTATTGGATAGAGCAAGTTATGCCTATATCCTAAAAACGTAAAATGTTGAATTTAAAGCCATTCATGTGCTAGATCAAATCATAAAATTTAGTATCAAGAATAAGATCATTATTGGTATAATGACCTTGGTCTTGATAGTTTGGGGAGTATGGTCAGCTACCAAATTACCCATTGATGCCGTTCCTGACATCACTAACAATCAGGTTCAGATATTCACCAGTACGCCAACACTTGCAGGACAGGAAGTTGAACGACTTGTTACTTTCCCAATCGAGCAGAGCATTGCCAATATTCCAGATATTGAGGAAATCCGATCTATTTCTCGGTTTGGCCTTTCTGTCATTACTCATTACTGTAGTCTTTAAAGAGGATGTAGACATCTATTTCGCGCGGCAACTGATTAATCAAAGGCTCATCGAAGCCACCGAAGACATACCCAAAAACATAGGTAATCCGGAAATGGCCCCAGTCTCCACCGGACTAGGTGAAGTCTACCAGTACATTATTCACCCGAAAAAAGGAAGTGAAAGCAAATACAGCTCCATGGATTTGCGGGAGATGCAGGATTGGATAGTAGCCCGTCAACTTTATGGTACTCCTGGAGTGGCCGAAGTAAACAGCTTTGGCGGTCAACTGAAACAGTATGAAGTAGCCGTTCACCCCGATCAATTGCGCGCCATGGGTGTCAGCATCCCTGATATTTTCGATGCTCTTGAAAAAAACAACCAAAATACGGGTGGCGCATATATAGACAAAAAACCCAACGCTTATTTTATCAGAGGAATTGGATTAGTAAGTTCTTTGGAAGATGTCGGTAATATCGCTGTAAAAACAGATGGTATTGTACCTATCTTCATCAAGGATGTAGCAGATGTAAGACTAGGATCAGCGGTTCGTTACGGAGCATTGACTTACAATGGAGAGGTTGATGCAGTGGGCGGTGTGGTGATGATGCTGAAAGGCGAGAACAGTAATGACGTCGTCAACCGTATCAAGGAAAAGTTACCTACCATCCAGAATTCATTACCTGAGGATATAGTAATAGAACCATATTTAGATCGTACCGACCTTATTGGCAGAGCCATTGGAACCGTAGAGCAAAATCTGATCGAAGGTGCCTTGATTGTTATTTTTGTCTTGGTCCTCTTTTTAGGTAATCTCCGGGCGGGATTGATAGTCGCCTCGGCCATTCCTCTCTCTTTGTTATTCGCCTTGGGGATGATGAACGTGTTTGGGGTCAGTGCAAACTTAATGAGTCTAGGGGCGATTGACTTCGGTCTTATCGTAGACGGGGCAGTCATTGTGGTGGAGGCAACTTTGCACCATTTAGGATTAAGGAAATCCACCCACAGACTTAGCCAAAAGGAAATGGACCAGGAGGTTTTCGATTCAGCCTCCAAGATCAGGACCCAAGCCGCTTTTGGGGAAATCATTATCCTTATTGTATATATTCCAATCTTAACATTAGTGGGCGTAGAAGGGAAAATGTTTTCACCGATGGCGAAAACGGTTGGTTTTGCCATATTCGGTGCTTTAATCCTTTCCCTAACCTATATCCCAATGATGTGTGCCCTTTTTCTTCCAAGGAAAGGTCATGACAAAAAGACTTTCAGCGATAAATTCATTGAAAAATTACATCAGCTATATGCGCCTTTATTGGATAAAGCGATACGCGTAAAATATATCATTGTATCCATTGCGGTCGCCATATTCCTGTTTACCATCTTTGTTTTCAACAGAATGGGTGGAGAATTTATTCCACAGCTCCAGGAAGGAGATTATGCCTTTCACTGTATCCTCCCTCCCGGCACCTCATTGAGTCAAAGTATAGAAACCTCCATGCAAGCATCTAGGATTATCAAGGAGTTTGAAGAGGTAAAAATGGTGGTGGGAAAGACCGGTGCTGCCGAAGTGCCCACTGACCCTATGCCACCAGAAGCTACCGATATCATGGTGATATTAAATCCACAAAATGAATGGAAATCAGGCAGGTCCTACGAAGAACTCGGCAATGCCATTATGGAAAAGCTACAGGTCATTCCAGGGGTTTTCTTTGAAAAGAACCAGCCTATCCAAATGCGCTTCAATGAATTGATGACGGGTATCCGTCAGGATGTAGCCGTGAAAATCTTTGGTGAGAACCTAGATACCTTGCTTAACTATGCTAACATGGTAAATGCAATAATCCAAACCGTTCCCGGAACAACAGCACCACAGGTGGAACAAGTGACCGGACTTCCTCAAATCAATATTCAATACGACCGGGTGAGAATGGCCAATTATGGTTTGGCCGTTGAAGATGTCAATGATGTGGTCAGTACCGCATTCGCAGGAAAAAGCAGTGGAATGGTATATGAAAATGAACGGAGATTTGACTTGGTGGTGCGTCTGCATGACGAACATAGGAACAATATAGAAGATGTGAGCCAACTCTTGATCCCAACACAAAACCATCAACAGATCCCACTTTCTCAAGTCGCTAAGATTGATTTTACCGTCGGACCCGCTCAGATCAGTCGTGAAGAAGGTAAAAGAAGGATTGTTATAGGTTTCAACGTTGCTGGAAGAGATGTTCAATCTGTCGTCGAAGAAATACAAGATAAGTTAGGTACCCAGGTCAAGCTGCCATCGGGTTATTATTTTACGTATGGAGGCCAATTTGAAAACCTTCAACAGGCCAGTTCCAGACTGATGATTGCAGTACCTATTTCCCTTTTCCTGATCTTCCTGTTACTATATTTCACGTTCCATTCCTTCAAGCAGGCAACATTGATATTTACAGCCATTCCAATGAGTGCCATCGGCGGGGTGTTTGCCCTGCTGATCCGGGATATGCCATTTAGTATCAGTGCTGGAGTTGGTTTTATTGCCCTTTTCGGTGTCGCCGTACTGAATGGTATTGTATTGATAGGAAAGTTTAATCAGCTTGAAAAAGAAGGAATGACCGATATCATACAGCGTGTAAAGGTAGGGACTGAAATCAGGTTACGACCTGTATTGATGACGGCTACTGTGGCCTCTTTGGGATTTTTGCCAATGGCCATAAGTACTAGTGCCGGTGCAGAAGTTCAGAAACCCCTCGCCACGGTGGTTATCGGTGGATTAGTCACTGCAACGATCCTGACACTCTTTGTCCTTCCTTTGTTATATATTATTTTCAATTCTAAAATCAAGGTAAAACCTATGGATATGAAAACGACGATTAGCATATTTATCCTTGGCTTTTTAGGTCTATCGACTGCAAATGCCCAGCAAAAGGTCAATATGGATCAGGCTATTCAAATTGCTGTGGACAACAATAAAGGATTAAAGGCCAACGACCTTGAAATCCGAGCTGCAGAGAGCCTCCTCAGAACAAGTGGAGAACTCCCTAAAACAGACCTGAATTTTCAATATGGCCAAAACGATGGCTTTGAACAGAACGATGCCATTTCCATCTCCCAGACCATCCCCTTCCCTACACTTTTTAAATCTAGGAAAGCTTTGATAACCGAGCAGGTGAAGGCCAAACAGGTAGAAAAATCTGTAGGAATAAACCAATTAAAACAACAGGTCCGTACCTACTTTTTGCAGATAGCTTACCTAGAGAACAATGAAAGGGAACTTAAATCATTGGATAGTATCTATAGGGATTTTATTCGGATTGCAGAAGTGCGATATAATGCTGGTGACACCAAAAAGGTGGATATCAATACTGCACAGGCTAAACAAGGGGAAATCAACTTGTTATATAAGCAAAATGAAACCTTGATGAAAAACGACTATAACAGTCTAAAGAATCTGATGCAGGTTTCAGAGGATTTCGAAGTTGAAACGGATGAAATATTTGAACCTATCCGACTTTCAGAGATAACCGATACGTCAAAAATAGCCGATCATCCACAAATCCAGGCCCTTTACCAACAGGCACGGATAGCGGAATCAAGTAAACAGGTGGAGAAGTCCTCAGGATTGCCCGATTTTAATATTGGATATACCAATGCCTCTTTAATGGGCATGCATGAAAGGAATGGGATTGAAAAGTATTATGGCCGTGGCCAAAGGTTCAATTCTTTTGATGTAGGCATTGCCATCCCTTTAACCTACGGAACCACAAAGGCCAAGATCAGGTCCCTAGACTTTGAAAAACAGGCCGCAGAGATGGCCGCAGAATGGGAAAAGCAAAAACTCCAGAACGAATACAGCAACCTGATGAATCAATATGAACAGAACCTAGCTCAGTTCAATTATTTCAAGGACAATGCCTTGCCAAATGCAAGAGAGATCATCAATGCCGCAAAACTAGGTTATTCAGCAGGAGATATTTCCTATGTAGAATATCTTTTTGCCCTTCAGACCACGACAGATATCTATTTGAATTATTTAAAAAGCATTCAAAGTGTCAATGAATCTGTCATTTCAATTTATTCAATTATCAATCAATAGGCTTATGCAATCCATCAATAAAACAAAACAACTATTACTCTGCTTAGGCTTTGCATGCATATTATCTTCCTGTAATAGCAGTTCTACTAAATCAGAAAAAGCTGCGGAGACTGAAGAAGGCCATGAACATGAACATGGCGCTACGGAAAAAACAACCATCACTTCCCTAACAGAGGAACAGATCAAGGAGGTGGGCATTCAATTTGGACAGATCGAACAGAAAAATCTGACGGCCAGGATCACTGCCAACGGGGTATTAAATGTACCCAATAACAACCGTTCCAACGTCACCCCTTTATACGGAGGCGTAATTCAATCCCTGAATGTTCAATTAGGAGATCATGTCAGGAAGGGACAAACGATAGCGACCATTATCAATCCGCAGTTCATCCAACTTCAAGAAGACTATCTCAATGCCAACAATGAAATCCAAGCTGCTGAACAGGAGCTTCAACGTCAGCAAGAACTAAATGCCGGCAATGCAGGGGTAAAAAGAAACCTTCAAAACGCAGTGAGCAACTTGAATATATTAAGGACTAAAAAAGCCTCTTCCGCCAAACAACTCCAACTCTTGGGGATAAACCCCAATGCCATCTCAACTTCTAATCTGAGGTCTGCATTAACTATCACGAGCCCAATCAATGGAGTGGTATCCAATATTTTTGCTAAATTGGGCAGCTATGTAGATGTCTCCTCTCCTATAGTAGAAGTAGTTGACAATAGCATGATCCACCTAGACCTGCAGGTCTTTGAAAGGGATTTGCCTAAATTAAAGGTAGGACAGGAAATCAGTTTTACCACGACCAACAATCCGAGTAAGAACTATACCGCAAGGATATCGCAAATTGGGGCTTCATTTGAAAATGAAAGCAAGACCATCGCCATCCATAGTATGGTCATTGGAGACAAATCTGGTCTGATTGACGGCATGAATACCTCGGGTTCCATAAGTGTGGAAGATGTCACAACAGCGGCAGTGCCTGACGAGGCTATAGTAGAATCAGAGGGAAAAACCTTCATTTTTATCGAAACCGATAAAAAACCGGAAGCAGAACATGAAGACCATGAACATGCTGCTGGCGAGGAACATGATCACGCAGGCGAACATGAACACCCCGAAGAGCCACATGTTCATAAGGAAGGTGAAGAACATAATCATACTGAAACCTCCAAGCCTATTAATTTTGAAAAAATAGAAGTTGTTAGAGGCGTTTCCAGTATGGGCTATACCGGTATTACCCCAATTATTGAAATACCAGCTAACAGCAGGATCGTAATAAAGAATGCTTTCTTTATCAATGCCAAAATGGTAGGTACAGTTGGGCATAGCCATTAAGGCACTCTCATATTACCCCAATAAGAAAAGGGTTTTGGAAGTAATTTTCAAAACCTTTTTCTTTATTTTATAACCTAATTAATTGCCTGATTAAATAGGGTAAAATCTTTATTAAAATTTTAAAATAAGCAATCTGCTCCATAGCAGTTGGAATTGGACCTCACTTTGGTTTCATTCTAGACATATTTCGAATTTTCCGAATATGCCTCGAATAAGAGCAAAAGTATACCCGAAGCTCGTTCTCGATTTCGAGAATTTTCAGTTTTCACAAAATTTAAAAGAAGTTGATGAGAAGGGCCGTTAATCGCAAAAAAGTTTTCCTTTTTGTGTGCCAACCTGAGGCACAAAGGTTCTTGTAACCAGACTAAGGATGGGGTATTGGCTTACAGTTCCTTAACCTACGGTTTCCCCTTCCTGTTATCCTGACAAAGGAAGGATCTCGAAACTATACAAACCTTAATTACAATGGCGTACAGTTCCTGCACCTTCGGTGCAGCATGACAGGGTTGCAGAGAGGAAAACCGTACAGATTCTTCACTGATCGTTCAGAATCAAAATGCACATTAGAGGGATTCAGAGTGAAGCGAAGAATCTATTTTTTGGTGTTTTTTAGGATCGTTGTCAACCCGAAATCGTAAGATGAGGGAACTATTTTTCTTGATCTGATTGATACGGGGATTTTCAGAAAAACATTCCACCCACGCTGCGGGTTGGCTGTTATTAGCCATCATTAATCTACAAAGATTCCACCGCCGCTGGGGTTCAGTAATTGATATAATTTATTTTGAATGCTTGTATTTTTACGAGATGTTTCGTTCCTCAACATGACAAAAAAAAACATAATTACATGCCCCAACGGAGCCATTAATCGCAAAAATTCTTTTCTTTTCCGGTGTCATCCTGACGCAGGAAGGATCTCGGAACCAGACAAACCTTAATTGCACTGATCCAAAACCCCTTAACCATCGGTAAAGCATGACAATGCCTTTTGTAGGTGAACTGTACCGATTCTTCACTGATCACCCAAAATTAAGGTAGCTTAAAGAGCCAACTATTATTCATGTAACTTGTTAATAAAGAAAGATCAATGCGATGAAACATTTTATTCCGGCCCAGCATAAAGGCAAAGACATGGATATCTCCGATTCCATAGAATTTGAGAATGAAATCCAGGCAAAGAATTTTTACTTAGAAGCGAAGAACAGGCTATTGGAGATCAACAATTGGGATCAAGTGGCGAAGGTTCCAGTTTCGACCTTTGAGCATTTGGATGCCTTTGGAAAGCATTCGGAGGAAAAGCCACAAGAAGGGGATTTTGTGAAAATTGACATCCCAGGACCTGGATTATGGACTGCCTCTGGGTATGATTACGTACAGATAGAACAGATCAATGAATCATCAGACAGCTCCCATGATCTCATTACACTAACCTTAAGGCCGAGTGATATGCCACATCAGGAACATGACCACGAAACCAAGCATTTCTTCAAAAACATGGCAACTTCTAGTTTTCAGGTCAAAAGGGATGGAAAGACCGTGGAAGCATCCTATTTTGGTCGAAATGAAATGATGAACTTGGATCTTGACTCGCTATTGGACCGATTAAGGAATTTATTCGTTGCCCTAGGAGCCAAGTTAGGTGCCTCCTATCCGCAATGGAAATCCCTGATCGAAGGTATCCTACAAAAGTAAACCTAGGGATTTCCTTCCTCCAACAAGGTGTTGAGCAATTCATCTAAGCATATCGTTGCATAAGTAGACTCATGGTCAGAATATGCATATGGCAAAATCAATTGATTGTTATGGATGATCTGTCCGCAGGAATAGAGCACATTCGGCACATACCCATTTCTTTCTTCTTCATTGGCAAACAACAGTGGTTCTGTTAATTTTCCCAGGACTTTGCTAGGATCATGTAGGTCGAGAAGCATGGCGCCGATCACATATTCTCGCATGGGACCTACAGAGTGGGTAATCACCAGCCAACCTTTCTCCGTTTCGAGAGGGGATCCACAATTCCCGACTTGGATAAACTCCCAAGGAAACTCAGGTTCAGCGACCAAATGGATTTCACCATGCCAATTGGTAATGGAATCGGAGAAGGACACATAACTGTTTTCTCCATCTATCCGGCAGAGCATGACATATTTCCCATTGATCTTTCGAGGAAAAAGTGCAGCCCCTTTATTAGCAATTTTCCCGTTGATAGGTTGAACCTTGAAGTTGATGAAATCTTTGGTCGAAAGCAGTTTGGGGAGGATGGTATGGCCATCATATGCGGTATAAGTTGCATAATAGGTTGTATTGCCTTTTTCGCTTTTGAAAGCTACAAATCTCGCGTCCTCAATCCCATTTTTTTCGGTATCACTTATCGGAAAAATCACTCGTTCAGAGATCGATGTATCCAAGGAATACGAAATCTCATAATGTGATGAGGCCAACCACATGATCTGATGCATCAGAATCTGATTGTCATGGGTCATCTCATTATCTTCTTCGATTTCCTTGACAAATCGCATCAATTCATCATAGGTAAAAGTCTCCGTCAATTTCTTTTCAATGATTTCTTTAATATCATCCTGAACGGTATGCATTTGCATCAGTTTTTCTATAAAATCATCTTTCTTATATCGGTAATTCTTGACATGTTTAGGTTTATCCAATAAAATACCTACTTCATCAAGTTCGATGTTTAGATTTTTGTCTATGATTCCCGAACGGAAAACGATGGAAGATAAATGCCCTTCTCCGACTGCCCTAAAGCTCAATATCACCCTTTTCTCTCCTTCATGCGTTTGGGATTGGTCCGGTGATATCACGATGGACGGATTGAAGTAGGCAGCAGCTTCAATAGAATATTCCATGGTAAAATACGATCCGATCAGTAATTTTTCAACTTCCGTTAATTTCTTGGCATCAATCTGGAGGTCTTTGATTTCCTGGGCTTTGAGTTTATAGTTTCGCTCCAATACATTCAAAACACTGCGATGTCTACGTGCATAATTTCTTAAAATCTGGGTGATCAATGCATTCTTCTTTTCATCGCTTAATTTCATTACCCTTTCAATAATCCTTTTTGACCTTTCGGGTGAAAGGTTGAATCGGCGAGCCAATACCCTATCCAACTTTGGTTTAAAAAGTATATTCTTTCGGTTTATTGTTATTCCCATTATAGTTTTGATTAAAAGTCAACAACTTATTTATAACGATTAAAAACTGGTCTTGTTTATTCTTTGTCATATTTAATTTTTCTGAAGAATGGACCTGAACAATTTCCTGTTATGGAATGTTCAACACATAGTAAAGAATTAATTATAAACAATTTGCAAAAGGATATCTATGAAAATTTTGATTATTGGCACTTACCCGCCTAGGAAATGTGGAATAGCAACTTTTACGCATGATTTATTTAACTCCATCATGGATAATTCCAATGAAGTTGATGTCATCGCTATCACCGACGGTTCTGAACATTCATTTCCTCCTGAGGTTAAAAGGACCATTAAAAGAAATGAAAAAATAGATTATTTAGAATCAGCAGATTGGGCAAACAATCAACGCTACCATTGTTGCATAATACAGCATGAATTCGGAATTTTCGGAGGTGAGGCGGGAGAATTCATTTTGGATTTCATGCTACGGGTCAACTTTCAAATAATCAGCAATCTGCATACTATCCTTCAAAATCCCAATCCTCAAGAGTTCAGGGTCATCCAAAAATTAAGCATCCTTAGTGATAAGATTACGGTCATGACACAGCGGGGAATTGAAATGATGGAAACAGTTTACCATGTCAACCCCAATCGACTTACATTGATTCCACATGGTGTCCCGAACTTTAAGTTAAGCAAGGAAGAAGCAAAATCAATTTTAGGTCTGGAAGATAAAAAGGTCATGCTATCATTCGGACTACTTGGAAGAAGCAAGGGGTATGAAATTGCCATTGAAGCTACCTCAAAAATCCGTTCGGACAATTTTGTTTATATCATCCTCGGTGCTACCCACCCAAATGTATTAAAAGAGGAAGGAGATACTTATAAGAATAGTTTGATGCAACAGGCAGGCAATCTTAATCTTTCAGGCAAGGTATTTTTTGTGAATCACTTTGTAAATGATGAGACATTACAACAATATCTTAAAGCCTGTGATATCTATGTAACGCCATATCCAAATGAAAGCCAAATGAGCAGTGGGACCCTATCCTTTGCACTTGGTGCTGGAGCGGCCGTAATTTCAACGCCATATTGGTATGCCAAGGATCTTTTGGCTGAAGGTAGAGGGGTGCTATTTGATTTCAATGATGCTTCAGGATTGGCAAATTGCATCAATGAATTGATTGAAAAGCCATGGTTGATGGAGAGTTATCAAAAGCGAGCTGAAAGTTTTGGTAAATCCATGTCTTGGATAAATGTGGGGAAACTACATTTGAGCTTAATATCCTCCATTCTTAATCCGAAAGCAAAAATTCAGAGCATAATATACCAAGATAAAACAATGAAGTTCCTAGATCCTGGAAAATCTAAGAACTTAATTTCTTCATAACGCTACTTCATGATGGAGAAAAATCATGTGGAAAGAACAAGTATGACGAAAACTTTGAAGGGTTTCTTCGAGAGGGTACCAAGGGTGGATTTTTCCTACATTGAAATTTTGACAAAACCTACTGGAATCATTCAGCATGCAAAATTCAATATCCCAGATTATCATCACGGCTATTGTTTGGATGATAATTGCAGGGCCCTGTTATTATTTTGTAAAGCATTTAATCATTTAGAACCCAAGTACAGAAATAAGTATATCAGTATTTATTTATCATTTATCCATTATGCCCAAAAATCCGATGGTACCTTTAGGAACTTTATGTCCTTTGACCATGCTTTTTTGGAGCGGATAGGTTCTGAGGACAGTTTTGGGAGAACCATATGGGCCTTAGGCTATCTACTTTCTAGAGAGGAAATAGCCAACTTCCATGCTATTGCCAAGGAAATATTTGATCGTGCCTATCCGCATATGGAAAACTGCGAATCAGTCAGGGCCGTTGCATACCAGATCTTAGGTCTTATACATTACCTTGAAAAATTTCCTGAAGATGTGAAAATCCAAAAACAGCTCCAAAGTTCATGTCAATTTTTAATGAATGAGTATCATGCTGCTCAGGATGAGAATTGGAATTGGTTTGAGGAAGTGATTTCCTACGACAATGCCATTCTTCCGTTGAGTTTATTAAGGGCATCGCGCTTTTTCAGGAACAAGGAGCTTGAGAAAGTTGCCTTGCACAGCAGCTGCTACTTGGACCAAGCCGTCTTTCAAAAAGGATATTTTGCAAGTATCGGCAACACGGACTGGCTGAAAAAGGATGGTTCTCTTAGCGATTATGGTCAACAGCCTATAGAAGTCTCCAGTACGATCATGCTTTATGATGAACTGATCCATCATGAGACAGGCATTAATTGTCCAGAAAGGGTCCTTCAGGCATTTTCATGGTTTTTAGGTATCAATATGACTGGAGAAGTATTATTTGATTATCAAAACATGGCATGTTTCGATGGATTGGAAGAATATGGGGTCAATAAAAATCAAGGAGCAGAAAGCAATCTATCTTTTTGGCTATCTTATTTAGACACAATAAATTACATTCATTTTCAGTAGGTATTTTCCTCGGAAAACAAGTATTTAAAACATAAACATATTGTATTTTCAGGTGTTATTTAATTAACATCGAACATGGAGGAAAACATGAAAAAACAAGGAAATACAGCAGTAGATAAACATCCCCATAACAAAAACTCATTGGATTCCAGAAGTACTAACATTAAAGCCGATCCGTCAAAAGAAAGTACTAAGTCAAATGGTAATTCACAAGCAGAAACAACAGATAATTCTGGAAAACAATCTAATGAAAAAAGGGAGAAATGATTAATGTCCTCCGGAATCATTAATTAAAAAATGGAAAAATCCTTTACCCATAGTTCAATCGATAAGATTAAAGGTCTTAAGTATGTTGACAGTAATATTACCGGCTTTTCAAGAATTAAAAAGGGTAAAGGGTTTTCCTTTGTTGACCAAAATAAAAAACCTATTTCCGACGATAAAACCCTTACTAGGATCAAATCCTTGGTCATACCTCCGAATTGGAAGAAAGTTTGGATCTGTCCCTCTAAAACTGGTCATTTACAGGCCACAGGCTACGATATAAAAGGCAGAAAACAATATATCTATCATCCCAAATGGAAAGCTCTGCGAAAGGAAGATAAATTTGCCATGCTCCTACCCTTCGCTCGAGGTCTCGGTAAATTAAAAAAACAGATCAGGAAAGATTTAAAGCGCAAAGAAATTGACCTTCAAAAAGTAACAGCTTTGGCTCTACAGATCATGGATCTAACCTCCATGCGAGCTGGCAATCAATTTTATGAGAAAGAGAACGGATCCTTTGGATTGACTACATTGAAAAATCGACATCTATCCATCGATAAAAATAAGATCTGTTTTAAATATATAGGTAAGAAGGGTGTTGCTCAAGAAAAAAAAATAACTGCAAAAAACTTAGCCAGTTTATTGAAAAAGGTAAAAGCAATACCTGGACAGCAATTATTTCAATTTGAAGACAGTAACCATAAAATCCAGCAATTGGATTCTGGACATTTAAATGCATATCTATATCATGTTTATCAACAGCACATTACCTGCAAAACATTTAGGACTTGGAATGCCTGTTATCTATGCCTAGAAATATTTTTAAACAGCGAATATTCCGAAGACCCAAAACAGCGCCATAATCAGGTTCAAGAAACTGTCAAAGTGGTAGCCAAAGAATTGGGGAACAGTAAAGGCATAGCGTTAAAGCATTACATCCTGCCAGAAATAATCTGTCTGTATGAAGATGGAAGTTTAAGTAACTGGATAAGAAAAAATAAAAGCATGCCCACAGGGTCAAGGGCTAAAAGAATCCAAGATAGATTATTAAAAATTATTACATCAAAAACATAGGCAGTATTTACACATCAATTCAGGGACAAATACCTGAATATGAAAAAGTTAAAACTATGAAATACGTTAAATGGTTCAATATTTAAAATATATAGCCATGGAAAATAACGAAAAGAAAATAGACTTAGTGAATCGAGCAGTTGAAATAAACAATGACCGTATTAAAGGGTACAAGAAAGCAATAGAAATTGCAGGCGATGCGAATCTACGGGAGTTACAGGTTTTGTTTCAGCAATACATTGAGCAATCACGTCAATTTATCATTGAGTTAAGCCCTTGCTTAGAGCAGTTTGGGCAAGAGCCGACAGAGGACAGTAATTTTACCGGTAAAATTTTCAGGATTTGGATGGATATCAAATCTGCCATTTCACCTTCCATATCTCAGGCTATCTTGGAGAGTTGCGAGAAAGGTGAGGATGAATTCAAAGAAACCTATAAGGAAATTTTAAGCGATAGTTTAGATGACTATCAAGACTTGACAGGGATTCTGCAGCAACAACTTGCTACTCAATTGGAAGCTCATCAACACATCAAAGAGTTAAGAGATTTTTAATAAGTACTCAAACACCCATTTCCATATTGACAGGCAGAAGAAACCTCAATTCTTTTGCCTGTATTTATTTTCTACGAATAAATAGAAAATTAATACGGTTTTTACAGAGTAAAATACGGTTTTTTAGGGCTTTTGACGTTCAGAAATAATTTAAGTTGTATTTTAATTGAAAGGAAAAAACAATGGATTCGAGTTTACTAACTATTTTTTTGATCCTTATCTGTGTTTTAGTATTGGGATATGCCGTATATGGCATCCGTTCAAAACGGCGAAACAAAAATTAATTTCAGAAATTTCATCCGTTTATAAAACACTGATTTTTAACAGATTTCATAATCTACAGTTTGATTTGATATTATTACAGTAATCGTTTATTTATAAAACCTTCATTTTCCTAAAACCCTCCTGCTCTCCGCTTGAGGGTTTTTCCTTGAGGAAATATTTTAAAAATAGGTTTAAAATCTATCCAGCATTTTACGGTTAACCGGAATTTGAGATAGAATCCCTTCTTCCTTGTTGCCTTGTGAGTAACCTAAAATTCAATAAATTTATTGTTTTGCAATCGTATACGTAATAATTCTATGCTACCTGAAGATTACAAATTTTTAAACGAAATCCTTAATTATTCTCCGTTAGCGACTGCTATATACGATAGTCCTGATTTACGTATTGCTTTTGTCAATGAGGCTATGTTAGAAATGTGGTGCGCCAAGCGGGATATTAGCGGTAAACTATTCAGTGAAGTTTTTCCTTCCTTCAAAGAAAGTGGATTTTCAGCAATATTGGAAAATGTATGGCATAGCGGAAAGAGTTATACCGCAACAGATAAAGAGGCTGAAATCCTGAAGGACGGAATTCCAATCAAACGTTTTTTTGATTTTGAATATAAGGCCTTAACGGATGAGAACAATAAGACCTATGCTATATTACATACTTCTATCGATGTAACAGAGAAAAATGTTGCACTCAAAACCATTGAATCCCATGTTCAGCATTTAAATTATAATAATGAATTGGAATTGATTACCAATACCTTAGTGCATGATGCCAAAAACCCAATTTCCATTGCAAGGATTGCTATAGAAAATATCCGTAAAAAGCATTTGGATCAAAACAATGATTTCAAGGACTGGTTATATGTGATTGAAGATGCCCTTTGCAGCTTGACACAGATCATCGACAAAACCTCTCTTTTGAGCGAGGCAAGAACATATAAAATTGGCAAAAAGGTAGTTCATATTTCGGAGAAGGTTAACCATTGGATCAATGAGGCCAAATTTATTCACCAGGTAACAGAACTGAAAATAGATTTGGGAGAATTACATCCCATTAATGCTGAGCCAAACTCCTTAAATCAGGTTTTTTCTAACCTTATTAATAATGCCATCAAATATTCCTCTCAAAAAGATCAACCTATGTTGAGTATTGATAGCGAAAGGGATGAAAATGGGATTTATTATTATATCAGGGATAATGGGATTGGAATACCAACAGCTGAAATGGGCGAAATATTTTCCAATATGCATAGAGCTTCGAATGCAGGTAATTTCCACGGTAACGGAATAGGTTTGTTCATCGTAAAGCGGATGATGGAAAAGCTTCAGGGAAAAATAGAAGTAAGCAGTGAAATCAATCAAGGAACAGCGGTCAAACTCTATTTTCCCGATAATTGATTAAGGGGTCAAAGTATTGATAGCTTTTGTCCAGCGTTTTTTTTGGCATACCGGGCAAGTTAAATTTTGACCTACTACTGCCATCACCTTGCCACAGTACATACAGGCAAATGGACCTTCTTCGGGCTGGAGCGGTTCAATCTCAATATAATCGTCTGGAAAAAGTGGAAGACCAAACTTAATATTTTCATTACTGAAGCGGATAATACTCATGCTGCCATCTGTTTCTAAAACTGCTGTTCGGACTTGACCTAGATGTTCGATGGATTCATTCCTCAGCTCTGCGAAGAATTCCATTTTTGAGAAGCTGCTTATATTTTCTTCATTGACGGCAAATTCGCCATCCCTTACCACGACAAAGGGATCACCTTCCATGATTTTGTTCACAAAACTGAACTTTGCTGTCAACCAGGTAATCCCTTTGTAAAGCAAAATAACGGTTAGAAAAACCAGGATAGCGTGTAATATCGGGAGGTCATCCTGAAACATAGGGTCACCTGCTGCAGAACCTAAGCCTAAGATAATAGCCACTTCAAATAATGTCAATTGCCTCACCCCTCTTCTTCCAGAAATACGAAGGATAATCAAAATCAGCAGGAACATGATCAAAGTCCTCAAAACAATCTCGACCAACAATTCGGAACTTGCTCCATCAAATAAAATCTTGTATAAGCTGTTTTCTTGCATCATGATGAATTGTTTTTTAGCAGAACGAATATCGGGTAGAATTGTTCTATTCACGGAACATAACAACAAAAAATCAGAAGAAGCTATGAAGAAGAAAGTACAAGAAACGAATAATCCAGAGACAAAATATCCAGCACCTCCATTTAAGAAACAGCCACAATCCCCTCCTGGGGAAACGAAATTAATGGATCCTTTACCCGATCATGGCGAGAACAGCTATGTTGGGCATGGATTAATGGAAGGGAAAGTTGTGATCATTACTGGCGGTGATTCGGGTATTGGCAAGGCAATCGCCATCGCCATGGCCAGGGAAGGCGCTGATATAGTCATTGCCTATAAGGATGAAATAGAGAACGAAGATGCCTATGATACTGCCGAATGGGTTAAACAAGCTGGTTCGAAGGTCATTCTATTTAAGGCTGATCTAAGTGAAGAACTCAATTGTAAAAAACTCATTGAGCAATGTATCACGGAATTTAAAAAAATAGATGTCCTTATAAACAATGCGGCCTATCAGATGACCTATAAGGATATTGAAGATATCACTGCGGAAGAATGGAACAAAACATTTGAAGTAAATTTAAGTGCGATGTTTTATTTGGTAAAATATGCAAAAAAGTATATCCCTGCTGGCGGAAGTATTATCAATACGACCTCGGTGAATGCCTATGATCCTAACCCAACCTTGTTGCCTTATGCAGCCAGTAAGGCCGCCATACAAAACTTCACCTCTAGCTTGGCGCAGAAATTCCTTGAGGAAAACACAGGCATTCGGGTAAATGCCGTTGCTCCAGGTCCTATTTGGACACCATTGATTCCCAGTACGATTCCCGACCATGAAAAATTTGGAAGCAATACGCCTATGGGCAGACCTGGACAACCCGAAGAGATTGCTCCCATATATGTTTTCCTTGCTTCAGATGCGGCATCCTATATTTCAGGAGCTACAATCCCAGCAACCGGTGGAAGGGTTACTATTTAGCTGTTAGTTCAAACTCTAATTCCAATAAATCTAAACAGGCATTGAATGCACAAATAAATACATCGGCTGCATTGCTTTCTGAAAAATGATATTTTTTAGAAATTATTTTACCCTTATTGGAAATAGAAAGAAAGACGTCACCAGTCTCACACTGATTTTTTTGGGTCTGCTTGACATCATAGGCTTTGCCCGTAATGGCTATGTGTATATCGGCAGGTATGGTAGCCATTATGCTCTTTAGCATGGCTTCAGTTACTTCCATGGATTCTGCCGAATAAGTTTCAAGAAGATTTTTAGGGACTTTTAAAACATGGGTTTTTACTTTTTCACTGAAACAGACAACTGAACCCTCAAGATATTCCCCAGCTTCGGTCTGCAAACTCCATATACTAGTAAAAAAGCCAGCAGGCATACTTTCTGCCAAGGATAGTTTTAATTTTTTTGATTGGAGGTATTCTCCAATCCTGTTTAATTTTTCTTCATTTATCTTCATCATAAAACAATAAATAATCCTTTTTATTCATCGAGAACAATCGAAGCTTAAAATCGTTCAGTGAGAAGCACTGAACTATATTTCCTAAAGATTGTTTATTAAAATAAAAACATCGTATGAAAGCTATTTGGACAGGAGCCATTGGGTTTGGATTAGTAAATATCCCTATCAAGATTTTTTCAGCCACGCAAAGCAGCAGTCTTGATTTAGATATGTTAGACCGCAAAGATCACGCAAATATCAAATACAAGAGGGTGAATGAAGATACGGGTAAGGAAGTAAGTTGGGACAATATCGTAAAGGGGTATTTATTGAAGGATAAATATGTGGTTTTGGAAGATGCCGACTTTGAGGAAGCTATGCCCGAAAAGAACAAAATGATCAATTTGCAAACCTTCGTCAAACTGCAAGAAATCGACAGTATATATTTTGACACTCCATACTATTTGGAGCCTCAAAAATCAGGGGAAAAAGCTTATCAATTATTATTACAGGCTTTGGAAAAAAGTAAAATGGCAGGTTTAGGGACCTTTGTTATGCGAAGTGTAGAAAACCTAGCGATCATTAAACCATACAAGAACATTCTCTTACTCAACAAACTCCGGTTTGAGGAAGAAATTAGGGATACGGAAGAGTTAAAAACAACTTCCAGTAAAATCTCTAAACAGGAGATGGATATGGCTCTTCAGCTCATCAAAATGAATAGTAAGGAATTTGATATCTCCGCTTTCAAAAATGAATATTCCAAAGAATTAATGAAAATCATCAATCAGAAGAGCAAAGGCAAACGCGCTACCATCCGAAAGATCAATGTGGAAAATACCAAAGCTACCGACCTATTGGAAAAATTAAAGGCCAGTTTGGCTTAAAATTTAGACAGGGCCTTTTTTATATCGACTTTACTGCCATTGAGGTCTTTCCAGGGATCCTCAATGCTGCTGGCTCGACCATAGACATTAAAAATATGGAAGTCTTGAATAGAAAGGTCATAATTCACTTCTTCCCAAAGAACGGGTGTACTGACTGTAGCATTAGGCTTGGGACGAACGGAATAAGGTGCTACTATAGTCTGTCCTTCTTTATTTTGGAGATAATCCAGATAGATTAAGCCTTTTCTTTTTTTAGGATCCCGAACCAAGCTGGTCGTTTCAGGATGCATTTGATGGACCAATTCAGCAATAAATTGGACAAAATCCCTGACGACTTGGTAGTCATACTTACCTGCAACATTCATAAAGATATGTAATCCACTGGAGCCAGAAGTCTTTATAAAACCAGGAATATTTCCTCTGTCCAAAATTTCCTTGCAGCTTAGGGCTACATCGATGGTATCTGCCCAATCTGCGCCATTTGGATCTAAATCCAAAACAGCATATTGCGGTTTTTCAGGCTTTTTGTAGGTAGAAAGCCATGGATTTATTTCGATAGATCCGAGGTTCACGATATAGAGTAAGCTTGGCAGATCATTGCATAAAAGATAGTCAATGGTTTTGGATGTACTTTCAGAAAATACTTCGGTCGTCTTGAGCCAAGCAGGGATTTTATCAGGATCAACGTCTTTTTGGAAGAAGCTCTGTTTATCGATTCCATTGGGGAACCTATTCATGGAAATAGGTTTATCCTTCAGATATGGTAATATATAATCACCCATCTTTTCATAATAATCTAAAAGATCTCCTTTGCTGATTTTTTCTGTCGGCCAATAGAGTTTATCTAGATTGGTCAATTTGATCGTTTTTTTTCCAAATTTAAGTTCTTTATCCATGATCCTAGTTTCCTTTCCTGACACTTCGTTTGCATGTTCTTCCTTGGTAGTTTCTTCGGCGGACTTATCATCTCGGATACCTTTGAAAACCGGATGACGCAGATGTTCGTCCAAGGTCCATTCCGAAAAATAAACATCGCAAACCAATTGAGGCCTTAACCAAGTGACATCTTTCTCTTTGGCTATTTTTTCAGCCTCTGAAAAGGGTTTGGTCTGGGTCTGTAAGGGCTTAAATAAAGTAGAAAGCGATTTTAACAGTTCCTCATTAAACCCAGTACCACAATTGCCGATATATTTGAATTGACCTCCAGACTTGATCCCTAAAACTAATGCACCAAAATAAGACCGAGAACCTTCAGGTTTAGTGAATCCGCAGATAATGGCTTCCTGGGAATTTCGTATTTTTATCTTAAGCCATTTCCCACTCCTCTGGCCCATATCATAGGTGCTATCCTTAAGCTTAGCAATAATCCCTTCCCATTTTTGCTCCCTAACATAGGCTAAGAGGTCTTGATGTTCGGGGATTATTTCCTCAACCAATTTAATATGTTGGAATTTATATTTGGAAATCAGAAGCCTTAGTATTTCTTTCCTTTCTGTTAAAGCATAAGATTTCAGGTCTACATCATCCAGATACAGGATATCAAAGACATAAAAATAGAGTTGAAGGTTATTTTGTATAGGTTCTCCAGACTGAAGGTATTGAAATTGGGATATTCCCTGTTTATTTTCAATCACGATCTCACCATCAAGGACGCAAGGTCTGCTTAGGTTTTCGAGATCGTTGAGAATACTGGGGAATTTCTTGTTCAGGAGATTTCCATTTCTTGAGATTAATTTCTTTATGCTGTCCAAAGCATAATAAAGCGAGCGAAAACCGTCAAATTTCTTCTCAAATAGCCAGTCGTGGGAATCAGGAATGGATTGGCTTAATTTTGCGAGCATGGGTTTCAGCTGTTTATCCTCGATACTTTGGGACTTTTTTTTTACAGTTCCAGAATTAGCTTTGGTTGATTTTTTCTTAAAGTCTTTCCCTTCAGCCTTAACGGAATCACTGACCAACTTTTCCGCGTCAAAGGGTTTATCCGAAGAGAATTCATCTTTATGTTTGATCAAAAGCCAATTGTCGGAATCTGCTCCATTCATTCTGACGAGAGCAAAATCACCTTTCAGGATTTTCCCTTTCAAGGTAAACTTGATGTTTCCATTTTTCCATTGCTTTAGGAAATCCTTATCCGACGCTGCTTCCAAGGGGACATAAGTTCCTTCATCAAAGATACTAACTGTACCGGCGCCATAATTTCCCTTGGGAATATGGCCTTCAAAAGAGCCATAGCTTAATGGATGATCTTCGACCTGAACAGCCAATCGTTTGTCCTTAGGATTTAGGGAAGGTCCTTTTGGCACGGCCCAACTCTTCAGTGCGCCATCGATTTCTAGTCTGAAGTCATAATGTAGCCTACTGGCATGGTGCCTCTGAACGACAAAATGCTGGCCTGCAGATTTGATTTTTTCCTTTTTTGCCTGGGGTTCGGCTGTCTTGGTGAAATCACGTTTTTTATTATATTGATCAAGGTTCGACATATTCAATGGAAGAACAAATCGAACCTTGATAAAGTTTAGAAATTATTGAATCAAGCCGTTAAGAACGGCATATTTAATCAGTGCGGGTGTATTCTTAGATTTTGTTTTATCAATTAGGTTTTGCCTATGTCCTTCAACGGTACGTTTAGATAAGAACAATTTTTTAGAGATTTCTAGGTTTGTGAGGCCTTCACCTAAGAGTTCCAACACTTCCAATTCCCTGGATGTCAGATCAAGTGCTACCGGATCAAACTCGAGGTCTTTGTTCCTGTTTTTTTCAATACCTGAATTGATAAATCCAATAGCTAGCTCTTCACATAGGTACTTCCCGCCCTGAGCCACGTGATTGATACAGAAAATAAGTTCGTCCGAACCCACATTTTTAACCAAATAGCCCTTTGCACCATATTCAAAAGCCTTGAACATATGCTGTTCACAGTCCAGCATAGTCAGTACTATGACCTTAATATGTGGGTATTTTGCGGTAACTTCTTGGATAAGCTGTAAACCGTCAAGATTGTTCATGCCGAGATCCGTAATGACAACATCGACCTCCACATCTGAACTTAATGTTTGCAGGGCGTCCATGCCGTTACTGACATCGGCCACTACATTAAAATTTGTCTGGGAATTCAAAAGCAGCTTAATACCATTTCTAACCACTAAATGATCTTCAGCTAAAAGTATCTTAATATCGCCCATTTTTAAAATACGTTTAAAGTTATGTCCACTGCGGTTCCTTTTTTTAATTCCAAAATTTCTATTTCACCTTGATATAAATCAATTCTATTTTTAATACTTCTCAAACCAATTCCTTTTTTCATGTTATTTGCTAATTCCTCAGAAAAGCCCACACCATTGTCCTTTACCATAATTTGAATTTTGTTTTCATTCATTCCTACTTTTACTGCGACTTTATTTGCATTGGAATGTTTCAGGCAATTATTCAATAGTTCTTGGACGATTCTGTAGATTACTAACTTAACTTCTTGTTCTAACTCTTCAACTTTCTTGGTAATGACAGTGGTAATTTTGAAATCCGACATATCAATTCGGTTAACCATAAACTGGATTGCGGCCTTGAGTCCAAAATCATGGAGAACAGCAGGAACCAAGTCGATTGAGATATTCCGTATTTGCGCAATAGCATCGTTCAACATCAGTTTAATGTTCTGCATTTCATTTTTACTACCGACATTATCCTTTTCAAGGTGCTGAAGGTTTAATTTTATGGCATATAGGGTTTGGGCGACACTATCATGTAATTGGGTTCCTATCCTATATCTTTCTTGTTCTTGGGTATCAACAATGGCCTGAAACACTTCTTTTTTCAGTTCCACCCAATGATGGTGGGGATAAAATTTCTTATCAAAAAGGAGCATGCAATAATGCGGATCCTGAAATTGATTGATATATTTTTTAATAAAGGTTTCAATATTTAGGAAGGAACTTTTGTTTTTCTTAAATCGCAAATTGACCAACAATGGTTTTCTGGACTCGTCTCTATTTTCAAAAATCCCCTTTAATCTATATGCATCTTCTGAGTTCAAAAACTCAAAAATATCTCTAGATATTAACTCCTTTCCTTTTAACCCAAATATGTAATCAAATCGCCCATTAACACGTATAACATGAAAGTTCTTGTCTAAAACAAGAATTGCAAAGGGCCCTTCCTTAAAGAAGACATCAAAGCATAAAAAATCACTTTTACAATCTTCTTGCAGGAGTGTATATCTTTTTTTGTTAACAGAATTGTGAAATGAATCTTTTCTTGTAGTTAGCATGACTAATTAACCTTTTCTTTTTTTACTTTAATTAGTTTACTTATTTACATTAATTTATTAAGAACTCTATCTTTCTAAATCAACTTTATATTTCATCGGCAATACTTAGTTAACTTTCTAATTAAGCTATTAAAATTAACTAAAATTAATCGCTATCAGCTTGGGGCATGCTTGAATTAAAGACAATTCAGTACTTTTTAACTGATTTCAGGTATTTGTCGCAATTTCGCTACAAATTTAAGTGTAACAAAAGAATCCAAATCCATTCAACTTTCGTGTTGAGTGGAAATTAACAGTTCGAAACCGTACAATCCTATAAATTCAAGTTTTAAAATTTCAGATCAAGCAAGAGATTAATACCTGAAATAAATTTTAATACCTGTTTTGTCATAATGTACCCAACAGCGCAAAACATGCTCATAAACAATACGTTATAATGTTACATAACATATAACATTCAATCATGAAAAATCTAATTAATGATGTGATTGTGCAGAATTCACCAATTTTAAATCGGTTGGCAAATAACTTCACTACAGATCAAAACGAAAAGGACGAGCTGGTTCAAGAAACTTTTATCCGCTCCCTGAAATCAATTGAAAAATTCATCAATCACCCTAAAATAGTTGCTTGGTTGTACGTGATCATGAAAAATATCTATTTGAATAAATATAGACGCCTTAATTTATACAGAACCGCAGAAAAAGAACTCACCTATACTGGGGAAAATCGAAGTTCGAAAAACAATGCTGAATCAAGGTTTGTTTTAGGCGATATCGAAAAGTCAATCAAGTCTTTATCAGCGGAAAATTATGAGATAATAAGTATGTACCTAGAAGGATTTAAATACTATGAAATCGCGGAGACAATGGATATTAAAGAAGGAACAATAAAAACGAGGATACATACCATCCGGAGGATCTTAAGGAAAAAACTAAATGTGTATACTAATAACTAGGTAGAGCATTTAACTAAGAAACACTAGCAAACAATCAAACACCTACAGCCCAATCCAAATAAACGAAAAAAGTCAAGGGAATCCCTTGACTCAAGCTCGTACTGAAGAACCTATTCTTCATAAAGTTGTTCTGCATTTATCCCCAGTGCAGTAATGGATTTTAATATGGAATAACTTACAATATTGATGCCCTTTACAGAGAGCAAATATCCATCCACATAAGGGGCAATCTGCCAATCGTTGATATTTGTTATTTCATTTAATGCGTCCTTGACACTGTTTAATTGATGCAGAGAAACCTTTCCAATTTCAAATTTTAGACTTTCCATGATATACCTCCTATACTAAGTGTTTTTCGAAAAATGTTAATTAAATTGTTGATAAATGGGGAGTAATGGATAAATTAATATCCACCAACAAACTATCTATCAACAAGTTACATAATTTTAGAAAAAATTACAATAGTAGCAGGTGAAAATGTAATAAGATGGAAGATTTATGTAATAAAGTGCTAAAAATTGAAAATCAGACAATTTGCTTGTGATGAAATGTAGGTTTCCAATTCTGAACAGTTAGTAAAGAATCTGTACGATTTCCTCCCTTAGACTCTGTCATCGTTAAACTTCGGTTAACGAACTGAACGCCAATAAAGTCCTTAACCTTTTCATGATAAACATTGCTCCGTTCCGAGTTCCTTATTAAGATATGTCAAAAAAAATATTCTTTCTTTTTATCCTTTTATTTTTATTCCGGATTTTTCGTACATTTACTATGCAAACATAGGAAAATCTACCATGAAGTTTAGAAAAGCCCATATTATGGACTTAGAAAGAATCATAGAATTACTTTCGGACGATATGTTAGGGAACATGCGCGAGGCTTATCGGCATCCACTTCCTGCGGAGTACATTACTGCCTTCAATAAGATCAATGAGGACAAAAACCAAGAGCTTTTGGTAATGGAAACTGAGGATGGCAAAATTATTGGCTGTTTGCAATTGACATTTATCCAATACCTGACCTATCGTGGAGGAATCAGGGCCCAGATCGAAGGGGTTAGGATTGATAAAGCAGAGCGGTCTAAAGGTTATGGCGAAAAGATGATCCGATATGCGATCCGAAGAGCAAAAGAAAAAAGTGCCCATGTCCTTCAACTCACCGTAGATAAAGTAAGACCAGATGCCTTGAAATTTTATGAGAAGCTGGGTTTTAGGGCAAGTCACGAAGGGATGAAACTACATCTCTAAGCATAAAGAAATGTTTAACAATAACATGGCGGATGGCCATATAAAAAAATCCCTGACCACCTGGTCGGGGGTTTTTATTTTATTGGAACTAGAATAAAAAAAGCCCAAAATTAATTTTGGGCTTTCCTCAAAAGTCTTTTTTATCCAACAGGAGTTGGTTCTGTAGGAACCTCAGGGGTTTCAGGAACCTCTGGGGTTTCTGCAGGTGTAACTTTCATATATTCTTCGTAAGAAGCCTCATCCGTAGGAAATCCAATGCGTAAAACATTGCCTTGAAGAGATACAGGCATTCCATTCGTACAACCTTGGTTATATTTAATCCTGTCATTGAGGCCAGGGTAAATACTATTGTTTACTGAATAATATTCAAAATCGCCAGATTGGCTCTTATCTTTTGCAGCCGTGAAAACGCAGAACTGTCCACGACTCACCGTCAATTTATTATCCGCTGTGAATTCAAGCATTTTTAAGGTGTCCAAATGAGGACCTTCGGTGATAATAGTATCTGAATTACGGATTCCATCAACCTTAACCCATTTTCCAATCAGTTCTGCAGTGTCTTTTGGAGTCTTTACTTCTTCATCCTCTTTGGAGCAGGCAGTAAATGCCCCTAAAACAGCAACGAAACAAATAATGTTTAATATCTTTTTCATAAATAATCTATACTATTTCTTGTAGAAATTTTATTCGGTTTAGGCCAGGACCTATTGTGGCGCAAATTGCTAAAAATTAACCCGCCCCACAAATAAATTAATGCTTATCCTTTCCTATCCCAAAGATCTTCTTGACCAGGAGAACAATTCCCAGTACAATAAAACCTACTACAAGACCCATTCCAAATTCTTTCACGATTGAAGGAACCTGTGGAAGGAAATGGTGGAAATAATCGATATTATGCACAAAAATACCCCCTGCAACCAATAATAGAGCTATCGTTCCGATTACCCCTAAGGCCTTGATCACAATCGGTAAAAGTTTTACCAGGAGGTGTCCTAATTTAGCAGCTATTCCCTTATCGTTCGATTTCTTGATCAGGCTATGTCCGGCATCATCCATTCTCACAATCAGGGCGACTATACCATATACACCCACCGTAGCAAGGATAGCAACCACAGAAACCGTTAGGATCTGAATGGCAAGGCTTTCTTCAAGTACAGTTCCTAATGCTATGATTACGATCTCCACGGATAAGATAAAATCGGTAGTGACTGCGGATTTAACCTTTGCAGACTCTGCTGCTTCTCCTTCCAAAGCTTGTTCCTGAATGACCTCCTGCCCTTCTTTCTTCCGGTGAAAAAGATAATGTATAACTTTTTCCGCTCCTTCATAAGCTAAATAAGCACCACCAATCAATAAAATATATTTTATCACTACGGGAAGGAAAGCATTGAGCAATAAGGCGACAGGCACGATAATCAGCTTATTGACAAAGGAGCCTTTCGTAATTGCCCAGAGGACCGGAAGCTCCCGAGATGCTAAAAATCCGGTTGCTTTTTCGGCATTCACGGCCAAATCATCTCCTAAAATACCTGCGGTTTTCCGAGTTGCGATTTTACTTGCAACTGCTACGTCGTCCATAAGAGCGGCGATATCATCCAAAACCGCGAATATTCCTGATGCCATATATGATTTTTTTAATTTACTCCTAAAATAAACAGATTTTGCTCAAAATCACGCAATCCCTTAATTTAATTGAAAATGGGGCTAGAATTAATTTGGTAAATCCTACCCGATAAAAGCAAATCATATACCAAAACCAACAGGGACGCAGGCAATTGGACTTAATTTCTGAACGGTCAAATTTGCCAAACAATTCCTAACAGAACCAAATATTAATCATTGGTTTTCCGATAAAACCATTGGTTAATCCGAATATTATTTCGTTAATATTTTTAATTAATGAATATTATTCGTACCTTTGCAACAGTGAAGGAAAAAAACACATTTGTGTATAATGATCATTCAGCATCACCTAATTATTACTTCCTTTAATTTTAGCGTCACGAATATTTGGTAATTATCTGCCAAAGAAATCAACACGCCTTCTATTTCCCCTAATGGGAATCATTACAGCCTTATTGCATCTATCTACAGATAATGGCACATTGAAAAATTTAAAAAATTTATAAAAAGAATAAAATATGACAGATTTTAAAGTTGGAATTATTGGAGCTGGCCCTAGTGGTTTAGCTATGTTAAGAGCATTTGAATCAGAACAGAAAAAAGGTAATCCCATCCCAGAAATTAAATGTTATGAAAAACAAGATAATTGGGGCGGCATGTGGAACTATACCTGGCGAACGGGTGTAGGGAAATTTGGCGAACCATTACATGGAAGCATGTATAAATACTTATGGTCCAACGGGCCAAAAGAATGTCTAGAATTTGCAGACTATACTTTTACGGAGCATTTTGGGCAGCCTATTTCGTCCTATCCTCCACGTGAAGTGCTTTTTGACTACATTCAAGGCAGAATTAAGAAAAGTAACGCAAGAGATTATATTAAATTCAATACGGTAGCTCGCTGGGTTGACTATATCGAAGATAAAAAACAATTTAGGGTCGTATTTGATGACCTACAAAAGAATGAGACATTCGAGGAGTACTTCGATTATCTTGTAGTAGGTACAGGTCATTTCTCAACACCTAATATGCCTTATTTCAAAGGTATTGATAACTTTCCAGGTGCCGTGATGCATGCGCATGACTTCCGTGGTGCGGATCAATTTATTGGACAAAAGTTGTTGTTGATCGGAAGTAGTTATTCTGCTGAGGATATTGCGGTTCAATGTTTCAAACATGGCAGTGACTCGGTGACCATTTCCTATAGGACAAACCCAATTGGCACGAAATGGCCAGAAGGAATCAAGGAAAAACCGTTGGTAACTCACTTTGATGGCAATACTGCTTATTTCAAAGATGGAACAACTGAAGATTATGACGCCGTGATCCTTTGTACAGGATATCAGCACAAGTTCCCTTTCCTACCGGATGATTTGCGTTTAAAGACGAAGAACTGTCTGTATCCAGACAATTTATATAAAGGTGTAGTATTCAATGAAAATGAGCGACTTATATTCTTAGGAATGCAAGACCAATACTATACATTCAACATGTTTGATACTCAGGCATGGTTTGCAAGGGATTATATGTTGGGGCGAGTTGATTTCCCAGCTAAAGAGGAAAGAGATGCCGACATTAAACAGTGGATGGATTACGAGGCTAAAACCGTAACTGGTCCTGAGCATGTAGATTTCCAGACAGATTACATCAAGAATTTGATCAGTTATACGGATTATCCTGCATTCGATTTAGATCGTGTGGCAGAGATGTTTAAAAGCTGGTTAAACGACAAGGAGGTCAATATCCTGAACTACAGGGATCAGGTTTACAAGTCGGTCATGGATGGCACAAGCGCTGAACCTCACCATACACCTTGGATGAAAGAATTGGATGATAGCTTAGAGCGTTATCTAAATGAAGTAACCATCGATGAAAAAGAATTAGATAAGGTTATAAATTACTAATTGAGAAAGCAGGGATTTATTTCTCTGCTTTTTTCATCACAATGCATTAAGTACTGCCCTAAAACGCAGTACTTTTTTCTTTCAATAAAATTTACAGACTAACTTTTATCTCTTGTTAAGAATGCTTAAATTAGGTTAACACTATTATTAAATTCACCTATGGCATCAATATCTCAAAACATTACGGATTACCCCAATAACAACACCATTTTTTCAGTTTGGAAATTTAAGGATGGAACAGATTATAAGGCTGTCTTTGAAAGGCTTTGTGCACTGGTTTCCAATTTGAACCATTCATTTGTGGTTCGTACGCCAAATGGCAGGACCAGTTGTATTATGGGGATCGGTTATGAGGCTTGGAATAAATTAGGTATGCCTACTCCCCTTCCCAAGGAACTGAAGACTTTTGAAAAGATTGTTGGAGGAAAACATACTGCCGTATCTACGGAGGGAGATTTACATTTTCATCTACGCGCTGAGAATGCTGGCATCTGTTATGAGATGGCGAAGGATATCTACGATATCATCAATCCTGTTGCCGACAATTTGGTGGAGGTCCATGGTTTTAGGTATTGGGATGGCCGTTCCATCCTTGGCTTTGTCGATGGAACAGAAAATCCGATTGGGGATGAACGAGCTCAATTTGCATTGGTTGGCGAAGAAGATCCTCAATATCAAGGTGGGAGTTATCAGTTTGTACAGAAATACATCCACAATCTTAAGGCATGGGAAGAACTGTCTACCAGCGAGCAAGAGAAGGTATTTGGTCGGTACAAATTGTCGGATGTGGAGATGACGGATGAAGTCAAGCCAAAGAATGCCCATAGTGCATTGACCAGTATTACAGATGAGAATGGGAATGACCTAAAGATTGTGCGGGATAACCTTCCTTTTTCAAATCCTTCAAAAGGTGAATTCGGCACGTATTTTATTTCCTACGCCAGTAAATTCTCGACAACGAAAAAGATGTTGGAGAATATGTTCTTGGGGGATCCTGTAGGAAATTATGATAGGATATTGGATTTCAGTACTGCGGAAACAGGTACACTTTTCTTTGTACCTACGCAGGAAATACTAGATAATTACTCGGCCACAACATAAATGAAATATTTTATTCAATAAATTTTCAGAAACCCTAGTATGATTTTCTTATAAATATCATTCTAGGGTTTCATTTTTATATCTACTTTTGTTGACTTCACCAAATAATTAATCGCTAATGAGAAATAAGCTTTTCAAAAGGAAGAGTCTAGAACTGATCATCAAGGAAAAGGGTCAGTCCGAAAGTATGAACAAGGTCCTTGGAGTTCGAGACTTAGTTTCCTTAGGAATTGCTGCCATCGTAGGTGCCGGAATATTCAGCACCATCGGATTGGCTAGTTTTGAGGGTGGCCCTGCCATTTCTCTACTTTTTGTGTTTGTTGCTTTTGCCTGCGTATTTACGGCTCTTTCCTATGCACAATTTGCCAGTACCATTCCAGTTTCGGGTAGTGCCTATACCTATGCTTATGTTGCATTTGGGGAACTATTCGCCTGGATTATTGGTTGGGCATTGGTTTTAGAATATGCAGTTTCCAATATTGTGGTTTCCATATCATGGTCGCAATATTTCGTTACCATGCTGGAAGGATTTGGGATACATATTCCTGCATGGCTTTCTATGGCGCCCCAATATGCCTTGGAAGCTCATCAGAAGTTAGTTGAATTAGGACCGGAAGCCTTGACGGTTGCGGATAAATTGGGTCTGAAGGCCTATGAATCTGCCCCTAGGATTGGTGAAGTACCTATTATTTTTGATCTGCCTTCTGGGGTTATCATCAGCTTGATCACATGGTTGGTATACCGAGGCATTAAAGAGTCTAGAAGAGCCAGTAACATCATGGTCATGGTAAAGATCGGTGTAATCTTGGCTATCATTATTGGTGGCGCCTTTTTCGTCAATCCTGAAAACTGGGTACCCTTTGCTCCAAATGGTCTCCAGGGCGTATTAGGTTCAGTGGCTGCTGTATTCTTTGCATTTATTGGATTTGACTCTATTTCGACCACTGCAGAAGAATGCAAGAATCCCCAACGTGACCTTCCGAAGGCCATGATCATCACCTTATTGATCTGTACAGTACTTTATGTAGGGATAACTTTGGTATTGACAGGGATGGTGAATTACACGGAACTGAACGTAAAAGATCCCTTGGCATTTGTTTTTAAATACATAGGAGTCGATTATTTAGCTGGGATAATCTCAGTCACCTCAGTCATTGCGATTACCAGTGCTCTTTTGGTCTATCAATTAGCTCAACCAAGGATCTGGATGACCATGAGTCGTGATGGCCTGCTTTGGAAAAAATTTGCTACCATCCACCCTAAGTATAAGACCCCCTCCTTTGCGACAATCGTGACAGGTTTCGTGGTTGCTATACCTTCCATGTTCTTCAAGATGGATTTCTTTGTGGATCTAACCTCCGTAGGTACCTTCTTTGCCTTTATTTTAGTCTGTGCGGGTGTACTCTATATGGATTATTCAGGCTTATCAAAGCAATCTAAATTTAGAGTTCCCTATATAAACGGCAAATACCTGATCGGATTAGGTTTTGTGATTGCTTGGGCTTTGATCTGGAAATTTAACCAAGAAGCCATCCATGAATGGCAACACTTGGATTTCTTGTATATCCTAGAGCATAAATCGTTGATTTTGATCTTTTGGGCTGTATGGATTGTACTTGCTATTATGGCTTTTAAATACAATTTCTCCTTGCTACCTGTGATTGGGATCCTGATCAATCTCTATTTGATGACCGAGCTAGGTACGAGCAATTGGGTGATCTTTTTGATCTGGCTAGCAATAGGATTAGTGGTTTATTTCTTTTATGGTTATAAACATTCCAAGCTTAACAACCCTAAAGCTGAAGATATTGCATAAGAAAAAGCCGCATCAAAAAGATGCGGCTTTATTCATTTATTTAATATTAACATTATTTCCAGCCTGGATTTTGAGTTAAATTCTTATTGAGTTCCAATTCCTGGATCGGAAGCGGATAGAAATAATCTTTAGCCTCATCAAATACTTTTTTGATATGGGCATTGATTATCACGTTTCCACTTTTCCCGTTTTCCAATAAGATTTCTGATCCTAATTTTAACAATTGGACGCCTGGAGCTGTTGGTTTAGTTCCTTCGTAAATCCAAACATCTTCTTTACCATCACCATCGAGGTCAAACTTACCAATGCTTGGGAAATACATCCCTTTAAATTGACGAGTGATCAATTGACCGCTTTTCCATCTCAAAATATCATCCCAACGGTAGGACTCCATAACCAATTCAATCCTTCTTTCTCTACGGATCTCAAGGATAGCACCTTTCATGGCTCCAGCAACTGCTGGATAATCTTTGGCCAGATACGGATCTGCATTGCTGTTTGCCGCTGCTAATACCAATGTTGGCATTTCTGCTCTTGCACGGATTAGGTTAATGGATTGATCAAGATCAGCTTGGGTCAAAGTTCCCAATTCAGCTTTAGCTTCAGCATAGTTCAACAGAACTTCAGCATAGCGGAAAATAGGCATATCATTTTCAGAACGATTATAGTTATCATATTTCACATCACCTACGAATTTGATTAACTGATAGCCCGTCACGGAATTTCCAAAGTTAGGTGCTATTGGTGCTGCCCCTCCTATTCTGGTATAGCCAGGAGTTCTTATGGTTTGATGCAACCTTGGATCCCTATCTTTTACCTCTTCCAAGAAGGTCATTTTATCATAGTTAGGTTTGTCCGTGAAGCGTGTTCCGTCTTTCATTAAGTAGGAGTTGACCAAGTTTTTCTCCAGACCTGGCTTACCGTATGAAGCTGTAATGGTATAATAGTTTACATTGTGCCAAATCTGTAGGGCATCCGAAAACTTACGGGCCAAAATAACTTCTTGGGATACGCTATTGACAGAGCTGAAAAGTTTACCATAAGAATCAACACCAGCACCTGTATATAGACTATACTGACCAGCATCCATTAATTCTTTGGAAGCTGCTACAGCCATTTCAAGGTATTTATTTGCATTAGGCAGGTTCAATTCCGTATGATATTTCCTGAAAGTACCTTCAAACAAGGCCACTCTTGATTTAAGTGCCAAGGCGGTCCATTTTGTTGCTTTTTCATCGGACTTTGCGTCTGACATATTCTTGATGGCGAAATCTAAATCTGCCATGATGGAATCAACAATAAGCGTTCTAGAATCACGTTTTTTCGATAATTCCTCTTCATCATTGACATCAAGAACCTTTCCGTACCAAGGCACATCTCCGAAACGTCTAACCTTATCAAAATAGAAATAAGCCCTGAAGAATTTGGCTACACCTGCATAAGGCGCAGCATCCTGAACTGAAAGATGATTATAGCAGTTTTCAAGGAAGAAATTAATATTCCTTAGTTGGGTCCAAGACCAGCCACCCCCACTTACAGGGACAATTCTTTTTCCCGTTAATTCATCTTGAAGGGTTGTTTTAACAATATTATCAATTGCCTCGTTATAGATTCCTTCAGCAGATGGAAGGGCGCCGTCATAAAATGAATTGCTGAACAATTCAAGATCTTTGACACTTTTGAAAGAGACATCGGGAGAGATATTTGCCTCCGGCTGTCTATCTAAATAATCCTTACTACATCCTGTAACTAGAACAGCAAGTAGAATATATAATATTAATGAGTTTTTCATGGGTTTAGAAAGTAAAGTCAAGTCCAAAAGAAAATGTTCTAGAATAAGGGTAAGCTCTACCGTTAGATTCTTGAGCTGCTTGTTCTGGGTCAATATATTTTGACCTTAGTTTAGTCGCTGTCCACAGGTTTTCTCCAGACAGATAAATCCTTGCATTGCTCAGTTTCAACTTGCTCATGATAGCGTTTGGAAGAGTGTAACCAATGGTTAGGTTTTTCAAACGGATATAAGCTAAATCTTGCAGATAACGGTCTGATTTTACATTCAGGGAACTGTTACCATCCAAAGCGATATAGCCACGCAATAGAGGGAAATATGCATCTGGATTCTCAGGAGTCCATACATCTTCAACAAAATCTTTTGGAACGAATGAGTAATAAGGTCTTGAATAAGGTCCCCAGAACTTATCCGCATTGGAACCTGGCCACCAGTTCTGTTTTCCGATACCTTGGAAGAATGCCGAGACATCAAAACCTTGCCAGTTGGCACCTAAGTTTAAACCGAAGTTATATCTCGCTCTACTATTACCGATGATAACCTGATCTCCAGGATCACTTAGGGTATTTTTCCCTTGGTTTACTTCTTTGTCTCCATTGATATCCACAAATCTTGGATCTCCAGCCTGCAGCTTAGACCAATCTCCGGGAGCTGAAAGACGGCGAGCATCAATGCGATCTTGATTTACATCCCAATTGGCAGCTTCTTCATTGGTTTGGAACAAACCGTCGATCTTATAGCCCCAGATCTCACCTAATGTCTGACCGACATAATAGTTGTTCAACAACATTTCTCTATTGTCAAATCTGGTAATCTTTGCTTTGGAATCCGACAGGCCAAGACCGAAACTATAGCCAAAAGGTTTATCAGCAACTTCAAATTGATCTCTCCATGCTAATGACAATTCCCATCCTACGTTTCTTAAATCTCCTGCATTCGTTTTCGGAGAACTAGCACCGAATACTGCTGGCAATGTTTTTCCAGGGATCAACATGTCCAAGGTTTCGCGGATAAAGTAATCAAAGGATGCAGTCAATCTACTTTGAGCAAATTCAAAGTCAGCACCAAAGTTTAAGGTACTGGTTCTTTCCCATGTTAAATCTCCAGAGATTGGCGACGGTGAACTTAAGAATTGTGTTCTTCCACCATTGGTAATGTAGGCTGAGTTTCCAGCGCCTAATAACGGGATATAACCATAAGGCGAAGCTTCCTGAGCATTTCCTAGAGAACCGTAGGAAACTCTTAGTTTAGCTTCGTTTATATAAGGCTTCACAGACTCTAGGAAAGGTTCTTCCATAATACGCCATCCTGCTGAAAAGGATGGAAAGAAACCAAATTGTTGACCTGAAGGGAATTTGGAAGTCCCATCATAACGACCATTTACTTCTAAAAGATATCTTCCTTTATAATCATAATTTATCCTTCCGAAAAACCCCTGTAATGCCCAAGATTCTTCGCCACCACGTAATAATGGCACGCCTGTACCAAGGTTAAAGTCATTAAGGTCTTCTGATAAGAGGTTGGTTTGGGTTCCACCTACATTTCTCCAGGTACTCAGTTCTTGGTTGTAACCTGCTGTAGCTCCTAAATTATGATCACCAAATTTTTTGTTGAAATTGGCGAAAATATTTAGGGAATGTTTCTTGTAATTCTCTAAGTTTTGAATTAGCTGATCATTTCCCAAATAATTGATCACGCCTGGATAAACAGACCATGGAGCCTGAACCCTGCGATTAAATTTATCAATCGGATTGTAGGTAAATGTATAGTTACCAGTAACGGTCAAGCCTGGCATAATTTGAGCGACAGCTTCAAAAAGGTTGATAAATTCATATTCCTTCTCCCCTCCTTTGGATTTACCGTAAAGTAAATCTGCCATGATACCATCACCGATATTATAATTGTTCAGTTCCGTTCTGTATGTAGCCGTACCATCTGGGTTTTGAGGAACATAGGAAGGTAATGCATGCACAGTTGTGGAGATAAAGTTATTGTTGGCATCTACACTACTGTTCCATCCTGGGAAAGTATAGTTTTGATAGTTAATTTGGCTATTATTGCTCACTTTTAACCAATCTGTTACTTGCCCATTCAATCTAGCTCTTAGGTTGTATCCTTCAAACTTATCTTGCTGGACCTTCATCAGACCACCTTTCTGGTACATTCTTCCGGAGATGTAATAGTCCATTTTTTCAGATCCACCAGAAAAAGTTAGGGCATGTTCCATAGAATTCATCTTATCCCTATAGAAAGTATTCCACCAATCCGTATTGGCATAATACACGTATTGGTCCTTTCCATTTCTATTTTGGATTACCACGGAAGGTAAAGATGGGTCATTTTTACGCTTTAGTAATTCTGCATAATCCTCATCGGTATAACCTGTATATCGGTTACCAGTTGCACGTAAAAACGCTTCATCATTCAATACGGCAGCATCATAGCCATTGGTGATGAAATCCGTGTTAACGGTAAGGTCAGAAGTTCCAAAATTATTGCTATAGCCAATGGTCATCTTTCCGGCTTGTCCTTTTTTGGTTGTGACAAGCATCACACCGAAGGCACCTCTAGCACCATAGATGGCCGCCGCGGAAGCATCCTTCAATACAGATATCGATTCAATGTCTTTAGGGTTGATGGTATTGATATTCCCCGGAACACCATCAATTAGGACAAGTGGAGCAGCATTTGCGGAGTTAATAGATGCAAAACCACGGATATTTACCTTTCCTTCCCCCCCTGGGCGTCCGTTGGTAAAATTAATGTTCAAGTTAGGCACAGCCCCTTGAAGAGCTTGGGTTGCATTTGCTACAGGACGATCTTGCAATACTTTGGAATCGATCTGTGCTACTGCACCTGTTAAGTTCACTTTTTTCTGCTTACCATAGCCCACAACCACGACCTCATCAAGGTTTTGATCGGTAGCAACAATAGTAACATTTACTTGGGGTCCAGTAACAGTAACAGTTTTAGCAGTATAGCCGACCATGGAAATCCTCAGTTCGTTTCCCACAGAACCGGAGAGTTCAAAATTTCCATTTTCATCAGTTTGGGTGCTAGACCCAATCGTGACATTACTCACTGATGCGCCGACAACAGCCTCACCTGTTTCTGCGACTACTTTACCTCGAATAATGTTCTGACTGATTTCATAGGTCCGCTCTAGTGGGACATGCTTATATGTAGCATGAGCAGCAGACCAAGAAAGAAGCGATAAGCCCACTAAAATGGGCAGGTAGGTGTAGTTCTTTTTCATGGTTTAAGTACAATTTCTTTGCGAGCAAAGAAAGGTTTTACAATATTGGTTTATTATTAAATGTTTGTTAATAGTAGGTTAAGATGTTAAATATATTTTATCAAGTACAATTAGTTAATTCAAAAATAACAAAAAGGTTTCGCTACTTCATCTAAAAAGTTAACATAATTAAAGCTTAATAATTACCCTTTAGTTAATCTTATAACTAATCTTCAATTAAAAAGGATATTAGAGAAAATAATGAATAAATGTTGTAACACAGAATATTCTCGTTGCTTAACAAACATTATTTTAAGCATCTTTTTAAGTTTAATAATCTTAAAAAGCTGTTTCTCTTTTTATGTTTTATCATAGAAAAAGAGGTGAAGTGTCAAATAATTGCTTGGAGTAGTTTACTTACATATTAAAAACCACTTAGCAGGAATACTTACTAAATTTATTCTCCGGAGCTATACAATCTCTACATCATAAAATCAGGCAATTATTTCCGTGCAACCAACGAAATTAGCTGTTATCAGGGATGGTTTTTCTGCCGTAATCTGTCCATTTTTGTGGAATAACATCATATTTAATGAAAAAACTATTATTCTCTATTTTACTTATTAGCTTTTGCAAGCTAACATTGTTGGCACAAGAGCAAAAGCTTCACAGAATCGACTATCGCACTATTTTAATTGGAGAACAAAAGGATCAGGCAAACAGTTCAGGCAATTATTCATTGAGGGCTTGGTTCAACGACACTTTTATAAAGACTTCTCTCAATGAATCACCCACTAGATTGCAGGTTATCAACAAAAAGACAGATCGCTCTTTCTTGTTGTTTCCAGAATCCGAACAGTATTACATTTACAATGAAGGTAATGATGGTGAAGCTGGAAGGCTATATGTGGAATCAGACGTAGAATTTGAATTCGTCCAGGGAAAAACTAAAACCATAGCAGGCATTCCTTGTAAGATGGCCGTAGTGAATGGAGATTTTGACCTTTCGGGTGATAACTATACTAAGATGGAAGTTTGGTACTCCGATAAACTTCCAAACCTATATTGGGATCAATTCATGTTCCTTAAAGATCTACCTGGAGCGGTAATGGAACTTACTATTGGCGAGACTGGATTTACTGCAATTAATATTACCGAAGAAAGCCTGAGCAATACCGAATTTGAGATTCCTACTTTCTATGCTGCACTGGTTGTTGACGAGGAAGAGGGTGAGCATTTAGATGCGGTAGATAGCCTTTCAGCAGTCCCGCAGGTAGATGAAGACCGTTACTTATACCAAGATGATGACACCGAGCTATTAGGCTTAATGGATGAAAATGGAAATCCTATTACCGAAGCTGATTATACCTTTTTTGATCAATTCAGTGGAGGAATAAGCACAGTAATCAATTTGGATAGCAAATATGGTTCAATGGATAAAGATGGTAACATCAAGATTCCTTTCAAGTATGATTTCCTTGTGTATGACGCAGAATACCAACAGTACATCTATTCCGAAAACGACAAGTTTGGGATCCTTGGTGCCAATGACCAGCCTGTTATCAAGGCTCAATATGATATGGTGAGCCATATGAGCCACGGATACTTATCGGCTACCGTTGGTGATAAAACCGGAATCTTGGACAAAACAGGAAAGGTTATCGTTCCGATTTCTTATCCTCTCATCCTGGAATTCAACGCTGAAGTTTTTGTTTCGGTTGAAAATGATCATTATGTAATGTACAATATCAAACAGAACAAAAAACTTGCAGAAGGCTACGATATGATCTCTCTTTCTGAAAAAGACCCATTGCATATTGTTCAAAAGGGTGAAAAATTCGGATATATCAATAATCAAGGAAAGTTAGTCATCCCTATTAAGTTTAGCAGTGTTTCCTCTTTCGAAGATGGTACGGCATCAGTTATGGATACGGATGATGGCGATGTGTATTATATCAACACCAAAGGTGAAAAAGTAAACATCAACTAATCGAACGAAAGCATAAACAGAGTCCTTTATTAGGCTCTGTTTATGTACTTTTGTCAATACACAAACAGAAAGCAAGAATGAACACTAACATAGGAAAAGTCTTATTATCTATATTTTATGTTTTTCTATTCAGCATTCTTGCCCTCCTTCCCCATTCGGCAAAGGCTCAGGATATCCTGGACAAACTCCAAAAGGAATATAATCAATACAACACCGACGATCCTGAAAAATTCTTCAGCACCGGAAAGCTGGCGCAAGCGCTATTCTTCAATCAAAAGGAAGATGAAGCCTTCAAACTACTTAAAAAAGATATCGCCGTTGCCAGCAAGTTAAATGACAGCCGATATTCTGCCTATCTCTATACCATTCTTGCCATCAATCAATTGATTATGGAAGAAACGACAAGTTCAAGGCAAAGCATCTTGAAGGCGAAGTCATTGGTAGACCGCAGCAAGGACATCGAAACCAAAGGATATGTCTATTACGGCTATGGATGGATATTGGCAAGGCAACAACAGGAGGCAGAAGCAGTCAAGCAGTTTATGATCGCATTGAGTTATTACGATCAGGCCAAACAATCGAATACACTTTTCAACAGAAAAGCAAATGTCTATAAAGAGCTGACGTCTATTTACGCGAACTGGAATGAGTTTGAACTGCAGGAAAAATACAGCAAACTAGCGCTGAATATTGCACTGAAGCAGAAAGATCCACTGACCATTTTTGACACCTACATGTCATTGGGCTATATGTATGAACAGAAATATCTAGAAGACCAGCAACATGTAGAATTTAGGAACTCAGCGGAAGAATACTACCTAAAAGCTTTGAATACCTATCTGGAAAAACAGAATGAGATACCAATACCTTCAAACTTAGCTTTTGTAGCCAATAACCTTTCGCATCTCTATTTTAAGTTCTATCCTAAGGAATATAGGGATAAAGCAACTCAGTATGCTGAACTGGCAAAAACAAAAGGACTGGAATCCAAACAGTACAATTTGGTTGCCTCGGCGTATGGGATATTGTCAGAACTGGAACTTCTGAACGGAAACTCCAAAAAAGCAAAAGAACATTTGCTATCATCACTGATAGAGATCAACAAATCCCAGGTACAGGATCAACAGATCTTGATGAGCATCTATAACACCCTTTCACATATCAGTGAGCAAGAGGGAAATTATCAGGAGGCCATCAATTATTATAAAGAATACATTACCTTGTTTACCAATGTCTACGACCAGGAGAAGCTGGGTATAGGCAAGCGTCTTGAAGCACAGTATGAAAAAGGAAAACAGGACCAAGAACTGGCACTCTTACAAGTAGAAGCTGAAAAGAAAGAACAGCAGATCCAATTGATGGCAGCTTTGGGAATCCAGCAGAAGCAGGAACTGGAAAACTTGCGGCTGATCCAGGACAATCAGTCCAAAGAATTGGAAGTCTCCAAACTGACTGCTGAGAAGCAGTTTCAGGAAATTCAGATGTCTAAACTGGAAGCCAAGAACAGAGCTCAAGAAATCAGCAATTATCAACAGGAAATCAGCTTAAAGGATAAGATCAACACGTATTACATTGCCTTGATGATCGCGGCCTTAACCCTATTGGCGGTCCTATTCTATGCCTATACGCAGCGCCTGAAACATATGAAACAAAGGGAGAACTTTCACAACCTTGCCATCGAACAAGAAAGACAAAATGCGAAAATATCCATGCTGACTGCCCTACTGGATGGGCAAGAACAAGAAAGGGCAAGGATTGCACGCGATCTACACGACGGTTTAGGTGGACTTTTATCAGGAACCAAACTGCATTTATCCCATCTGAACGACCAAACATCATTTGAGATCCAGGAGAAGATGCAAAAGGGAATCACCCAATTGGATATGGCCGTTGATGAACTCCGTCGAGTAGCCCACAACCTGACACCAGACCTATTGCAGAAGTTTGGTTTGCAGGAAGCCTTGAATGACTATGCCTCACGTATGTGCAATGATAATCTGGAGATCGATGTCCAATTCCTGCATTTTAACAACAACATGAATCTTGACCAGCAACTGGTCATCTATAGAATTATCCAAGAACTGGTCAATAATGCCATTAAGCATGCGGACCCTAGCCAAATCCTTATCCAGCTTGTTGAGGAAGACTCCGAATACCATATCACCGTTGAGGACGACGGAAAAGGGTTTGACAGCAACAATCACAGCAACAAATCTGCAGGCTTGCAGAACATACGATCAAGAGTAGAGTTCTTGAAAGGTAATTTGAATGTACAATCTGATATCGGTCAAGGAAGTAGCTTTGAAATCAATATCCCAAAAAACAAACAAACATGATAAATATCGCCATCACCGACGACCATCCTTTACTATCCGAAGGCTTGAAGAACATCCTTGCCCAAGAGCCAGATTTAAACATCATTGGTTGTTATCCCAATGCGCAGGTCTTGGTAAAGGCTTTGGAAGAAACTGCGATTGATGTCTTGCTATTGGACATCAACCTTTCTGATGCGAATGGATTGGAATTGATCAGTCCATTGATCAAAAAACATAAGGATCTTAAGATCATCATGCTCAGTGTCCACAATGAATTTGCTGTGATCAACAGCGCTTTTCAGGAAGGGGCGCATGGCTATATCCAGAAAAATGCTTCCATTGACGAGATCAAGCTTGGCATCCAAGAAATTCTTTTTGGAAAGAAATTTCTATGCAAACAGACCAAACTGATCATCGATAAGAAAAACAGTACGGAACTGAAGAGTGTCCCAAAATTGACCCGTCGGGAAAAGGAAATATTGGCTGAAGCGGCACAGGGACTGACGACGACCCAAATTGCAGAAAAGCTCTTTATTAGCCACCACACTGTGGAGAGCCATCGTAAGAACCTGATCGAAAAATTCAAGACCAGCAACTTGAGCTCGGCCATAAAAATGGCCCTTGATTATGGCTTAATCCGCGAATCTGTTGACTAACAAGCCATCTCAAACTATTTATCTCTTTATTTGTTTAAGAATAGTAAACTAATGGAGAATAACGATGCAAGAAAAAGAAGATGAACAAGGAAACAAAATCAATAACGCCGAAGATGTAGACCCTACAAAGGTTCCAGAAACAGTCGTTAAAGAGAAAGATGATCAGCCAGCAGCTAACAATCTCAAGAAAACAATCATCATTGCAATCATTGTCTTGGCGATCATTTACTTTATCTATGAATTGGTATTAAAAGGCCAACAATAAAAACATAAAAAAGAAAGGCTATCCGAGTGGGATAGCCTTTCTTTTTAAATCTTATAGTTCTAGAACCCAATGGTTCTGCCATGTTCTATTACAGCATTTTTCTTGATGACGATAATACCTTCACAAATTGTGTACTCAGGAAAATCCCCATCCTTTAATTGCTTCCCACCTTTAATCCTCACATCATTTCCAATCCTACAGTTCTTGTCCAAGATGGCATTTTCGATATAACAGCGCTCACCTACTCCAATTGGTGGCGGAGCTTGGGATGAAGTTAATTGTACAACTTCATTTAATTCTTCATAATAATCCGACCCCATCATATAGGTCATCTTGACCACGGTTCCTTCCCCTATCCTAGAACGGATCCCAATCACAGAACGTTGGATCTTTTCAGCCAAGATAATACATCCATCAGCTATGATCGCATTGTTCAAGGTAGTACCTGACACTTTTGATGGTGGCAACATACGCGCCCGGGTATATACCGTTTCGCCAAAAAGGTTGAATTCCGGGATATCATCTGTCAATCCAATATTCGCTTCAAAGAAAGAAGGGATCGTACCGATATCGGTCCAATAGCTGTCAAAAGGATAGCTCAATACATTTGAACTTTCGATTGCATCTGGAATAATCTCTTTTCCAAAATCCATTCCGTTGTTCTCTGCCAACATCCTTGACATCACACCTTTGGAGAACACATAGATACCCATGGAAGCCAAATAGTTTCTACCTTGTTTTTCCAATTCTTCAGGCACCTCCGAGGTCCAGTCTTCCAAAAGGTCCTTGGTCGGTTTTTCAATAAAGGAGATGACCTTATTGTTTTCATCCGATTTCAGGATTCCAAAACCTGGAGCTTCCTTGGCCGTTACTGGAATGGTTCCAATGGTGATTTCCCCTCCGTTCTTAACATGGAAGTCCACCATGGCCGAATAATCCATTTGATAGAGTTGATCTCCGGAGAGGATCAGCACGTAATCATAGTCCACATTCACCAAGTTCTTCTGGGTCCTTCTAACCGCATCGGCGGTACCTTCAAACCAGCGATCACCTTCATTGGTCTGCTCTGCAGCCAATATATCCACAAAACCCTTACTGAAAATACTGAAGTTGTAGGAGTTTTTGATATGCTTGTTCAATGAAGCCGAGTTGTATTGCGTCAGTACATATATCTTATTGTAGCCAGAATTAAGACAATTGGAAATTGGGATATCAACCAATCTATACTTTCCTGCAATTGGAACTGCTGGTTTCGAACGTTGGTCTGTCAACGGAAATAAGCGGGTTCCTCGACCCCCACCTAGTACTATAGAAACAACTTTATGCGACATATCATTTAAGTAATTGGTTATATAACTCTATATATTTCTTTGCCGATTTGTTCCAAGAATAATCCAATACCATCGCAGCATCCCTTGTTTTCGTCAAGTTATCAGCATAACTCAAATATTTGATTGCTCTTTTCACAGTCTCAGCAGCTTCATCAGCCTCTACATCATTGAAAAGAAAGCCATAGCCTCCCTCTTCTACATCCTTTACGGTATCTCTTAGACCCCCTATCTTGCGAACGACAGGAATGGTCCCATATTTTAATGCATACAGTTGGTTCAATCCACAGGGCTCCACACGCGAAGGCATAATCAACAGGTCTGAGGCTGCATAAACCCGGTGAGCCAATGGCTCATTATACCCAAAGAATACTGCTAGATCATTTTTATAGTTAGGAGCGATAGCCTCTATAGATTGTTGGATGCCCGCATCACCAGAGCCTAGTATAAATATACTTAATTTCCCTGAGTTTTTCTTCAAAAGATTCTCAATTAATTCAGGCAAAATATCTGCTCCTTTTTCCGTGGCAAATCGACCGATATAGCTTAACAGAGGCTTGCTCGGATCTAGACCAAATTCCTTGCAAAAGGTCATTTTGTTCTCAGCCTTCCCTTGGTTCACGGTTACCATGGAATATTGATGATCGATTAAGGCATCGATCTCTGGATCCCAAAAAGAGGTGTCAATACCATTGACAATTCCCACGGCCTTAGAGCGTTCATCTGAAAACAGATCCTGCAATCCATTCGCATCCACAAACAGTTCCTTTAGATAACCTTCAGAAACGGTGGTATAGGCATCACAGCATTTTATGGCGGTGGCCAACGGATTGATCAGACCATCCCAATCCAACAACCCCCATTTCCAGGTATCAAATGATGGCAGGATAATCCCTTTACTCCAGGACATCCAGCCTTGATACTGGCCGTTATGGACCGTCACTACCGTTTTCACACCCTTGAAAACATTGAATTCATTGCTCCACTTGGTCAAGAAAGGAACCAATCCAACATGATGATCATGGCAGTGCAGCACATCTGGATGAATATCATTGCTTTTTAGGTAATGGAGAACCGCATGCTGAAAGGCAATCCATTGATCTGCCTCATCTTGATAACAATAAATCTCTTCACGGTCCAAAAGATTAGGGATCTTCACCAAGAACAACGGAAATCCCAATTCATCTTTTTTCTCCTTTAATATTTCATAGGTCAATACACTGGAACCCTGTGGGAATTCTCCACGGGCTACCACATCAAATTCATGATCCTGTACAAACTTCCTGTTGAAGTAGGGCATGATGACCGATGCATCAATACCTAATTCCCTTTGGTATTTAGGCAAGGCACCCACCACATCCGCTAATCCGCCGACTTTGGCGACAGGAAAACATTCTACACTTAAATGTATGACTTTCATTTTCCGAATTTTCTTTTAAATACTAAACCGCTCAATGGTGGCAGGTCTACGACAATGGCTTGTTCCTGCCCCATCCAAGGTTCATTTTCTGTAATCAATTCTTTCTTAACCGATACGCCACTGCCATTATATGCCTGATCGTCCGAGTTCAGGATCAGCTCCCATTTTCCCGGATGCGGCACACCTAACTTAAATTTCCTCCGGACAACAGGTGTAAGATTGAGGATGACCACTAGGTCGTTCACCATATCGTGCCCACGTCTGCAATACGCAAAGACGCTTTGATCCCTGTCCCCTAATTCTATCCAGAAAAACCCTTCCGGACTGAAGGCTTTCTCATAAAGTGCTGGATACTTTCTATAGATCTCATTTAATTTCGCCACGAAATTCTTTAGACTAGAATGCGGCTTGTACTGCAACAGATGCCAGTCCAAGGATTGGTTGACATTCCACTCTGCAGTCTGACCAAATTCCCCACCCATGAAGAGCAATTTCGTTCCTATAAAAGTAAACATGTATAGGTATAATGCCCTGAGGTTGGCAAACTTCTGCCATTCATCGCCAGGCATTTTATAGACCAAGGAACGCTTGCCATATACCACTTCATCATGCGATAAAGGCAGCATAAAGTTTTCCGTAAATCCATATACGGTGGCAAAGGTCAGCTTATCATGATGGTAGGAACGATTGATAGGATCTTCCTTGAAATAGGCTAATGTATCGTGCATCCAGCCCATCATCCATTTCATTCCAAACCCAAGTCCACCATTAAAGGTGGCACGGCTCACCCCCGTCCAAGAAGTAGACTCTTCGGCAATGGTCTGCACGTTGGGGTAATATTTGGAAACAGCCTCGTTGAATTCCTTCAAGAAGGCTACAGCTTCAAGGTTTTCATTTCCGCCCAACTCATTAGGTTCCCATTCACCAGCTTTCCTTGAATAATCCAGATAAAGCATGGAGGCAACGGCATCCACCCGCAATCCATCGATATGGTATCGATCCAGCCAGAAAAAGGCATTACTGATCAAGAACGATTTAACCTCATTCCTTCCATAATTGAATATATAGGATTGCCAATCGGGGTGGAAACCCTTTCTTGGATCCGCATGTTCATAGAGGTGGGTTCCATCAAAATTATAAAGCCCATGGGCATCTCCCGGAAAATGCGAAGGCACCCAGTCCAGGATCACACCAATATGGCTTTCATGCAACAGCTCGATCAATTTCATCAAGTCCTGTGGACCTCCAAACCTGGAGCTCGCCGCATAATAACCGGTAATCTGATATCCCCAGGAAGGATAATATGGATGCTCCATGATAGGCATAAATTCCACATGGGTAAAACCAGTTTCCTGAATGTAAGGTATCAGCTGCTCTGCAATTTCTAAATAGCTTAAGAAACGATCTGGATCTTTAGGATCACGAAGCCAAGAGCCCAAATGCATTTCATAGACCGACATGGGCCTATCCAGTGCATTATGCTCCCTACGACTGAACATCCATTCTGAATCATTCCAATCAAAGTATGTTGTAGCAACAATCGATGCTGTCTTCGGTGGTATCTCGGTATGCAAGGCAAAAGGATCAGACTTCTCCAGATGCTCCCCAGTATTGGAATGGATATGGTATTTATAGACCTCTCCATTCTCCAATCCAGGAATAAAACCTTCCCAAATGCCCGAACTGTCCCACCGAACCTGTAATTGATGCGAATGAGGATTCCATCCATTGAAGTTTCCGACTACCGACACTGTTTGGGCGTTGGGTGCCCAGACCGCAAAATATACTCCCTTTACCCCATTAATTAGAAGTTCATGAGAACCAAATTTCTCATAAAGCTTATAATGCCGTCCTGCCTTGAATAAAAAAACATCAAATTCGGACAATAAGGAGTGTACTTCAACTGGTTGAGGCATAATTAAGTAGGTTTTAGCTAGTTATTGAATATTTACTTTTTTAAAATCTCGCTCTAATTTAATAAAACTGTTTCCCTGCTCATCTTTCTGCAGAGCGGTTTTGACCCCGTCCACCGTGATCTGTTTTGGCTCAAATGGCAAACCGATCAGGTACAGATGGAAATCGCTGTAATACGGAGTGTACAACCCTTCCTCACCTTGAATCACGCTGACCTGCTTGGTATCACAGCTTGCAATAAAATTCTTCTCCACATAGACCCCTTGTTCATAGGCAAAGGTTTCGCCATGATCGGAATATAGGTAGGATGCATGTTCACCTTCGGAATAGTACAGGTTCAATCGCAATGACTCCACCCTGCGCTCTCCTGTAAATTGCATCACAGGATATTCAGGGATAATCGATCCACCACGGACAAAGAATGGCATCTCATCCAATGGCGTATCAATGGTATATTCCTGACCACCTTCATAGAAACTGTTGTCAAAATAATAATACCAGGTTCCTTCAGGCAAATAAACAATTTTGTTCTGTTGACCAGGATGAAGGACTGGCGAAACCAACAATTGATTTCCAAAACCAAACTCCTCCTCACGGACCATATTTTTGGCCTTTTCCTGTTCCATCAAGGCAACTGGTCTTAAGATAGGTTCACCATATTTATGTTGCAACCAAAAAGTTGAATAGATATAGGGTAACAACTTGTATCTCAATTCAATAAACTTCTTACAGATCGCTTCCCATTCTGGTCCGAAGCTCCAAGGCTCCCGATCGCGGGTATCACCTGCCGAGTGGACACGCATAAATGGAGAGAACACCCCAAACTGCATCCAACGTGTGTACAGTTCACCATCTGGCTCACCGGTAAATCCACCGATATCGGTTCCACAGAAAGAAAGTCCAGAAACCGAAAGACGCTGTAACTGTAAGGTTCCGATGCGCAAATGCTCCCAAGTAGCGATATTGTCACCCGTCCATACCGATGAGTACCGCTGCGTACCGGCATAGGCCGCACGGGTAATGGTAAACGGACGTTTGTTTTTATATAATTTCTTCAGGCCGTCGTAAGTCGCGCGGACCATCTGCATACCATATACGTTATGCGCTTTACGGTGCGAACCACGATGTCCTTCAAATTGATGCCTAACATCATTCGGGAAAGTCCCTCTACCAAATACAGCGGGCTCATTCATGTCGTTCCAGAAACCTGCAACGCCATCATCGACCAAACCTTTGTATAGTGTTCCCCACCATGTCCGTACCTCCGGATTTGTGAAATCAGGGAATTGACACCTTCCTGGCCATACAAACCCTTCCATGAAGTAATCATCCCCCCGGCGGCAGAAATAGTTGTTCTCCTGACCTTGCTTGAAAACCCAATAGCTATCATCCACCTTGATTCCCGGATCGATCATCACCACCGTTTTAAATCCATTGGCATTGAGGTCCGAAATCATCTTTTTAGGATCTGGAAAATAGCGCTTGTTCCAAGTAAAACAACGGTATCCATCCATATAGTCGATATCCAAATAGATAGCGTCACAAGGAATTTCACGCTTTCTGAACTCATAGGCAACTTCACGAACCTTATTCTCTGGGTAATAGCTCCACCTACATTGATGGTAGCCCAAGCCCCACATTGGAGGCATATAATGGGTGCCGGTGAGTTTATGATAACGCTTTACCACGTCCATCATTTTTGGACCTTGGATATAATAGTATAGCAGTTCTCCACCCTCAGACCAAAAACTGGTTTGGTCCTGATGTTCTGCAGCGAAGTCAAAATAAGTCTTGAAGGTATTGTCGAAGAAGATACCATAGGCCTGACCTTCGGTTACACCCATATAGAACGGGATCGTCTTATAGAGTGGATCCTGATTGAAGGCATAGGAATAGGTATCCGAATTCCAGTTCTTCACCCTTCTCCCTCTCAGGTTCAGGTTGGTAGCTTTATCGCCCAGTCCAAAGAAAGCTTCATCAGCAGCAGCTTCTTTAGAACAATAGACATAATAACCACCAAAATCTACATTCTCTTCCCAGTGCATTGGCGAATGGTCTTTGTTCAAGACCTTCTCGTTCGTATCCGCAAAGGAAATGGTAAAATCCGATTTACGGATCAAGCATATCGTAGAGTTCGTTTTTACTTTGTAATAATCGGCATCTTCCAAAAGTTCATAACTCACGTAGTTATCTTCCTTGAAACTGATGGCATAAGAGAAATCGACCAAGAAAGAACCTTCAGGTGCCAATCGCACGCGGATGATATCCTCTGAAAAAACTTTCACTTCCACTTTCGATCGCCCATCCGAAAAATAAAACGCGTTTCGGTCTTGCGTATAGCCTTTAACAGCAGTTAAATAAAGCTTTTCTATATTGGGAAGGTCGAGAACTGGATTATTAACGTGATGGATTCCATCGTCTAGTGTGTCAGGGTTAGGTATTAAATCATTTGCAAAATCGCCCTTCTTTGTTGTATCTGTCATAAAAAATTAATCTAAATAGGTAATAGACAGTGTAAATGTCAGTTTTAAATTACAATATATTTTATAGAAATCAATGTTATTAAATAAATTCGGTTGAACATGTACTAAAATGTACAGTCATAGCTACATGGTTTTACCCGATATTATCATTAAATTGTTGTAATACAAGAAAAAGGGTATAATTAGCTTTTAATTTCGTAATTTTGTAAGCCTTTTTAAAATCTAGCCCCAGTAAGGCTAGAGGGCATAATACATCAGTAGAATAACATGAAATTATCTCAATTCAACTTTAATCTTCCAGAGTCATTGCTAGCATCTGAGCCTTCAGAACAAAGAGATGAATCTCGTTTAATGGTTTTACACCGCGATAGTGGAAAAATCGAACACAAGATCTTCAAAGATGTTCTGGATTATTTTGATGATAAAGATGTCATGATCTTGAACAACACAAAGGTTTTCCCTGCTCGTATGTATGGTAATAAAGAAAAGACTGGAGCGACTATCGAAGTATTCTTGTTGAGGGAACTGAACAAAGAATTACGCCTTTGGGACGTTTTGGTTGATCCTGCTCGTAAAATCCGTGTTGGTAACAAATTGTATTTCGGAGATGACGATCTTTTGGTTGCCGAAGTAGTAGACAATACCACTTCCCGTGGCCGTACCATCCGTTTCCTTTTTGATGGTACTGACGAAGAGTTCCGTAAGAACATCGAGATCTTAGGCGAAACTCCTCTTCCTAAATACATCAAAAGAAAAGCAACTCCTGAAGATAAATTCCGCTACCAAACTATCTACGCTAAAAACGAAGGTGCCGTTGCAGCGCCAACCGCTGGATTGCACTTCTCCCGCGAATTGATGAAACGCTTAGAACTTAAGGGCGTAGATTTCGCTGAAGTAACCCTTCACGTAGGTCTTGGCACTTTCCGTACGGTTGAAGTTGAAGATTTAACGAAACATAAAATGGATTCCGAGCAGTATATCATTTCTGAGGAAGCTGCTCGCATCGTTAATAAGGGTATCGATAACAAACGCAAGATCTGTGCAGTAGGTACAACATCCATGCGCGCTATCGAATCCTCAGTATCTGCCGACAAACATTTGAAAGCAGCAAATGACTGGACTTCAAAGTTCATCTATCCTCCTTATGATTTCAGCATCGCCAACTCGATGATCACCAATTTCCATACTCCACAATCTACCCTTTTGGTTATGATTGCAGCTTTCGCAGGATATGAAAATGTAATGAATGCATACGAAGTTGCCGTAAAAGAGAAATACCGTTTCTATAGCTATGGAGACGCTATGTTGATTATTTAATAATTTACTCCTTAAATAAGAAAAACGCAGGTCAATGACCTGCGTTTTTTATTCCTTTTTATTTACTTTGCTTTATTAAACGCTATATCGAAGCTATGTCTACCCATTTTGTCATCATCGTTGCTGCCGGAACAGGCTCTAGGCTTGGAGGAAATCTCCCAAAGCAATTTCTTCTGTTGGATGGAAAACCCATCCTCATGCATACCCTGGAGAAATTCGCCTCTTCACAGACCAAGCCCGAAATTATCCTCGTTCTTTCCGAACAGATGTTTGGTCTTTGGGATGAACTCTGCAGAGAATTTGATTTCAACATCCCGCATCAGGTGACTCAAGGTGGAAACACGAGATTCCAGAGCGTAAAAAATGGTATTGAATTTATTAAGGGAAGTGCCCAACTGGGGTTAGAATCTAAAATTGGGGTTCACGATGGCGCTAGACCATTGTTGAGCGGCAAATTGATCGATGAGTTATATACGACCTGTAACTTGGATAGACCTGCGGTAATCCCTGCTGTACAGAGTACAAATTCTGTAAGGATGGGGATGCAGGAACAAAGCCATGCAGTGGATAGGCAGATGGTCTGGTTGGTACAGACGCCACAACTGTTTATGGGCAAACTACTGATCGAAGCCTATGAACAGCCTGAGGAAAGCTTTTTTACAGATGACGCATCTGTTGTAGAAAAGTTGAGCAATAACTTATACCTGCTCCCCGGTGATCAACAGAACCTGAAGATTACCTTTGAAGAAGACATAGCCATTGCTCAACTGTTATTTAATAAAATTTAAGCGTTGCCTCTGATTATTCTCAATAAGATCACAATAATGGCAATAACCAATAAAATGTGAATAATACCGCCAGTAGCATAACCTCCAAAGAAGCTAATTGCCCAAATGATGACGAGAATAACCGCGATTAAATACAAAATATTTCCCATAGTAGTTAAAATTTGTGTTTTGTAAAATAGTTTATTCAATGATTCAATTTTCATTAGGATAAACAAGTCATTCAAACAAATTGTTTTAAACAGACATATTTTTTTACAATAAATCAATAACTAACTGATCGTAAGACACATAAATTCCATCCGGCAACATAGTTTCTATCTCCACGTGCTTTCCAAAACGATGTGAAATATGGGTAAGGTAGGTTTTTTGGGGTTGTATCCGATTGGAAACTTCAATAGCTTCCTCCAAAGTCAAATGGGAAATATGAGGTTCACGTTGCAAGGCATTGATCACCAAAACCTCCACTCCTTCCAATAATTTAAAGGATTCTTCTGAAATAGTCTTGGCATCGGTGATATAGGCAAAATTATCGACCCTAAATCCCAGAACAGGCATCTTATAGTGCATCACCTCCACTGGCAGGATTGATTTTCCGTACAGCTCAAAAGCCTGTCCGGCAAAGATTTCCTCAAGCTCCAGCTGAGGCACTCCGGGGTATTTATAATCACTGAAGGCATAGTAAAACTCCTTCCTCAAGGCATCATGGGTCGCCTTATTGGAATAGATCGGAATAGATTGCTGCTGTTGGTAATTAAAGGCACGGACATCATCCAAACCTGCAATATGGTCTTTATGGGAATGCGTCATTAATACGGCATCCAGGCGCTTGACTTCCTGGCGTAACATCTGGTACCTAAAGTCAGGTCCTGTATCCACAATGACCGAATAGCCATTGTATTCCAGCAATATCGAAGAACGTAGGCGATTATCTCGCTTATCCTCCGAATGGCAGACTTCACATGGACATGCAATAACCGGAACTCCCTGCGAGGTTCCTGTACCTAAAAATGTTACTCTCAAAACGTAATTTTTGTCTTTTTTATTTGCTGATAAAAAGTCTTTAATTTTTCTTGGATCAAGCTCTCATCCACTTCCATGGTTTCCAAGATTTGCAATAGGGAAACCACTTTCATGTCCACGGTCGAGAACTTGTTTACCACGACCACCCTGGCGTTCTGCAGAACACATGCACCGGTTCGGAACGATCCCTTCTCATAGCGCAGTTTATAGCCAAGATCACTGAACAGGGTTTCTAATTTATCTAAACTTCCTTGAGTTAATGAAATCATAGTATCTCCTCATCACAATTTAATAAAGCATCAGGAATTTATCAATTCTTTGAAGCCTTTTTATTCGTAATAAATTTTTGGGCATATTGGCTTAGGAATCCAGACCCATACGCTATCAATTGCGTATAAGCTGCAATCACCGACAAGAAGGCAACCTTCAGGCTCTTGGTACTGACCAAGGCATGTAGAAACAGCAATATGGTATAGATCGCTAGAAAAGAATTGCCTATCAGGCCCAGGATATGTAAAAAATAGATCTCGTCCATGGTCAACAGGTTGATGACATCGATCATGAGCAAGAAAGCCAAGCCCAACACAAATACGGCAGGCAGGGCATGAACAGGCTTCAATTCCTTCGGGTAAAGACAGTAAATATCGATCCTTCCCTTTCCAAAATTATAGGTCTGCTTATAGAATTGAGCAAAGCTCGTCCTTCGTTTATGGTAAACAAAAGCATCTGGAATCAAACCAACCTTAAAGCCGGAATTGATCATCCGGATACTGAATTCGATATCCTCTGAGCGACGGGAAAGCTTAAATCCCCCAGTTTTCTCCCAAACGGCACGGCTGATCCCTAGATTGAAACTTCTGGGATGAAACTGTCCGACATGCTTTTTATTGCCACGGATACCGCCTGTGGTAAACGGACTGGTCATCGAATAGCTGATCGCTTTCTGTATGGCCGTAAAAGAAGAATGTGCTGCATCTGGACCACCAAATGCATCCAGTTTATCTTTTTCAATCCCTTCGATTACCTTGAGCAGATAATCTTCTGGAACAATGATATCAGAATCAAAAACAATGAAGAAATCTCCTTTTGCTCTTTCAAAACCATAGTTCCGAGCAAATCCCTGACCTTCATTTTCCTTAAAGAAATACTGTATATCCAGTCTGTCTTTGAACTTATCTACAATATGTTCCGCATTATTTTTGGATCCATCCTCCACAATGATCACTTCAAATTCCTTGTAGGTTTGGTCCAACAAAGAACTGAGCATTTCCTTGATCTCAACCGGTCTGTTATAGAGAGGAACGATGATGGAAAAAAACATATTAGATGACTTCGTCTACATGATATTTATTCCTATCGGAACCATTGCGCGATACCAGCTCGGCAACAAATCCAGTCAGGAATAACTGTGATCCAATGATGATGGCCACCAATGCCAAAAAGAACAATGGCTGGTCGGTCACATTTCTATAAACGGTACCATTGGCGATGCTCATCAGCTTTTCGCAGATCAACCAGATGGTAATGAAAAATCCCAGTAAGAAACTGATAACGCCTAAAGGTCCAAAGAAGTGCATGGGCCTCTTGGCGAACTTTCCTACAAAGAATATGGACATCAAATCCAGAAATCCCTTTACAAAGCGTCCCGGACCAAATTTGGTCGTACCATATTTTCGGGGATAGTGCTGAACGACCTGCTCCTGTATATTGCTAAAACCAGCCCATTTGGCCAGTACAGGAATATAGCGGTGCATCTCACCGTAAACCTCTATGCTCTTTACCACATCCTTCTTATAGGCTTTCAGCCCACAGTTGAAGTCATGCAGGTTGTCTATACCCGACATACTGCGCGTAGCAGAGTTGAACAACTTGGTAGGAATGGTCTTTGTCAATGGATCATACCGCTTTTTCTTCCAACCTGAAACCAGGTCAGCATCTTGGTTCATGATCCGGTCATAAAGCTCTGGAATCTCATCAGGACTATCTTGAAGGTCAGCATCCATCGTAATGACCACATCGCCTTCCGCCGCTGCAAAACCAACGTTAAGCGCCGCCGATTTCCCATAGTTCCTCCTGAAACGTATACCGATAACATTCTCATTCGCCTTTTTCAGGTTCTTGATCACCTTCCAAGAACTATCCTTACTGCCATCGTCAACCATAACGATTTCGTAAGTGAAATTATTGGCATCCATAACGCGCTTAATCCAAGCCGTCAATTCAGGAAGTGATTCTTCCTCGTTGTATAAAGGTATTACTACTGAAATGTCCATAATGAATAAAGAACAAAGGTATCATTTTTGGATGATACCTTTATCATATAAACGTTAGCGTTTGTTAAGCGTTATTATCGTTGTTATCTGTGTTTTGCCAAGGATGTGCTTCATCCGAACTGCTTGCAGGTTTGAACATGGGTTTCTCTTTTTTGAAGATTGCCGCAAAAATCAAGGCCAATACAAAGTAAAGCAATAAGGAAACCGCCAATCCCTTCAGGATCTGCCCGATCGACAAGGAACCTAAGGCTTCCTTCTGCTGATCCAACATCTCCAAGGTAGCATCAATCTGCTCATCAGGCATATTATTGGCTTCCATCATCTCAATGGTCAGGTTCTGCGTGTTTTCAATAGCTTCTACCTGTAAGCTTGGATAAACCATATTGAATATATTGATACCGATAAGACCTATGGCAGCCGTAATGGCCAACATAATAAAGATATTCTTCAGGGCCGTAGAAAAATCCCAATACCCACCGTTAGCTTTTCTCAATTTCAGGATAAAGAATACTGCAATCGCAAGGAAAACCGCATAACTAACGAAGATATTGATGACCGATGAAGTAACGATCGATGTAGCTGATTTCGAAAAATAAAGGGAAATAATGGAAAGAACAAAGGATATCACTCCCAAGATGACGCCATTGATCACGGCTTGTTTCCTTACATTATTTGTAGCGTTGATTGAATCCATAATTTATGAGTTGTAGTTTATGATTAATTGCAGTAGGGCTTGGTCTAATGCCTTATTCGGAGCTGCCTGCGCATATTCCTCCAACTGTCCTGCATTTGGTTTCTGTTCGTTGAAGAAAGAAATCAAAGGATAGAATAAATCAACCAATTCATCATCCTCAGAAAGCCCTTTGGCCACTTTTGCGATTTCATTATAGTCGCTATCGATCAAGATCTGGTTGGCAATTACCTTTTCGTAAATCCTGTATTCATCCTGAAATTCATCTTCTTCAACCAAAAGGAACTCCTTCAAGAAATCATCCAACGAAGGCTCAACCTCGTCATCTTCACATTCTTTCAGGTATAATAGAATATTCAACAGTTCTGAGCCACGATCAAGAGTTTCCTCCTCGATCGCTTCCCATTCTTCTGAATCGAGATAGTCCTCTTCCAATTTCTGGACATCCTCTGCAAAGAAGTTGATCATCAACAGGTCAAAACTATATTCGCGCAGTTCTTCAAAGCGTTGATTGTCATCAAAAACAGCATCCATGGCCTCTACCTTATCCATAAATGGAGCATCTAATTCAAATGCGGAAGCTAAGCCCGGAAGGATATCCTGTCCATCAATCTGCTCTACCTTAGCATAATTATTTACAGCAGCCTCTAAGGCATTCTTTACTTTAGTATCCATATGTTATTTAATTGATGTGCAACTTATTATTGTTAATTACAGCTAATACCTGACCTGTTAATTCTTGACCGAACAACGGGCTGTTTGCTGATTTTGATCTATTGGTCTTACTATCAAATATCCATTTTTTCGATGGACTAAACAACACCAAATTTGCCTCTGCTCCTTCTGCGATCACAGGAACTTCCTGTCCTAAGATTTTCCTAGGGTTAACCGCTAATTTCTCTACAATCTGCTCGGCGGACAAACCTGCCTTCAGTAACAATGGCAAGACGGTCTGTGCCGCAATGATTCCATTTTTCGCAATCTGGAATTCCACCTGCTTGAATTCGATCTCCTGTGGAGTATGCTGTGATACCACCGCATCGATCACGCCATCTTTCAATCCTTTGATCAGGGCTTTTCCATCTTTCTTGGTACGCAATGGAGGGCTTACTTTATAATTGCTATCAAAACCCTTAACGTCCTCATCTGTAAAGACCAAGTTATGTGCAGCGACATCGCAGGTCACCTTAATCCCTTTACTCTTAGCTTTTTTGATCAGGTCAACTGCTTCTTCCGTAGAGATGGTACTGAAGTGGATTGGCGCCTCATTATACTCCGCTAGGAAAAGATCCCTAGAGATCATAACGGATTCCGCTAGGTTAGGGATACCTTTCATGCCAAGGTAGGTACTCACTTCACCTTCATTCATTTTACTGTCCGCGGCGATGGAGTCATCCTCCGGAAATGCCATGATCAATCCATCAAAACCTTTTGCATAAAGCAAGGCACGGGACATCAGACCCGCCTGCTGTATACTGTGCGTACCATCACTGTAGGCTACGGCACCTGTGACTTTCATATCATATAGTTCAGCCAATTCATTGCCTTCGCGTTTCTTGCTGACCGTCCCTACCGGAAAAACGTCCACAAGGTTTCCTTTGGCAGCATTGACGATCAAGGCTACTTCCGAACGGCTGTGGATTGGCGGATTGGTATTCGGCTGTACGGCCACTGCCGTAAATCCTCCTGCTGCCGAAGCTGCAGTTCCCGTCTGAAGGTCCTCCTTCGTTTCGTAACCCGGTTCACCGAAATTAACGTTGAGGTCAAAAAATCCTACAGAAAGAAATGAATCCTTCCCGTCAATCACCTGAAGCTTATTGTCGTCCGACTTGATCTTCTTGGCAATCTGTTCGATCTTGCCATTTTTCACAAGTACGTCTACAGTAGACAAATGCAGCGGATGTCCTGCCGAAACCAAAGTCGCAGAATTAATTAATATTGTAGCCATGAATTGAATTGAAAATCAAAAAATTGTGCTGAATGCTGTTGTTTAAGTTGTGGGAACCAGCTAGCCTTCCAAAGGTTCTTTTCCAATGAGCATTTTCAAAAACCTTCTTCAAGTATAAAAACTCCTTATTCGAAGATATTAACAGCTGTTTCATTAAAAAACAAAAGTACAAAATTCAATGAATACTGTTACAAAAACTTTTAGGAATCCTTGTATATCCCATTATTCGCAAAATACCTGCTGTCCCTATCTATAAAAGGATCAATGAAATTATTCACTCCAACGAAAGGTCTTTAAACCGCTCAGATCAAATCCTGCGATATCCAGGGCACGGTCTACAACGGTTGCGGCCAATTCTTCAAAGGTTTGTGGACGGCTGTAAAACGATGGGGAAGCTGGACAGATAATTCCACCCGCCTGGGTAATCAGGGCCATATTCTGGATATGTATGCTGCTCAACGGGGTTTCTCGAGTAAGCAAAATGAGCTTTCTCCTTTCCTTCAGGATCACATCGGCCGCTCGGGTCGTCAGATCCGAGGAAATCCCATGTGCAATCCTTGCCATGGTCCCCATAGAACAGGGAACGACAAACATGCAGTCGTACTTTGCCGAACCAGAAGCAAAGGGCGCCATAAAATCACTCTTCTGATAGGTCGGAAAATCATAATCTTTGTAACTATCGTTGTCCAGTTCAAACTTCCAAACGTCCTTGGCGTTGTCCGACATAACGATCCCTACAGCTTCGATCTGCTCTGAAAGCTGCTGCAGCTTGTCTAACAGCACTTTCGCATAGATGGATCCGGATGCTCCGGTAATGGCTACAACAATTTTTCTTTTGCTCATGTTACAAATCTATGAAACTTCCTCCACAGTACCTGCAAAACCCTTTTATAGTTAATAATTAGCCGTTTCAACAAATCCCATTAAGTCAAAAAATACCTAATTGGAAACTAAATTTGAGCCCTAAAGAAAAAAAGGGTCGAATTAGATTAATTCGACCCTACATCTACCTATGAAAAACATGCCCTTGGGGAGGGCATTACAAAAGTAAAAAAATCAACAGAAAAGTTATAAGACAAGGTGGTAGATTTCCTATTTTGTAGACAATCAGCTACAAAAATTAAATAGTGTTCGTACCCAAACAAAAAAAATTGTATAGATTACATTTATTAACCTAAAATATTTTATAGCAAAACATAGAAATTTAGGGCCCAAGTAACTTTATTTTAACTTTTTTTTGTTTATTTCGTAACGCAAAATAAGGACTATGAGTTTGACAGTACTGGAAGAATATATTGAGACCGGAAACTACCAAGATTTAGATTTATTACTGAGCCAAAACCCCGACCTTGTCAAGGAAAACACCAGCCATGACATTTCAGCACTGCTTTTGGCCTGTTATTACCAAAAAAGCCAGATCGTGCAGGTCATCCTCAAATATATCAAGAGCATCACCATACACGAAGCCTGTGCCGCTGGCCTGACCGAACAGGTACAGTTTATGGTTGACCAAAAACCTGATGTCATCAACGAACTCTCCTCCCATGGCTTTTACCCGCTAGGCATAGCTTCCCACTTTGGAAAAGAGGATATCGTTCGCATCTTATTGCGAAACGGTGCTAATCCCAATTCATCCTCCCAAAATGGATATCAGGTCTTCCCTATCCACTCGGCATTAAGTAACGGACAGAACAATATTGCCAAAATGCTGATCGAAGCCGGTGCTGAAGTCAATGTGCTGCAATCCTCCAGGATCAGCCCTCTGCACTTGGCCGCCCAACAGGGTAATATCGATATGATCATCATTCTATTGGAACATGGCGCCAATATCGCCATCCGTAACGATTTCGGGCATACTGCATCCGATATGGCTGCAGAAAAAGGATTCCCTGAAATTGCTGAGATCCTAAAAGCTTAATCCTTTCGGATAATCGATACCCCAATACCACATTCCAGACATCGCTTGGAATTGCAATAGGCCGACCTTAAATGTAACACGGCCTGGGTCTCCAGTGCATTGAACAGGTCCAAGCCAAATCCCATATAACGTCGGCAAACGGAATTGACCTCCGGCTTCAGCTGCTCCAACCATTGCAAGGCGCGATCCATATACTGCTGGTTCCCTATGTACTTCCCATAGGAAAATAAAATGGGCACAAAGCTATTGATCGCCAAGAGATGGAAAAACTGCTCGGAAATCCGGGTATTGTGCCTGACCGATTCTTTCTCCAGATGAAAGTGCGTATTCCAAAACTCTGGAATCTCCAATTGCTGACAATATCCTTTTAATTCATCCAAACTGTTCGCTTCCACGATCAGGGAAAACCAAGAGGCAAAGCGACAGTACATCGCTGCAAGCTGGGCCAATTTAATCGTCGGAAAATTATAGGGTCGCATGCGCATAAACTTCCATTGAAAGGCGGAAAGTTCAATTAACTTCTGGGTTTTCTTCAGATAGCCATAATTGGCCTGAAGCTTTAAGATATAGGGATCACCCCCCTTATAGGACTTCAAGAACCCCGCCTGCCCAAAAAACAAGGCCTGTATATTCTCGGGGCTATTCTTCATCTTTTGGATCAATTTCAAGGACAGGATCTGGCTCAGGTCCTGAAAGGATTGCTTGTTGACCTTCATTCCAAACGCACCTGCCAACATTCCCAAACATACCCTTTCCCAATCCCCTCTATAGCTGTTGAGCATCATGACCACGATCTTATAGCGATGCTCCAATCGCTCAATCCCCATTCGGTTCAAGACCTGGATCTTCTGATAGTCTGGCACCTGATCCATTCCATAGCTACAGGGCAACCAGTGATTATTCTGCAAGAGTTTCTCAATTTTCTGTAATAGGGATTCCTCAACGATAGGCTTCAATTCCAAACAGGGAATGAGGGTTCCATCCTCTAGGAAACAGTCCAAGCCGGCTTCCCAGACCACATGCAGCACCACTGCATTATAAGCCTTGTTCTTTTGATGTCCATGTTGGTTCCAATCATTGGGGTCTACATGGATTTCAACATGTCCATGCCAGTCCTGGCCATTTATACGAAGATGGGCAAGAAGAAAGTCTGGTCCAGCATCGGTATTATAGTTGCCCATTTGAACAACCTCAATCTCATCTCCATTCGTACAACAAAGATCAAATGGAGCAAAAAGTCGATAACGCCAAATAAAGTATAGGATATGCTCGGATATACGCATAGCTAAATATAATATATTTAACTTTCAATTACGTATTTTAATTTTAAAAACAAGTTTATAAAATAGTGAATTAAGCCTCCCAATAGATTGAGGGCAAGCTTTGCTAGGAAAAATTATGATTCGATTTATTTTGGAAGGTAAATTTTCAATAGATCTGAACCTACTTTTATTTCTTCCCTCATGTCTCCAATTAATTTTGGAGCCTCGATGCCTTCAGACCATGATTCGGCTCCTACAAATATGCGGGCTTCATCCCAAAGTCCTGCCTGAATAAACAGGTCAAGCGTCTTTCTACCTCCTTCAACGATAATGGACTGTACATCCATTAAATACAGCTGATAAAGGATTTGCTGTGGAAGGTACAGGTCAAAATTCTCCAGTTCTATATATTTCCGGTTACCCTGCCAATCGGTTTTCTGAGCATTGAAAATTATGGTTTCCGCTGCATCGTCAAAAATTGAAAGACTTTCCGGAAGTTCAAGATTTTTGTCGATCAATATGCGCTTCGGGTTCCGTCCTTCCCAGTCCCGAACCGTCAAGCTTGGATTGTCAAGCTCTGCCGTTCTTTTGCCGACCAGGATCGCATCTTCCTCCGAACGCCATTTATGCACCAATTGCTTACTTGCCTGATTGCTGATCCAGCGCTGCCCCGATACAGGTGCAAAATAACCATTGGCCGTTTCTGCCCATTTCAGGATTACGTAAGGACGGAACTCTTTCAGTTTTGTAAAGAACCTGCGGTTCACCCACTTAGCCTCATCCTCCAAAACCCCTACTTCAGTGCTAATCCCCGCATCCTCCAACTTTTTCAGGCCCAAACCATTTACCTTTGCAAAGGGATCCAAACAAGCGATCACAGCTTCCTTGAAACCCATGTCCACGATCATGTCCGCACAGGGCGGTGTCTTCCCAAAATGCGCACAGGGCTCCAAGCTCACATAGATCGTGCTCTCCGAAAACAGCTCCCTTGCCTTCGCCTCTCCGACCTGATCGATCACTGATCGAACCGCGTTCACCTCCGCATGGGGACCTCCATAAGGCGACGTATAACCCTCTCCAATAATTTCTCCATTGTGGACAATCACTGCCCCCACCATCGGATTCGGACTGGTCTTGCCTGCCCCCAAGACAGCCAATTCCAAACATCGCTTCATGTATTGATTATGCATGTTTCAAAGGTAGTGAAATAGATTTGAGTATGGAGATTGGTGGATTGAGAAAAACCTTCCGGATGGACTATGACCATGATCTTATATTTGGCCAGAATAATTCACAGGTTCGTAGGAGCTGCTCGTCTATGCCAACTTGTTTGAACCAGGATTAAAAGGATAAGAGGATAGACCAAGATCAGGGAATGAACCAGGATGGAAAAGATGAGAGGATAGGCCAAGATCATAACCTATATTTCGCCAGCTTAACGCACATAAACTGTTGGGGTGTATGCGATACACCCCAACAGTTTGTGTGAGATTCTTGCCGAGGGTATGTTGTCTTGTGTCTATTGTCTGATGTCTAAAAAACTTGTGGCGAGCTGTCAAGAGCAGCTCGCCACAAGTTTTTTTCCTACCTTTGCTGTATGGATTCTATAGGCAGCTTAAGGCAAAAATTTGTGTCGGATTTATCGTCGATTTATGATCAGGATGAGGCACTGAGCCTGTTTCAGATTGCTGCCGAACATTTGCTGGGTTACAGCAGGATCCAACTTAGCATGAAGTTGCAAGATAAGCTCTCGGAGGATCAGGAGACCAACTTCAATTTGCTCCTGCAACAGCTTCAGACCGGCAGACCTATCCAACAGATTATTGGAAGGGCTCCTTTTTATGGAATGGAGTTTATCGTGTCGGAGGATACCTTAATCCCCAGACCTGAGACGGAGGAACTCGTACAGCTGATTATCTCCGAAAACAAGCGCAAATCCGATCTTGATATAATCGATATCGGCACAGGGACTGGCTGTATTGCGATCAGCTTGAAAAAAGGTCTTGCTGAATCCCATGTGTCCGCAGTGGACATCTCCCCAGAGGCCATTGCCATTGCTAAACAGAATGCTCAACAAAATGATTGCCCTGTTGATTTCCGTTGTTTGGACATCCTGGAATGGAACCTGGTCTTTGATCAGGAGCAATATGACATCATTGTCAGCAACCCGCCCTACATCACCCATGACGAGAAAAGGGATATGCACCGCAATGTACTGCATTTCGAGCCGCACACGGCTTTATTTGTGGAAGACTCAGCCCCATTATTGTTTTACGACCATATCGCTTCATTCGCCCTAAAACACCTCAAAAAAGAAGGAACCCTCTATTTCGAGATCAACCAATACCTTTCCGAAGAAACCAAGGAACTTCTGATCAAGAAAGGATTTGCTAAAGTTGATATTCTCCATGACATCAACTCAGTTCCCAGAATGATCAGGGCAAGCTATTTTTAAGGCAATTTCTAAGTTCAAGGATTATTAACCTTTACAAAGTATCCTATTTTCCCTAAGAGTTTCTACCTTTAGACCATAGGCACTGTTTTCATTAAATTCGATACCAGCATTGCCTCCCTCCTTGCTTAGATCAAAATTTTAACAATCGTTTTTGATTTCAGATGTACATGGCTTTGGTCTCATTCGAGACATATTCGGAATTTCGCAATATGGCCCGAACATGGGTAAAACAATTCCCGAATGCAACGCCCTAATAATTTCAGCCCCCACTTATTTCAATTTTTTAATGAATATGGAAAAACAGATCCCCTTTTGCTGTCCGGCAAAATGGTTGTTTCTGCAAGTTTTTGGGTAAAAATTGAACAGAAACCACTTCAGTATATATCTAAGCCAATATTTTTATTCATTTTTTCAAACTGAAAAACAGCGACTTATTTGATTAAGGACAAATTTAAGTTCAAAAGATTTGGCACATATTAAGGATTTTTCTACCTTTGCATCACTTCAAACAACGAAGGGTTCTCGATAAAAGAACAACGATTCCGTAGCTCAGCTGGTAGAGCAATACACTTTTAATGTATGGGTCCTGGGTTCGAATCCCAGCGGGATCACCTCTTGGGACAAGTCTAAAAAAGAAAGACTTGTCCCATTTTTTTTGTCTTGTAACTTGCTGTTATTCTGATAGATAAGTGCAATCGCAGAATTTAGCCTCGGAGTTCGATGTTGTGTTCCGTCAAATTCCAAAAAATCGGGGAACATCGAACTCACTATAAGCCTTTTTTCCTCAATATCGCCGTTTTCATAGCGTCTATCAATGTTTGCGACCTTTTTTAAGGTGGATGCTACCAAGTCTTTTATCTCCGTTCCGACTACTGCCAAGTCGTTTAATCTCCGTTCCAAAGCCTCAATCTTTCCTTTGGTCAATTTCTTTACTTCTTGGAAATCGTCATCTGCCATTTCTCCATCGGCATTCTTTAAAAGAGCATTTTGATAGCGTTTGTTCAACGCATCAATCTCACCTATGATATTTGCCCGTTCGGTATTTTGGGCTTTGGTCTTGTTATTGAAGTCTTTTATAAAGGCTTCGATAAAAACATCGACCATACCCTCTTTTGGTGATAGATGCCGTAACTGTTTTAAGAAAGCCTCATTGGCGGTTTCGGCTTTGAAACGTACTCCGCAGGAGGAAGTGCAATGATAATAGTAATAGTAATTGCCCATCTTGCCCTTTGAGGCACTTCCTGTGAGCATCCTATTACAATTAGGATTAGGGCATTTAATAAACCCTCTAAGCGGTAGATTGTCCATAGCCACGATTTTAGGCTTTACAACCCTCTTTCTCCCATCGAGTATATCCTGTACATCCGCAAATGTCTTTTCGCTGATTAATGGCTCATGCTGTCCTTTGACAAAATATCCCTTTTCCTCTTTGTAGGGAGGAATGAATATTTTGCCACAGTACAAGGGGTTTCGGACGGCTACCCAAAAGTTATTTTTGCTGAACCGACCTTTTCCATCGGCTTTCTCCCGAACCATTTTCCATATCTGTTCCGTATTGAAGTTATTGGAAACGATTTGCTCAAACGCCCATTTTAATATGGGTGCTTCAAAGTCATGCGGTGCTATGAATTTCTTTTTGCCCTCTGTTATCTTATTGACATATCCCAATGGAGCAGTACCCATATACCGCCCCTCTTTTTTCGCCCTGCGCATTCCGTGAAAAACATTTAATGCACGCCTGTCGTTCTCAACTTCCGGTGAAGCAAGATAGAACGCAAGCATAATTTTATTTTCGGGAATGGTAAGGTCTAAGGGCTGTTCTATCGCAACAGGCTCAACGCCATGTGTCCGTAACTGGTTAATCATTTGATACGCATCTCCTGCATTTCTACTGAACCTATCCCATTTGGTAAATAATATTATCGACCCCGCTTTGTTGTTTTTTGTTTTACGCAGGTTGGATAAATATTTCTGCCACTCTGGACGTTTGAAAGATTTTGCCGAATGGTCTTCTATGTACACATCCCTTACCGAAATACCTTTTATCTCACAATATTTTCTTAATCGGTCTTCTTGGTCACGTTGCGAATATCCCTTGTCCGCTTGCTCGTCTGTCGATACACGTATGTATAAATCTGCCTTTCTCATCACAACAGTTTTCCTTGTTCATTAGGTTATAGTTTTCCTCTTAGATACTGGTTAACTGCAATGTCAGCTATCTTCTTGACAAACTCCAAGATGGTTTTTGCTTCCTCTAAATTGACCTCTGTTCCTTTCTTTTTCAAGATTTGTACAACTCTTTCGGGTGTTAAATCGTTCGCTTTTTCTTTATCCATCTTCAACTGTTTTTTGCCTGTTAACCACACGGATTAATCCGCACAGACAAACTTATCATACTGATGGAGTGGATATTGGATTGTGTCTTTGGGTTGAATTATTTGGCATAGTCTGCCTGTTTAGAACCATTTCGGCAATGCTATCCCCATTTCTTCCACGTTTGGTTATACCTAAAAAGCGGGTATGCCTGTTGTTCACGTTTCATGGAGCAAAGGTTGGACGTGTTCTTAACGGAGGCAAAAGGTCATGCAAGTTTGAAAAAAAATCTCCACCCGTTGGGTAGTATTTGTTTTCCAAAACCTTGTGCATCCTAAACACTAACCTAAACTGCTCTCGAAACGAAACACAGCATACTCCGGCTCTTTACACGAATAAAAAAAATGTCAGGCATGAGGAATATAAGCATTGGAAATGGTATTGAAACAAAACAACAGCACCACCTCTCATTGCCGAATAAATCAAAAAAATTAATTCAAAACAGTAAAGAAATGACACATCAAATAAACACATCGGAAGCAAGGGTATATGTCGGCACATACGCAAAATATAATGACGGTTCAATCTTCGGGGAATGGCTAACGCTATCCGACTATGCGGACAAAGACGAATTTTACGACGCTTGCAGGGAGTTGCACGATGACGAGGAAGACCCCGAATTTATGTTTCAAGATTACGAGAACATCCCAAACGGCTTAATCGGCGAATGTTGGATAAGCGATAGCATATTTGAGGTTTTGGAGGCTTTGGAAGATATGGACGAAACCCGAAAAGAGGCATTTCTAATATGGTGTGACAATGGACACCGTAAGTTGTCCGAGGGGGATATTGACGACCTAATGAGCGACTTTGACGATGACTATATAGGGGAATACAAGGACGAGGAAGATTTTGCCTATGAACAGGTAGAGCAAATGGACTTGCCCGAATTTGCAAAAACGTACTTCGATTATGAGGCTTATGCCCGTGACCTGTTTAGCGGTGACTATTGGAGCGATAGCGGTCATGTATTTTATAATTCTTGAATTTTCGGGAACGGTGCGCCGTTCCCATTTTTATTAAAATCCGGTGGGCAAAAAGATAGATCCTTTCGATGGTCGGGACCGTCTTTTTGCGGAAAGCGGAACAACCCCTTTGTTAAATGCTTCCGCTCCGCAGTTTCTTACCTGCATTTTCCAAATAGGTTGTATAGAGCATAGCCTACTTTCTTTCATGAGTTGAGACGGAAAAGAAAGTAGCAAAGAAACCATAAGATTATAAATTAGTTCGAATTAGAGACGGAGAGGACGTTTTTATTTATTAAATTTGTTGTAAAATAAACCATAGTGTAAGCCACAAGCTAATCTCGCTATTTTTAAAAAATGGAGTGTTATAAAAAAATTAGTCATTTATGAAGAAAGTTGTATTTATCGCATTTGCTATTGAAGACAAAACACAAAGAGATTTTTTGAAAGGACAATCTCTTTTAACACATTCACCTTTCGAATATATTGATATGTCTGTGAAAGAACCTTATAGTGAAGATTGGAAATCCAGAGTTAGAACGAGAATTAGACGTTCCGATGGTATAATTGTTTTAGTTAGCAAGAATTCTTTATCGTCATCAGGACAAAAGTGGGAAATTCAATGTGCTAAGGAAGAGAGAAAAAAAATTCTTGGGGTTTGGGCGTACTCAAATGACCGAACCGAAATCGCAGGTATAACTACGAAAGTTTGGACTTGGGACAATATTAAAAATTTCATTGATTCCTTATAATGAAAATTGCATTAATTATCGGAATAAATCACTATCCAAATGGAGGCGATTTATATGGTTGTGTTAATGATGCCTACTCAGTCAAAGGCATTTTAGAAAGAAATTTTGATGGCTCAGTAAACTTTGATTGTAAATTGCTCACAGCTTCAAATGAGAGAGAATCCCTTGATAGAGGTCAGCTTAAAGATGCTATTAGCCAGCTGTTTAACACTAAATCAGAAGTAGCCTTGCTTTATTTTGCTGGTCATGGGCATATTGAAACAACAGGTGGCTATTTGTTAGGAAGTGATGCAAAAAGAGGTGATGATGGAGTTTCTTTAAACGATATTTTAGTTTTAGCTAACGATTCACCAGCAACCAACAAAGTTATTATATTAGATAGTTGTCATTCGGGTATTGCCGGAAATCCACCTAATATAAAAGATAGTGCTTTAATTAATGAGGGAATAACTATTTTAACAGCCTCAACCTCCGACCAATATGCATCAGAACAAAACGGTAGTGGCGTTTTTACAACATTATTAGTTGACGCCCTAAACGGTAGTGCCTCTAATATTTTAGGAGATATAACGCCAGGAAGTGTTTATGCTCATATTGACCAATCCTTGGGGGCATGGGAGCAACGACCTATCTTCAAAACAAATGTACGGAACTTTATATCTTTAAGAAAAGCGTCACCCTCAATAGAATTGGACGACTTACGAATGATAAAAGATTTATTTCCCGTAGCCGGATTTGAATTTAATCTTGACCCTTCCTTTGAACCGGAAATGAAAGGACGAGATAAAGGTATGCCCGACCCAATTGAAGAAAACACCAAGATATTTGCTGTTCTACAAAAATATAATAGACTTAATTTACTTAAACCAGTAGGCGCTCAACATATGTGGAATGTCGCAATGGAAAGTAAATCTTGCAAATTGACAGCATTGGGAGAACATTATAGGAAACTTGCGGAAAACAATAGAATATAAAATTAGAAGTTTTGATTAGCAAAGAAACCTAAGATTGTGATTGATTTTTAAAATATTCCATTGCTATCCCACTAATCCCAACACTGAAATATTTTTTGTTTTCGCTCAATGCTTTAACGGCGGTTAGCATTTCATCGGGGTCTGCAAATTTCAGAATATATCCCGAAACACCTGCCTTTAGCATATCCGTTACGCTTTCGGTGTCGTCTTCCGTACTGGAAATTAGGACTTTCAAATCGGGATGCTTTTCGAGTAAAAGTTTAGCCGTGGCAAAATCTTCCTCAATGAGACAGACATCGGGTAATCTGTTATTCTCTTTTAGTTTTTGTAGGGCATCCTGCCCGTTACCTGTTTGGAACAATACTGTATAGCCCGAATTTTCAAGTTGCTTTACGGGCATCTCCCGAAGATGTGCATGGCTATCTATGACCGCTACACAGACTTTTTTTTTGTTTTCTTTTCCAGTAACCATAATATCTGTTTTTAAAAGTAGCGACCTGCAATAAAAAAGCGTAGGCAACTACACTTATCGACATTAAGGCACTGGTACGCCTCTCTCCGAATAAGCGAGCGCCCACGCCATAGCATGAGCGTTCTTACTTATTTGTCTCGGAGAATTGTTTAAAATTACCAGTTTTAAATGTCGAGACTTAAAGCAAAAACACTTTAAGATTTTTATATTTTCTAATAGCAAAGATAACAATGTGGATTTTCTTATACAACAGCCATCCGCCTTTTCAATTTGGGTTTAACATGGGAAGATTGTAAAAGAAAAACGGTACAGACCGTAAAGACCTGTACCGTTCCCTAAAACTAAATATCGTTACTTATCGTGGGTTCTGTATCTCCGTGTTTTGGGATGCTTTTTCTTTTGCCTTTTTCTGTCTCGAATAACTCCACAAGAACAGCACACCGAATATAATCAAAGCATAAGCTATCCATTTGCCCAAACGTTCAGAAGTTTTAATAATAACCGACTTTTCATAGGATGAAAAGCCTTCCGCTCCGGTCGGGCTACGCCTGTAAAACTTCCTGCGGTTAATCCAGTAACGGAGACCTAATCCCAAAACCAGTGCTATTATGCCTAAAACCAGTGATGCACCCATAACGATAGCTATTATAATTCGACACTTTGAATTTACGAAAAAGCACCGAATGGCAGGCTTAAAAATGAAAAAAAACTGCCCAACGTGCAGGTTTTTTCTGTCTTTAATCACGGCTGTTAAACTGGAAACTTATTTGCTTTTCGTTCCCGAAGTTGTCCGAAATCCAAATATCAAACGCCTGTGATACGGTGGATTGCGAGGTGTAATACAACCTAAATTGTGTCTGTGGCAACAGGTACACGTCATTGGGCATATACGGCGGTTCACTGTAATAGCGCAATGCTCCCTGTCCGTCAAACTGGAAATAGCGGATGTAGTAACTTGCATCACTGAAATTTCCGCTTCGCTGTATCGTTACCCTTATTTCTACGGTTTGACCATTTGACACATCCTTTGGAACAGGCATTACCTGTACCTCAAACAGGTAATTTTGTTGTATGTCGAGGTCGTCTTTTTCACACGAGGTCAGTACCACGGCGCAGACCAACATCGCCAAGAGCATGAACATTGCCTGCAAATGTAGCCCGTACTTTCTGATTAATATTTTCTGATTCTCCGCAAACACACCTAATATTTTTAGTATATTAGCGCTCAAAAAGCAGGGATTATGAACATATTCAGTTTTACGGCTCATTTCGGTTCGGAGGAAGATTGTCGTTTGCATTTCAAGGAGCAGCGTGATAAGGAAGGGGTTGTCTGCAAGCGATGCGGGGGCACTTCCCATTATTGGTTACAGGGTAAATGGAGTTATGAATGCAAAGGTTGCCGTTTCCGCACCTCGTTGCGCAGCGGTACGATCATGGAGAGCTCCAAGCTGCCGTTTCTGGTGTGGTACAAAACGATGTTCCTGATGAGTTGCACAAAAAAGGGATTCTCCACCAACGAACTCCAGA